>CAXUGY010000054.1:0-23412 GCA_964250695.1 uncultured Chthoniobacterales bacterium | reverse complement strand
AACATGCCGGCTACCCGCCCGTATAATGGTCACATGCAACTGAAAACCGCTTTAAAGAGCAAGATCGAACTCCGGTTCCACTCGGCCTTCAAAGCAATCGTCCCAGTCCAATCCGTACCATACCGTCCCCCGCCACTGCCATAATGATGTGATTCATACCCTTCTTTTTCAACGGTGACGGCAGGACTGAACGACGTTTCATCGTGCCAGCCAGCGGGAATCCTGATTGGTCCCCACGCAGGAGACACAAAGCGTCCTCCGGTATCGGTTACGGAGGTATAGGAATGGATCACCTGCGTGTCGGTCCCATGAAACCACGTGTGAGCTTTCTCAACCTTGGCATCGACTCGCACGCTGGCACCTGCCACCGGATCGCGTGTTTGCCCATCTAACACCAGAACTTCCATTCGAGGTGCACGCAAAGATTTGGGACGCATCAACAAAAAAGCAATACCCGCAAAGAGGACGAATATGCCCAAAGTGCATAACAATCGACCCCCTAGGTTTTTCTTCATCCCATGAGCTTAAACAAACGATAATGAACGTAAAGCTTTTGTTGTGATGGAGGTCAAGTTGCAGATACCTCAGCGGTACATCCATGATCGAAAGACTGGAAACATTCTGAGGTGATTGTTCACCATGCTGCTTTACAAAGTCGTTTTGTTCAGGAAGCTCAAGGTGCGTTGATTCTGCTCGCTGGCGGTGGTGACACTCGAACATGATTACGAGGACTTATAGGCGATTCTGGTGCGTTTGCGGATGGCGTAAGGAGTTCAAAGCTTTGGCGAAAGTGGAACATCGCACCTATTCTTTAAACTCCCTACGTTTCCCTTCAAACTGTCGCTACTTCCTTCGCAAAATATCCCGGCGTTGCTCGAACAAAGTTGGCATCGTTGTGGAAAAACTCCTCCATCTTTCGCTGCGTCAAAGACACATAGCGTCCGATGAAGACGTTCTTGATGCACTTTATAATCACGGACTGTTCATGGCTCGACACGGTGAAATCCGTAAAGAACGATGGCGAATTGTAAGTAATTGGACCATTGCCGACATGCTCGCATTCATCGCAATAGAAGCAGATGGAATTGGATGCAGCCGATATTTCACAAAATGGTAGTGATGAACTCGGTGTTGTTTTCCGAATCACCCGTTTCGGGAGCCTGCATCTTGTGATGGGCCGATCCCCGCTGGTGTTTGCAACACCAAGTTTAGCACCACCCCCATTTGAAGAGCCAGTGCCGCTGCAGTCTTGAATTCTGATAGGTGGTACGAGCCGAACGAATGCCTCAGAGCATTTGATGGCCATTCTTTCAGTAAGCCAGCTCGTTTTCGGTCAGCTTCCAGCTTTTTGCGAAGACCAATTGGGCAAATCATGCCCCTGTAGTTTCTATATGGTGCCAGCCATGCCCTCAAATTTGGCAACATTGTGACCAGTCTTCGGGGGGCAGGTTTGGCTTTCGACGCTTTTACCTCAATCAGGCCGTCGTCGAAATCGATGTCGTGCCATTCAAGCCGCTCAACTTCTGCGCTACGCAGACCAGCAAATGCTCCGATGGCCCAAAAAGGTAAGGTCTCAACCTTCGCATTTTCCAACAAGCTAATGGCTTCGGCCACCGTGAGGATTCCCACCTCCGTTTCACGCTCCTTTGCCCGCTCGACATCAGCAATCGGATTTGCTTTCGTGTAACCTGCCTTCTTTGCAGAACTGAACAACGTTGCAAGCCTGCTTCGTACCGTGTTTTTGGAGACCGGACCAACTTTCAAGCCGCACACCCAATCCGAAATTTCTTTTGCAGTGATCCCTGCAATTATGCGGCCACCGAACTTCTGCGAAAATCCACGGAATTTGATCTTTAAATCGCTCAAATAATCGACGCTCAGTCCGTCTTCCTCGCGTGCGGTGATCAGTTCACCGATCACTGTGGAGACGGTTCGACTGTTCTCCATGGACCGCAGATAATCGGCGTAGAATTCAGCGGCATCGAGCACGGTCTTCCCGAATGGCTGCAAAATATTGGCCGAGCGTTGTGCCAGTACACGCAGTTCTGTCGAGAAAGTCGTCCCTTCCGTACCTTGGTTGAGCAGTTCAACTTCCTTGGATCTCCGCGTACGTCTCAGCTTCTCGTTTCGTAGCGAAAAACTTGCGCTGCCGCCGACCCTCGAGATGGGACGTGACGACAAACCTTAGACGGTCATGAGCATACGGTTTGATCCGAAATGCTTTCTTTGTCATCTGACAAAATGGCAACCATTGCCACTTTTTTCAACTAATACCCGTATCTTCGAGTTTTCATGCGTCACCATCAGCACGAACACCCACGAAGCGTATCCCTCGTGGAGTGAGCTACTTCGAAGGATTTTATAGCGTGCGCGATACAGGGTTCGAACCTGTGACCCCTACCGTGTCAAGGTAGTGCTCTACCACTGAGCTAACCGCGCTTACTCTGGAAGATGCACCTCTGTAGGTCCGCAAAGAACCCCGTTGTCACACGTTTGGTTACAATGGACACCCGGTGGGTGTCGTGTGCGACCTGACAGGCGCATGAAACGGGCTGCATCAAGCTGGAAAGTTACCGGATTTTATCTCGGTGGCAAGACTTTTTGGCTCACTGAGCGGTTGCACGGAAAAAAAGCACTTCCACAGCTTGGGGACCGCCGACGATGGAGAGGCCGTCCAGAAAGCCCTGGAGATCCGCCAGCCCCCCCGAACTCGCCCCGGCAGCAGTGCTCGCCCAAGAAATCGACGCCTTCGTACAGGCCAAGGTCGCTACCAATGAATACATCTCGCGCAACGCCGGGAACAAGATTCACGCCCTCCGGGAACTCGCCGCAGTGACGGGCCGTGCCAACCCAGCACACTCCGCCAGTCCGGCAGCGGAATGGTTGCTGGCCACAGACGTTTTTGCCGTTTTTGACGATACGCTCGCGCCACAGGCCGCGCAGCTTGGCGCGGCTTCCACTGCCAATGATGATTGGCGTCCCATCACGCAGCATCGCCGAGGTTGTTTCCGCCAGTCATTTATCGAAAGACCACTACCAGGGCGTGGCTGAGCACGCTGCTGGCGGCACCCGGGGCCGTGCGGAAGGTACGATTCACTTCCCTGCGGAGCCAAACCGTGAGAGAGAACAACCCATTCACAAAAACAGGCAACCCTCCCAGGCGCTGCACGCAGAGCGGCAAGACCGCATGCTTGCTCCTCAGATGGCGGAGTTTCGCCGCGCCGATAAATAAAACGTGTGCTCGGGCCGCACTTGCGGGATATTTTGCGCGTGGATGCCTCCGTTTTAGACCCCGCCTGCCCCGTCGAACACAACGACCCGCTCAACGCGCAAATCCTCGCGGTCAGCGAGGATAAAATCGCCGGTTTCGTCCCGGAACCTTTCCAGGCCATCGCCGGACTCAGCGGCGTGCCTCTGCCCGACGTGCTCACCCGCATCCGCGCCATGCTCGCCGCCGGGACGGTGCGCCGCGTGCGCCAGACCCTGCTGGCGACCAACCTCGCTTCCGGCGCGCTCGTCGCCTGGAAAGTGCCCCCCGCCCGGCTCGACGCCGCGTTCGATTTCATGTCGAAAGACGACCCGTTCAGCGGACACGTCGTGCTGCGCTCGACCGACGCCGCCACCGCCGGGAGCGACTACAAACTCTGGACCACCCTCAAGGTCCCGCGCGGCTTTTCCCTCCAGGAGCACGGCGAACTGCTCACCGGCATCGTCGGCGCGGAGGGGTTCCTGCTCATGCCGGCAAAGGGCATTTTCGTGCTGGGCGTCGGCCACGTCCGGCGCAAGACCATCGAACCCGGAGCGCGCGCCGACCGACCGGCGGAGATCACCCGTGTCGAAGCCGTCGAACTCGACGAGCGCGAATGGCGGGTGCTCCTCGCGCTCAAACGCGAGTTGTCGCCCGACGAGATCACCGCGGAATCCCCGTGGATCGCCCGCTCCCGCGAGGCCGGCGTGAGTTTCGACGCTTTCTGCGCGGTCGCCAGGGATCTCCAAGCCCGCAAGCTCATCGGCCGTTTTTCGACGTTTCTCGAACACGTCAAGCCCAGCGAAACCGGCGTGCGAGTGACCCGGTTCAACGCGTTGTTCCACTGGGCCGTCCCCGCTGGGCGCGAGATCGAAGCGGGCGGCGAGGTGGGCCGTCACCTCATCCTGACCCACTGCTACTGGCGCGAGGGTGGCCCTGAGTTCGGTAACGTCAACATCATGGCGGTCGCCCACGGCACGGAAAAAGACCGGCTCCTGGCGCATAAAGCAGCCATCGACGACCACCTCCGCGCCATCGGCATCCCGGTTTCCTACACGAACGTTTTCTGGGGTGGGCGCAGCGAAATCAAGCCCTCCGAGATTTCGCCTTTCGCCTACCAGGAATGGCGGCAAAAAATGGCAGTTTCATGATTTCGCCAGCCCCTTGATTTCCAGGTAGGTGCGTGATTTTACATGATCGGTGCCGGGGTCCAGGCTCTCGACCCGCATCTGTTTGAGATACCATTTGCCGGAGAGTTTTTGACCGCTGATGACCTCGAACCGCTTGATCTGTTTGCCCTGCCAATCGTAGGCGTCGGCCCGCATCAGCGCACCGCTTTCCCGGTCCACCCACAGGTTGACGCTGGAATACTGCGTGCGGCGGCCCGGCGCGTTGAGGCGCAATTTCCAGCAGGGGCGCAGCTTGATCGTGTCTTCGCCTTCCAGGGTCGCCTTCGACCAGTAGACGAACCGCAGAGCCAAATCCTCGTAGGCCAGGTCGGTCCCGAGGATCGTTTTGTCAAAATTGGCCGGGGTCAGCTTTTCGGTGGTGCCACCCGTCGATTCCTGCAGTTCCGAGTTCTCCTCGTTGAAGCGCACCTGCACGGCGGTCGGCGGCGTGCCACTGAACTGATAGCGCACCACCGCCCCATCAGAGACTAACCGGAAGGGGAATGTCTTGCCGTCCTCATCGTTGCGGAGTTGCCCGTCGAGCGCCTCGTGACGGTTCCCCTGAGCCTCTCGCACGGTGCGGAGGATATCGCCCGCCGTCAGCGAGGCAGGGTCCGTCTGCTGGGCATGGGCGAGACCACCGGCCAGAAAGATCGCCAGCGCCGCAAACCACCCTCGCCGCCACTCCGGGAAAAAAGTTCGGATCATCGGGAGCAAGATGCCCCGGCCACCCCGCTTTGCAAAACGAGCTTTCACCCGCGCACCGGGTCCGTCATCCTCGTGGTCGCCAACCGTTCCATGGACCAACGCTTTTTTTTTCTGATCAACCGGGATTGGACCCACCCGACGCTCGACCGGATCATGGCGGCGGCGTCCTCGCTCGACCTGTGGCTGCCGCTCTTGATCGTCCTGATGGTGCTGGTCGCGTGGCGCGGACGTGCCCGCGCGCGCGGCTTCCTCCTCTGTCTCGCGTTAACGCTGGCCATTAACGACGTGCTGATCGGCGACGCGCTCAAACATCTGGTTCAGCGTCCCCGCCCCTTTCAATCGACGCCGGGCGTGCGGCAGGTCGATCTCGACCACCACGCCCGCCCCCGCTTCTTGGCCCTGTTCCACCCGCTGGACGTGAAGGTTTCCTCCGGCGCGTCCGTCGCCGCGATACCCCCCGGCGCGGGCCGCTCCTTTCCGTCCAACCACACGACGAACAACTTCTGCGCCGCCACCCTGCTGACGCTCTTTTACCGCCGCCGCGGCGCGTGGTATTTCCTCGCCGCCGCGCTCGTCGGATGGTCGCGGGTCTACGTCGGCGCGCACTGGCCGAGCGACGTGCTCGCGTCTGCCTTGCTCGCCTCGGGCTGGGTACTGGCCGCCGCTGCCCTCGTGCGCTGGTGGTCCCGCCGCCACGATACCCCGCGGTTCCCGCGCCTGCGTGCCGCCCTCGGCTGGCCAGCCGACGCGGCGGAAAATCATTCTCCTTGAAGCGGCCCGGCGTCCCGTCTCTCATTAGGCAACCCCATGTCGCCCGTCATCCGTCGGCTTTTGCTGTTTTTGTTGCTGCTGACCGCCTTGCGACTGGCGTACATCGGCCGCGTGGAACTCTCGCCCGACGAAGCCTATTACCAGATGTGGAGCGAACGGCTGGACTGGGGCTATTACAGCAAGGGACCCGGCGTGGCCATGGCGATCCGGCTGGGCACGGCCCTCTTCGGCGCGACGGAGTTCGGGGTGCGCTTTCTCAGCCCGCTTTTCGCCTTGGGCACGAGCGTGGCGCTGCTCGGGTTCGCGCGTCGGCTCTACGGCGACGGCCCGGCGGCGTGGGCGATCCTGTTGCTCAACCTGATCCCCATCTTTCAGGCCGGTTCGCTGTTGATGACCATTGATCCGCTCTCGGTTTTCTTCTGGTCGGTGGCGATGCTGACGGGTTGGCTGGCCCTCGAACGCCGCCGGGTCCGCCTGCCCTATTGGCTCCTTACCGGACTCTGCATCGGGCTGGGTTTTCTTTCCAAATACACCAACGCGATGGAAATCCTCTGCTTCGCGCTGGCGATGGCGCTGGTGCCGCGTTGGCGGCGGGAGTTCCGGCGGGTGGGGTTTTACCTGGCGGTTCTCGTCGCGGTCGTCGTCGGGTCGCCGCCGGTTTTCTGGAACGCTGGCCACGCCTGGATCACCTTCAATCACCTGCACGACCGTGGGAAGCTGGGCACCGCCTTCGACCAGCCGTTCAAGGAATTCACCAATTTCCTGCTGGCGCACATCGGAGTCTATTCGCCGCTGGTCTTTGTAGGGTTGGTCGTGTCCCTTTTCTGGGGCTGGCGCGCTGCTTTTCCGCACCGCCGCGTTTCTCTCGCCGCCGGGGAGACCGCGCATGCCCTGGAACCGGAAGTCGAAAAAGCGCGTTTTCTGCTCGCGTTCAGCCTGCCGTTGATCGTGATGTACACCCTCCTGGCGTTCAAAACCGCCGGGGAACCGAACTGGACGGCCCCGGGTTTTGTCAGCCTGTGCGTGTTCGCCGCCGCGCTCTGGCACGCGCGGGCGCAACGCAGCCGACCCGTCGCGGTCTACGCCGTCGCGGCGTTGAGCGTCGCGCTGCTGATGAGCGTGTTCATGGTCGATACGGACCTCGCCCGCCGTTGCGCGATCCCCTGGTCCTACGAGCGCGACCCGACCGCCCGCCTGCTCGGCTGGCGCAGCACCGCGCAGCGCATCGCCGCCTTCCGCCAAGAAGAAGAACGCGACCTCGGCGCGCCGGTCTTCCTCATCGCCAACCGCTACCAACTCGCCGCCGAACTGAACTTCTACCTGCCTGCCCGCCCGGTCCAGGGACCCGGCCACCCGCCGGTTTACCTGCCGGAATCGCAGAACATGGAGACGCAATTCTCCTTCTGGCCGGGGTACGATCAGGTCACGGTGCGCCCGGCCCCCGCCGACGCGCCGACGCCCACGACGGCGGAAGAGGAGTTCCGGTTAGTCGGCAGCAGCCCGTTCGTGGGCCACAGCGCGCTTTTCGTCACCGACGACGAACGCCACCGCCAGTTGCCCGACGCCGTCGAGAGCGGTTTCGAGGAATGCAGTCTCGTCGCGCAGTACGAGATCCAAAGGCGCGGCCAGCCCTTGCGCCACGTCCGCATCTACGCGTGTTTCAACTATCGCGGTCTCGATCTTTAATCCCCGTTCCATGTCATCCGTCCCCGCGCTTTCCGTCGTCGTTCCGTTGTACAACGAGGAGGAAAACGTGCCCATCCTCCAGCGCGAACTCGCGGCCGCCCTCGCCGGACTGGACTACGAGATTGTGTTCGTGGACGACGGCTCCCGCGACGGGACCCGCTCCAGGATCGCGCTCGATGCTGCCGGGCGCGTGCGGGTCCTGGCGTTCGAGCGCAACGCCGGGCAGAGCGCGGCCATGTACGCCGGGCTGCACGCCGCGCGTGGGGAGGCCGTGGCGCTGCTCGACGGCGATTTGCAAAACGATCCCGCCGACATTCCGCGCCTGCTCGCCGAGATCGAACGCGGCGCGGCGGACCTCGTCTGCGGCTACCGCGCCAAGCGCAAGGACACGGTCGTCAAACGCCTGACCAGCCGGGTAGCGAATTTCGTGCGCAGCCGGTTCACCCGCGACGGGGTGCGCGACACCGGCTGCACGCTCAAGGCCATGCGCCGCGAGTGCGTCGGCGCGCTCGTGCCGTTCACCGGGATGCACCGTTTCATCCCTGCTTTGGTCAAGGGAGCGGGCTACCGGTTGGTGGAAATCCCGGTCAACCACCGGGCGCGCCAGTTCGGCGTGAGCAAATACGGCCTGGGCAACCGCGCCCTGCGTGCCACGGTCGATATGTTCGGGGTGCGCTGGTTGCTTTCGCGGCAACTGTGCTATCGCGTGCTCCCCCCCGCCCGGCCCGCCGCCGCGTTTGACTCGCCTGCCGCTCGCCCGTAAAGAATGTTTTCCATGAAAACATTTTGCCTTTCCTTGTGGTTCGCCTTGGTGCTCGGTGCCGTGCAAGTTTCCGCGCAGGACGCGCCCGCCGCCGGTGGCTGCTGCCCCATGTGCAAGCTGGACGGCGACGGCAAAGCCTCCCTCAAAACTGAAGTGGCCTTCAAGGAAGCCACCGCGAAACCCGACGACGCGGAAAAGGCGGTCCTGGACCTCGAAGAAAAGTGGTGCGAGGCCGAGGCGCGACACGATGTTGCCTTCCTCGAAAAAGTGGAGGCGGACGGGTTCACGTTCACCGATTCCACCGGCAAGCTGACCACCAAGCAGGACGAAATCGCGGAGGCCAAGCAGGGCGGCGAAAAGATCGCTTTCAAGTTGAGCGACATGAAGGCGCACGTTTACGGCAACGCCGCCATCCTGACCGGCCAGACCACCTTCAGCCCCGCCGACACCGGGAACCCCACGCCCATCGCCTACCGTTGGACCGACGTTTTCGTGCGTCAAGCCAATGGTGAATGGCAAGTGGTGGCGAGTCAGGCCACCGCGCTTGGCCAAGCGAAAAATTCGGACGACAAGCCCGGTGAGTAAGGCCGACTAGATGGTTGGGCTTTACATCTCACACGTCTTCACACATGCAGAACTTTCCTTGTCTGGCTGGTCTGGCCGGGCTGCTGCTCTGCGCTGGGTGTGCGATTGAACAACAGCACCCCGCTACCCACACTCAGGGAATTTTGCGGAGCGTCGATTCTCACAACCAAGCGCGTCTTACAGCCCGAGCCACCTTTGACGCACATGGCCGTGTGGCATCCGCGACCATCATTGAGTCTTCTGGCAGCGCCATCCTTGACCGCGAAACGCTCACCTACGCGAAGAAGAACTGGAGTGGCCCGCCGAACGCTACCAAAGATGTTCCTTGTTATTACAAGCTCCACCCAAAAGCCTAACAACGTACTCCAGCTCTCACTACCGCGTCGCCGCTCCCATCGTTTTCCTCGTTCCCAAATTGTACTTGCCTCGTTCCCAAGTACAGCTTTTTTCCTCGTTCCCAAGTACAACTTGGGAACGAGGAAAGCCGCTCAAATGATGAGCGTGGATTCGTTCCTTCTCAAAACGGAAACAGATCGTCCTGCACCGCCGTTGGTTTGCCGCTGGCGACGGCTTTCTTCTCTGCGCGCACCTCGGCCAGCAGGGAGCGGAACTCGCACCATTCCAACGCCTCGATCAGTTCGTCGTAGCGCGGCGCGATCACCAACTCGTCCAGCGGCACGGGCAGCGACAGGTCGGTATCCAGCCGTACCATTTCCCGGTTCTGGAGGATTTGCGCGCGCCCTTCGATGAGCTTGGCCCGCAGTTTCTCGTTCTTGACCGCGTCCAGGTCCGCCAGCAACGCATCGAGCGTACCCGCGTTCTGGATCAACGTCGTGGCGGTCTTCGGCCCCACCCCCGCGATCCCGGCGATGTTGTCGCTGGCGTCCCCGCTGAGCGCGAGCACGTCGAGGATGCGCGCCGGGGCGACGCCCCATTTCTTGGAAATTGCCGCCGGGTCCAGCAACGTGAACATTTCTTCGGGTGATTTGAGGTCCGCCTTGGCCGTCGAGTAGACGAGGATATCGTCTTCAACCAGCGAGAGCAGGTCTTTGTCGTTCGTGGCCAGGATGACTTCCATGCCCCGGGCGTGCGCCGCGCAGGAATAGGACGCCATCAGATCGTCGGCCTCCGTGTCGGGCAGCGCGACGCCGTGCAACCCCAGCTTGGGCACCAGCTCACGGATGAACGGGATTTGCGGCACCATCTCGGGCGGCATCTCGGAACGGTGCTGTTTGTATTCCGGTTGGAGTTCCGTCCGGCGCGACGGCAGCCCCTGGTCCCAACACACCGCCGCCAGATCGGGGCGCAAATCCTTGATCATCCGGCGCACCGTCTTGGCGAAACCGAAGATGGCATTCGTCGGCTCGCCGCGTGAATTCGTCAGACCCCGGATGGCATGAAAAGAGCGGTAAGCATAATAACTGCCGTCAATCAGAAGCAATTTCATAGGAACGTGAAGAGCAACATGCGCGAATCCACGCAAAACGAAAACGAAACCCGCGCGGCTCCTCTCGGGCCGGACACCGGCAACTCCTTGCACCCGAGCCGGGAGTAAGCTAAAGTTCTCCTCTTTATGGCCGATCATCACTTCGAGTCGGGTGGCAGCGAGGAACGGGTCTGGGATGAATACGACTGGGAACGCTTTCTCCAGCAGCAGGATCGCAAGACCGAAAAATACATGGAACTGCTCGAAAAGTACCTGGACGACCCCAACCGCGACCAGATCATCGCCCGGGAGATGGGCTGGCACCATCTGCTGGACGAGAACGGCAAGGATTGGACCGCTGATCTGGATGTCCTCTTCACCGCCAACGAGCCGCGTTCGGCCAAAGATGCCAACGGCGACGAAGAAGACTCCGAGGATGAAGCGGACGACGAGGACGAAACCGAAGACGAGTTCGAGGACGACGATCTGCTCGACGACGAGGACGACGATCTCGCCGATGACGAGGAGGACAACGAGGACGAGGACGCGGTGAAAGCCGCTGTCAGCCGCCACGACAATCACCCGCTCTACCAGGCCGCCAGCGCGTTGGCGGTCCATGTGGACGGCATGTTCGATGAGCACGACCCCATCGCCCAACACCCGGCGGTTGTCCGGCTGATGACCAGTTCCACGCTGGCGAACGTTAAGCTGGCCGCCGCCCTTTCCGACGACGATGTCGATGAAATCGGCATGACCATCGCCTACCTCAAGCGGGCGTTGAAAGCCGTGACCAACGCCTTGGACGCCTCCGCCCAATGCCAGCAGGAGCAGTTGCTCGATCACGAAGGCGTGCAGGATTTGCGCGCGCGGATTTTTCAGGTGCGTGACGGCATCATTTCGCTGATGGGTCACCACCGGGATGAATGGCGCCGCCGTTACGGTAGCGGGCATTAACGAAATCGGTCTACACGTAGTGGGGAGCGGGTCATTTTGCGCCTCCGAAACACATTTCTCCGTTCGGCTGAATATTTATTGAATGGAGATCGGATCGGCATCGTCAGACCAGTTCAAAGGAGAAAGTGTGTCCCGGTCTGCGCCGGAAACGGAACCGGATGACCTCGCCCTCGTGCGGCGGTGTCAGGCGGGCGAGGACAAGGCTTTCGACGAACTGGTCACGAAATACCGCAGCCGAGTCTTCGCCATGATCTATCACTTGGTCCACAACGAACAAGACGCGTGGGACCTGGCGCAGGACGGTTTTTTGAAGGCGTGGAAGTCGATTGACCGGTTCCGTTTCCAGTCGAGCTTTTACACTTGGCTCTACCGGATCATGACCAACGTAGCCATCGACTGGCTACGCAAAAAGCAAATCACCAGCGGACAGGAATTCGACGACACCATCGGTCTACAGGACCTCGAACCCGGCAGCGACCTCGCCCCGAAAAGCGAGCCGTTGCCCCTCAAAAAAATGGAGCGGATGGAGGTGCGAGAGCGCATCGACGCCGCCATCGCCAAACTCTCGCCCGAGCATCGCACCGTCATTTTGCTCAAGGAAATGGAGGACCTCCAGTACCACGAAATCGCCGAAACGGTGGGCTGCTCCATCGGCACGGTGATGAGCCGGTTGTTTTACGCACGCAAGAAGCTCCAAACCCTCTTGAAGGACGTTTATGAAAACTTTTGAAGAACGCTACACTGCCTGGATCGACAACCAGTTGGAAGGCCCGGCGTTGACCTCCTTCGAGCTGGAGCTTTCGCGGCGCGCTTCGGCTGGCGAGGCCCGCGCCGACAAAGACGCCGCTGGTCGTTTGCACCGGTTGCTGGCGACCCATTTGAAGGCTCCGGCCATGACGAACGCCGAGTTCTTCAGCCACCAGTTGCGTGAACGCATCGACGCCGAGCGCAACTCGGACCGTCGCCGTGCGGAGGCGCGGCAGGCACGCGGTTCGATTTTCACGTGGCCTTTTGCCAGGCTGGCGGGATTAGGCGCGGCCTCGCTTTTCGTGGCGACGGCGCTCTACTACGGCATGATGCCGCCGCACGCCCCCGCCCCGGCGCCGCAGGTTGCGTTGAACGCACCTCCCGCGCAACCGGCGGCGCAGACCGGCACACCGCCACCTACGACGGATGCATTGGCAGTCCAGCCTTCCCCACGCCGCGCCTCCGGTTCCGAACTGGCATTAGCCGCGCCGAACCCGCGGCCGGTCGATCTGAACGCCGACATCCAGGTGTTTAAAGGTCCCGCCGCGTCCACGGGCACTTCCGCCACCCCGTTGCAATACAAGGACCCAAACGTCAACGTGCTCTGGATCAACGGATTGGATTACATGCCCACCGTTCCGGGTGATTCCCCCGCGAACGCCGCACCTGCCCCGGCGGGAAGCGCGCAGCCCTAGCCTGCCAGCCGGGTTTCCCCTCCAAGCGAAGTTTGCTCATGGTCGTTCCAGCCTTGCCGGGGTCGCCGAAGCGCGCCCTCTTTGTGGCGAAGGTTGTCTGCGGGGCGGTGATGTGGATCGCCGGGATCATCCCGGCGCAGGCGCAGGAAGACACGCTCTACGGCGCGCTGATCCTGGCGACCAACGCGGACCATCCCCCGCCTCCGCCCGAAGAACTGCGCACCCAGGCCGCCAATTTGCGTGCCGTGTTCGGGTACAACGAGTTTCGCGTGCTCGGCCGTAAGCGCAAGGTGGTCACCAAAGGCACGGAAGACTGGCTGGTACCGAGCCGTCAATTCTTCCTGCGGGTAGACACGAAAAACCCGGTCGCGGGCGGGTATGCGCTCGGTCTGAAGCTGCTCGACGAAGACCGGGTGCTCGTCGAAGCAGAGGTGAAGTTGAACCGCGAGCGTCCGCTGTTCATCCGTGGGCCGTTCGTCGGGCAAGGCCAGCTCATCATCCTACTGATGGTGCTTTGACGTGGCCGCCGGAAACAGAGCGTCAGATCACCTGGGCATTTTTGCCTTCGCCAACGCGGGTCGCAGAGATTTGACCTCGTCCAGCAGCAAACTCAGTTTGTGGTGGGCCGCCACCCCGAGCCGGGACTTCAAACGCGGCGCGAAAATCCCCAGCAAACGTTCCGCCGTCGCCGCGGTTTTTCGCAGCTTGGGCGAATGAATCCGGTCGCTGAGATTGTCGTAAAGATCGGCCATCTTGGCGATCATGACCGCTTCGGATGCCCCGCTCAGACGCTGCACGTAATCCTCCTCCCGGTCCTTTTTCGGCAGCATGACGTTTTTCGTCAACGACACGACATCGTCCGCTACCCGCGTGCCGAAAAGCTCGGCGATCTCGTCGTAATCGGTCGCCGTATCTTCCAAGGTGTCGTGCAACAGGGCCGCCGTCAGGATCGCCTCGTCCTCCACTCCGAAGACATGGGAAAGGATCAACGTCACGCGGGCAACGTGCGAAAAATACGGCGTCTGGTTGTCCGCCCGCGTCTGTCCTCGGTGTTTGCGCGCGGCGAAACCTGCCGCTCGCAGCAAACTCTGCAACGGGTGAGGTGGGAGAACCGCCCGGGGGCTGACCGGTTTCTTGCGCGGCGTCTTGGGTCGGGTTTTCCGCGCCCGGGCAACGACGCTCAGTTTTCTTACCAGCTTCTTTCGGTGCGAATTACTCAAAGCAAAGAGATCGAGACCGCCGCGCCGCTTACTAACATCATGTTAGCAGAAATCAAGCGCGGACTGGGCTGCCGTGAAGAAAGTGCGAGGTTCGCAGAAGGAACGCCGCCCGGTTCACGCCGCTTTCTTGCGGCCCGAACCGCCGGGTTTCTTGCCGCCGCCGTCCTGTTTGTTCACCGTGGCCCAGGCGCGGCTTTCAGCTTCAGTTTTCGGGACGCCTTGCTTCTCGTAGCCTTCCTCGATGTGCTCGGCTTTGCGTTTTTGTTTGTCGGTGTACTTCGATTTGTCTCCTGGCGGCATATGATCACCTCCCATGTCAGAAAATTCGACCGTGGCCACGATGCCGGTTTGGTCGATGGCAATAAAAAACTCAAAACGCGAACCCGAAACTGAAATGGAATGCCCCGGTATATTCTTTGTTCTTGGGGCTGGGATTTTCGCCGTAGTCGATCCGCAGCGGTCCGATGGGCAGGTTGTAGCGGATGCCCGCGCCGATGGCGTAACGCTCGTCGGTCAGCCCGATCTGGTCCGCCTTCGCGCGCAGGTTGCCCGCGTCGACGAACACAGCGCCTTTCAGATCGGCCAGGAACAGCGGAAACTGATATTCCGCGTTGAACAAAGTGAACGCTTCACCTCCGATGGGTTGTTTCGAGCGGCCATCGTAAGGCCCGAGTTCCCGCTCGACGAAGGACCGCACGCTGGTGCTCCCGCCCATGAAGAAACGTTCGTCAATCGGCAGGCGTGGCCCTCCCGCCACCGGCGGCGTCTTGGGATCGTCGTCCTTGTTGATGTCGATCGTCCCGGCGGTCGATCCGAACGGCTGGATGACGCCCGCCCGCGCCCCGATGATGAAAAGCCCCTTCTTGCCGATGGGCAGAAAATACGTCAGGCGGCCCGTCGCCCGCACGAAGTTCAAATCGCCGCCGAACGATTTGCTCGCCACGTCGAACGTCCCGCCGGTGATCAACCCGCGCGTGGGCGCCACCGGGTTGTCGCGCAGGTCCAGAGTGGCCGTGCCGCCCAGCGCCGTCGCGGTGTATTCGGGCAACCCGAGCTGGAAATTTTGCACCGCGTGGTCGGTGATCTTGACCTGATCCGCCTCGGCGAATGCGCGGACGCGAAGCTGCTTCGTGATGGCCCGGCTCAGATCGACCTGCGCGCCGTACTGCTGCTTTTTGTAAGCGGTCAAGTCGCGGGTCAACGCGTCGATGCGCACCCGCATCTCGTAGTCGCTCTCGAACAAATTGGGGTCAACGTAAAGCAATTCACCGCTGAGCGTGCGGGTGGAATAATCGAAGGAAAAGCTGATGGGCCGCCCGGTCCCGTTGAAATCGCGGTCGCGGATTTCAAAGCCGAAGATCGGCCCCTCGAACGTGCCGTACCCGAGCGAGAAACCCAGTTCGCGCGACTTCGCTTCCTTCACGCCGATGTCCAGGCGCAGCGTGTCGTCGGCTTGCGGCGCCGGATCGACCTTCAACTGCGCGAACAGGCCGGTGCGGATCATCAACTGGTAGATGTCGTCGAGCGCCTTGGGGTCGTATACCTTGCCCGAAAGCGGGCGGAAACGGTTGCGCAAATACTCGGGCTTCAAACGATCCGTGCCCACGATGCGCACGCCGTCGAAGTGGTAAAGCGGCCCTGGCTGGATGAGGTAAGTGGTCGGCACCCGGTTGCCCGGGCCGGCGGTGGTGGGGTCGCTGTTCGCCGTGACGGTCGCGGTGAAATAACCGTGTTTCTTATAATAATCCTCCAGCTTGCGCTGCATGGCATCGACCCGTGGCCGGGTATAGGGCAGCGGAATCTGGTCGGCGATCAACCCACGCACTTCCTTTTCCGGGAAGACCAACGGCCCCTGGAGCGTCACGCGGCCAAACCGGTAGGCGTTCCCTTCGACGATGGGGATCGTCAGGTTGGCGCGCGTGCGGTTGCTGACGTATTCGACCGTCGGCTGGCCGATCCGCGCTTCCAGGTAACCCTGCGAAAGGTAGAACCGCTGGACGAGGTCCGTGCCTTTTTGCACGTCGGTATCGACGTAGGGCAAATCCTTGCGGGAGGCGGGGAAACGTTCGCGCGTCTGGCCGATGATGTACTGCTGGAAATTTGACGGGTCCTTGAAGTGATCGTTGCCGATGAAACGGATGTCACCCAGCACAACCAGCGGACCTTCCTCCACCTTGAGTTGCAGGTGTTTGCCGTCGATAATCGTGTAATTTGAACTGACGAACGAGTAGCCGTTCTTGCGGTAGAACAATTCGAGGAAAAAGGCGGCATCGTCCGCCGTCGCGTTGCTGAGACCCTCGTTTTTGATGGAGTCGAGCGGATCGAAAAGCGCGTCGCGCAGGTCGGCCTCGGTGAAACCGGTGACGCCCACGAATTGCACCGTCACGTCGCCCGCCTGGGTCGAGGTGGCTGCGCCTTCCTGGTGCCGGGGGCGGAAAAGCTGGCAGGACGCGAGCAGCACGCCCAGCGCGGCGAGCATGGTCCACCTTGCCAGTAACCCGGAACAGTGACGGAAGGAAAACTTCATCGAAAGCGGATCAGATATTTGACGCGTCCGCGCAGGTCGCCCTGGATGCCCAGATCGGCGACGAACTGCACCTGGTCGGTGATCTTGTAGGCTGCCCCGACCTGTTGCTTACCCGTGGCAGGGCCCGTATCGCCGACGTTGAGGTTCAGGCGGTCGGACAGCGTGGACTGCGGCTCGGCGTTCATGCTGGTATGTTTGGGTTTGAACGTGCGGCGGTAGAGGTCTTGCAGGACGAGCAGGGTCGCCTTGCCCGCCAATGCCTCGCCGCTGCCCGCGAGTTCGTCGGTGGTCGCGCCGGTGGCGAGCAGCGAAACGATCTGCTCCTGGGCCAGCGGCGGGTCGCTCGTGAACGTGACCTTCGGGTCGTTGGCGCGCCCGGTGATGAACACGGTCACGAGGTAGTTGCGGATGGTGGAGGTGCCGGTCAGGTTGAGCGCGGGATTGAGCGGCTGGTCCGGGGTGAAGAGGATATTGCCGTCGCTGACCTCCAGGCGGCTGAACGGCAGCGACGCCACGAGGTTCTGGATGTTGACGTTGCCGTCGAGCAGCGGTTTGCCGCCGGTGCCCTTGAGGTGCAGATCGACGAGCGCGGTGCCGTTGGCCAGGTTGCCGCGCACGAAAAACGGGTCGTCCGTGCGGATGGCGACGTTCAGGCTCCAACGGCTCACGGGCGGCGAGCCGACGCCGAAGGAGGCCGGTGCGCTGGACGCCGCCGCCGCCGGGGGCGCGGGCGCGGGTTTGCCGGGCAGGTTGATCGGCACGATGTCGATGTCCTTCAGGTAGCGGCTCTTCGTCAGGCCGACGGTGCCGGTCAGGCTCGCTGTGGCCAGCGGTCCGGCGAGTTTTGCGTCCGCGTTGACGCGCACCGTGAGGTTGTCGTCGCGCACGGCGAGCACGTTGCGCGCGCTGGCCGTGATGTCGAGCACCGGCTCGCTCAGCTTGGCAAAGGAAACGCGTCCGCCCACGTTGAGTTTGCCGCCGCCGATCTCACCCGCGAACCGGTCGATGCGCAGCTCCTTTTCCGTGAACGCCAGCCGCGCCGCGAAATCACGGATGGACGGCACCGTGATGCTCTCCGCCCGGGCCGCCGCGATGTTGAGGTCCGCCGACCCGGCCAGCGTCGGTTTTTCGATGGTGCCGCTCACCCGGATGTCCGCCGCCGCCGTGCCCTGGATGAACCGGATCGCCCTGGTCGCTCCCGCCAGGAAACCCAGGTCGGCGCGCGGCAGGTTGATCCTCAGCGTCACGGGCGATCTCGGGTCGAACTGCTTGCTCTGGGCGATGGCGCGCAGGTCCACGGGCAGGTTGCCCTTGATCGTCAGCGGCTGGATTTGCGGCTGGCGCACGCTGGTGTCGAGGTCGAGCCGGTTGTCGTGCAGCGTGAGCGCGAGGTCGGCGTCCACCGGCTTCACGTTTTGAATCTCCGTGCCGCGGATTCCGCGCGCGGCGACTTTCACGTCGGCGACGATTTTCGAAAGACTGCCGTGCGCGTCGATCTGGAGCTGCACCGTGCCCCGCACCGGCGGCGCGGCCTTGGCGGTTTTGTCCACGCTGCCGAACAGGGTTTCGAGCGGCAGCGGCTTGGACGCGATGTTCACGTCGATCTTGTCCACGTCGGCCACCGGACCGTCCGGCGCGGAGAGCTTGCTCAGGTCGAGCGGAATCTGGATGTAACCGGCGAGCAATTCCGTCGGTCCCTGCTTGAGCGAGATTTTATCGACGCGGGCCAGCGCGTCTTTTAATGCGATGACGCTGCGAAATTCCAGCCCGTTGGACGCGACGAACAGCGTCGGAAAATCGACGATCTGCTGCGAATACTTGCCTTCGATGTTGGCTTCCAACGGCCCGACGGTGTTGAACTCCACCTGATGCGCCGCGATCCGGCCGCCGCCGGAATATTTCGGTCCGTTGGGCGCCTTGGCAAAATTACCCTGTGCCTGCCACTGTACCACCAGCGATCCACCCAATTTTGGGGTAGAAGGAGTGACGTACTCCGCCGTGCCCGGGGCGGTGGGCGCGCCTTTGACCGCTACCGTGACGGGGCCGGAGCGCGTCTTGGTCTTGGTGATGAGGGTGGTCTTCGACGGCTGGCTGTGGCCCGGCGGGCCGTTGAGTTCGTGCAGCGGCGGGGTGGTCGCCCCGGCGGCGGCTTCGATCTTGGCGGCCTTGGCGTTTTGACGCCCTTCCGGCGAGCGCAGCAACGGCGAGAACGCGGCGATATCCTGCAAGTTGACGTTCAGATTTGCCTGGTAATCATACGGCGCCTTGAGACCCGCCTGCCCGGTAATCTCCATCGTATTCTTATTGTTATAGTGAATCTGGAACGTCTTGATCAGCGCCTGATCGTTGACCGCGACGATCTGCACGTCGGCCCGTTCGAGTTTCGCGCCCTTGGCCTGGAGATCGCGGGCGGTGAGATCGAGCGAGCCGGTGATTTCCTGGTCGTTGGCCTCGGGTTTGGAAGCGAGGCGGCCTTTCGCCTGACCGGCCAGATGGATCGAACCGCCCACCTTATCTTTCACCTCGGCGGGTTGCAGCAGCGACGTGAACACGCCGAGGTCAGGCACGTCGCCGGTGATCTTGCCCTCGTAAGTATGGGGCGCGTTCAAGTCGACCTGCCCGCTGAAATCGAGACCCGTCTTTGGATCGAAACGCACCTGTCCCGTTTTGATGACGGCCTGGTTGCCAGCCACGTCAACCTGCGTATCCACGCTGGCGATCTTGATCCCCTGCGCCGCGAGGTCCCGCCCGGTGATGGTGAGCGAACCGTCGATGGTCTGGTCGTTTGCGTCAGGCGCGGTGTTGAGATGCCCACCCGCCTTGGCCACGATTTTCACCGACCCGGCGAGTGGTTTGTTCACGCCGTTCGCGGCGAGCGCGTCGTTGAACCGCGAGAGATCCGCGAGGTCCACGTTCAACCCGGCGTCAAACGGGAACGGCGCTTGCAGCGATCCGTTGCCGCTCAGATCGATCACGTTCTTGTCGTCGAAAACGAGGTGTCCCGTGCGGACCGTCGCGCGGCTGTTTTCCAGCGCGATGAGCACGTCGGCAGTACGGACCGTCGCGCCGCGTGCCTGTACGTCGCGGGCCTGCAAATCGAACCCGCCGCCGTACACGCCGTTGCGCATTTGCACGCTGCCGTTCGCGTTGAGTTGGCCTCGCAGCGGCGGCGCGGTGGCCGTTGGATCGGCGGCGAACCCGTTCAAATCCGGGACGGCGGCGTTGAGCCGCACGTCGAGCGGTTGTTTCTGCCACGCGGAGAAATCTTCGGGAATGCGATAGCTGCCATCCACGTTGACGACATTTTTGCCGCGCGTGATTTCGATCTGTTCGAGCTTCACCTTCTCCTGGTCGGTGGTGAGCGTGACTTTCACCCCGTCAACGGCGTAATCGGCGTAGCGCACCTGATCCGCCACCACGGCCACGCGCGTTTGCAGTTGGTCGTAAAACGGCAGGTGCGGCGGTGGCGGCGCGCCGGGAGCGGTCGGCGCGGCGGTGGCGTCAGCGGGGAGCACCTTGGCCGTGTCGAACGCGAAATCCAGGCCCGCCACGCCGAGACGTTGCGCCGGGATGGCCAACGCCTGCACGTGTCCTTTGAGCGTCGTGCTCAGTTTCCCGTCCGCGAGCGTAAAATCGCCGCCCGCGCGCAATCCGCCGTCGATTTCCAGCGGCAGCTTGACTGGCAGTTTCGTCAAATCCGGCGCGTCGATTTGCAGCGTCCCGTGGCCCGTCGAGCGCGGCAGGTCCGTCATCTTGTCGGCCAGCGTGATGTTCGCGTTCAGGGCGACCTTATTTTCTCCCTGCGAGCCGCCCGCTTCTTCAATCTGCACCGCACCGTTGCGGAACGTCACGCGCAATCCGGTGGAGTCCAGCGCCGTGCCGCCAAGCGACGGATGGCCGAGGCGCGCTTCGACTTTGCCGATCCAGCTTTTCGGCTGGTTGGTGTTGCCGTCGAAACGCACGGCGAGATTGTCGAGCGTTCCCTCCACCGGCGCGGCGAGCTTGAGAAAATCCCTCACCGACGGCAACGACAAACCCCCGATGTCGATCTGGACCCCGGCCTCGGGCGGCGTGCCGATGCCCCTGGTGTGGATCGACGCACTCGCGCGGCCCTTGAAGAGATCGGCATCGAACGAGACCGCCAAAAGTTGTTGCTCCAGCTTGGAACCGTCGATGTGCAGGCTGCGGAAATAAAGGTCCGGTGCGAGCGTGAGGTCGGTCACTTGCAGGTCGCGCTGCCGGTAGCTGGTCAGACCATGGACGTTGGTCAGGTCCGGCCCGCCGGGGATGCGCACCTCCGTCACCTTGAACTCGCCGCTGCGCTCCGGGTCGAGTTCGAGCGTCAGCGCGCTCACGAGCAACCCCTGGCTGGCGGTCGCGGTGGTCACTCCAGCCACGGCGGGCGCTGCCGGAGCAGGCACATACGCCGAGGCCGCCGCCGCCTGCCCCGAAGCCCGGGCGCCTTCCGGCGTGTCGGGCCGCATCAAAAAACTGACGTTCCGCACGCTGATCCGGTCGGGCAGCGGCAACGGCGGCAGCGAAAACGGCTCCTTCTTTTTCGGCTTTGGCGGCGGCGATTTGCTCGGATCGTAAACCACGTCCACGTCATGCAGAGTCAGGCTCTGGATGAAATCCGCGTTCACCCCGCCCCGGATCAGCTTGAGCAGGCTGTAATGCAGTTCCAATTTCCCGACGTTCGCCTTTTCTACCGGGCCGGGCCGGGTCGGCGAGACGCGCAAATTCTCCACCCGCAAACTGGTCAGGAACGTGCCGCCGAGTTGGAAATCATTGAGTTTCAGCCCCTGCTTCGCCGCCAACCCCGGCGCGAGCAGCTTGACCGCCAATACGATGATGGGTTGATAGAGCAACCCCAGCACGAGCAACAGGATGCCCGCTCCCGCCAGCCAGCGTTTCCACCACGACCAATGGCGTGGCGGGCGGGCGGCTTTCGGGGCTGGATCAGAAGGGGTGAGGGCCACGGCGCCCACTTGTACAGGATACCAACGGCAGGATCAACTCCTAGCATCACACGGCCCTCCCCCGGGGGAATGCCCGGCCCCGCCGCCAACCGCGCGGATTTTTTACATTCCACGGATTGCAAACCGAACGACGGGCTTTACCGTGCGCGATTCAATGATTACACCGGGTATTGACTGGGACATCCCCTCCGCCACTTCCGCTTACAACATCGACCGTTGGGGCGCGGGTTATTTCTCGATCAATCCGCAGGGCAACGCGCAGGTCACGCCGCTCATGAACCAGGGCGCGGCCATCGACGTGATGGCGGTCGTCAACGAGGCGCGCGAACAGGGTCTCGGCTTCCCGCTCGTCATCCGGTTTCAAGACCTCCTGCGGCACCGCGTGCAGACGATCTGCAAGGCGTTCGCCAGCGCCATCGCCGAGGCGGGCTACCAGAAGCCGTACCGCGGCGTGTTCCCGATCAAAGTCAACCAGTTGCGCGAGGTCGTGGAGGAAATCCTCGACGCGGGCAACGAGTTTCATTTCGGCCTGGAATGCGGCAGCAAGCCCGAGCTTTTCGCGGCGCTGGCCGTCCACCGCGACCTGGAAAGCGTGGTCATCTGCAACGGCTACAAGGACGGCATCTACATCCAGAACGCCCTCCTTGGCCGCAAGCTCGGCAAGCAGATCATCCTCGTCATCGAGAAGATCGAGGAACTGCGCCAGATCGTGGAAATCGCGCGCGAGATGAACGTCGAGCCGCTGGTCGGTTTCCGCGTGCGCCTGAACACGCGCGGCGCGGGCAAGTGGGCCACGAGCGGCGGCGAGAACGCGAAGTTCGGTCTGTCCACGGCGGAACTCGTCGCGGGCAGCAATTACCTCAAGGAAAATAACCTCGCCCATTGCCTCAAGCTGGTGCATTTCCACGTCGGCTCGCAGGTCCCCGACATCGGCACCATCAAGCGCGCCGTCCGCGAGGCCGCGCGGTTCTACGCCAAGCTCGCCAAGATGGGCCACGACCTCGAATACATGGATGTCGGCGGCGGCCTGGGCGTCGATTACGACGGCTCGCGCACGGCCTTCGATTCGTCCACCAACTACACGCTCCAGGAGTATGCCCGCGACATCGTCTACAACATCATGGAAGTCTGCGACTCCGAAAAAGTCGCGCATCCCATCATCGTCAGCGAGAGCGGGCGCGCCCTCGTCGCCCACCATTCGATGCTGGTCATCGAGGCGTTCGGCACCATCGAAAAGGACGGCGCCAACGGCATCGACGTTTCCGAAAAAGACGCCAAGCTGGTGCAGGATATTTCCGAAACCATGAAAGGTCTCAGCCGGGAAAACCGCCTGGAAGGTCTCCACGACGCCCAGCAATACAAGGAGCAGGCGCAGGCCATGTTCGACCTCGGCCTCCTCGACCTCGAAACCAAGGCCAAGGTCGAGGGCATCTACTGGCAGATCGCCCGCAACGTGGTCCGTTTCCACGAAGGGATGCGCTACATCCCGGAAGAGGTGCGCGATTTATCCATCGTGCTGGCCGACCAATACTTCTGTAATTTCTCGGTGTTCCAGTCACTGCTCGACCACTGGGCGCTCGGCCAGCTTTTCCCGATCATGCCGATCCACCGGCTCAACGAATCGCCGGAGCGCAACGCCACCCTCGCGGACATCACTTGCGATTCGGACGGCAAGATCAACAAATTCATCGACCTCCAAGACGTAAAGGACACCCTTCCCCTGCATACGCTCATCCCCGGCGAGCCGTATTATCTCGGCCTGTTTCTGGTCGGCGCGTACCAGGACATCATGGGCGATTTGCACAACCTTTTCGGTCGCGTGACGGAGGCCCACGTCTTTCTGGATGAAGACGAGGACAACGGTTATTACATCGAGGAAATCATCGAGGGCAGCACGATGGCGCAGGTGCTCGCGCTGACCCAATGGCAGCAGCC
>CAXUGY010000053.1:0-23528 GCA_964250695.1 uncultured Chthoniobacterales bacterium | reverse complement strand
GCCGTAACCGCTCTTGTAGTTCCACTTCTTCGAGTAGGTGTTGGCCAACGTCCCGGTGGCGCCGGTTCCAGTGCTGTCCGTGGCGGTCACCGTGGCACCGGCAAGCTGGTCGCCGTGGCTGTAGTGATTGCCACTCGCCACCGCCACCGTCTGCGCCACTCCGAAGGAAAGCGTGGAACCCGGGACGAAATTCGCCAGCGTCAGCGTCAGAGTGGAGGTGCCCGCGCTCACTCCATCCGCCGCCGTCACCGTGGAAGCGGTGATGGCTGGACCCACGCTGCCCGGGATTCCCGAGGCAGACGCGCCGGTCGTCACCGCGTAGGTCGCCGGGGCAAAGTTGCCCGGCACCGGTGACAGGTCGAACTTCAGGGTATTGAGCGTGGTGCCCGCCGCGCCGTTGTACGTGATGGTGAAGGCCCGGGGGTCCGAATAAGTGTGGCGGTCCCGGGCGCTGAACTTCGTCGTGCCCGCGGTGGCGTTGGAGACCGTCGGGTCTTGGTCGCCCTGGCCCTGCGTGGTGGAGGACATCAACGAGCGCACGTCGGCGGGAGTCAGGGCAATGCCGTTGGCGTTGGCCGCGCTGAGGATGAGAGCGGCGCAACCGGCCGCGTGCGGCGAGGCGGCGCTGGTGCCGAAGAAATTCGGGTAACCGTCGCCGTCCGTGTCAAAGGTGCTGGGATTGGCGGGCCCGGGGGCCGGAACGTTGATCTCGGGCGGGAAAAACGTGGTGTTGATGCCGTCCACCGTGGAGAGGAGCGGCTGTTTGCGCGTGACCGGCGTGGCCAGACGGTTGCCCGCCGCGTCGAAATAAATCGTGGCCGGTCCGTTGGAACTGAAGGGTTCGATGGCCGGGGTGTACACCGGGTTGGCCGCGAGGTAGCTGGCGTCGTACACGTAGGCCGCCGTCCCGGCGCAAGTCGCCGCGCAACTGTGGCCGAAACTGTTCACGCTGTTGGGTCCGACGAAATCGGCGTCGATCTGCGAAGAGTTGGTTTCGACCGCCCAACGGATGTGGGTCGCCTGGTCGCGCGCGGGCCCCCCGACGTTGGGGTTGGCGCGGTTGGTCAACACGATGACGAACTCGTACTGGAAATCGGCGACCAGCGTGCCGTTGGGAAGTTCGACGGGCAGGTTCGTGGCGAAATTGCTGGCCGTGCCGCTCTTCGAGGAAGCATAACCGAACGTGCCGTTGGGATTCGCGGCAAAAACGAGGAGGTCGTAGTCGGTGGTGATCTGCTTGACGCCGTTCAGCGCCACGCTGCTCGGATCGTCCCACTGGAAGATGGTGGTGCCGGCATTGCCGACTCCGTTGGCGTTCGTCAGCCGGACCTTCTGGACCAGGATCGGCGTGCCATCCGGGTTGGTGCCGAAACTGTGGAATTTTGCGATGACGGAGGATTCCGAAGCCGGGAGGGCTCCGTAGGTGATGCCGCCTTCAGAAAGAAGCAGCTCCTGCGAGGCCGCATTGTTGGCCACGCCGTTGAACGTGGCTGCGTAGCCGTCGTTGCCGTCGTTGCCCGCCGACGAAAAGTAGGTGGCTCCGGCGGCCGTCGCCTTGTCCACGGCCTGAGCAACCACGCCGTCAGAAAACATTGGCTCATCGAAGTAAAACACGTCGTCGCAGATGACGTTGCAACCGGCCGCCGCCAGGGCGGTGATATTGCTGGCGAAGCTGGCTTCCGAGACATCCGCCGTGGCGAAATATTCCTTGGCGGCCGGGGCCACGTCATGGATGATCTGGAGCATGGCGCGGCCCTCGTCGAAACCGGCGACCTGATCCTGCACGACCGTCACGGGAGTCGTATACCCTTCCGGGTTGCCAGCTCCGGGCAAGTCGCCGCTGGCCACATCCTGCGCGGCGCGGACCGGGTAACTGCTGGGGAGATTATTGTAGCTGTCCGAGAGCACGCCGACGCTGATGCCCGCGCCGAGCGTATTGTAGCGGGTTTGGGCCGTGAGGGCATTGAGCACCTTCGCGCCCTGGCCGGCGACTTTGCCCGCGTGGTGCATCGGCTGGAGCGAAAGACGAACGCTGTCCACGCCTGCGGTCCGGCCGATCTTCCCTGCTTTGTCCAACGGCATCCACATGGAGAGCAAGCCCTGGTGGTACCAGGGAATCCGGGCGGTGACCTCGCAGCCCTGGGCCTGGAAGGCAGCCGCCGCGTCCTCCATGGAACGGGTCCCGTCGAGCGCCACCTCGACCTGCACCCGATCCTGGGCGTCGGTGCGGACGCCGGGATAATTCGTCGCCAGCTTCGAGAACTGGGCGTGGGCAAGCGTCTTCGCTCCGTTCGTGCGGGCGGCACGGTAGTCGGTGGCCATCTCCTTCAAGCCGAGGGCGAGGTTTGCGGGTACGGCGCGCAACGCGGAGGTGCTGAAGGAAGCGACCAGCACGAGGAGAGGGGCTTTCACCAAAAGCCGACGGCGGTCAGTCCGGGCCAAGCGATGACTCGGAAGTGAATCGGGGCGCATAAAGTCGTGGAGCAGAGAAGCAAACTCTCTGGGGCGAGGTGGAACCGGAAGAACAGATCAGTCTTTCCTGGCGAATCCTGCGGCCAGGACCACAGGATTCGCGTCGGGGTTGGGAGACACCACTATCTCAGGCTGTGAGTCGTCGGCGGCGAACCAAGGTCACCATGCCGCCGATCAGGCCGAGACCAGCCAGCGCCAGCGTGGAAGGCTCGGGCACGGCTGCGGGCGCGTTCGGATAATTCAGGACGAAACTGAAACTATTGACGCCGAATTGGCTGACGGCGGGAGGATTTGCGTCGTAGGAGGTGAAAATAAATTCGCTGGCCGTAAACGACTGAAAATCGTCTCCGATCGTGAACGCGGGATTGAGAGGCAGCGTGCCGCCGACAAAATTAAGGCTTCCCTGCAGATCGAGAATCCCGGTGAATCGTTGTAACAACAGCGCGTCCGAGCCGGTGTAAAAATCGCCGATCCGGAACGCCAGTTCGCTGATCGTGGTGCCCTGGTAGGTATCGGTCGTGATGAAGCCGACCGGCGTGCTGACCGTGATCGTGTCGGTGGTCCTCGTGGCGCCGATCACCTCACTGGATGCAATCGTGATGTTTTGGCCGTTGACCCCGATCCCCGGGTAAGTCTTGGTCGTGCCGAAGGTCACGTCCTGGTTCGGAAAGAGAGAGACGCCCCCACCGGCTGAGCCAGCCCCATAGACGCCGAAGCTGAAGGTGTCGCCCGGCACGACGGCGGCGGACGCGGTCATGCCCGACAAAGCCAGCAGCGCGGTGGCGCAACCGGCGGATAATAACGAGGTCTTTTTCATCATAACGAAGTGATTTTATAGGTAATGGATGGTTCTGCTGCGACGCGGTGACATGCCCGCTCACTCGTACTACAGGTTTTTTGGGACGAGTGTTCCGGGCAACCGTGAACTATTTTGGTTTTAAGCCCTTTTTGACGGCGGCAGATCGATCACCGCCTGCTTTGCTTCCAACGTTCGGCGCAGCAACCGACTGCCAGCGGGCGATGGGCGTCAGGGTTCAGGGCGTGGCCGCTGCCAGCCGCGCGGCCAACGCGTCAAAGCGGGGGTTGCCTCGCAGCGGGTCCCAGACGGGGTTCAGCCGAAAGTCGCCGTAGCTGGGCTGGCTTGGCAGGTGATAACCGGCGGGCCGGTCGATCCACTTCTCGAGTACGGCACAAGCGAGCTCGGGCTGGTCCGTCCAGGCATAAACCACCGCCAGGTTGCAGGCGAGGATGGGCGCTTCCTGGGCGGTCTGACTGCCCGGCCCCAATTCGCAGGCGTGCAGCGCCGCCCGCACCGCCGCTTCCCGGTCACCCAGGCCGGCGTCGATCATCGCCAGCAGGCTCAGCGTCCGGCCACTCGCCGCGTTGATTTGCACGGCGCGCTCCACTTCCGCCCGCGCGAGCCGGAAGGCAGCCCGTGCCCCGGCATCGTCGTGACGAATCCGCGCCGCGAGCGCGGCAAACCAGGCTTTCGGATAAGAGATGCCGCCACTGAGCAGACGGGTCTGGTCGGTCGCGGCCAGCAGGCGGGAGATCGTGTCCGCGTCGTGCGCGCAGAGTGCCAGGAGCAGTTGGTTTCGTTCCTTGAACCCGTGGTCCGGCTCTTCTTCCGGCGTGATCACTTCGACCGCCGCGCGCAACGGAGCCAGGTCCGCCCGCCGTTCCAAGCTCCCCATCGCCCGGAACAAACGGAAAAACATGGCCTCACGCGGAGGGGAGGCCGCGATGATTTGGGCCACCTCGCGGTCAAAGTCGTCGTAGCGCCGCAGCCAATGGTAAACGTGCGCCAGGTCGCAACGGCGATTGTTGCTGAGCGGGTCCAGGACGACCGCTCGTTCCAGGCTGCGGACGGCTTCGGCCCAATGGCCCTGGCTGCTGGCGATCTGACCACCCAGGCTTTCGACCTCGGCGCTGTTGGGCAGCACCCGCCGGGCGATGTCCAATTCGCTCCGTGCCTGCTCCATGTCCTGGCTGACGTCGAAGAAATGGCGCAGTTGCGCGAGGTGTACTTCTCCGGCGTCGGGCCGCAGGCGCCGGGCAGTGGCCAGCGCCGCCTCGGCCTGCAAGCTGTGCTTAGCCGCCGCTTCTGCCTGGAGGGTGGCGGCTTCGTAGCCGGCGAGCACGTCGCAGGAATCGGCCAGATCACAATAGGCCAGCGCAAATCCGGGGTCGCGTGCCACCGCCGCCTCCAACAGGGGCAGTCGGGTTTGCGCGTGGTAGCGATACCTTTCCTGATCGTTTGGAAACACGGGGACCGCCTCATGGGCACGCAAGTAAAGATCGTAGGCGGCCAGGTCGCTGGTCAGTGGCCGGGTGATGGCGGCCTCCTCTCCGGGCGAAAGCGTTGCCCGCAGATGGGCCGCCACCGCGCGCGTCATGGTGGCCTGCACGACAAATACGTCCGTGAGTGGACGGTCGTAGCGTGCAGTCCAGGCGTGGGCAAGGTCCAGCCGGTCCACCAGTCGTAAGCTGACGTGCATTTGCCCCGCTTGCCGCCGCACACCCCCTTCGAGCAGGTAGCGTGCGCCGAGATCCCGGCCGATCCGGACGAGATCACGACGTTCGGATGTGTAGGCACGCGTGCTGTCAGAACTGATGACTTTTAGCGCCGCGATCTTGGCGAGACCCGCGGTGACCTCGTCCTGCACGCCCGCCGTGAAGAACGCGTCGGCCTGGTCGGGATTCAAATTCTCGAAGGGCAGCACCGCGATGGAACGATCCGGCGAACTCCCCTCCGCGCGGGTTCGGTACCACCAGGCTCCCCCTCCGACCATGAGGAGAACGGCGGCCAGTCCCAACGCGTATGCCAGCCACCGATGCCTGCCGTAACGCTTGGATCGTATCTCCCCGGCGACAAGGTGCGCCTGGCAGCGGCGCATCGCATCGAGCAGCTCGCGCGCGGACTGCGGACGGGCAGACGGGTCCATCGCGAGCATGGATTTGATCAAGTCTACCACCCTCCCTGGCACCCGTGCGGCGGCAAGTTGCTCGAAAGGCGGCTCCTGCTGCTGGGCATGGATGGCTTCCAGGGTGCCCCGCGCAAAGGGTGGCCGTCCGCAGAGCAGATACCAGAGGGTGATGCCCAGCGAGTAGATGTCCGAGCGCGTGTCGATGCGGCGATCTTCCGTGAGGGTGAACTGTTCCGGGCTGGCGAAAGCAGGCGTCCCCACGAAGCCGTTGCGGGTCTGGTCCGATCTGAGTCCGGGCTCGGAACTGACTGCTTTGGCCAATCCCCAATCGATCACTTTGACGGTCAGCGTGTCACCGCTGCCGCCGGGCGGACCACCCTGCGGCGCAACGAGCATCAGGTTGGAGGGCTTGAGGTCGCGGTGTACCACGCCGCCCGCTTCCGTAGCGGCCAGCGCGAGGGCGACCTGCACGCCCACCTCCAGCGTCTGGGCGGGCGGGAGCGGTCCATCGCGCCGCACCCGCGCTTCGAGCGTTTCGCCCTCGATCAACTCCATGGCGTAATAACACTCGCCGTCCTGCTCGCCGTAGAAACTCACGCGCGCGATGTTCGGATGGTGGAGCTTGGCCGCCGCCCGGGCCTCGCGCAGGAAGCGGGTCCGGGCGGCAGCATGCTCCGCCACGTTTTTGCTGACGACCTTCAGCGCCACGCTGGCGTGCAACACCGTGTCGTAGGCGCGGTAAGTGGTCGCGGTTGCCCCCGAGCCGAGTTCGACCGGCAAACCGTCCTCGTCCACGGCCAGCTCGAAGTGCCCATAGCGATTGGGTTCAATCGCGGTTCTCTCCGTCGAAGACACCACGTCGGTTGACGATTCTTCATCCGAGAACAAGGCGATCCCGAGCAGGCACCGCAGGCATTCACCCCGCGGCCCCCGGCGGGTGAGCGGCCCATGGCAACCGACGCAGGTCTCCACCGTCTGGGAACCGTCGCTCGACGAACGGAAGCCGCGCGTCCCTTTGCGTAGGGCTTCGGCACCGGAAGGGTCAATGGTCATGGCGTCACAACGATGGGCAAGGTGCCGACGAAAGAGACTCAGGCCAACAAGAGACGATACAAGTACTGCAACTCTTCGTCGATCTCGGCCGGATCGCTGACCGTGTGGGCGACTTCGATCCGCAACATCTCGCGGTAGCGCCGCCGGAGATTCATCAGGGATTTGCGCAGCGTGACGGGTGGGATGTGCAGTCGTGCGGCCACCTGTTCCTGGCTGGGCGGAGCCGTGGGTCCACCGACCAAAAATGGTTTGAGAGCCTCCAACGTTTGTGCCTTTCCCGCCGTGGTATATTCCTCATGCAGTTGCTTCCATGCCCGGGCAACCATGGTGGCAACCCAGGTCTGGTCATAGCAGGCGGTTTCATCGAAGCGGGTCGTGTCGAGAAGAGCCGCCTCGGCCTCGGCGAGATGCTCGTCCATGGAAACGATTTGCTGGCCGCCGCCGCGTTTGAGCGTCCGGGTGCGATCGTATTCGTCGGCAAGAAAGTATTGGAGCGAACGAAGCAGAAACGTGCGCAGCCGGCCATCTTCGGGGCTGGCACGGCTCAAGGTATTTTGTTCCAACAAATGCGCGAAGAACCCTTGCGTTAAATCCTGTGCGTCGCTGGACGTGTGACCACGCCGCCGCAGAAAGGCGTAAAGCGGCGGCCAGTACGCCCGGCAAAAATCAGCCAGTGCTTGTTGGTTGAATTCAGAAAAACGGTTCTGCGCCGCAATCGTCACCACGCTCCAATTCGTCGTGTGAAAAGTTGCGCCTCCCTCCTGCCATGTGCCCGGAACTGCCTTCACTTTTCTGATTGTAGCCAAACAAGTCGCAGCATTCACCCTCTCAAAAACGGCCGATTGCTGTCAAACACAAAAACGGCGGTGTCGCAAGTTTCCGGTGATAGTCTGTTATTGAGTCGGTTTTTGCCCAACCGTGAAAAATCATCGAAAGAAGATAAGATGCACACCTGGGTGGAATATTCTTGCTGCCAAGCAGAATTCCCAGTTTTCATCATGCACCCATGTCCCCGAAGCGTGCCGCCTTTCGCCTTTCCTCCTTCACGCGTGGCTGGCTGACCCTGTGTTCAGCACTCGTCCTCCTATGCTTGGCACCTCAGGTGTCAACGGCCAAACTGTTCTACAAGGTCGAGAAGACCGTCCGGCTTACCGACCTCAACCCCAATGCGGATGGCACAGTCCCGATGAGTGTGACCTGGCTGAACGCTTCCGGCCGAATGGTCGGCTATTTTCCGAGCAACGATCAAAACAAGTCCCACGCTTTTGTCTGGGATAGCTATGACCACCCCGCAGGGCATGGAGCGTGGCATGATAGTCACAGACGAAGGGTTTGATGGCGGCGGTGGTGTGGTTGGAGAGCTTCTTGGAGAAGGACGGCGCTTTGCGCCCCCGGCGGCCGGCGCGTTGGCGCGGGGGGCAGAGGAAGCGTTCGATGTAGGAGGCAAAGCCGCGGCCTTTGTCGCTGGGGACGTGCTGGCAGGCGGGGATGACCAGGCGGTAGGCTTCCCACCGGTCAGGGTAGCAGGGGGCCGCTTGACGGCAGCCGAGCGGCCGGGCGTTCCACCAACCGCGCAATCGTGCAAGCGAACCATTCCTAGACCTGCGGGATTTTCCAGCGTCCGTTTTCCGTGTCAGATCGATTTGCTGGCCGCTGTCCTTTTCCGTGCGGGTGGTGATCTTCGATCAGCCAGGAGCGCGCTGCCTGCCGGGGCACGAGCCGCCGGATAGACACCGCGTCACCGGTCTGGACGGTTGTGCCCTTCTCCGCGACAAAAATCAGGTGGCGGCCCAGTTCCGCACGGGCGGTAGCATCTGGCGACGCCGCCAGGATCAGCCGGAGTGCCGCTGCCAGTTTCCAGGGTGTGCCGACGCGCCTGACATTAAAAAACAGGAGCCCGGTTTATCCGGTCCAGGCTCTCCACCGCGTTCTCAATCGAACAATTCGGGGTGGCCGCCGCCTTTGCCGACCGGCAGCTTCAACCCGAGTTTCTGGTACGCTTTCGGCATGGCCACACGTCCCTGCGGTGTGCGCTTCAGATATCCTTGCATGATGAGGTACGGCTCGTGAACCTCCTCCAGCGTGCCCGCTTCCTCGGCCACCGCCACCGCCAACGAACTCAACCCCACCGGACCCCCCGCAAATTTGTGGATCAACGCTTCGATCACGCGCTTGTCCATCTCGTCGAACCCGTCCGAATCAATGTCCCGCATCGCCAGCGCCGCATCCGCCACCTCGCGGTTGATCTTGCCGTCCGCCCGCACCTGCGCGAAATCCCGCACCCACCGCAGCAGGTTGTTGGCGATCCGGGGCGTCCCTCGCGCCCGCCGCGCGATCTCCAACGCCCCCGGCGCGTCGATCTCGATGTCGATCAAACCCGCGCTCCGTTCGACGATGTGCGCCAGGTGCTCCGCCGAATAATAATCCAACCGGCAATCCATCCCGAAGCGCGACCTCAGCGGCGCGGAGATCATGCCCGAGCGGGTCGTCGCGCCGACCAGCGTGAACTTCGGCAGGTTCAGCCGCACGCTCCGGGCGTTTGGTCCCTGGTCAATGATGATATCGAGTTTGTAGTCCTCCATCGCCGGATACAGGTACTCTTCGATGGTGGCCTGGAGCCGGTGAATCTCATCGATGAAGAGCAAGTCCCCGCGCTCCAGGGTCGTCAGCAATCCGGCCAGATCCCCCGCTTTCTCGATGACCGGCCCGCTGGTGCTCTTGATGTTCGTGCCCATCGACTGCGCGATGATGTAGGCGAGCGTCGTCTTGCCCAACCCTGGCGGGCCGGACAACAGGATGTGCTCGAGCACGTCCCCGCGTCCCTTGGCGGCGGCGACGAGCAGTTCGAGCCGTTCGCGCACCTTGTCCTGCCCGGCGAATTCGCTGAACGCCGGAGGCCGCAGCGAGATGTCAAAAGGCGTGTCGGGCGGTTCGTCGGTGTCGAGAGGCTTCTTCATGGGGATGAGCGGGAGAAACTACCACGCCGCGCCCCGTTCGTCGCCTTGCACAACCCCTCCGCCGGCGAAAGTTTCTGCCTGCCCGCTCAGGCGGCTACACCCGTTCCCGGCAGCGTCACGCGCTCGTAGATTTCCGTCAGCGGCAGTTCGCAGCCCACGCTGGCGAGGCGCAGCACCTCGCTCGCATCGACGTAATCTTCGTAAGCCCAGACGCCGCTATCCTGAAGCCGGTGATGTTCCACGCGCCTTCGGTCGGCGGACACCAGCACGTAGTCGGTCAGCGTTTCCAACCGCCGGTAGCGCGCGAACTTGATCCCCCGGTCGAACGCCTCCGTGCTCGGGGAGAGCACTTCAAAAATCACGCGTGGATTCACCAGGCTCGGCGGTTGGTTGCCCGTCCCTGCGAACTTCGGCTCGCCGCACAGCGCCGTCACGTCGGGATAGGTGTACATGTCGTCCGCCGCGCGCACGCGGATGTCCGACGTGAAAACGTCGCACGACCGCCCCCGGAAACGGAGACCCAGAGCGATAATGAGGTTGCTCGTGATCTTATCGTGCGAGGGCTGTGCGCCAGCCATCGCGAAAATCTCCCCGGCGAAGTACTGGCTTTTGTACTCGGCTTTCGCTTCGAGTTCCAGGTATTCTTCCGGGGTGAAGAAGCGTTTGGGCAAGGCGCTCATGGCACGATCATTAAACGTCTTTCCCGCGCCGTTGGCAACCGCGCAATCGTCGCGCCGCCCGCCGCTTCAAAGCAGCGTCGCCTGCTCGTCGCCGCTCTCGGCCTTGGCCTTCTTGAAGTTGAGGTCCGGCTCGTAGTTGGGGTGCTCGGCGCGGGCCTTGCCGTCGAGCAGGTCGGCGATGGTAAGGATTTGTACGCGCCGGTCGCGCGGATGCCCGACCGGAATGAATCGTCCACGGTTGTTATTTTTATCATCTGGCAACGTACCTGCTCCTCTTTCGCCCGTTGGGGTTGCCAAAATGTTCAAGAATCGCCGTGTCCGAATCCTCGCCACCGGCGGGCTGCTGCTTGCCGTCGGCGTGGGCCTGTTTTTCACCGCGCGCGCCTATGCTCGGGACCGGGCCAGGATCGTGCTCGCTGACCTCCGGCGGCTCGACGGCGCGGCGGATCAGTACTCCATCGAGCACGGCCTCACCGGCTACGAGATGGCATCCTGGGAAGACCTCAAGCAATATCTCTACCCCAGTTCGAGACTTTACCGCAACGGCGGGCGGGACCCCCTGGGCCACCCGTACCACTTTGGCCCGTCGGACGAGGGGTTTACGTGGGTGGATGAGAGGACGCTGGCTGCGCTGTCCTGGGCGGTCGATCCCAAAGCATTTCTCTTTAACCAATCGCCTCCGGCCAGCAATCCGGGTGTAATTCGCCCGCCGGAGATCATCGCCGCCGCGCGGCGCGGAGACGTGCAACGGGTGCGCGAACTCCTGAAGCACGGCGCAAACATCGACCAGACCGACATGTTCAAACGCACCGCCTTGTCTTGGGCGGCCCAGTTTGGCTACACGGAAGTGGCTCGCGTGATCTGCTCGGCGCATCCTCACCCGGCCCAGGCCATCAATACCCCGGGTCTATGGCTGGACTACACCCCCATGGGCCACGCGCAACGGCGTGGACACCCGGACGTTGTCGCCCTGTTCCTGGACCATGGCGCGGCTCTTGCCCCTGACGAATTGCGCCTGGGCGGTCGCCGCGATACGGAGGTTCTCCGTCTCCTGCTGGCACGCGGCATGTCGCCGGACGTGCATTACCGGGGAGATACGTTCTTGGCCGAAGCCGCGCGTTACGGCAACATCGGCTCTGTTCATCTGCTGATCGGCGCGGGCGCGGATCTCAACGCCAGAGAATGGGACGGGAAGACTGCGTTACAACGGGCGGGTGAAAATTTCCACGCCGATGTTGCGGAACTGCTCCGGGCTGCCGGCGCGAAGGAATAACGCGAGTCCCCGCGCTGCCGCCCACCCGCTCCGGTGCAAATAATAACCCAATAAAAGGTAATAAAAATACCGTCCGCGCCAAAAAGATTCAACGGGGGAAAGCTAATCGGAGTCCAAGGCTGCTCGGACGACCATGAACCCTGCCCGCCATTCCCTGCCCGGTGCCGTCGTCGCGCTCCTCGTGATGCTGTCCCTTCCGGCGTGGGCGTGGGCGGACGACGTGACCACGCTCTCGGGCACGACCTTCCACGAGGTCCGGCTGGTCCGCGTCGAACCGGACGGCGTGACCTGGGAACACTCGACCGGGATGGTCAAAGTGGACTTTACCGACCTGCCCGAGCCGGTGCGGCGGACATATCATTACGACGCCAGGCAGGCGGCGGCGTTCCGGGAGGCGCAGGCGCAGGCGCAGCAGCAGTTCGACGCCCGGGCCCGGCAAGCGCAACGGGAGGCCGGGGCGCGGCAGGTCCAGCGGTTTCAGTCGCCCGGGGCGGCGGCCGGGTCGGAGCCAAAGCCCGGGGAATTCGTGTACCGGCGCAGAGCCGCGGAAGCAGCAGCGGAAAAGTCGGTGGGCGAGGTGCTCACGGCGAAGAAAGCCGCCGAGGATTTCCGCACGAAGGACGACGGCACGATGTGGGACCGGCGGCTGTGGGCGGTGCCGAAGCTGATCTTCGGCGGGAACGCTTTCGACGGGGTCGCGTTCGACCCGAAGACCGACTTCAACTCGCACGAATACACGATGGGCGCGCACCATGCGGCGGGGGCGTTTGCGCCGGATAGCGCGCACGATTCTTTCTTCGAGCCGATCTATCAGACCAGGTCTTACTACGACGACGTGGATCGGGCGGCGGCGTTCGCGCGGGGCAAGCCCTGACCTAGCGGGGGCTTCGTCGTGTAAACTGTTGTCCGCAGCGTTGACACCCCGGCCCACGCGGATAGACTCACCGTCCGCCTTTTCGCTTTCCTGTCTTCACGGACCTTCGTCATGCCAACCAAAAAACCCGCCGCCCGTCCCACTTCTTCCCCGGTCAAGGCCCTGAAGGCCCGCGCCGTCAAGCCCACCATGCCGCCGCGCAATCCCGCTGCGAAAGGCTCGTCGCTCGCCATCAAAGCCGCCGGCAAACAGCCCGCGCGTCCGCACGGCAAGCTGGTCGCTTCCAAGCCGGTGAAGACCGCCCGGCAGGAAGACCGCCCGGCGTTCAAGGCCGCTGCCGCCGGTCGCGCCGCCGCGCAGAAGTCGCCCGCCACGGTGTCCGCCAAGGTCAAGGCGGCGGCCCCGGCTGCGGTCAAGGCCAAGGCGGGCAAGTACGTCTACTACTTCGGCGACGGCGACGCGGACGGCAACGGCTCCATGAAGCCGCTCCTCGGCGGCAAGGGCGCGAACCTCGCCGAGATGACCCGCATCGGCCTGCCGGTGCCCCCCGGCTTCACGATCACGACCGAGGTCTGCACCTACTTCTACGACCACAAGAAGACCTACCCGCCCGAGCTGGACGCGCAGATCGAAAAGGCTCTCGCCAAGATCGAGAAGTCCGTCGGCAAGCAGCTCGGCGGCAGCGAGAACCCGCTCCTGCTTTCCGTGCGCAGCGGCGCGCGCGATTCCATGCCCGGCATGATGGACACCATCCTCAACCTCGGCATGAACGACACGACGGTCGAGATCGTCGCCGAGAAGACCCAGAACCCGCGTTTCGCCTACGACAGCTACCGCCGTTTCTTGCAGATGTACGGCGACGTGGTCATGGGCGTGCAGAAGCGTCCGGGCGAGGACCACGAGCCGTTCGAGACGGTCATCGAGGACATCAAGCACGCGGCGGGCGTCGAACTGGACAGCGAACTGACCGTCGAGGACTTGAAGAAGCTCGTCCAGGCGTTCAAGGACCTCATCAAGGAGCGCACCGGCAAGAGCTTCCCGCAAGACCCGCGCGAGCAGTTGAAAGGTTCGGTCGGAGCCGTTTTCGGTTCCTGGATGAACGACCGCGCCATCGTGTACCGCCGCAAGTACGGCATCCCGGCGGAATGGGGCACGGCGGTCAACGTGCAGACGATGGTGTTCGGCAACATGGGCGAATCCAGCGCCACGGGCGTCGCTTTCACCCGCGACCCGGCCACGGGCGAAAAAGTGTTTTACGGCGAATATCTCACCAACGCCCAGGGCGAAGACGTGGTCGCCGGTGTCCGCACCCCGAAGCCCGTCCTGGAACTGGGCACGGAAATGCCCGCCAGCTACAAGCAACTCCTCAAAGTCCGCGACACGCTGGAAAAACATTTCCGCGACATGCAGGATTTGGAGTTCACCATCGAGGACGGCCGCCTCTACATCCTCCAGACCCGCAACGGCAAGCGCACCGGCATGGCCGCCGTCCGCATCGCCGTCGAGATGGTCAAGGAACGTTTCATTTCCAAGGAAGACGCCGTCAAGCGCATCCCTGCCGACAGCTTGAGCCAAATCCTCGCGCCGATCTTTGACCGGGCGTCCGCCAAGGGCGCAAAGGTCATCGGCAAGGGCCTGCCCGCCGGTCCCGGCGCGGCCAGCGGCAAGATCGTGTTCAACGCGGAAGAAGCCGTCGAGATGGCTCACCGGGGCGAAAAGGTCGTGCTCGTGCGCGTCGAAACCAGCCCGGAAGACCTGCGCGGCATGATCGCCGCCGAGGGCATCCTCACGGCGCGCGGCGGCGTTTCGTCCCACGCGGCGCTCGTGGCCCGGCAGATGGGCAAGGTGTGCGTCTGCGGCGCGTCGAACCTCGTCATCGACTACGCGAAGAAGACCGTCACCGCCGGGGACACCGTCCTGAACAAGGGCGAGTTCATTTCCATCGACGGCACCAGCGGCGAGGTCTTCGCCGGAGAGGTGAAAACCGCGCCGTCCGAGGTCGTGCAGGTGCTCGTCGCCAAGACGCTCGACGGCAAGAAGAGCCGCGCTTACCAGGAGTTCGACGCTCTCATGAAGATGGCCGACGGCTTCCGCAAACTGCAAATCCGCACCAATTCGGACACGCCCGATCAGGTGGCCAACGCCATCGCGTTCGGCGCGCAGGGCGTGGGTCTGGTCCGCACCGAGCACATGTTCTTCGAGGGCGACCGCATCGACGCCATGCGCGAGATGATCCTCGCCACCACGACCGAGGACCGCAAGGCCGCTCTGGCCAAGCTTCTGCCTTACCAGCGCGACGACTTCGCGGGCATCTTCCGCGAACTGAAGGGGTTGCCTGCCACGATCCGCTTCCTCGACCCGCCCTTGCACGAGTTCCTGCCCAACGACGAGGCCGCCCAGAAGGACCTCGCCAGGAAGCTCGGGGTCGATCCCGAAAAGATTGCCGCCCGCGTCCACGAACTCCACGAATTCAACCCCATGCTCGGCCATCGCGGCTGCCGCCTGGGTCTGAGCTACCCGGAGATCAGCGAAATGCAGGCGCGCGCCGTCTTCGAGGCTGCCGCGCTCGTCATGAGCGAGAAGATCAAGGTGAAAGCCGAGATCATGATCCCGCTCGTCGGTTTCGCCCGCGAATTGCAACTCCAGATCGACGTGGTCCATCAGGTCGCCGCCGAAGTCGCCAGGGAAAAGAAGATCAAGAAAATCGACTATCTGGTCGGCACGATGATCGAAATCCCCCGCGCCTGCGTCGTGGCCGACGAGATCGCCAAGAGCGCCGAATTTTTCTCCTTCGGCACGAACGACTTGACCCAGACGACGCTCGGGATGAGCCGCGACGATTCGGGCAGTTTCCTGCCGCACTACGCGGAGTTGGAAATCCTGCCGGTCAATCCGTTTGCGTCCATCGACCAGAGCGGCGTGGGTGAACTCATGAAGCTGGCTGTCCAGAAAGGCCGCCAGACGCGGCCCGACATCAAACTGGGCATCTGCGGCGAGCACGGCGGCGAACCGTCGAGCGTGAAGTTCTGCCACCGCCTCGGGTTGGCCTACGTGAGTTGCAGCCCGTTCCGAGTGCCCATTGCCCGCCTCGCGGCGGCGCAGGCTGCGCTGGAAGGATAGGCTGTATTTTCGCCGTGGGCTTGCCACATGAGCAAGGCTGATAAAACACTCGAAAAAGTTTTGCAGGGCCGGCACGATGCGAGCATCCGATTCGAGGAACTTCGCACCGTGCTCAAAAAGCTGGGATTTGCCGAACGGATTCGTGGCAGCCATCATAACTACCGGCGTGAGGGCTTTGAGGCCATCAACCTTCAGCCCGCCAGCCAGATGGCAAAAGCTTACCAGGTCAAGCAGGTGCGCGAAGCACTCAGAAAAGGAGGATGCTAAAATGTACGAAGCGAGAGATTATGAAACCCGCATCTGGTGGAGCGCGCCGGATGCGGTTTACGTCGCGCAATGCCTGGAAATGCCGGGAATTATGGCGCACGGCGACACCCGGGGTGAAGCGGCTTCTTCCATCCAGGAAGCAATCGTGTTCAACCTGGATTGTTTGCGCGAAGATGGCCAGGACCCCCCGATTCCTCAACATGCGCGCGCAACCGCTCTGGCTTAACCGATCTGAAAAACCCCGAAGTGCGTGGCGAGCACGGCGGTGAGCCTTCGAGCGTGAAGTTCTGCCACCGCCTCGGGTTGGCCTACGTGAGTTGCAGCCCGTTCCGAGTGCCCATTGCCCGCCTCGCGGCGGCGCAGGCTGCGCTGGAATAAGGCGACGTTCCATTGGAAATCAGCAAGCGCGGAGCGGAGCGAAAGCACCCGTTCCGCGCTTTTCGTCTCTACGGTGGCGGCGGTCGAGCGCGTCACGCCACGGGCACGACCCCCGCGCTTGCTCAGCGTCGAACGGCTGGTTTGCGCCCGTCTCCCCGGCGATTTGCCTTGCTCCCCCGGCAGGTTCCACGCTAAAGCGATAGGGCTCCACCATGTCGCGTCCCTCTCTCAAACTCCGCCTTCCTGCGATCGCTGGTCGCTTCCTGCCGACCCTTATCTGGCTCGCCTGGGCAGTTCCCGCCGTCCGGGCGCAGGAGGCAAACGTTCCCGCTCCGCTGGCGCAGGACGTTTCGCTCAAGCAACTCATGACACCCGAGCAGTTCAAGGCGGCGGGCTTGAGAAAACTCTCGCCCGAGGAACTGAACCGGCTGGAAAATTTCCTCCGGGGCTACCGTGAACAAACCGTGCAGCAAGTCGCCAGGGCGACCGAGGAACGGGTCAACCCCGCGCCGAAACGCGACCAGGCGACCCACGCCTCCGTGGTCGAGAGCGCCATCAACGGATCGTTCACCGGGTTGACGGGCCGCACCAGGGTCGTACTGAAGAATGGCTCGATCTGGCAACAGCAAAACGGCGAGAAATTCCGTTGCAACCTGGAGAGCCCGGACGTGGTGCTCGTGCGCAACATCTTCGGTTACAAGATGTACGTGACGGGCGCGCCGCGCTGGTTCTACGTGAAGCAGATCGTCGTGAATTGAAGCAAAGCGCGGACTTTCCACCGGCCCGGACAGCGATGGGCGGAGAAAGTCTGACCTCGGCCGCCTCTTTTCTTCGGTCTCACTCTCTGAAAGCTCTCTGGAAAGGCCCCGCAGACAACGTGCTGTCCGGTCCGTTCAAAGTTTTTCGTAAATTATTTTTGACACTGCCGCTGCTTTTATACTAAACACGGCAGCGTTGCACTCGCCATCGGAGTGCGGCAGACAGAGAGTTTCCGCAGGAAATGGTTCCGACAAGCCGGTTTGGAGGTCGGAATAGCGGTAAACGAACCTTGCCTTAACCAACACAGACCAAGAAACGACATGATTCGATCACTGCTCAGGAAAAAACTTCCTGCCTCCCGATTGGCATTAACCATCGGACTGGGCGGCTCGCTGCTCGCCCTTCAGGGTGCGCAAGCACAAACCGTCACCAACCCGACCACCGCCGTGGCGCCCGAGACGGCCCAGGCGGATCGCGTGGTGATCACGGGTTCCAACATCCCCACGGCGGAAGAAGTCGGCGCGGTGCCGGTGGACACCATCGACCAGGCCGCGCGTGACCGCACGGGCCAGGAAGACGTGCTCTCCACGCTGCAACGCTCTACCCCGGCGATCTCGGGTGGCGGCAACATCGGCCAATCCAACGGCTCGGTGAACGCGAACAACACACTGGGTGCCTCGCAGATCACTATTCACGGTCTGCCGACCCTCGTCCTGTTGGACGGCCGACGCGTGGCCAGTGCCTCCGCTGCCGCTCAGGGCGGTGTGACGGGCGCGGACGTCAATCTTTTCCCCATCGCCTTGGTCAAGCGCATCGAAGTCCTCAAGGACGGTGCGGCGGCCATTTACGGCTCGGACGCCATCGGCGGTGTGGTCAACGTCATCCTCGACCAGGAGTTCACCGGTTTTGATCTTTCCGCTCGCTTCGGCTTTGCGGAAAAAGGTGACATCCAAGACTCGCGCTACAGCGCGGTCGTGGGCTTGGGCGACGACAAGACCAAGATCGTCCTAGGCGTGCAGTACACCGAGCAGGACCCGATCTTCAATCGCCAGCGCGATTACGCCGGTCCTTCCTTCGGCACGACGACCTACGGCGGCATCATCCGCTTGGGATCGAACATTGCTGGCCTTCCGGCGGGTACGGCGGTCGCGCCCTACGTCCTGAACCCGGCGCTGAACAGCCCGACCGATGTCAATTCGACCAACCCCGGTACGGCGACGACGCTCCCCGGGCTGGCGGCCGGAACCTACACCCGCAGTTCCTCGACGGCGGTTACCAACGGTTTCGACTTGTCGAAGAACACTTCGGTCACCATCGATCAGAACCGTCTGAACTTCATCGGCACGTTTGAGCGTGATTTGATCGGCAAGCACATCGTCGCTTTCGGTGATGTGCTCTACGCCAGCGTTTACGCCCAGAGCCAGCTCAACGCGCAGCCGCTGTCCAACGCGACCGGCGTGGTCATTCCTGCGACGGCGCCTTTCAATCCGTTTGGCACCACGATTGATGCGGGGACTCTGAGTGGCGCAAACGCCATTCAGGTCAACAACCGCTTCGTTGCTCAGCCCCGTGTTTCCCGCTCGGACACAAATTTCTATCGTGTCGTCGCTGGTTTCAAGGGCGAAATCATCAAGGATTTGAACTACGAGATCGCGTTCAACGGCAACCAGGACAGAACGAGCTTCAAGCAGTTCAATCTGATCTTGGGCACCGAACTGAACGCGGCGGTCGCGGGCGGTTTTGACGCGGCTGGCAACGCGGTCACCGGTGGAGCGTTCTCCGTCGTGAACGGCGCTGTGCAGCCGGCGTTGAACTTCTTCGCACGCAATAATTCGGCGGCGGCCCTCCAGGGCTTCACCGGCACCGACAACCGCGAACTCACCACGAAGCTGTACGGGATCGACGGAAAGTTGACCTACTTCACGCCGTTCAACCTTCCCGCCGGCCCCATCGGTTTCGCCACCGGTGGCGAATGGCGCCATGAAGAGTTGCGCGCGATCTTCAGCCCGGAAATCTTCCTGGGCAGCGTGCCCGGTGCGGACATCAACGCCGGACGCGACGTGCGTGCGGGCTTCGCGGAAGTCAGCATTCCGCTGGTCAGCCCGGACATGAAAATCCCCGGGGTGTATTCCGCCGACGTGGACGCCGCCGTTCGCTACGAGCATTACTCCGACGCGGGTGATTCGTTCGTGCCGAAGGTCAGCTTCGTTGTCCGCCCGATCCAGGATATCGCGCTTCGCGGGAGCTACTCCCAGAGCTTCGTGGCTCCGACGCTGTATTCCGAGTTCGGCCCCACGAGCCAGGGTTTCACGAGCAGCGTGGATTTGGGTGCCGGTCCCGAGCAGGCGCAGAGCCTTGGGGGTTCCACCCGAAACCTCGCGCCTTCCGAGGCGGACACCTACTCGGCCGGCATTGTCATCTCGCCCCATCAACTCAAGGGCTTGACGCTGAACCTGGACTTCTTCCACGTCGATCAGAACAACATCGTGGGCGTGCCTCCCGATGTGACCATCCTCACCGATGTGAATAATAAAGGTCCGGCCTCCCAGTATGCCAGTCTCGTGGCCTTCAATAACTTCCCTGGTCAAGCGGGCGCCACGCCCGTCACGGCTGCGGGACAGCTCGCCGGAAACCTGCCCAGCGTCTTCATCAGCCAGACCAACGCGAACATCGGTGGTGCGCGGATCGGTGGTGTGGACTTCGGAGCTACCTACTCGACGGACTTCAAGAAGTTCGGCAACCTGTCGCTCGGTTGCAACGGCGTGTATTACTTCCAGTTCAAGCAGCAGGTCGCCGCGACGTTGCCGTACTACGATACGGTTGGTTTCTACCAGGGCCTCGGCAACGCGGTGCCTGATTACCACCTGACTTCGTTCGTTTCGTACGGCATCTATGGCTTCACGACCTCGGCGCTGCTGAATTATTCGCCTTCCTTGCGCGACGCCCACAACATCGACCTCACGACCTACCAGGGTCCGGCGAAGAACGGGTATCTGCCCAAGATCCGCGACTACTACACGGTGGACCTGCGCTTAGGCTACGAGTTTGGCTACAAAGTGCAGGAAGACTCCCCGGTGCCCGCACCGAAGGACGGCAAGGACAAGGGGAAGAACGTGTCATACAACACGGGGAAGGACTCACCGGCGCCCAGCCAGGAAATGGCCAAGCACATGAGCATTGCCCGTTACCTGGACGGCCTGAAGCTGGAGTTCGGTATCAACAACGTGACCAACGCCCGCCCGGCGCGGATTGCAGCCTCCCCCGACGCCACCAACTCGGACGGTGCGCTCTACGACCCGTACCAGCGCGTGTACTACTTCGTCGTTTCGAAGAAGTTCTAAGCTGAACCGATCCCAGTAGAAGAAAATGAAAAGACCGGGCGAAAGCCCGGTCTTTTTTCTTTTCAAGTCAAGTGAAAAATGTTATAAAAGCGTCATGAAAAAGCGAATCCACCGTTTCATCATCTTGCTGGGAGTTTGTGCGGTCGTGGTTGCGGCCCCGTCGTCGGGACAGGCTTTCGAGACCAAAATCGCTGGCACACATCATCAAAAAGTGACCAAGGTTGCCGCCCGGCCCGGCGTGTCCCACCGTGACCGGATCGTTTACGTCATCACGAACACGGTGGCCACCGGCTCGAACATCCCGACGGTCTACCGCGTGTATCACAACGTGGTGACCACCATCGGGTCCCAGAATCGTGCGGTTTACAACGATCCGAGCATCTCGGGCGCGAACGACGTCGGCGAGGCGCTGTTTCGCTTGGACCCGGCCATCACCCTCCGCTGATTCGTGATCCTTCGAGCGGTCAGGGGCTTCCTGACCGGTTTCAATCGCCCATCGGAAAGGTCGTGGTGATCGATTCTCCGGGCAACCGGGCTTGATCTGGAAAGGGTGCCGCTGGGGTGATCCGCTACGTGGATAGCAACTCGTCCAGATGGTCCAGGCAGGTCTGGGACCACGTTTCCAATTGATCCCGGCCCGCGCGCAACTCGTCCGGGGACCGGAAGGCAAGCTGGGTGATCACCGATTCGCGTTTGCTGACCTGCGCGCTCTCCAACTCGAAAACGTGTACGATGCCCAGGTGGACGCGGCCCACCTCGGTGGAGTCGTCGTTGAGCAGGGCGCGGATGTGGTTCTGATAACCGCTCTGGACGATCAATTCCTCGTCCACCTCGCGGCGGACCCCGGCGAGATAGGAGCGTTGATCGTAGGAAAACAGGTTTTCGTCGGCGTCGTTGAGGTGGCCGCCGATGCCGATGGACCCCTTGGCCACGAGGCGTTGCTCCCCGCCTTTTTTGCCCCGGACATAATGCAGGACGCGGCCCGCATGGGTCAACAAGACGTAAGGGATGATCTGTTTGCACCCGGGGTCCTGCTCGGCGCGGGAGCGAGGCACGAAAAAATTGTTTTCCCGCGAGAGGATGGGCGCAAGATAACGGGCCACGTCAAAGTTGAGGCCCTGAAACGCGCCGAGTTCGTCGAACAGGCTGCGGCGAATCGCCAAAATCATTTCTTCGGGGCGCGCGGTGGTCATCGCCCCGGATGATGACGGCTCCGCCACAAGATTCAAGAGGCAAGCAACGAGTTTGCATGAAAACCCCCGCCGCCCGGTCTTTCCCGCCCGCCGGTCAGGCGTCCAGATACCGCGCCAACCGCTCGCGCAGGAGAACACGCGCCCGGAAAAGCAAGCTTTTGACGGCGGGCACCGTCAGGCCGAGCACGCCAGCGATTTCCTCGTAGGAAAGCTCCTCGTACCGGCGCAGGATGATCGCCATGCGCTGGGCCTCGGGCAGATGGGCGATGGCGGCGGTGATCGCTTCCTGCAGCTCGGCCTGGAGCAGGGCGGCGTCCGGCGCGGGGGCTTGGAAATCCTCGAACCGCGAGGTGGGATCGCCGCGGCTATTCGCCGCGTCGCCGGGCGGTTCGGCGTCGAAGCTGGTCACGGGGCGATGTTTGCGCCGACGCAACTCGTTGAAAACGAGGTTGCGCGTGATCGTGTAGAGCCAGGTGGTGAACCGGGCGGTCGGCTCATAACGGGTCGCCGATTTCCACACCCGCAGGAACACCTGCTGTCCGATATCTTCGGCGTCGGCGGAGTCGGTCCCCAGCATCCGGGCGACCGTGCCGACGACGCGCTGTTGGTGACATGCGACCAGTTCGGCGAACGCCACGCGGTCACCGTGGCGCACCCGCATCATCCAGATGATGTCCTGCTCGTCGGTGGTCAGCGTCGCGTTGGGTGCCCCGCCCGCTTTGGTGACGGCCGGGAAAACTTCTCCCTGCGACGCGGATGGCGACGGAAAAGCTTCCATGCAGGAAAAGGCGTTCGGACACACGGCAGCCGTGGACATCCCCCGTCTAACACGTCCACCGGGCGGAAGTTGCGCGTCTCGCCGTCCGGCCAACCCGTCCACGATGGTCGAAATTTCTGAATTGGGCAAGCGACGGGCGGTCCAGCCGTGGGGTCGTGCCCCCCTTGCAATCGCCCGAAGCTATGCGAAGTTCTGCTTGTGAAAAATTTCACAAGGGGGCGGGCGTGAACGCGGCCCTGATCTCGCGGGAATTGCGCCCGATTCATGACAAGGTCGTGGCCGCCGAGCGCATCACCGATGCCGACGCCAACCTTTTGTACGCCAGCCACGACATCAACGCCCTTGGGGCGATGGCGGATCTGGTGCGCGAACGCAAGAACGGCAACGTCGCCACGTACCTGCTCAACCGATACATCAATTACTCGAACGTCTGTCTGCTGTCGTGCCAGTTCTGCGCGTTCGCCGCGCGGAAGCGCGATGCCCACGCCTTCGAGCAGGGCATCCCGGAGATCGTGGAAACCGTGCGCGGCGCGCTGGCGCAGGGGATCACGGAGGTCCACATGGTCGGTGGACTGCACCCGTCGCTCCCTGGTGAATGGTATCTGGATTTGCTGCGCAACTTAAAGGCGCTCGACCCCGGGCTGCACCTGAAGTGTTTTACCGCCGTCGAAGTGCGGCATCTTTCCAAGCGGGTCTTCAAGCTGCCGCTGGTGGAAACGTTGGCCTTGCTGCGGGACGCGGGCCTCGGGTCGCTGACCGGCGGCGGGGCGGAGATTTTCGATCAGGGTGTGCGCGACCGTATCTGCCGGGGCAAGGAAACCGGTGACGAGTGGCTGGACACTCATCGCACGTGGCACCAGATGGGAGGGCGGAGCACCTGCACGATGCTTTTCGGGCACGTCGAGACGATGGCCCAGCGCGTCGATCACCTGCGGCGGCTGCGCGAATTACAGGACGATACGCACGGGTTCACGGGCTTCATCCCGTTCGCGTTTGTGCCGGAGGGAGTGACGCGCGAACTGCGCGAATTACCACACACGACCGGCTTCGACGAACTGCGCAACCTCGCAGTTAGTCGCATTTATTTGGACAACTTCGACCATCTCACCGCCTACTGGGTGGCGATGGGTTTGCCGTTGGCGCAAGTGGCGCTCGGTTACGGAGTGGATGATCTGCATGGAACGATCATGGAAGAAAAAATCTTCCAGATGGCCGGGGCAAAAACTGGGCAAGGTCAGACCGTGGCCAGCTTGGAGAAAGCGATCCACGAAGCTGGGCGCGAGCCGAGGCAGCGTGATTCGCACTACAACCGCATCGCCTCAACCGCGCGCGCAGCCGTAATCCCTGCAAAAACAAAAAGGGTGCTGGCAGGCGTCTGACACGGCTTCAAAAAACGCCGGTCTAGAGCACGTCCCATTTGAGTAAGCTTTGACGATGTGGTTAGCTCGTGAACGGC
>CAXUGY010000052.1:0-23777 GCA_964250695.1 uncultured Chthoniobacterales bacterium | reverse complement strand
ATCGCCTCGTTGAGCGCCTTGGCGAGGTCTTCCATCCGGTAGGGCTTGGCCACCATCGCCACGAAACCGTGCGCGCGGAAATCCGCGATCACCGCGTCGTTGCTGTAGCCGCTCGACACGATGGCCCGCACGTCCGGGTCGATCTCCCGCAGCCGCCGGATCGTTTCCCGCCCACCCATGCCGCCGGGAATCGTCAGGTCCAAAATCACCGCCGCATACGGCTGCCCCGACGCCCGTGCGCTCTGGTACGCGGCCAGCGTTTCGCCGCCTTCCACCGTCAGCGTCGGCTCATATCCCATCAACTTCAAAATCGCCTCGGCCAAGTCGCGGATGTCCGGGTCGTCGTCCATGAACAACACGCGCTCCCCGCGCTGCGCGGGCGGTTCGGCGGGCTTGCTCGGCGGCGGCGCGGCCTGCGGCGAAACCGGCAGGTAGATGGTGAACGTCGTGCCCGCGCCCACGTGCGATTCCACCCGGATCACGCCGTCGTGCTTGCGGACCACGGAGTACGCGATGGCCAGCCCCAGGCCCGTGCCGTTGGTGCGCGTCGAGAAAAACGGGTCAAAAATCTTCGGCAGATGTTCCGGCGCGATGCCCGTGCCGTTGTCGCGCAGGACGACCTCGACGTAAGCCCCGGCGGGCGTGGCCGCGTCTTCCACCGCCGCCAGACCCTGCGGCGAGACGACCAACCCGACGCTGATCTGCAACGCCCCCCCGCCCGGCATCGCCTGCACGGCGTTGAGCGACATGTTGTGCAACACCTGCACGATCTGGTTTTCGTCGGCCTCGACCGTGGGGAGATCGTCCTCGAAATGAAACGAAAGCTGCGTGGGCGTGTTGGCGGTCGCCCCGCGGGCGGCTCGCTCGATGAGCGGGGCCAGCCCGAGCGTCTTGCGCACGGGATCGCCGCCCTGCGCGAAGGTCAGCAGTTGGTTGGTCAGGTCCCGCGCACGCCAGCAGGATTTCTCCGCGCGGCCCAGGGCTTCGGCGGTGCGGGCGGGCAGGGCGTTGTCCGTGCGGGCGACCGACAGGTTGCCCAGGATGGCGGTGAGCAGGTTGTTGAAATCGTGCGCGATGCCGCCCGCCAGGACACCGAGGCTTTCGATGCGCCCGGCCTTTTGCAATTCCTCGGCGGCGCGGTGGCGGTCGGTGATGTCGTGGAAAACCAGCACCGCGCCGCCCATGTGCCCGGCGGGATCGACGATGGGCGCGGCGTTGTCGGCGATGACGCGCGGGGGCCGGTCGCTCGGCACGAGGTGGGCCGGGTCGTGCGGGGCGGCGCGCATCCCGCTGGCCAGCACGGCGCGCACCGGGTTGTCCGCCTGCCGCCGTGCCTGCGCCCCGGCGCGGCGGTAAAACTCCTCGATGGGCAGCCCGGCGGCGTCATCGAGCGGCAGGCCGCAGAGCGTTTCGGCGGCGGCGTTGAGGTACGTGACGTGGCCCTCGGCGTCGGTCGTGATGACGCCGTCCGAGATGGAATCCAGCGTGACGCCCAGGAACTCTTTTTCGTGTTCGAGGGCTTCCTCGGCCAGCTTGAGCGCGTGGATGTCGGCGTGAAAGCCGAGCGCGCGCAGCAGGCGTCCGTCCGGGGCGAAGAAACTGATGCCGCTGGCCTGCACCCAGCGGTAATCGCCGTCTTTCTGGCGCAGGCGCGACGTGTAGCTGAAGGAACGGTAGCTCTCGCCGAAACTGCGTTGCGTGGAAAGGGCCACGATGCCCGGGCGGTCGTCCGGGTGCAGCAGGTCGAGCCAAGCCTGGTGCGTGTCGGCCAATTCCTCGGGCCGGTAGCCGAGCATTTCCTTCCAGAGCGGCGAATAGTACGAGCGACCGGTGATGAGATCGGCGTCGAAAAACCCCAACGGTGAACTGGTCACGAGCAGGTTAAAGCGTTCCTCGCTCTGGTGCAGGCGTTCTTCGAGTTGCTTGCGCTCGGTGATGTCGCGGTGGAACCCGAACGCGCGGACGCGGTGGCCGTCGGCGTCGCACAGTTCGACCCCGGTGCTCTCGATCCAGCAGTACGAGCCGTTCTGGTGCCGCAAGCGAAAATGGCGGGTAAACCGGGTCATGCCCTCGCCGACGGGCTGCCGCTCGGAGAGCCACTCGCTGTGCCGGTCGTCCGGGTGGAGCAGGCCGAGGAACGTCTGGCGGTTGCCGGGCAGCGAGTCCGGCGGGTAGCCGAGCATTTCGCAGTAGCCGGGCGAGTAATACGTGCTGGCGGTCTGCGAGTTATCGTCGAAAAATCCCAGCCGCGAGGAGTCCAACAGGTACGACAGGCGTTCTTCGCTCAGGGCAAGCTGCGCCTCGGCGGCGGCCAGGCGCGCTCGCAGTTCCGGGGACGGCGGGGCGGGGTTGGCCGGGGTTTCCACCGCTGGGCCAGACTCCGGTGACGGGGCAGGTGTTCCGGGGGCGGCAGCCAGGCGGGCTTCGGCGGCGGCCAGGCGGCGTTCGAGGTCTTCGCGGCGGGCGATCTCACGGTGCAGTTCGGCGGCCAGGGCTTCTGCCGCCGTGACACCGCGTTTGCTGCCGTGTCCGTAGCCGTTGCTGGAGCCGTTGCCGCCCGCAGGGGTCACTACCGCCGGTTCGGAAAGCGGTGAACCTACCCGCTCCTCGGTGGGAGCAACACCATGGCCGGGCCTGGACCTCTCGTCCTGCCGTGAGCGCGTCGCCCCATCGGCGGGTGCCGTGGTAGGCGGGCCGTGGGTGGAAGACGCGGGTTGATCCATGGACAAGAGAACTGGGAGGCTCAGATGTGCGCCCGTGCAGGTTGTGTGCCAGGAATCCAAAGAACGAGGGAATGCGGGGTGTGTCGGACCAAGCGGCGGAAGGTTGTCCATTAAATGCCGCAATGTTCTCCGTGTCGAGCATGGATTCGGATTCAATCCGCGGCAGGCTTCCGGTGGCGGGGCGAACCCTCCCGTTGGCAACGAGGGGTTGGTCTCCCGTGCCGTCCGCACCCGTCTCGCACCCTCGCCGGGGACGTTCCATCCGGCGGCAACCGGCACCCGGCCGCTACCTCCCGGCAGGCGGGTTCTCTTTCAAGCGGCGGGTGACGAGGGTGCGCACCATGTACAGGTCGCGCAGCATCGTCCAGCCGTCGCGCCAGAGCCGCACGCGGGTGGCGTCGGCGTCATGCCACTCGACCGGCAGGTCTTCCACGCGCAGCCCCAGACCGGCGGCCAGGGCGAGCACTTCCACGTCGAAGGAAAATCCGTCGAGGGTCTGCCGGGCAAAAATCTCCCGCGCCGCCCCGGCCCGAAACGCTTTGAAGCCGCATTGCGTGTCCGTCCAAGCACCGGGCAACACCCGGCCCCGGACCAGCTGGCTGAACACCGCGCCCAGGTGGCGGCGGATCGGCCCCTGCGCGCGCCCGATGCGACTGTCGGCGTGGCGGCGGTTGCCGATGAGCACGTCCACGGCGGGGTGCGCGGCGAAGTACGCGAGAAACCGCGCGACCTCGGCCAGCGGCGTGCTCAGGTCGGCGTCCATGAAGATCACGAACCGGCCCCTGGCCCGCCGCATCCCCGAGCGCACGGCGTAGCCCTTGCCGCGCTGCGGGCCGTTGTCGATGACGCGCAGGTGCGGAAAAGGGGCGGCGGTCTCGCGGGCCGCTTCGAGCGTGCCGTCGTCGCCGCGTTCGATGACGACGAGAACCTCGTACCCGGCGGCGAGCGCGAGCGCGTCGCAATATGCCGCCACGCGCGGCAGGTTGGGCGGCAGGCGGCGGACCTCCCGGAAGGCCGGGATCACGACGGATAATTCGGGCGGCTGGGGGGTGGACATCCGGGGGAAAGCGAACGCGATAGTGCTTGGCGCGCCCGCTACTGTCCAGCGGACAACCGGGATGGCCAGCATTTTTTACGGCCTACTCAACCCCGGCACGTGCCTGCCAACATCCCGGACAGCGTCAACGCATCCAGGCGCAACCATCGCCGCCCGGCCCGGCGAATTCAAACGCGGACACGCGGCGTCGATCCGTCCTTTTCACGCTCGCGTTTTTGCTTTTTATTACGGGCTTGCCATGACCTCCGCGCCGTCCCTCCCCGTTCCCGATGCGCCGCCCGCTGCTGCCGGTGCGCGCTGGCGGCGTCCCTCGACGGCCACGCTGGTCCGGGTGGGGGTCGTCCTCTTGGCAGCGATCCTGCGCTTCCACGACCTGGAGGGGCGTCCGCCGCACTTCGACGAGGGCGTCAACGGCTGGTTCACCGACCAGATGCAGAAAAACGGCTTCTACGCCTACGACCCGACCAACTACCACGGGCCGTTGCACTTCTACGTGTTGTTCCTCTGCAAGTGCCTCTTCGGACGGCACGTTTGGGCGTTGCGCCTGCCGGTCGTGCTGGTGGGGATCGTGACCGTCGATTGGCTGTTCCGGTTCGACCGGTTCATCGGGCGCACGGCCAGCGCGTGGGCGGCCCTGGCGATGGCCGTTTCGCCGGGGTTGCTCTACTACCAGCGCGACGCCATCCACGAAGCCTGGCAGGTCTGGTTCCTGGTCCTCGCGTTCTGGGGCGTGTTCGGCCTGTGGCAGGACGGCGCGAAACGCTACCTGTGGGCGGTGGCGATGGGCGTCACCGGCATGGTTCTGACCAAGGAAACGTACATCATCCACTTCGGCTGTTTTCTGTGCGCGGCGCCGGTGCTCTTCCTGCTCGAAGGATTCCTGCCCTCGCGGCGTTCCCTCCTGGTCGAGCCGCCGCCCCCGCCCCTGCGGACCGCCGAGGACGAAGCCAAATTGCTCTGGGCCGACCCACCGCCGCCCCCGCCGCTGTTCCCGCGCTTTGCCGCCGCCATCGCGCCGCAGCGTTACCGCGACTGGGACGTGATCGCCGCGCTGGCGGTGGGTTTCGCTCTGCTGACTCTGTTTTACTCGGGTTTCGGGTTCAACTTCGCCGGGCTGGGGGCGTTGGGCCGGGCGCTGGCGGCGTGGCAGCACAAGGGGGACGACGGCGAGGGGCACGCCAAGCCGTTCATTTACTGGTGCCAGCTTTTGATGCGCAGCGAACCGTGGGCGGTGTTCGGCCTGCTGGCGTGCCTGCGGTACGTCGTGCCGCCGCTGCCCCGGCCGCACCGCTGGGTCGGCGGCGGGTTGATCGCCTTGTGCCTGGGGGTGGCGGTGTTCTGGCTGTCGCCGACCGGGTGGTTCCACGATGCGCGGGCGGCGGTGGACCAGTGGGAGGACCAGCACGTCCACGCGACGGCGTTCGAGTGGGCGGTGGGGCTGGCGACGGTCGCGGGATTCGCGGCGGGCGTGGCGTGCCTGGCGTTTCCCGCGCCGGACGACTGGCGGGTGCGGCTGCTGGCAGTTTACGCGCCGGGCACGTTGCTCGCCTACAGCATCATTCATTACAAGACGCCGTGGTGCGCGATTTCCTTCGAGTGGCCGTTCTTCTGCGTGGGCGGCGCGCTGCTGGTGGAGATGTCGGTGGGGTCCTGGCCCCGGCTGCCGCCGCCGACCGCCCGGCTGGCGGCGTGGAGCGTGGGCGGCGCGCTGGCGGTGTGGTCCTTCGCGCTGGCCAAGCGGGTCAACTACGACGCGCCCACCGACGACCAACTCCCCTACGTTTACGTGCAGACCTATTCCGATGACCACAAGATCGTCGATCCGCTGCTGGCGCTCGCGGCGCGTGACCCCGGGCAATACACCGCCCTGCACGGCATCATCCTGTGCGGCAGCACGTACCCGCTGCCCTGGCAGTTGGGGGATTTCCAGAAGATCGGTTATTATGCGGACAACAACTCGCCCGCCGATTTCCAAGCGGATTTCCTGTTGGTCGTGGCCGCCCGGGTCGCCGACACCGAAAAGCGGCTCGACGCGGAATACTTCAAGGAGGTCGTCCACCTGCGCCCGGCCCAGGAAGCTCTGACGTTGTATTTCCGCGCGGGGCTCTTCGCGCCGCTTTTCCCGGGACGGACGCCGGAATTCCACCCGTCGGCGCACCCGCTCCAGGAGCTGCCCGCCCCGCCGACCGACCCTGTCGAGGACAGCAACGATGAGCCGGCTGCTGCCCAGTGAAACGCCTGCCGCCCCGCCCGCCGCGCCGCCCCTGGACGACTCGGCGGCCATCGCGCGGCTTGAAGAGTCGGTCATTCCGTGGCAAAACGGCGGGGATGAGCCGCGCGCCCGACGACGATTACGCGAAGAACCAGCGGCGAATCCGCTCCGCGCAGCCGAAGGTCTCCTCCGAAAAAGCGCACGCGCGGGCGCACCGGGCCCTCGCGGCCAACGCGCAACAGGAGGAACGGACGCCGCCGCCGCCAGAGCCCGCGCCGCCGCCGAGTTCGCCCGGCAAGGGCGGCAAATCTTCCACTGGGCGCAAAGGCACGGGCGGCTGATCGACCGGCGGCTGGAAGAACGGCTCGTGAGCCTGGGCGGCGTGGAGCACGAGGTGTTCCTGGACGACGCCACGGGCCGCTGGCTGAAAATGACCATGCCGGGCAAGGCGGGCAAGGAACTCCACGCCCGCGAGGAAAGTCTCGGGGTGCGCCCGGTGCTGCTCACGGAAGACGCGCTGCCCGCGGCGTACCTGCGGCGGCTGCGGCTGGCGAACTGGAAACTGGGCGACGACTTCTGGCTGCACGGGGTGATCGCGCACCCGGCGGGGCCGCGCATGGTGGTCTCGCAGCGCGACATCGACGGCGAACCGGCCACGCCGGAGGACATCGCGCGGCACTTCGTCACGGCGGGCTACCGGCAAATCAACGCGAAGACGTTCTACCAGCCGGAGAAAAATCTGCTGGTGTCCGACGCGCACACGGCCAACGTGTTCCGCACGCCGCTGGGGGTCGCGCCGTTCGACGTGTGCGTGCAGGAACCGCGCGACGCGTTGCGCCGGGCGGTCGAGCCGTCGCCGACCCTCGATTTCGACGACTGGGGCGACGAGCAGGCGGCGCTGTTTTGAGCAACGCAGAATGAACCGTAAACTTTCTCTCCTCTCCATCCTTTCTTCTCCGCGCACCTCTTCTTTCCTCCGTGTCTCTGCGTTAAAGTTCCGCGTGCCCGTCCAGACCACGCCCCGCGCGCCGCTGGCGTCCGTCTTTATCCTCGCCTTTTCCTAGATGCTCCCCGCTCTCGCTGCCCTGCTCGTTTTCGTTGCTTCCTCCTCTCTCGCCGCCCTGGCGATGGTCCTGCCCACGCACCGTGGTTTGGACGGTTTGCTGGCCGTCGCGTCGTTGAGTCTCGGTACGGTCGCCGGGGCCGGGGCCTTCTGGCACGTCCGCCGGCGGGAAGGGACCGGCCAGGCTACCCGCCGACGGCAGGTCTCGCCGTGGGGATGGGCCGTCGGGACCGCGTTCGCTTTGTTCGCGTTGCGCTCGTTCTGCTGGCTCGTGTATTCGGACGGCAAGCAACTGGCCATCGGCTCGCAGGACAACCTGGGCGACATCAGCCTGCACATGCAGTTGGCGCAACTTTTCGCCAACGGCGCGGCGTGGTGGCCCGCGCATCCCGAAGCCGCCGGTTTCTCGTTGCGCTACTACCCGGGGGTCGAGCTTTTCCAGAGCCTCTGGCTGCTCGTCGGGGCGGACCCGTTGCACGTCCTGGTGTGGATGGGACTCGTCGGCTCGGCGGCGGCGGCCCTGGCGCTGTTTCGCTGGGGCGGCAGTTTCACGGTGGCGGGGTTTCTCTTCAGCGGCGGACTGGCGGGATTCCAATTTTTCCGGGCGTTCCAGATCGCCGACTACCAGCACGCGCTGGCCTGGAAAAGCCTGCCGCTGACGATCTTCGTCACGCAGCGGCCGTTTCTGTTTGCGTTGCCCGCCGGGTTGCTCCTGCTCATCCATTGGCGCGCGAAGTTTTTTTCCGATCCGCCGCTCGCCCCGCGCGTGGCGACGGCCAACGCCCCTGCCGCCGGGCCGCCGCCGCTGCCGACAGGGCCGGGCGTGTTGCCGTTCTGGGTGGAGGCGTTGCTTTACGCGGCGATGCCGGTGTTCCACCTGTTCGCGTTCGTGTTTCTGTCGCTGCTGTTGGGGTGGTGGTTCGTCGTGTACTTCGGGCGGGCGGGCCAGCGTTGGCATTGGTTGAAGCTGGTCGGCGCGGCGCTGGCGCCCGCGACGATCCTGCTCGCGCTGATGACCGGCAACGGCAGCGCGGCGAGGGGCGGAGTCGTCCACCTGCAATGGAACTGGATGAACCACGACGCGTTGAACCCGGTGAGGCACCAGTCTTTCGTGAGCTTCTGGCTGCTGAACTTCGGGCTGTTCGCGCTGTTGGCCCCGGCGCTGTGGTGCCGGTGCGCGTGGGACCTCGGGCGGGCGACGCTCGCTGACCTGCCGCGCGTCGGATACAGCCGCGACGAGGACGCCGACACCGCTTTCGTGCTGCCCGCCGGGATCATCTTCGTGTTGGCGAGCGTGGTGATGTTCGCCTCGTGGGACTGGGACAACACGAAACTGATGATCTGGTCGTACCTGGCGTTTCTGCCGTTTTTATGGCGGCGCTGGGTCCATCCGTTGGCCGCGCCGATCCGCTGGCCGGTGTGCGCGCTGCTGTTTTTCTCGGGGGCGGTGAGTCTCGCCGGTGGGTTGGGCCAGCGGCACATCGGCTACGGCCTGATCGAGCGGTCGGAACTCAACGGCGTCATGGTGGCCACCGACGCGCTGCCGGTGTCGGGGCGGTTCGCGGCAGCGCCGGATTACAATCACCCGCTCGTGTATTGCGGTCGCCTGATGGCCCTCGGTTACGAAGGGCATCTCGCCAGCCAGAGCATCGATTACAAACCCTTGGCCGACACCCTCGACGCGCTGATGCTCGGCGAACTGGATTGGACGCAGGCCGCCGGGACCCTGGGCGTGCGTTATCTGTTCTGGGGGCCGCGCGAGGAAAAGAAATGGCCCGCGTCCACGAAACCCTGGGAGCGGCAGGGACCGCCGCTGGCGCAGGGCGACTGGGGGAAGATTTACGATCTGGGCGCGGCCGCCGGGAAATAGCCGACAGAAAACCTCGCGCAAAGCCGCAAAGGAAGAGAAGAAAAGCGGGGGCGGAGGAATTCAGTTCCTACTCCTTTTCTGCCCTTTGCGGCTTTGCGGCTTTGCGGGAGGTTTTCTGCTGCGGTCAGATTGCAATCGGCGCGGCGAGACATTGGGCCGGGATGCCGAACGCATCGACCAACGCCAAGGCATCCGGTGCGAGCCGGGCGCAAGCTTCCTCAACGGCAGACGGCATCGCTTTCGACGCAGCCGCCGAGAGCAAACCGTTTTCCAGGAACCATCCGCGGCTCTCTTCGAGAAGGGTCAAAGCGAACAAGTGCCGCAAGCGGTCGAGCGTTTCCGCGCAAGCACGCTCTTCGCAACGTGAAGCAGCCGCGCCAAACTGTTCGTAGATCACTCGTTCTACCCAGGCGTGCGCCAAACGGAGCAAACGCATCTGCTGGCGTGCCGCCGCTTGGGGAGCTTGCAAACCATCGGCGATGGAACGCGCCAACTTGCCCCGGATTTCGTCCAGCATCCTGTTTTCGCGCCGGGTGAGCATCGACAGGTTGGTGTCGCCGGTGCCCAGCAGTTCTTCAACGGTGCCGCTGGCGCGCTCCGATTCGGCGAGGAGCTGGCGGCCGATCCAGAGCATGAGCACCGTGTTGTCACCCTCGAACGTGGTGAAAATATCGCTGTCGGCCTTGAGCGCGGGCAGCCGGTTGACGCTCATGTAACCCTCGCCCCCGCAACATTCGCGGCAGGTTTGCAGGGTGCGCGTGGTGTTCCAGGTGGTCCACGCCTTGAGTCCGGCGGCGAGGAGTTCGACCTCGCGTTTTCCGGCGGGATCGGCGTCGGCGGCCTGCGTCTCGACCCGGCGGCGGACGAGATATTTATGCGCGAAATCCAGCGCGTAGGTGTTGGCGAGCAGCGGCAACAGACGGCGCTGGTGAGTCGGGTAATCGAGCAGCGCGGTGTCGTCGCTGGCCCCGGGCGCGCGGAATTGTCGGCGGCGGGTGGCGTAACGGACCGCGATGGTCAACCCGCTCTTGCCCGCGCTGAGCGCGGCGGCGGCGATGCTGATGCGTCCGCCCACCAGCGCGCTGATTGTGGTGAAAAACCGCGCCCCGGCGCTGCGGATGTCGCTCCGGTAAGCGCCGTCCGCCGCGACGCTGCCGTAGCGGTCGAGCAACGCGTCGCGGTCCACGCGCACGCCGTCGAACCAGAGGCGCGCGTTGTCCACGCCGTTCTCGCCCATCTTCGGGCCGTTGTCCTCGATCCGCACGCCGGGCAGGACGCGGTTTTCCTCGTCGCGCAACGGCACGAGGAACGCGTGGACCCCGTGACGCTCGCCGTGGGTCTCCAGTTGCGCGAAGACGGTCGCCAACCGTCCGTGACACGCGCCGTTGCCGATGTAGTTCTTCCCGGCGGCCCAGTTCGGGCTGGTGACGACGAACTGCCCGCTGGCGGGTTCATAACGCGCGGTGGTTTCGAGTTCGCGGACGTTGGAGCCGTGGCCGATCTCGGTCATGGCGAAACAGCCCGGCAGCGCGAACGTGCCGATGTCGTGCAAGTACCGGCGGTGCTGCGCGGCGTTGCCCAGGAGCAGCACGCTGCCCAGCCAGATGCCGAACTGCACGGTGAACTTGATCGTCATGCCGAGGTCGTGGAACGCGATGGTCTCGAACGCCGCCATGAACGCGGCGAAATCGTCCTGACCACCGTACTCGGCGGGGATGGCCAGCAGGCCGATGCCCTCGTCGGCCAATTCGCGGCACCAGCGGAAAGCGAGTTCGCGCTGGGTGGGAATGTCGGCGGTCAGGTCGGGATAGCGGAACGACGGGCGGGAAAGGATCGCGCGGACTTTTTGGCGGACGGCGGCGTGCCCGCCATCGAGGAGCCTCGCCATGGCGGCAGGATCAAAGGAGGCAGAGACGGTTTGACCGGGGGGAGTCACCATCCGGGCAACGTCCGCCGGGGTGGGGATGGGTGCAAGTCATCCCGCCCCTGATCGGTCGAATCAGTACAACATCGCCTCGCTTGGCGGCTCGCAGGGCGTGGTGGTTTGCGCGTGGATGAGCGGGATGCGCCGACCGTTCTCCAGCGGGAACTCCACCGTGCCGACCACCCGCGTCCACGCCATTTCAACCGGGGTCTTGGCCGCGGCGACTTTGGAATTCGGTTGGGGGGGCGGGGGCAGGACGGAAACCGCGATGGGCCGGGCATCCGCCGCGCAGCAGACCATGAACATCCGCACGATCTGAAAACGGTTGTCCGAGGCGTTCTTGACCGGCAGGAACTGACCGATCATTTCCACCGTGCGCTTCTCGAACAGCGGGCGCATGGATTCGTCCTCGGCGGCGAAGAGCAGGTCGGTCACTTCGGCAACGACATGGCCGTCCGCCGTGGTCTTGAGGTACTGGGCGGCGTCCAGCGCGCTGCCGCTGTCGGCGGGGAGCGGGGTGGCGCCGGGCAGGGCGGGTTCGACGGCGGTGGGCACCGGGTTATTGACGGGGGGTGCCGCCGGGGCGGGGACCAGGTTGGATTTCCCGGCGTAACCGGGGCTGAGCGTGTTGCTGATGCCCTTGTTGAGAATCGCGCGGTCGCCGTAACGGTCCTTCGAGACACCGGCGGCGACCCAGACCGGGACCACCAGCAGCAGGAAGGCGACCCATTTCGTGGCGCGCACACGGGCCGGAGCGTAGAGTTCGCTGCCGCCTTCCCCGGTGGAAAGCGCGCCGGTCAGTTGCTTGCCGCCGAACAGAATGCACAGGCCGATCCCCAGGAGGAAGACGCCCGAAAGCACGACCAGCGGTTTCAGGAAGGGCGCGACGTAGTTCGTCAGCCGACCACTGAGGTAAAAGTAGATCATCAGCGAACCCCAGGCGAACAGCGCGGCGACGGAAAGGTGGCGGGAAAGCGTTTTCATGGCGTCGAAAGGGGCAGCGTGCTCAGAAGTTGATGGCGGTGAGCTTCCAGCAGATTAGCCCAATCAGGAGGAAAAGTCCAATGCCCAGCAGCAACACGAAACGGCGTCGGAACACCAGCGAGTAGAGGAAGATCAGCTTGAGGTCGAAGACCGGGCCGAACACCAGGAACGCCAGCCGGGCCGGGAAGGGAAACGCCTCGAAAACGCGCGTCGCCGCGATGAAGGCGTCGGACGTGCTGCACACCGCCACGATGAAGGCGAGCAGCATCATCGAACCGACGGCAACCGGCGCGTTGCCGGCCAGCGGGTCGATGACGCGTTGATCGACCGCCGTGTTGAACACGCTGGCCAAGGCCGCGCCGACGACCACGTAAACCGTCACATCCAGGAAGTCGTTGACCCCGCGCTGCAAGGCGGCGAGCAGGCGGCGCGGGAACGTCGTCTGAAGCTGGCCTTCGAGGGCGTCCAGGGCGTCGAGCGCCGCCGGGCCACCGCTGCCAGCCCCGGTGCCTTCCAGGCTGAACGGAGCCGCCGCCGCGCTGCCTGCCAGGCTGCCGATGCGGAAGCCGCCGGTGCGTTTCTGGCGTCCGGGCAGGGTGTCGAGCACCGTCTGGTTGAGGAATTGTTCGGGCCGCAGCCGCGAGACCACCAGCGCGACGAGCGTCGCCACCAGATAGCTGAGCGCGAGGCGGTAACAGGTCGTTTGCCAGGGATGCTGCTCCGGGCGGCGGAAGGCGACGAACGTGCTCACGGCCACGATGGGGTTGACCACCGGCGAGGCCAGCAGGTAAGCCACCGCGCAGGAGACCGGCAGCCCCTTTTTCATCAATCGCCGGATGACCGGGACCACGCCGCATTCGCACATGGGAAAGACCACGCCCAGTAGGCCGCTGACGAGGATGGCGGGCAGCGCGTGTTTGGGCAGGAAACTCGTCATCCAGCGGGCGGGGACGAAGACCTCGATGAGCCCGGCCATGAGCGCGCCGATCAACAGAAAGGGCACGCTCTCGAAGAGCACGCTCAGGAAGGAGAGAGCGAAACTCGGCGCGTCGAAATGAAACCAGGTCATGAGCGGCAGGTGCGGACGGCGGACAAGCGCCTAACTAAAGGGCACGCCGGAAGTTTTGCAACGGGCCGCGTTTTCGCTCGTTGAGGATCAGGGAGGGAACGGTCACGGCACCAGCGCGCGTTCGGTCGGGTAGCGGAGGTAGCTGCGCTCGGACAGGATGCGGCTCAGGCGTTCGACGGTTTCGTGGCAGTCCTCGAAGGTGTTGTAAAGCGGCACCGGCGCGAGGCGCACGATGTCCGGCGGGCGGAAATCCGTGATGACGCCCGCCGCCTTGAGCGCCCGGCAGAGACGCGCGCCTTCCGGGTGCGCCAGCGCGACGTGCCCGCCGCGCCGGTGGTCCTCGCGCGGGTTGGCGAAGCGGCAGGCGTCCGGCGCGAACGGCAGGCGGGCCTCCAGTTGCGCCATGAGGTAGGCGGTGAGACGCAGGGATTTTTCGCGGATGGCGGTCATCCCGGCGGCCTCGGTGGCGTCGAGCGCGCCGTCGAGCGCGGCCAGGCCGAGGATCGTCGGCGTGCCGATCTGGAGGGCGGATGCGCCGTCGGCGGCGTCGAGGGTGCGGCCCAGGTCGAACATGCGTTCCTTGTGCGCGCCCCACCAACCGGCCAGACCGGGCGCGCGGCCCGCGTGGCGCGCGTGGAGGTACAGTCCGCCCGGCGCGCCGGGACCGGCGTTGAGATATTTATAGTGGCACCAAAAGGCGAAATCCGCGCCGTCCGCGCTCAGGGTGTGCGGGACGACGCCGACCGAGTGGGACAGATCGAACCCGATGACGACGCCCGCCCGGTGCGCGCCCGCCGTGAGCGCGGGGAGGTCGAGCAGTTGGCCGGTGGTGTAGACCACGGCGGGCAGGACGGCAAGCTGGAGCCCGGGGGTGTCGGTGAACGCGCGCAAGACCGCGTCTTCGTCGAGCAGGCCGTTCGGGCCGGACGGCACGAGGGTCAGGTGTCGGGCCGGGTCGAGTCCGCGCCCGCGCAGGTGGCTGGCGACCGCGTAGAGATCGGAGGGGAACTCGTCGGCGAACGCCAGGATTTGCGAGCGCGCGCCGGTGGCGTCGGGCCGGTAAAGCGTCCCGAGACATTGGTGCAGGTTGACCGTGGTGGAATTGGCGATGGCGACTTCTCCGGGCCGCGCGCCGACGAGCGGGGCCACGCGCGCGGCGAGGCGTTCCGCCAGCGTGAACCACGGCGGCGCGGCGTCGAGCCAGCCGCCGATGGCGAGGGTTTTCCAGGCGTCTAGGGCGCGCTGCACGCTGGCCTCGGCCGCCAGGGGGAGCAAACCGAGCGAATTGCCGTCGAGGTAAATCTGGCCCTCGGGAAGCGCGTGGAAACGGGCGCGAGAACCGTGGAGAGAATCGTCGCGGTCGAGTTGGCGGGCGTGTTCTCCGGGAGATGTCATCTTGCTGAAAAGCTCTGTCATCCTTTGACCACGCACGGCGCGCCGCGCTCAGAATGACAGAATTTTCAATGGTCGCCGCCCTATTTTTTTCCGAACGCCCGCCCGAAAAACTTGACCGTCGTGTCCGCCTGCTCCGCGCCGAAGGGCACGTGCCCGCCGCCCTGCACGATGACCACCGTCACCGGCGCCTTCTTCGCCCGCAACGCGGCGGCGAGCACCTCGGCGTGCTTGGGCGCCACGAGCTTGTCCCGGTCGCCCTGGATGATGAGAAACGGCGGCTCCTGGCCGGTGATGTACGTCGTCGGATTGGCCTGCCGCGCCAGTTCCGGCCGCTCGGACGCGGAGCCGTTCAATTCGCCGCGCACGGAGAGCTTGCCGATGAGCGAACGCGTCGGGATGAACAAATCAATCGGACCGGAAACATCGCACACCGCCTGCACGCGGCTCGACTCCCGCGGGCTGCCCTCCGCCCGGCCTTCGAGCGCCTCGACGCCCGCGCTCGTGCCCAGCAGCGCGGCGAGGTGTCCGCCCGCCGAAAAACCCATGACGCCGATCCGTCGCGGGTCCAGCCCGTATTTTCCGGCGTTGGCCCGCAGCCAGCGCACGGCGGTTTTGCAGTCCTGAATCTGCGCGGGAAAAATCGCCTCGTTGCTCAGGCGGTAATCCACGCTGGCCAGCGCATAACCCGCGCCCGTGATGGCATCGACGACCTGCGACGCCTCCTTCTTGCCGCCGACCCGCCACCCGCCGCCGTGCAGGAAAACGATCACCGGGCGCGGGGAAGACGCGTCCGTGGTTGGCAGGATGGGCCGGTAGAGATCGAGCTTCAGGCCGTGTCCGCCCGCTTGTCCGTACACCAGGTCCTTGAGCGCCGTCACCGGCTGCGCGGCAGGCGACGCGAGCGGACAAAACACCAGCAGCAGCGCGACAACCAACGGGAGGGGGGGCTTGGACATGGCGACAACGATAGCAAAAGATGGCATGCCTACACTTTCCCCAGCACCAGGCACGAATTGATCCCGCCGAACCCGAACGAGTTGCTCAGCAACCGGCGCACCGGCAGGTCCCGGCCTTCGTTGGGCACGATGTCCAGGTCGCACGCCGGGTCCGGTTCCTCGTAGTGCAGCGTCGGCGGCACCCAGCCGCGGGAAAGCGTGAGCGCGGCGACGACCGTTTCGATGGCTCCCGTCGCGCCCAGCGGATGCGCGTGGTAGGCCTTCGTGCCGCTGACCGGAATTTTGAACGCGTGGTCACCGAGCACCGTCTTGATGGCCAGCGTTTCGGTCGCATCGTTGACCTGCGTGCTGCTGGCGTGCGCGTTGACGCAGTCGATTTCCTCGGGCCGCAGTTTCGCGTCGGCGAGCGCGCCACGCATGGCGGCGATGGCGCACGCGCCGTCGGCGAGCGGGGTCGTCATGTGGAACGCGTCGTTGTTGAGGCTGTAGCCCAGGACCTCCGCGTAGATGTGCGCGCCGCGTGCCTTGGCGTGCTCGTATTCCTCAATGATGAGCGAGGCTGCGCCTTCGCCCATGACGAAGCCGTCGCGGGTGCGGTCGAAGGGGCGGCACGCGCGCGCCGACGGCTGGCCTTCCCACTGGCTCATCGTCTTGATGATGGAGAACGCGCCGAACGTCAGCGGGCTGAGCGGGGCCTCCGCCGCCCCGGCCACGATCACGTCGGCAAAGCCGTCGCGGATGTAACGGAGGGCCTCGCCCACGGCCACAGTGCCGCTGGCGCAGCTGTTGGAGTTCGTCGTGCCGACCCCGCGCAGGCCGAACTCGATGGCGATGTTCGTGTGCGCCGAGCCGCCGAAGACCTGCAACGCCAGCGTTTGGTTGACCCCGCGCGTGCCCTTCTTCAAAAAGTGCGCGTGCTGGAACTCCGCGCCCGCGATGCCGCCCAGCGCCGTGCCGAAGCTGACCCCGACCCGGGCCTGTGGTTCCTCGGGCGTGTAGCGCAGCCCGGCGTCTTCGAGCGCGAGCCGCGCGCTGGCCACGGCGAACTGCGCGTAACGGTCCAGCCGCTTGAGCCGGTGCGGCGGGAAAAACGCGGCGGGATCGTAATTTCGCACTTCCCCGGCGTGGTGGGCGTTGTACTCGCTGGCATCGAACGCCGTGAGCCGGTCGATGCCGCTTCGTTGCGCGCGCAGGCCGTGCCAGAACGCGTCGCGTCCGATGCCCACGCAGGTGATGGGTCCCAGGCCCGTGATGACCGCGCGTCTCATGGTTTGGTTTCGCCTTCCAGGTAATCTTTCATGCAGCGCAGCGTCCGAGCGGCGACCGCGTCGATGAAGAAACCGCCGATGATCTTGTCCGCCAGCGGCGCGAGCGCGGGCACGCGGAAATTCATGTCGTGGACGATCTCCACGTGGACGCCTTCGGGCGTATCCGTGAAGGTCCACACGACGCGCATCCCCTTGGTGAACGCCTTCAGGTGGGTGAACCGCACCTCCAATTTGTCGCGGTCGATGATCTGTTCGCTCGTCCAGGCAATCGGGATACCCGAGCGTTTCGCCGCCATCTTGACGACGTTGCGCACCGGCCCCTGCTCGTAATATTTGATGTAGCGGTAGTGGGGCAGGATGCGCGGCCAGGCCGAGAGGTCGGCGGCGGTCTCGAAGATACGCTCCTTGGGGACGCGCATCGTGATAGACATGGTGTTATGCATCGGCAAAAAAGGACCGCGAGCACGCCAACCATCGCCGACAACGCCCGAAAACACAAAACGCCCCGGGCGGGCCGCCGGATGCTCTAAATTGGTTTGGCGCGAGGAAGGCAGGCTCCCCGCATCTCAAAATTTCTGTCATCCTGCGCTCAGGATGACAGAGGTCTTGCGGAGCGATCTCAGTTTGCAGGCGGTTCTGATGGCTTGGTTCGCAACACCCGATAACGCAACAGGCACTCGTCGCCGCGCGCTTCCATCTTGAGCAACCGGCAACGGATCGACGCCGGGAAGAATCCGCCCGGCACGCCGCTCAACGTCGCCGCGCCGCGCCGCCCGTCGATGGTCGGGCGCACGAGCAACCAGATTTCAGCGACCAGATTGTCGTCGAACAACCGGCGAAACGACGCGGGTCCGCCCAAACACACCACCCTCCCCACGCTGCTCCGCGCCCGCAGACCGCGCAGGCGCTCTGCCGGGTCTTCGTGGGCGTTCAGGGTCAACAAAACGTCGCCCGGCTGCGGGGCAAAATCCTCGGGCGTCGCCCCGGCGGCGGCGAGCTTGCCGTCGGCGGTGATCGCCGCGCACACCGTCACGTCCGGGCGGGTTTTCACACGGGCTTGCGCTGCGATTCTTCCACGATGGCAGGCAACTCCGCTTCCAGCGCCTTTGCTTCGACCTCTTCCACGCGGGACGGCGGCGCCCCCGCAGCCGACCGGTAGAACAGGTACATCACCGCGCCGATCAGGCCGAAAAATACCGTCGAACACAGGAAACCGATGAGGGAAATCAGCACCGCCTTGTCTTCCGCCAGGTGGCACAGGTCGCCCAGCATGGTGGTAAAGAGTTGTTCCCGCACGCCGATGCCCGAAAGACTGAAGGGCAGGGAAACGTAGGTGTTGATGATCGGCATGACCACCGTCACGTCCCAAAATGCCACCCCGGCGCGCATCACCCGCGCGGCAAAATAAAACGTCACGAACATCGCTCCGTGGCCGAAAAAGGAGATGAAGATGCACGCCAGCGAGGTTTGCCAGGCGCGCGTATAAACGCGGATGGCGGCGGACACTTCGATGAACGCTGCCCGGCCCGGCAAGCCCGCCGGAAGCCGCTCCAACAGGGTGGATTGCGCCGCGACGCACGCCGCGATGATTCCCGCCAGGATACCGCCGAGAATCACCAGGAAGCCGTTCACCCAACCGGTCGTTGCCCGGGTCTGGGTCAGCCAGTGGTAGCGCGCCAGGACGAACCCGGCCGACAGGATGATGAGCGCCACCATCCCCAGGAGCCGGTCCATCACGACGGACATGAACGCTCCGGCGCGCAGGCGGGGGTCCGGCCGCTCGCGCAGCAGGTAGAAGAGTTTGACCGCGTCTCCGCCCGTGGACCCGAGGAGGAAGAGGTTGAAAAACATGCCCACCATGTAGAGCTGAAAAGCCCGCTTGATCGTCAGATGGATCTGCTGCACCCGCAGCAACAGCCACCAGCGGGCGGTCGCGCAGACCGGCGGCACCGCCGCGATGGCCAGGGCGGCGAAGAGCCAGGTAAAATCCCCGTGGTGCAGAGCGGTCACCATGCCGACACGGGTTTCCGGTTTGCGGAAGACCCACCAGAGCGCGAAAACCGTGACGGCGACCTGGAGGGTGGTGATGAGAGCTTTCTTCATGCGGAACGGGTGTCGATGGGAGCCGTAATGGAGCGTTAGAGCAGGCAGCGGTCCAGTTTATTCGACGGAAGAAGGTTCCTGTGGCCGGGATCGGGGAAACGCTCGGTTCATTTCGCGCACCGTGGCATACTATTGTTGATATGGAACTACCGCTCGCCAACAAATTTGCCCTCGTCACCGGCGCCGCCGGGAGCATCGGCTCCGCCGTCGCCAAACGTCTCGCCCAGGACGGGGCCAGCGTGCTCGTGCATTACGGCTCCAGCCGGGAGGAAGCCGCCGCCGTCGTCGCCGGGATCAAAGAAGCAGGCGGCCAGGCCGAAGCCGTGGGCGCGGACCTCAATGCGCCCGACGGCCCGGCGTCGCTGATCGCGCAACTCGACGCGGCGTTCGGCGGGGAGTTCGCCGGACGGCTGGACGTGCTCGTCAACAACGCGGGCGTCGTCACCATGGATCTGCTGCCCGAGGCGACCGACGAGGATTTCGAGCGGTCGTTCAACGTCAACGTGCGCGCCACGTTCCAGCTTTCGCGGGAGGCTGCCCGGCGCATGACCAAGGTGGGCTGGGGGCGCATCATCAACATGGGGTCGATCTTCGGCGAGGGAGCCTACGCGCCCGGCCTGAGCACGTATTGCGGCACGAAGTTCGCCGTGCAGGGGCTGACCCGGGGCTGGTCGCGCGACCTCGGTCCCAAGGGAATCACGGTCAACAACATCCAACCGGCGGTGGTCCAGCCCGAGCCGCAGCCCACCGAAGGCGGGACCTTCGACGCGATGAAACGATTCACCAGCGTGGGCCGTTTCGGCAAGACGGAGGAAGTCGCCGAGGCCGTGGCGTTCCTGGCCAGCCCGAAAGCCGGGTTCATCAACGGCGAGAGCCTGATGGTTGACGGCGGCTGGAGCGCGTGAGGCGGTCCGAAATTCAACCCCCGCCGAACCGTGTTTGCCAGCCCGCCAGCCCGGCGCGGATGTCGTCCGCCTTCATACGCGGACTCAGCTCCCACACGAACAGGCAGTTCTCCGGCAACAGCGGGATCAGCCGGTCGTATTCGATGCCGCCCATGCCCGGGACGCGGTGGTCGGTGGTTGGCCACTGGGTGTCGTGCAGGTGGCACCCGAACAGCCGGTGCCGGATGGATTGGAGCCATTCGTAATGGTCCAGAAAGCCGAGGTTGTGTTTGACCTGGATGTGCCCGAAATCGTGCCAGTAACCGACGTGCGGCGAGTTGATCTCGTCGAGCAGCGCCGGGTATTCCCGCTCGGTGGGGAACTCCTCGTAGGCAAACCGGCCCTCGCAGCCGAGATAAACGTTCTTTTTCGTGGCGTGCTCGACGATGGGCTTCAGGCATTCCAGGACGCGCTGGCGGTAGACAGGCGCTTTCTTCTCGCGCTCCTTGACGGATTCAATTTTGAGTTTGATCCATTCGCGGGTGTCCTGCTTGCCCGCGCGCGCCAGCAGTCCGAGCCGCCGGGTCGCCGGTCCCATCGGCACGCGCCCCAGGTGCAGCACGACCAGTCCCGCGCCCAGCCGCGCCGCGAAATCAATCGTCTGGAGGGAGAGTTTGACCGCCCGCCGCTGGTCGAAGGGTCGGTGGCTGGTAAACTCGTAGCAATCCGGCGAGGCTCCCTGCACCTCCAGCGGCAGCGGACAGAAATTGTGCAGGCTGGAGACCCGCACCTCGCCCGCATCGACGACCTCCTGAATCCCGCCCACCAGCGACACGCGCACGCCGTGGGACAGTTCGACGTTTTCGAAACCGAGGTCGCGGATTTCGCGCAACATGCCCGCGCCTTCCTTGTGGCGCGCGGAGTTCCAGCAGCAGGAAAAAGAAAGCATCGGGGACGAAGGCGAAAGCCAGAGGATCAGAAAAGACGGATGCAGCCCAGCGTCTTTCGAGGTACACTATGGCCCTTCTACTCGCCTGCCGCCTGCTGAATTTTGCCTTCTGCCTTTTCTTCCCGTGCTCCACGACAGCCGCTACGCCCGTAAGCCCCCGCCCGCCAGCAGCCGCGACACCCGGCGCGCCGCGATGACTGCCGTGCGTGCCGTCTACGCGGACCTGGAGAAACGGCCCGTCGCCCGGGACTGCACGCGCCTGACCGAGTGCTGTAAATTCCGGCTGACCGGCCTCGTGCCTTCCATGACGCAGGGTGAGGCGTTGCTGGCGGTCCAGGCCCTGCGCGCCACCGGACGCAAGGGCCTGCCCGAAGCCGTCGGCGGCAACTGCCCCCTGCTCGACGCGGCGAGCGGCAAATGTCTCATTTATGCCGACCGTCCCTTCGGCTGCCGGACGCATTTCTGCCGCGCCGCCGGTGGCCCGTATGCCCGGCGTGAGGTCATCGACCTCATCCGGCGCTTGGAAGACGTGGACGCCTCCCTCGGCCAGCACGACGGCCCCAAGCCGCTCCCCGCCGCGCTGGCGGCGGCAGGAGTTTAATCCGCCGCCGGAAACGCCGGGTGTGCCCGGATGAGTCCCAGCGCGCGCCGGGTCAGGCCGAGGCCCGGTTCGATGCGCGGCCACGGCGACGCGCCGCTCGGATGCGGCAGCGGGATCACGTCGCACGCGTGCCCGGCGTATTCGGCCCGGAACGTCCGCCCGATGATCTCGGTCAGCGGCGCGGGCGGCAGGAGTTGGACGATGGCCAGCCGCCCGACCGGGATCACCAGGGCGGGCCGCAAAAGCTCGAACTCCGCGCGCAACCACCGGCTGCACTCGGCGATTTCCGTGCGGTCCGGCACCCGGTCGCCGCCGTTGGCGTTTTCGCCGGGGAAGCACCGGCACACCGCCGTCATGTAGACCGCGCGCCGGAACCGCTCCTCTTCGATGCCGCAGTGTTGCCGGAACCACGCAAACAGGGTGCGCCCCGCCGTCCAGGCGAACGGCCTGCCCTTGACGGGTTCGTGCCTGCCCGGGGCCTGCCCGATGAGCATCGTCCGGCTGACCGTGGGATAGCCCGGCACCGCCGGCCGGCGCATCCGGGGGCAGCGCACGCAGGCGCGCACGGCATCCACGTGGGCGGTCAGCGTGGCGGGGACGTTTTCGTCGCGCATGGGATCGAGCGGGACATTCTCAGATGCCCGCGTGGACCGCCGGGCGGCGGGTCAGGTCGGGCTCGGCCTGGCGGAGAATTTCCCGGGTGAGCGGGGCCACGTCGCCCTGGCCGCTGAGCACGTAGCGGATCAGATACAGCAGCGGGTTGCGCTCGCCCCAATGGAAATAAGCGTGTGGGAGGGTGCCCGTCTGGTCGCGCAGGTAGAGCATCAGCGCGGCGATGGCGTTGGGCACGGCGGCGCTGTGGCCGCGCAGGATGCGGTGGCCGTCCACTTCCACCCCGGTGACGGTCAGGTCGGCGGAAAACTCGCTGGCGTCGCGCACGTAGATTTCCAGGAACAGGAGCGGGTCTTCCGCCGGGATGTTCTGGTTGTCGCGCGCCTCTTTTTCCTCGTCCTGGTACTCGGCGGCGTCGCAACGGTGGGGATGATTGGCCAGCAGGCGGATGGTGTCGCCGTGCTTCGCTTCGTCGATGAAACGTTGCGCCGTTTCGTCGAGGGTGATCTTGCCCACGCGCAGCTCGGTCGTGCGCCAGACCCGCGAGAGCAGCGACAGCAGCACGATGGCCCCGATGAAGAACACGGCGATTTTCACGCCGTCGGGACGCTCGATGACGTTGACGACCGTCGTGTACGCAAAGATCAGCGCGACGAGCCCGGCCCCGAGCGCCGCCGGTTTCCAGCCGCCCTTCTCGCGGCGGACGGAGAGCGTCACGGCGACGGCGGCGCTCGTCATGAGCACCAGCACGCCGGTCGCATAAGCCCCGCCCTGGGCATCGACGTCGGCGTGGAAAATGAGCGTCACCGTGAACGCCATGGCGAGGTAGATCAGCGTCAACGGGCGGGACGCGCGCGCCCACTCCGGGGCCATGCCGTAGCGGGGCAGGTAACGCGGCACGAGGTTGAGCAGCCCGGCCATCGCCGAGGCTCCGGCGAACCACAGGATCGCCACCGTGGACACGTCGTAGACCGTGCCGAAACCGTTGCCGAGGAACCGGTGCGCCAGGAAGGCCAGCGCGCGGCCGTTGGCGGGTCCGCCGGGCTGGAAGTCCGCCGGGGCGATGAGCAGCGTCGTCACCAGCGAACTGCTGAGCAGGAACACGCTCATGATGACCGCCGCCGTGGTGAGCAGGCGGTGGGTGAGGCGCGTTTTGCCCCGGGGGCTGGCGGGGTCGTCGCCGGGTTCGCCCCGGACCAGCGGCATCATGGCTACGCCGGTCTCGAAGCCGGACAGCCCGAGCGCGAGTTTCGGGAACAGGAGCAACGAAACGCCGAGCATGGCGAACGGGCTGCCGTGCGCGGCGAAGAGCGATTGTTTCCAATCCACGAAATGATGCGGATGCGCGACGAGACGTGCGATGCCGACGGCGATGACCACGGCGTTGAGCGCGAGATAAACGCCCACGAGTCCGACGGCGATGCCGATGGCCTCCTTAAACCCTTTGAGGAACACCGCGCCCAGCAGGGAAATGAGGATCAGCGTCGCGGCAACGGTGTGGCCCGCCATGAACCCGTGCGTGTACGGGTTCTCGACGAGGTGGGCGGTGGCGTCGGCGGCGGACAGCGTGATGGTGATGATGAAATCGGTCGCGGCGAACCCCAGGAGGGTCAGGACGAACAGCTTGCCCTTCCACCAGGTGAGCAGGTGTTCGAGCATGGCGATGGAGCCTTCGCCGTGGGGGCTTTCGCGGGCGACGCGCCGGTAAACGGGCAGCGCGCCAAAGAGCGTCAGCAGCACGAGCACGAGGGTGGCGATGGGCGAGAGCGCCCCGGCGGCGAGCGCGGCGATGCCGGGTTGGTAGCCGAGGGTGGAGAAATAATCGACGCCGGTCAGGCACATGACCTGCCACCAGGGGTGCTCGTGTACGTCCGTCTGGGCGGAGGGTCCGTGGTGTTCGCCGGTGGTCTGCCGGTCGCTGAGCAGCCAGCGCGTGAAAGCGTGGACGGCGGGGTGGGCGGGGGGTGCATCGGCGGCCATGGCAACGCTGAATCGCCGGTGCGCCAGTGAAAGGCTGCTAAGAGATAGACGCTGGAACCTATTTTCAGTTGAACAGGAGTTACGCACCGTGAGGGTTGAGCAGGGGTAGGTTTCGGACGATTTTGTC
>CAXUGY010000051.1:0-23799 GCA_964250695.1 uncultured Chthoniobacterales bacterium | reverse complement strand
ATAAACCCGCAGCCAACCCGAACGAAAGGTCCCATGCAACTGAAAACCGCTTTAATTTTATGCTTTGGGGTACGTCAGCATGGCAAAGCGGTGTACGCCGCCCCGCCGCCGCTCCCGCGCCACCTCCCACGCTTGCCATTCGTGCGCTTCATGTTCACCGGCTCAACGGGTATCAGTGTGTTGGTGCTCACACAAGAAACCCATCTTTGGGTACTGTCATTTACCTCGGTGGCAGCAACCCGAGCCGGGCCATCGCGCGCAGACTTTCTTCTTCCAGTTGTGCCATCGTGGCGGCCTGTGGGCCGCGCTCCCCTCCATTGAGAGCGCGCAAGACGGCATCCTTCTGCGGGTCGCTGCCAACCGTGCGCCGAAGCGACCGTCCACCGCTCACTCGCTCGGCGAGCTTGCGCCGTCCAGCCATGCCCGCGAGCCACTGGTCCATGCTTGCCACCCGTGGCAGCGGCACAAGCCAACGAGCGATGGCGTCGACTTGCCTTTGGAGATCGGGAACGTCGCTCATCTTCCCCTCCGTCGGTTCTCACTCCCCCGAGTCTGCGCCTGAACTTCGATGGTCAGCCGGTCGAGTTCCACATCCACCCCGTAGGCGGAGGAAGCTGCCACCCGCCGCATTTCGGCTTCGTCCACCTCCAAGCCGCCTGACAGCGCAGCCTGAAGCAGCACTCTGGCGATTGCCTCCTGCTCCGGGCTATGTACCGGGAAGTAGAAAGCGGCATACAGGCGCTCGGAAACCAGTTCTTCGAGCGGCTGGAGCTTAACGCTCCCGACCTCCTGAAAAGGTGCGTGCGTGCTCGTCTCTACGGCGCCAAACAGGTCGATGTAAGTGCCTTCCAGAACGAACCGACGCGAACTCAACGCCTGTGCCCCGGCGCGCGTCATCACGCGAACACGAGGGGCGGTCTCCGGGAGCACCGCGCCCGCGAAGCAAATGTCAATATCCCCGGACACATAGGCCCCCTCCGTATAGAACTCCACCGCCGAACCGCCCACCACGATGGGGTCCGCCCCCTCTTCCCGAAAGAGTTCGCTGACCAGCGAGGCCACACGAAGATGCTTGGTGACGGGATTCGCCTCGGCGCGGATGGCAACGAGGTCAGCAGCGAGTTGCGCGTCGGTCATGGTGAGAGCCTAAAGACAATAGGATGGAAGCAACCATAGAATATCCTCCGACACGAAGCCTAGCGCAAACGGGCCTGCTCGTTCTACCACCAAGTCCAAACACCCCCCGTCCCTGAGTTTCCAAACAGGTGTCCCGGAGCCTCCCTGTCCGCCGTCAACGTTGGAGCGGTCAAAATGCCGTGGGGGAAGGAAATTGATGGCGCGATACCCTGTCATGATTAGCGCGATACCCTGTTAAAAAAGTTTCAAAATGTGGTAGCTACTAGCTTTTCGCAACGTACTCGGCACCCAGAATGGCTAAGGACGACAAATGGTTCTATTGAGGACGTGAAGCCAGGGGGCGCGGCGAGCCTAGGCATAGCCCGAACATCCAACTTTCACTCGCCAACAAGGAAAAGTTCTACGCCGGGTGGGATGAGGAAGATCGACTAAGACAGCCGCCACCGACCGAAGCCCGGAGAGAAGAAGCGGAATCCGTGCGCCAGAAGTTGCGCCAATTTGCCACAGAGTTCAGTGCGGGGAGGATGCCCCCCACCTCGCAGGGCAAAACCTGAACTATACCGACTGCGCCCATCAGTTGTTCATCCGGCGGGATTATCATGGAAAAATACTGTCGAACTTCGACCGGGCGCGCGGAACACCTTGCGATGAACATGCCAAAATTTCCATCTTCCGCTTCGCCCGATCTTGCCTCCGAGGTGATCACAACCTCCGTGCCGGTAGGACGGTCCCCAGATGGAGCGACGATCCTTTTCAGCCCTGTTTTCGCCGCTGCCATCGCCCGGTTGAGTGCATCCCCAGCGTCCGAATCCAACGACCAGCGGGCCGACATTTAATCGCCGTTGGTCGAGCCAGGCGATGCAGATCCAAACGCAGGCTTTTCAACCATCTAACCCTCGTTTTCGCCCCGGCAGACAGGGCAAGAGAAAAGGGGGCTAGACCTCGCAGTCGGCCCCCTTTCACCATGAGGATTGTTGTTACAACGCAGCCGCCGCGCTTTTGTTCCGGCGCTTGCGGTAAGCCGCTGCCGCGCCGAGGCCCAGCATGGCCTAGGTGGACGGCTCCGGGGCCACCGTGTAGCCGATGTTGCCGAGAGCGATGATCTGGAGCGGCGAGTGGGTCGAACCCGCCGCAGCGGTGTCGCCGTAGGTGCAGGAGAACTGCGTGATCGGGTGCGTCGAATCAAACACCACCGTCGCGTTGCTGTCCGCGGCGTTCTGGTTCGCGCTGCCAGTTCCGAGGAATCCGGTTGTAGCGATGCTGCCAGTGGACACGAGCTTGTTGTCGATGTTGCTGGGTGTCAGCGTGATTGGAGCGACGGTTGCCCCCCGGTGCCCAGGCCGAAGATGTTGGAGACAAAATCAGTGTAAACGCCCCCCGAGAGCGTTCCCTGGTCAATGTCGTAGAACGTGAAAGCGACGTTGAGCACAGGCTTGGAGAAGAAGATTGTCACGGTGTCCGACGCTCCACCGATGAACGCGCCACTACTGGTCACGCTGGTGGAGTTCGAGAAGTTGGCGACAAGTTGCAGGCCGTAATTAGCCGTGTTGCCGCCGTTGGAATACACCGCGTTGGTGTTGCCGCTGGTTGGCCGAACCAGCCTCGCCGTTCTCTCCCGACGATTCACCGCTGCTGCCGCTCGTCGCGCCGGAACGCGGATCACCCTCGCTCTGCGATCCGCCTTCGCCGAGCGCCTTGCGTTCATTGCTCTCGCCAGAGGAGCCGGATTTGCCGTCGCCAGAATCCCGCGCACCTCGCAGCGACCGGACCAGAGAAGAACGCGAGCCGGCGTCGGCGTTGGTGCGGTTGCCGCCTTTGCCTTCGTTACCCCTACCCCCCCTTGCTACCCCGCTCGGAATCGCGGCTGGAGCCTGAGCTACCCCCGCTGTCGCCGCCCCCGGCGATCAGCTTGCCGACGCCCGAACCGAGGGCAGAAACCGCGCTGCCAGCCATTTTCGAGACTCCTTTGAGCGCCATGCCAGTGGTCCAGCCTGCCACGCCCACAACCATCGCGCCGCCGCTGGCCGCTCCACCGGCCATCTTCAAGGAGCCGCCGCGCACGGTAGCCTCGCTGATGAAGTCCTGATCTTGCCCCGATAAAGAGGACCAGCGGGGGTGCTACAGAAGGAGCATGGTCCCTATGGCAACCTCACAGAGCCAGTTCGGCAGGAGATTTGACCAGGAGTTCAAACGCGAAGTCGCGGCGCTGGCGGGTCGGCCCGGCGCACGGCTGGAGCAGGGGCCCGGCGACCTGGGCGTGAGCCCCTGGAGCGTGGCGCGCCGGAAGCGGCAGTACGGCGGCGCGAGTGCAGGCCAAAGTGCGCCGCCCGCCACCGCTTGTGCCCCTGGGGTCAGCTTGGTCGAACTGGAACGGCGCATCCGTGCCCTGGAGCGCGAGAACGCCGACTTGCGCGGGCAGCGCACGATCCTAAGAAAAGCGGTCGCCCTCTTCTGCGAACCCCCGCGATGAAGCTCGGCGTGATCCAAGAACGCGCGGGGCAGCATCCGGTGCGAAAGCTCTGCCGCACGCTCGGCGTGGCGCGCCGCGCCTACTCCGCCGCGCAAAAGAAGGCCGGGCGTCCACGGGCCCGAGAGAACGTAGAACGTGCGGCTGGGCGGCAAGGCGCGGGAGATCTTCGAAGCTTTGCGGGCGCCCGCGCGGCCGCCCACGGGTGGCGGTGGCGCGGCGCCGTGCGGGCGAGCGGTGCGGCCGCCACCGCGTGGCGCGGCTCATGGCCCGGGCGGGGCTGCGCGCCCGGCAGAAGCGGCGCTTGCCGGCCGCGGACGACGGACAGCCGCCGCCTCTGCCCCCTCGCGCCCAACCCTCTGGCTGAGCGGGCGCAACCGCCCACGCGGCCCGGCGGGGGGTGGCAGGCGGACGGCACCTATGTCGCCACCCAGGAAGGCTGGCTCTCCGTGGCGGGCGGGCTCGACGCGTGCCGCCGCCAGATCGTGGGCTGGGCGGCGGACGACACGATGCCTGCCGCGCTGGTCGCCCGCGCCTTCGCCGGGCTTCGTCGACGAGGTCATGCTCGCGGCCAGTGGTCTACACCATCTCAGAGTCGCCACGCGCACCGCCTGAACATCCCTCTGAAACCCAAACCAACGGCTCCAACACTACGGGCTATAAAGCTTAATTTGTTCCCAACATAAAAAGGCCGAACGAAGAACCACTGAGAAACTGTTGAGTTAAACGAAAACTGGCCGAAAAGCAGGTGGAAAAACTTCGGAAGTGGAGCGTGATAGCCTCTTTTGCTTGTTCTTCCGGCCATCAAGGGTGCTAAAAACCGGCCAATTTCTGTTTAACTCAACAGTTTCTTAAGCCGGTAGTTCCAGCGAAGCTACCACAACGGTGCAAATACAAGGTTTAGAAAGTACAAAAGTTACTTTGTGATTAGTGCTCGCATTACCAAAGCCGCCGTAATTAACGAGGCTAGAGCTCAGAGTTGACACAAAATCGAGAGCATTGGGACCATCAAAGCCGACGGTATTTTGTTGCGCCGTGCCAGTTCCGGAACTATTAGAAAGACTGATACTGTCAACCCAAGACGCGGTTGCAAATTCATCCACTTGGTAATTTATTACATAACTAACGAAGTCTAAAGAAAATCCCGGCTGACCTTGCGGTCAGCCGGGTTGGTAAATGCTCCGAAATTTGAGAGGAAAAAAGCGTTACTTCTTCTTCGAGTCGCCGGGGCGGTACTCTTCCTGTGCAGCCTGGAATGCCTGTTCCAACCCAACCATGTCCTCGCCGGGACGCAGGTTGTCGAACGCCTCGCTCTCGCGCTTGAGGTCTTCCTCACTGTAGTTCGCGGCCTTGATCGACAAACCGATGCGGCGCTCGGCCTTGTCCACCTTGATCACGCGGGCTTCCACTTCCTGGCCCACCTTGAGGATGTCTTTGACCTTGGAAACGTGGTCCTCGCTCAACTGCGAGATGTGCACCAACCCGTCAATGTCGTCCTTGAGCTGAACGAACGCCCCGAAGCTCGCGAGCTTCGTGACCTTACCCGTGACCAGATCGCCGATCTTGTACTTCGTGTCGATGTCCTTCCAGGGATCGCCGTCGAGCTGCTTGATACCAAGCGAAATCCGCTGGTTCTGCTTGTCGATGTCGATGACCGTGGCTTCCACGTCGTCGCCCTTCTTGAGCATTTCGCTGGGCTGGTTGATCTTGCGCGTCCACGACATGTCGGAGACGTGGATCATGCCGTCGATGCCTTCCTCGATTTCGACGAACGCACCGTAGGCGGTCATGTTGCGGACCTTGCCCTTCACGACGGTACCCGGCGGGTACTTCTTCTCGATCTCGTCCCACGGGTTGCTTTCCAACTGGCGCAGACCCAGGGAAATTTTCTGCTCCTCCTTGTTCACGCCCAGCACGGCAGCCTCGACTTCCTGGCCCACGGCCAGCACGTCCGCCGGACGCACGATGCGCTTGGTCCAAGAGAGTTCGGAAACGTGGATGAGACCTTCGACGCCTTCTTCCAGTTCCACGAACGCGCCGTAAGGCACGAGGTTGGTGATCTTGCCCCGGACGCGCTTGCCGATGGGGAAACGCTCCTCGATCTTGTCCCACGGGTTGCTCTGGAGTTGCTTGAGGCCGAGCGACACGCGCTCCTTCTCCTTGTTGATGTCGAGCACCTTGACGGTGACTTCCTGACCCGTCTTGAGCATTTCGCTCGGGTGGTTCAGGCGGCCCCACGTCATGTCGGTGATGTGCAGCAGGCCGTCGATGCCGGTCAGGTCGATGAACGCGCCGAAATCGGTCAGGTTCTTGACCGTGCCGGTGACCACGTCGCCGATGGTGACGCCTTCGAGGAACTGCTGTCGCTTGGCGTTGCGCTCGGCTTCGATCAACTCGCGGCGCGAGAGGACGACGTTTTTACGGTCGTCGTTGATCTTGACGATCTTGAAATCGTAGGTGTTGCCGACGAACTGATTGAGATCCTTCGGCGGGGTGATGTCGATCTGGCTGCCGGGCAGGAACGCCTCGACGCCGATGTTGACCATGAGGCCGCCCTTGACGACGCTCTTGACCTTGCCCTTGATCAGGCCGTCGCCGTGGAACACCGCGACGATTTTCTCCCAGTTCTGGCGGTGCAGGGCTTTTTCGCGCGAGAGCACGACCATGCCCTCGTCGTTTTCGAGACGTTCCAGCAGAACGTCCACTTCGTCGCCGATGTCGATGTGGTCGAGGTCGTCGAATTCCGAAAGCGAGATGACGCCTTCCGATTTATAGCCGATGTCGACGAGGGCTTCTCTCGGGCGGAGTTCGAGAATATGGCCCTTGATAATGGTGCCTTCGCGGAAGTCCTTCATGGACCGCGCGATGAGTTCCTGCATTCCAGTCATAACGGAGGTTGATTCCTTACGGGTAGCCGACCGGAGAATAGAGGCGTTGCGATGGCAGCGCGGACGCTCCGGCGGGTTTAGGGTGATGGTTGACTGCGGTTGGTTCCCGCGGAACGACCCGGATGGCCGTAACGCAAAGGAGTGGAAGCATAGCCGGATTTGCGGGCCGCGCAAGCCGGATGTTGCGTTTATTTGCGAGAAGTGCTGCGCGCTTTTCGTTGCCACGCAAGCAGGCCGTCGTCTTCTGGGAAATGGCCAGACAAACTTTGCATTAATGCGTTGACGGATAATGAGCCGGTCTCCAAAGCTAGACTGACCCATGAGCGACAACTTTTCTGCGCGACTGACGTTTTATCTTGGATTGACCCTTGGGCTGCTTGCGCTGTCCACCCGGGCACCGGCGCAATCGGATGCTGCCGCGCCCACCCCGACGCCGCCGCTGCGTTGGCAGTCCTACCGGATGCAGCTTCCTGATGGGGTGAGCATCGCCCCGTACAACTTTGAAGCCATCAGCACCAGCGGGGTGATCGCCGCCATCGGCAACGCCGGGACGGGCGACAACCATGCGTTGCTGCTCGTGCCCATTACATACACGGAGCTTTTCCCGGCCTCGGGCTTTGATGGACTGACGCAGCCACACTGGCTGATGGTGCCGCCGTACGGCAACAACTCTGCCTCGGCGACCACGCCTGCCTCGGCGACTTTGCCCGTCAGCTTCGCCGTCAAGCCAGACTCAGCCGTTGATTCGGTTTCCCCCGCGACCACTGGCGCGTCGCCGCAGACGATCACCGTGCACGGGGAAACTTTGGGCGACTCCCATCGGGTGGCGCTCGGGGTGGGGACTAAAATCGGCACAGGCGGAGGCTTGAACGTGTCGATCAAGCGACTCAAGACGGTGACGGTTGCGCTACATGTCATCACCTTGCAAAAAGGCGATACTTACGGACCCACGCCGAACGCACTGACGGCGCAGCAAGCGCAAGATTATCTGAACCAAATTTTTGGCAAATATATATTTGACTCACCGATAGATTAGCCGTCGTTGGTCGGGTCACGGACCAGACGACCTTTCCCGAATCCCTGAGCGAAGCGATCCTCTTCCGCGCCGTCCCCGGGAAGGCGCTTTCGTTCCTGGCCGCGCTTTGCTGGTCGGAGGGGATGGCCAAGTGTCCCCGGTTGGAACGTTTGCCCTTCAAACCGGTCCAACTGCCTGCGTGCGTTTGCCAATCGTGCGCGGCGGAATACTTCGCGGAGGTTTTGACAGGCAGGACTTCCAGTGGCGGCGGCGATACCGCGTTCCGCAAGAAAACGGTTGAGGTGGTCGCTTCCATTATCAGCACGATAATCTTTGCTTCCGCCTGAAAATACGGCCATTTCCACCCGAAGATTATCAATGACTTCTGCGGTTTCTTCTGGATCAAGGGACGATCCTTCCGTAGCCAACCATTCCTCCGAATCTTTTTCTAGGCCGATGAACCACTCCACAGCAAGCCGTTGAACCTCGGCGTCCGAAGGTGATGCAAGGCTGAAGCGGGATTTTGCAACCTGTTGCAATTTTTCCCGTGCGGACTCCAAACGGGCATCAGCATTGGCCGATTCCAACGCGACAAGTCGCTTTGCCCTCGCAAAATCGGTCGTGCGCAACGGTTTGATGATTTCTGTTTTGCCAATGGCTTTGCGAAGCTCTTTCGGCACGCCGAGTCGAAAATAATACGTAGTTCCACGGCGGAATAATCGGCCGTATCCGGGCACAACTGTAAGGGGCCGTTTTGTAGCAGGTTTTTGTAGCATCGCAAAATTCGATACCCCTGATTAACAGCCGCTTCATTCATTTCCAGCCACTTGCGGAAGGGCTGGCGGATGGGGGGAGATTCGAACCCCTCCCAAGTCTGCTGCGCATTGGCCGCGTTGACCGCGTCCATGACTTTCGCCTGCATTTCCAACGCGGCTTTCTGCGCCTCGTTACGGTCGGGCACCAGCCGGTCGAACACGTCGGCGGCGGTTTTGAAAACGGTTTCGGCGAGCGATTCGCCGCCGGTGATCGGATCGAGGGCCATATACCAGGGCGCGGCTGTCGACGCGGGCGGACGGCGGGCTTATCCGTCATGGCGATGTGCGTGAGCTGCTCCAGGAGCAGGTCGCGCTTCACGTTGGCCTTGTCGGTTTCCAGGCGCCACGCCTCGCTATCCTTGATGCGGATGCGGCGGTCATCCTGGATATCCTTGACCACGGTGGTGATCTCGGTCACCTGGCGCTGGAGGTCGGCCACGTTCCATTGCAGGCGCGCGGCCCACAGGATGATGGCTGCAAACGCCATGAGGATCATCTTGGCAAAGGAGATGACCTTGTCGGCGGCTTCGATCTGCCGGATGAAGCCGGGCGTTTCCTTGCTGGTCCTGGGTCGGGGGGAACTCATTTGGGCAGGTCGTAGACGGCGTGCGCCTCGATTTTGTTGGTGCTGGTCCTGGTGTGCAGCCCGCGCGGACTCTGCGCGTCGCTCGCGTCGTGTTCGACGCCGAACACCAGGTGATCCGGGCGCAGGGCGCAGGCCGGGCAAAACAGGGCCAGCGCCGGCAGGCAGACAGCGAGGAGCAAAAGGCGCGCGGGCATCTGCCCTCACACCGGCTGTCAATGCGGGGACACCGGCCCGTCAGCACCCGGACGTTGCTCGCGCGTTTTGAATCTCAAAGCGCGTTCAGGGCGTTGACGATGACCGGTTGGGCGATGGCGGCCATGCTCGCGTGCCCCGCCGTACTCGGGTGGACCCCATCAGGCAGGAGGGCCGTGTTCGTGCCCGCGAAGTCCGGCCCGATGGTCGGATCGGCCGCTCAGTCGATGAGGCCATCATAAATTCCACCAGCCGCAACGTCGGCGTAGAGCAGCGCGTTCCAGGAATTTCGCCAGGCGTTAAACCCCGGCACCACCGCCGGGTCGCTGGGCAGCAACGAACACGCAATGATTTTGCGCGCGCCCGCCGCCCGGCGAGCCAGGCAGTACGCCTTGTAATTCGCGTAGGATTGTGCGGCGGAGAGATAACCCTGGTCGTTGTGCCCCGCCGCCACCGCCAGCACCCCGTGCGCGGGCGCTGACACGAAGGCGGCATCGACATACTTCGCACGGTAGACGAGGTTGTTGTTCGCATTAGGGCCCGTTGACCCACTCGGATTGATCGTTGCGCTTGGAACGGCAAAATTGACCGCCGACGTGAGGGGCACCAACCCTGTCGCCACCATCTGAACCCAATTGGCCGGAACGTTCACGCCCTGGGTGATGCTGTCGCCCTCCGCCACCAGAAATCGTGAGAGCGTTGGAACGGTCACCCCTTTGGTCGCCACGAACTGCTGGAGCGCGATGGTCTGGCCGCAAACCTGCGCGGGCGTGTGGTCGATCCCGTAGATCATCGCCGCGCACGAGTCACCCTGGAACGTATAGGCCCCATCGGGGAAAAAACATCCCGGGTTGATGGCCTGCACCGTCGTAGGCGACACCACCGTTTCCATGTATCCCACGAGTGCCTCATCACAGTACAGGCGCACGCACGCGCCGTCGTAGGTCGCACCCCAAACATGGTAGGCGTTGTCGTCGAGGCGAACGAGCCTCGCCAAGGCGGTCTGATTGCCGAAGGCGAACGAAACGAAGGTGAACGCCTGCGAGGCACTGGCCCCGCCAAAGTAGAATTTGAAGCCGAAATTGTTGCTGGAATAGTCGCCGTAGAAAACGCCGCCTTGCCCCTGGTTGGCTCCCACCGGCGAGCGGCCCACCCAGTAAGCGGACATTTTTGCCAACGTCACGGGAGCCGGCAGCGACCCCGTTGCGCCACCCGAGCCGTTCGTGGTATTGGTCAGCCCGGCACGCGACAGCGTGGCCGCCCCTTGCAAATTCAACAGCCCGTCGCCCGGTGATGCCGCGCCCGCAGAGTCGCTGGCGAGGGTCGAACCGGCTCCCTCATCGACCCGGTAATCCGCCAGCAGCGCGCGCCGCAGCAGTCGGGGCGAGCGGATCGTGGACAACGTGCCGTCGCCAGCCAGAACCGAACCGGGAGAAGAGATGCCTTTCATGTGATGATTGCTCAGGTCAGCCGCACCGCGAGGAAGCTCGCACCCTCGAAGGCGCCCTGGACGCTGACCGCCAGGCTCGGGTCCACCCAGGTCTCGTCCACGAAGTCACCGTACCCGGGCAATACGATAGTCAGGATCGAAGCGTCTGGCTTCGTGATCAGCACGCTGAGCGGCTGCTGGCTCTGGTTTTGGATGCGCAGCCGGGTGCCGGGGGTGCCGGCGTTCCAGAGCGGGGCCGGTTGGCCGCTGGCCACGGTGTGGCTGCTGGCGTCGAGGGTGTAGATCATAAAAAAAGGAACGGTCAGTGGTTGCCGGAATGGAGCGCCGTGAAAAGCGAGAGATAAGCCGCGCCCAGGTCCATGATCATCGTCTGCACCTGCGCGGCAGGGAACGAGCGCGGGTTGCCCTCGATGTCGGTGATGGTGATCAGGTCCGTGCCGGAGATGCGCCCGGCGGCTTGCATGGTCATCAACTGGTAGGAAAGCTGGTGGAACAACACGCGCGCCGGGTCGCTCATGTCGAGCACCAGCGGCGGCTCCACGCCCGGCACCGTGTACCCGGCGGCCACGGCCGCGGCGAACGCCTGTTCCGGTGCCGGCGGCACGGCGGCGAGCCCCCGGGCAGCCAGGTAGGCGGCGAGGCTGTCGGTCTCGGTGATGGCCAGGGGCGAGCCGGGGGGCAGCAGGAGGTGGTTACAGCAACACACGGCAAAGCGGTTGCCGGCGGCGTCCTGGTACTGGCCTCTGGGGTCGGGAATTTCGGCGGCTTGCATGTTAGAAATTTGCGGCCACAAACCACCCGCGAGCTTGCAGGATCAAGGCGTTGGCATGACCGGCGGCGCTCGGCCCTGCCCCTTGACCAGACAGATAAAGCCCCCCGTTGGGTTTCCCGTTGGCGACGAGTTGCGCGAGTACGCTGTCCTGGGCCGCAGTCGTCAGGAAGCTGGGATTAGCATCCAGGAAGGTGAGGCCAGCCGGCAACGTGCCAAAGTCCAGGACGTTCAGGGAGACGCAACTGATACGAGTCAGGCCTCGGGCGCCAAGGATCACCACGAGAAAGCCGGCGACGAGGCTCTCCGACTGTTGCGCGCTCGCCAAGTACGCGGTTGCTCCCTCTACATAAAAGTACGATCCGACGGAAGAACCCTGGCAGAAAAAGCAGTAGGTGTCTTCGCTCCCGGGCTGGAGGGCGGAATTCGCCTTGACGACGGCGTCGTTCAACGTGCTGGCGGGCGGATAGGGTTGGTTCGGCGAGGGTGCCATGCCCTCCGTGCCGTTATAGAGCGGCGCGCCGACCGTGAAATCGAAATTCAGCGAAAACACGGGGTCCGTCTGGCCGGGGATCGTGTAATAGATTTCTGCCAGGCAATCCAGGACCGGCAGTTCGGCCACCGGATCGTCTAACTCCGCGTGCATGGCGGCACGCATTTCCGGGGTGTTGAGCAACAGGGTTCCGGTCCACCACCCCGGAAGGCCGGGATCGGTCGAGGCCGCCAACTGGCAATTTGTGAGCCAGTCGCCCTTGAGAGCCGTGGATAGTTTCACGCCGTAAAACAACACGGCTCCGGTCGGCAGTGCCGTCGGGATGCCCCCGGACGCCACCTGGATCGCCACGGGCAACGAGCCGCGCATGGCATTGACGGTGGATGTGAGCGGCGACGTGTAGCCGAGCTGCGGCACGATGTACCCGTCCTTTTTCGGGTCGTGCCCCGGGCTCACCTCGTACCACTGGTACTGTCCCCAGTGTTGCCGGGCCACCAGGACGCTGGAGTTCCCACCGGCAAAGGTGGGCAGGATGAAACTCCCGCCCTGGGCGTCGTAGAGGCCTCCCGCCGCCGCCTCGCTGGCCTCCTGGTTGTTCTGCGCCAGCTCGAGCTGGTACTCCAGGCTGGTCAGATCATGTTCGGCCGTCAGGGCCAGCTCGAACTGGTAGCCGTAGAGACCGGACGTCGTGCCGACCGCGCCCTGGGTACCCACGAACGCATCCCCGGCGTGGGCGGCCTCCAGGTAGGCGCTGTCCACCGCGCTCTGTGCCGCCAGCACCGCGGCCTGCGCGGCGGGAACGGCATCGAGGTCCTGGCGCCGGGTGAGCGTGTCGAGCGCGAGTCGCGCCTTGAAGAGCGTCAGGTTCGCGGCGTCGTAGTCGTCGTTGGCGCTGTCGCTCGCCGCCTTGAGGGCGGGCACGGCGTCGCGCGCCGCCTCGTAAGCGGCCCGGGCCTGGTCGCGGTGATCCTGCGTGGTAGCGAGGAAAGTTTGCTGGTTGGTCACCGCGCGCTGGACGGTGGCCACGTCGGCGGCCGTGGTGGGGGTGCCGGTGCGGCTGCGCACGTAGGCGTAGCCGTAGGGAACGTCGTCCAGGGTCACGGGGTCCGCCGGCACGTTGAGGCTGGATCTCGAGGTCTGCTGACAGATGACGACGCCAGCCTGGGGGCCGGGCAGGACCGTGCCCACCGGAAGGTCCGGTGCCGTGAAGGTGGGCAACGCAAAGATGTCGCTCATGCGGGTGCGGGCCTAGAAAGTAGCGCCCGGCAGGTCGGGCAGGAAAATCATCCGCCGCTCGGTTTGCGTGCTGGTCTGGTTGGTGACCACGGGGACCAGAGCGAGCGGGGTCGTGCGGAACTGCTGCACCGAGCTTAGCTCGACGGCCGTCTGCGTGCTGGTGATGATAAAGAGCAGCGCGCGGGCGACCGGCGGGGGCGCGTTGTTGGTGCCCAGCGCCACGGGGCCGGCGGGCCGGACGCCGTGGTTGTAGTCGAGGTTGGTCATCCGCCCGCCCGCGTCCACGTTGGCTTCGATCCACACGAAGTAGCCGTCGATGCAGTTGGGCGGCACGACGATCTCCAGGTTCAGGCGCGCGGGGGGAATGTCCTGCGCGCCGTCGCTCACGCAGCCGGCGCGGATGCGGATCGTGCGTCCGGCGTCCGGCCCGGTGGCCGTCGGCGAAAGGTAGGGCTGCCAGGGAAAAGTCACCGCCGCACTGTCGGCCGCCGCCGGAATGTTCAATTCGAGGGTCGCGTTACTCTCCGTGATTGTGAACGCGTTCCTGCCGCTGTTGAGGATGATCTGAAAATTGAGCAGCGCGTTGAAGAGCACGACGAGCTTTTTGATCGTGCGCCAGCGTTTACGCCCGTCGCCCGGGCGCATCTCATCGTCGGAAATCTTTTCGAGACTCGCGGCCATCTAATCGTTTTTAGATCCCGCTCCTGCTCCAGAACAGCGGGGTCGCTCCCGTGATCGTGCGCCGGACCCGGCAGCGGATGGCCCCGAGCCAGTCGTCGTACACGTCGTCTTCGGCCAGGATGGTCTTCCCCCCCACGGCGCAGATGCAGCCCGAGTCGCCGCCGCTCGCCAGGTAGAGCGGGAACGGGCCGTCGTTGATGTCTACCCCGCGCACGGTGATGCGCGTGCCGATCTGCTCGACCCGGGGCGCCAGCTTGAGCGGAAAGTTGCCCTCTTTGCCGGCGAGAAAATAGTCGTATTGCAGCGTGGAATTCACGTTCGAGGGGCGCGTGCCGATGGTGTACGTCGCCCCTTCGATGACCAGATTGCTGATGTCGCCGCCCTCCCCCGCCCCGGAATAGCCAGCGCCGCTGCTCAGGATGTACTGGAAGGCGTAGGTGTGCGACTGGCCGTGCCGGATGCGCTGCTTGGGGATGTTGCCAAACGTGCGCTCGAACTCCCAGATGCTGCAGCCGCCGTCCCGAAAGTTCACGTCGCCCAGGGGGTAGGCGTTCGGGACCCCGCGCATCGGTTTGGTCAGCGAAAGCGGCTGGTAGTTCCGCACGAATTGCTCGTGCTTCCAGCGGTAGATGACCGTTTCCGTGTCCCCTTGGTTCAGGAACGGATAGGTCGGTACCGGAGCGGCGCAGGGCTGCGCCGTGGTGAAATCGCCGTCCACGTAGAAGTCGCGGGCTTTCCGACTGCCGGAACCCAAGAGACCGCCCGTGTTCGGGGGATTCGGGCCCAGCAGGCTGACAGGTTCGATGGCGGGCATGGGAAGGGTTACTGTTCCTGGAAGGTAACTTTCGTGTCGATGCTTCTGGGCACCGTGAGCATCTCGGCATTGTGGGCCTGCAGGCCCTTCGTGTAATTCTCTCTTGCCCTCGCTTCCCCGACGCTGACTTTGCGGATGGGCTGACTCTGCACCGCATCAGGCTGGAAGCTACGGTTGGGCATGTGGCGGTCGCCGCCAAAGAAACTGTTAAACTGAGCATTGGGACTATTGTCTTTGTCGTTGGCGGCTGCACGATCCCGGCGAGCCTACACCCGGGCGACTGCCTGATCCCGTTTCAGGTTGTGCCGGTCTCGTGCCCGCCGTTGGGATGGCGTCATCTGCTCATCATCCACCTCGTTCTCGAATTTCTCGTGCTCGCGGTTGCTGTTCAGCTTGGCGATCACTGCCGGATCGTTTTTACCGTGCTTTTCCTCGTCAATCTCCGCCAGGTACTTTTCGTCGGCTTGAAAGTTCTTTGTCCGCGCATCGGGTTGGTAACCCCGGTTTTGAATCGCGGCGTCCTGCTGACTGAGGGATTGGAGACGTTTCTGTTCCGCGAAATTCAGGTCGTCGAGCGTCTGCGCGAGTTTCTTGGCCGTTTCGTCGAGTTGCGCGCCCATCTGTGGGTCGCTGCCGTTCTCGTTTTTGTTCCAGTCCTTGCGCTCCTCGTTGTGGCGAAGCTCGTTGTTGAGCAACTCGATCTGGTCAGCGAGGCTGCGACCGGCCTTGGCGCGGTCCGACGTTTCGGCCGTGTCGATGGAACGGAGCTTCTGGTTCTTGTCGAACTCATCCTGCTGCTGGCGGTTCTGTCGCAGATCCTTTTTGAAGCCGCGCCGCTCGTCGGGCGTGGTGGCCGTCGAGTGGATCAACTCCCGCAAATGCGCGGCTTCAAGGGCGAGCGTCTGCCGACGCACCTGGTCAGAACTGCCGCGCAGGTTGGCAATCTGCGTTTCGAGCTGCAACTGCGCTTGTTTCTCGTGGGTCGCCTTGGTGGCCGCGTCCACTTCGAACCTCGCCGCGTCTACCGATTGCTTCAGAGCATCGTATTCGACCCCGCTCTTGGCGGGGTTGCGATCCAGCGCGGCCTGGGCGGCTTTGAGCCGTTCCTGGGCAATCTGTACGTCCACGTCGAGGCCTGCCCGCTTGATGGCCACGATCTTTTCCTCTGAAACAATCGCCGCCGCACGGCTCGCCTGATTGCGCTCGGCCTGTTGTTGCTCTACCAACGCGGCGGTGAGTTTATTGGCGCTCTCGTCGTGCTCGGGCCCGGCTGCCGGGCCGTCTTCCAACAATGCTTGCGCAGCCCGCACGCGCGCCGCCGCGCTTTCGGTCTCCACGTTGGTTCCTGCCGCTCGGATCGAGAGCAACTCTCGTTCGCTCGTTGTTTCAATGGCCTGCGCCTGCTGCTTACGCGCGATCCCATCGATCGCCGTCTGGTATTCCTCCTTGGCAATGGCAATCAGGCGGCTGCCGTCCCGGACGCGGCTGACGGTGATTTCCCGGATTTTCTCCTCCAGTTGAACCTTCAGCCTTTCCTGCTCGACGCCCTGGTCGCCGTCGAGGGCGCGCCGGGAAAAGCCGGCGTCGCGTTCCATCGCCTCATCCCGACGATCACGAATCCCCACGTCGCGCTTGCGGATGTCCTCCACGTCTTCGTCGTGCAGTCCGCCCGAACCGAAAACATTGGCCAGGCGATTACGCTTCGACCGGCGCATTTTACGCGTCGCGCGTTGCGCATTGTCCGCCTCTTCCGTTTCTTTGTTCAGCTCACTGACCGTGTCGCCACCGCGATTGAACACGTTTCCGAGCAGGTCATTCGAGTTGCGCTGCTTGGTCGCGGCCTGATTGGCGTTGTAAACCGTGAACGCGACGGCACCGGCGGCCACCGCCGCCGTCAGCGGCGCCAGCACGGCCATCAAGCCGCCGAAGCCGCCTACCGCCGACATCACGGCAGGTCCCAAAGCGGAAATGAGGCGTGGCGCTTCCATCTCCAGCGACTGACCCACGGGCACACCTGCTGCGGCGCTACCTGCCAGTGAGCGGGCGACGTGGCCGAGCTCCATCCTGCCCATCCGGCTGATTCCGACGCCCGCGGCTCCTTCGGCGGCTTCGGCCACCATGATGGCTGCCTTTGGCCCGGACGCTGCCGGCATGGCGATGCGCGTGTTGGCAGCCGCCTCATTCGCACGGCGCGAACGCTCCTGCTCTTCCAGCTTGGCCCAGTGCGCCGTCAATCGGCCGGATTCGTCGGGCGTTGAGGTTGGTAGCGGCGGCGGTGCAAGCTCGCTCAGAATTTTGTAATCAGCCTTGGCGGTCCTCAGTTCCTTACTGAGCCCCTTGAGCGCCGTCTCCAGTTCCTTGATCTTGCCGATCTCCGCCTCGGTGGCGGTGCCGGCGGCGCGCGTTTCGCGCTGCAAGACCGTCAACTCGCCGCTGACCTGGCCAACGCTGCCTTTGAGGCGTTCCATGTCCAGGCGCGCGCTTTCAGCGTTGGTCTGGAAATCCCGCTTCGTTAAAGTAAGGGGTACGACGAGGGCATTCATTTGGCTTTGGAGGCACGCCGCGCGGCGCGTCTGGCTTCGCGCGCGGCTTTCGCGGCTCGTTCCTCCTGGCGGGTGCGTTGGTACTCGCTGCGCACGCGGTCACTCAACGGGTTGGAGAACAGGCTCTCCGGATTTTTTTCCATCTGGATGCAGCGGTAGAGTCCCCACATCTGTTCCAGCGGCAAATCGAGCACGTCGCCCTTGCTCATCTGCGGATACGCACGCATCAGCGCATGGACGAACACGGCTCCCGATCCGATCACGGCCGCCGACCGTCCGGGGCTGCCGCTCGGGCGGTCTCTCAGCGCCCGCTCGACGAACTCGCCGACGGCGGCCGTCAGGAAGGAAAGGTCTTGGGCGTCGAATCCGGCCTTGAACGCGGCGAGCGTTGCCTCGTCGGCCGCCGAACCATGGGGCCGCTGATGCCAGAGAATAAACGCGATATCCGCACGGTCCACCGTGCCTCCGGCCACGAAGGGCGACTGCTCAAAAGACAGCCGCAGATAATCGCGCAGGGTCTGCGACCGAATCCCCGGCTACTGGGCGGCGGCAGCCGTTGAAGCCGCCGCGCGTGACGCCGCGTTCCTCGATCTGCCGCAAAGCGTCGCCGGAGTCTGCGTGCGGCCGCTGAACCGGACGGCAAAACAGCTTGGTAAACAGATGGTCGAAGCGCATAAATCAGGACTCGGCCTTGCCGGGCGAAATGTCAGCTTCGGTTTGGGCGCCCAAACCGAGGGATCGTTTTTCCTCGTGCTCCAATGCGAGCGCGCGCACATCTTCGTCGCGCACCACGCGCGGCGAAAAGGCGACCTCCCAGATCGGCTCGCGCAGGCCGTCGATGATCGAGCGCAGAAGCATCGGATCGGATGGTCCGAAGAAGCTCACTGGTCCCCCTCCCCGGCCTTAGTGACTTTGACGACCTCCAGAAATTCCCGCACCAGGCGCGCGTAGGCGTGGTGCAGGCGTTGGCGCGCCGCGTAGGCACGTTCGGTGAGCACGGCGAGGGCGCGCACGTCTTCCTCTCGCCAGAGTTGCGCCCGGACGCAGAAATCGTTGATCGCTTCCAGTCTGTGTTCGGCGAGGGCTTGCGCGGTGTGGAACTCCGCCTGCCAGAACGTGAGGCTCTTGTCGCGCATCCGTTCACTGGCGGCCGGGTTGAGTTTCTGGAAGGGTGTTTTCATCATTGGTCCTTTCCTCCGGCGGGCTTGTCATCACCGGGCTCGGGATCGCCGCTGCCCGGCTCGGTTTCGGCGGCGTCGGACGCGGGCTTGTCTGCGCCGGGCGCGGCGGCGCCGGGCATTCCCGCGCGCCAATATTTGAGAGCCCAAGGCACCTTTTCTTCGACCGCGCACTTGGCCGCAAAGCCCCATTCGCGGAACCACTGGCGGATCTTCGGCCGGGTGTTGCGACCTCGGCGATTATCGAGGATCTGCATGGTGACGATGCCGTTGGCGAGCTGCTGGATTTCGAGCGCGCCCGTGCGTCCCTCGTCCACGCTCATGTCGGGCGGTCCCTGGAAGGTGATCTTCTGCATCCAGTGGGGGTCCGTGGGCTGGCGCAACTGCTTCGTGGCCATGCGGTGTTCCAGGAAGCGCACGACCCAGGGCTTGCAGAGTTCGTAGTCCACGCCATCGCCCAGGACGACGAAGAGCAGCCCGGCCTTGAGCAGCACCGCGCGGATGTTCGCGCCGTTGAGCTTGGCCATCGACCAGAAAAAGTCCGCGCTCGTGCCCCAGCCGTTCACGGCGTCGCGCATGAGCAGATCGGTCACGAATTGCTCGACCAGCGGGCTCGGTTGCGTCGAGTTGACGATCTTCACGTCGCCGTCGTCGCCGTAGTACATGATGGCCCCGCCGCCGAACACCTGTTCCAGCGGCTGCCCTCCCGCCTGTTCGACGCCGCTGCTCCCCCCGCTCTGTCCTGGCGCGGGCGGGGCCGACGGCGTCGGTTGCGGCCCGAAGCCTTTTTTGATGGCGTCGATGGCTCCCTGCCCGCCCAGCTTGGCGGCTTTCTTGATGAAGAGCGCCATCGCGCCGTGGGTCTTGCCGCTGCGGGTGGTGACCTTGATCAGATCGTGGATATCCACGAGCCGCGCCACCGACTGGGCGAACTCCGACACGCCGCGCACCTAGTTGACCTCGTCCGGCTTGTACCAGTGGATCATCTCGGTCGCCGGGACGGCCTGCGTGCCCCCGCCAGCAGTGCGTGCGTGGTAAAAAATGGCGGCGGCGTTCGCGTCGAGTTCGACGCCGTCGAAGATGCGCTGCTCGGGGCTCTTGCCGTTGGGCGTGACGATCTCCGAAGCGTCGAAGGCCATCAGCGCCGGATCGCCGAGCGGATCGCCGTCGTCGCCGATCAGCGGCGTGCCGTTGGGCTTGAGCGTGGTCCAACGGGGGTTCTGGGCAAAGGCGGCCAGGAATTCGCCGTGCTTGAGCCGCTGCTCGACGGCGAAGTTCTGGAAATCGTAGAAGTTGCGGCGCCCGGCCACGTCGCAACGGTCCTTGCTGAGCGCGTAATCTTCCCAGGCGAGTTCGGCCAGGTCGTTCCATTCGCTGTCGTCGCTGTTGAGCTGGAGCGAGCGGCCGGTGCCGATGGTGTGGCGCGTGATGCCGCGTACACCTTCCTTCACCACGCCGAAATTCTGGAAGAGCCAATCGACTTTCCCGTTGATCTGGGTGCGGGTCCATCGCGGCAGTGCCTGGCGCGTGTCCGACGGCGCCAGGTACATGATGTTGGACCGGTCGGGTGAATAGTTGGTCGCCTCCGAATAGGGACCGACCGCAAGCGGAATCCCAGGGCGGCACCGGCGGCGGCGGAACGGATTTTGGCGAGGAAACCCATGGATCAGCAGGAAAGCCCCGAGAAATCCGCGTAGGTGCAGGAGACGGCAGCACCGCCGCCCGGCGCGCCGCCGGCGGCCACCAGCGCGAGGTACAAAGGCAGGGGGCGTCCTCGGCGAGGGTGAAGAGTTCCACCGCGTCCATGCGCGCCTCCTGCATCCCACTTTTGCTGTTGCCGCTGGCATTGGTCAGGAAGGTCACTTCCCCACCCCCGGCGAGGATTTTGGCTTCCGCCAGTGCGATCAGTTCCTGGATGGTGTCGTCGCTCCCGAGACGGTGGGCGCGCGAGGCAAGCGCCCGAGAGAAGCCAGCGCGGTTGAGGTTGACGTTCGAGGTGAGGGCCACGGCGGGCGCTGCCGTGTCAATCAGGCCGGAAAGCACGCAGGCCCGCCGCACTCCGAAGAGTGGGCGGGCCTGGTGCTCGAACTAACCGAGGTGCCCCTTGATGTCAACGCGGATTGGGCGGTGTATCAGGGCTGACGCATCAAAATTTCAGCAGGTTTTCCAAGCAGCTGGTGTCGAAGGCGGTGCGGCGTTGTTTGCGCTTGAGGGAGCGGCCCGGAGTGTGGTCTTGGCGCAAGAGGTTCAAGACCAGACGGCGGGCCACGCCCAGGTTGGCGACCGCAAAACCCATGCGGGCGCGGCTTTGATCCTCGCCGAAGATCACCTCGAGCATCCAGGGCAGGTGGTTCTCGATGGCCCAGTGGCCACGCACGGCGCGGGCGAAGAGGGTGGTGTCCACAGCCAGGCTGCTCAGGGAGTAACGCCGCTCCACGCTGAGCTTGCCGTGGAGGTCATCCCAGCCTCATCTCAAACCATCCCTTTCGTCCAGTCAGTTTTATTTTGATGCGTCAGCCCTGCCCGGCGAGCCTCCGGCGGGTTGTGCAGGCGAAGAGATCAAGGCCGAGAAGGCAGGCGGCCCCGGCCCGCCTACGTCTTTTTGAGCAACGCATCGACGACGTCCAGGAAACGCTGGACCCCGATGGGCTTGGTCAGGTAATCACGCGCCCCCAGCTTCAAGAGACGCTTCATCTGGTCCGGCGTGGCATCGGCGGAAAGCATGACGATGGGAATGTCGCGGGTCTGCTCGTCGCGGCGCAGTTCCTCAATGACCACGTCCCCCGGGATGTCCGGCAGTTGCAGATCGAGTAAAATCAGGTCGGGAGCTTGGGCGCGCGCCATCTCCAACCCCGCCTTGCCCGTGGCAGCGGACACCAGACGCCAAGCGGGGCGAAAGTCCACGATGCCTTCGACCAACGCGAGGTTGGAAGGGTTGTCCTCGATGTAAAGCAGCAGCGATTTTGCCACGGGAGCAGCGTCCTCGGCGGCCGGTTGATCCTCTAACTCAACGGGAGCGGGCGCTTCGACCGGGCTCGCGGCGAGCGGCAACTCCACCCAGAAGCAACTGCCCTCGCCTTCGACGCTCTGCACGCCGATCTTGCCGCCCATCGCCTCGGTCAAATCTTTGCAGAGTGACAGTCCCAGACCGGTGCCCTCGACCTCGCTGTTTTCCGCGCCCAACCGCTCGAAGGGGGAAAACAGCTTGCCCAGGTCGCCGGGCGCGATCCCGCGTCCCGTGTCGCGCACCACGAAGCGCAAGGTCCCCACCGTCGCGCCGTCCGTCTTTCGAAGCGCCTCCGCCGCGCCGGGCTCACACCCGAGCGTGACCTGCCCCCCCGGACGATTGTACTTGATGCCGTTGGCCATCAGGTTGAGCAGCACCTGACGCAGCCGGACCGCGTCGGCCAATGCCCTGCCCACGTCGGGGGACGCGGGCTCCAGTTGCACCGTGATGCCCGCCTTGTGGGCCAGGGGACGCGTCATTTCAAACGCCTCGCTCATGACCGCATCCGCTGGCACCGCTTCGAGCGAGAGGTCGAGGTGCCCGGCCTCGATGCGCGCGATGTCGAGCACCTGGTTGATGAGTTCCAGCAGGTGCCGCCCCCCTTTGAGGATGTGGGTGACGTACTGGGCCTGCCTCGACTCCAGACCGCCGATTTCCAGCAACTGACCGAAACCCAGGATGGCGTTCATGGGCGTGCGCAGTTCGTGCGACATCATGGACAAAAACTTCGCTTTGGCCTGGCTGGCCGCATCCGCCGCTTTCTTGGCTTGCAGCAACTCGTCTTCGTATTCCCGGCGCTGACGCATGGGCAAAAACACGCAGTCACTGACGAAGACCCCAGCGCGTTCCTGCCGGGCGGCATTCGCCAGCACCGCCAGAGGCGGCCCGCTTTTCGGCTTCAGCGAAAAGTAGATTTCATCCGCCCGCCCGTGCATCTTCAGCAGCGGGAAGATGTGCGTCTGGTAGAACATCCTGCCACCGATGGAGAGCACCGCATTGAGAGATTGTCCATGCAACTCGCCCGGCTCGTAGCCGAGCCAGAAGCTCAACGTGGCGTTGATCCGCAGAATCGTGCCATTGTCGGCGAAAGTAAGAAAGCCGCAGGGAGCCGTCTCGAGCAGATCATCCATCGGAGCGGGACCCGTTGGCGCGGGCGGGAGCCGGGCGGAAGACTTGCCCGGTCGTCTTCTGGGCGGATTCGCTCACGTATTGCCGGATGAGCGCGACCGTCTCGGCGGGATGGCTCAGGTGGGGACAATGGCCGGTCGCTTCCATGAGCTTCAGGGTGCTGCCGGACAAATGGCGATGCAGGTAGTGCCCCACTTCCAAAGGAGCGATGATATCCTCGGCGCATTGCATGATGAGCGAGGGCACCGTGACCTTGGGCAGGTCGGCCCGGTTGTCCGCGAAAAAGGTGACCCGGGCAAAGCGCAACGCGGTGTCCGGGTCCGTCGAACAGAAGCTGCCTTCGAGTTCCTGGGCCATTTCAGGCTGCTCGGCGTTGCCCATGACGACGGGGGCGAAAAAGCTCGCCCAGCCGATGTAGTTCTTCTCCATCATGCCGAGGAGTTCCTCGATGTCCGAGCGTTCGAAGCCGCCCACGTAGTCCGGGGGATGGTTGACGTAACAGGGCGAGGGTCCGATGAGCACAAAGCGGGTGAAAAGGCCCGGCTCACGGAGGGAGGCCAACAGTCCGATCATGCTGCTGACGGAGTGCCCGACGAAGACGACATCCTGCAAATCCAGCACCTTGCAGATGTCGATGACATCCTGGGCGTAGCCGTGGAGCGTGCCGTGCCGCTCGTAATCGTAGGCTCGCGGGTCCGACCGTCCAGACCCGGCATGGTCGAACAAAACGACGCGAAAATCCTCTTCGAACGCCGGGGTGGTGAACCGCCACATGTTCTGATCGCAACCGAAGCCGTGGGCGAACACCAGCGGCCGGGTGCCACACCCTGTGACCCGAACATTGTTGCGTGCGAGGATGTCGGAGTTCAGGAGGGTGGAGTGCATTTGGAACGGAGGCCTCCTGCGATGCATAGCACCTCTCATACCGTGGCGGCAAGGGTTAGCCGCAGCCACAGGGCTGACGCATCAAAATTTCAGGAGGCTTTCCAAGTAATTGGTGTCGAAGGCGGCGCGGCGCTGTTTGCGCTTGATGGAGCGGCCAGGCATTTTGTCTTGGCGCAGGAGGTTGAGGGCCAGGCGGCGGGCCACGCCCAGGTTGGCCACCGCAAAGCCGGTACGCGCCCGGCTCTGATCCTCGCCAAAGACCACGTCGAGCACCCAGTGCAGGTTGTTCTCCACCGCCCAGTGACCGCGCACGGCCCGGGCAAAAAGTTTGATCTCGATGGGCAAGCTGCTCAGGTAGTAGCGCCGCTCGACGCTGACCTTGCCGTTGAGATCACGGGTGGCTTCCACGACGCCCACGCTCTGCAAGCCTTCCCAGGCTGCGCGGTCGGTAAACCAGCCGAGTGATCTTGCCCCGGTTTTGAGGACCAGACGGAGTGCCGGGTTTTTGTTGTTTT
>CAXUGY010000050.1:0-24015 GCA_964250695.1 uncultured Chthoniobacterales bacterium | reverse complement strand
TGCGCCGTCGCGCGCGCGGGTGGGCGAGATTCCTGAAATTCCTGTCTCCAACGCGCGGGCGTGTAAATCCGCCAAATCCGCCAGCCTACGCGGGCGCGCGGGGGCACCGTCGGCAAATACTGTCTGCCGGGTGGGATTATCTACCGGGAGCGCGGAAACGTGCAGACGCGCTCGCAAGATACCTATCGCCGCTCGTCGGGTCCGACGAGTTGAGGTTCAGGTCGGTCAGCCAAGCCGGGCGCATGGTACGACGCTTCCGCGAGTTCAGACTACCGCGCAGAGATGAATTGCAATCCCGGCACCCGAGCAAAATGGGCATCATCCACCAGCAGTGGGATGTCGTGTTCGAGCGCAAGCGCGGCGTTCCAAACGTCGTTTATAGGGATCGGGCGTCCCTGGCGCTGCAAACTGGCGGTGATGCGTCCGAAGTGCGTGGCCGTCCGCTCGGTTGGCAGAAGGGTTACAGCAGAGCCAAGCACAGCCCGGATGCGAGCGGCTTCCTGAGCCGGATCGATCACCCTGAACACTCCGGTGGCCAGCTCACCGAGCGTGGCAAACGAAACGAATGCCTCTGAACTAGCGACTACCCGCTGACGCCGCATGAGAATTACCACGCTCGTGTCCAACAGGTGTGGACCTCCTGGAGAAAGGTTCACGAGAGCTTCGGCGGTTCTTCTATCTGTTCGAACGCCTCGTTGATCGTGCGCTCGAAGGCATCTGCCTCCTCATCCGTCCAAGGGGGTAGGTTTGCGGCTTCCTCCGTCGTGAGCGGGGTAATGCCCATCCCCCGGCAGATTTCATCCCACGCCGCCGCCGCACTCGGACCAACGGGCATCTTTGCCGTTGCACTGGACGGCAGAGTATCGACGGATGTGCTCATCGTTCAGGAATTATGCCGCTCTCGTCAGCAAAAACAAGTCGAAGGTCATACAGCGAACTCTACTCCTTGGCGAACCGAACCCGCAGAACGTCCAAGAAGTGTCCAAGCGCCGAAGTCCGCTGTCCAAAATCTTTGCTGTAAGTGCTTCTTGCTGAGGAAATGGGCCGGCTGGGACTCGAACCCAGAACCAATTGATTAAAAGTCAACTGCTCTAACCATTGAGCTACCAGCCCGTTTTACCTCTGAAAACTGTCGTTCCCGTCTGACTTAAAACTTGATCTTTTCACGGTCATTTTCTACGGTCAATTTGTGAAGGATGTAGTGACCGTGAAAACTTGGGAAAAAACCCGACTTCAGAATCTGGTTCGCCATAAGTCAGGGAGGTATTATGCACGCCTTTTTCGTGATGGCAAAGAGATTTGGAAGTCGCTAAAGACCGCGCATTTTTCAGTGGCGGAAGCCCGCCTTGCGGTCGTTCAGAAAGAGCATCGGGCACTTCGCGGCAGGGAGATTGACCCGGCAAACGGCAAAATGATTTTCGGCCAAGCTGCCACTTCCCACATGCAACGGATCGAAAAAACACTGGGCGGCAAGCCGCCAGTTCATCACGCTACAGCAACACCTTGTCGCTTCTCGCCATGTGATAGAGATTGCCATTGAAGATGGGGTACTCTACAGAAGCCACGCCGAAAAGCTGAACAGAAAGCCGGTTCGCGCCAAACGCCTTGAACTTTCTATGCTGGCTCAATTCTCGGCCACAAGGACGGCGGGGTACTTGCTGTGCGTACCCACGGCCACTTGCGGCGTGAACACAGCGTTGCGCAGGCGCAGAAAGTCTCGTTCGTCCCAACGCAAGCTGACCAAACTACGACTTTCGCTGCGAAAGTCGCGCCAGCGCAGCCTGACGCGCAGAAGCGGCAGAAGGCCATTTCTTCAAAGACGAAGAAACCTTTGGCGGTTTCATGGGTTGACTCGGTTGCCGTCGAACGACCAAAAAAGATCGCCAAACGTTCGGAAGCTGCGGCGCAAGCGCCTGAATCTCGCCCTTTGTCGTGACCCTTTCGACTTCAAGCCATCATAAATCCCCGCCGTTTTCAAGATCGCCTCAGCTTCCGCCGCCGCAATCAGCGTGCGCCCGAACTCGGTGATGGCTTTGGCCTTGCCGCTGTAAATCTGCCGATAACCCCAGGTCTGCGATTTGCCGAACAGCTTGGCAAACTCGCCCGGCGAGAACGCTACCCTTTTTTGCTCCGAAGCATCGGCCATGAGTGAGGCTAGCAATTTCTTCCGACGTGCCGAAAAAACGCCTTGAAACAGAATCCTGGAATTATGTTTCATCATACACGTAATACGTTAACGCGTAAGCGTAACGCCGAGCACCTCTATCGGGCTAGTGTGGTGAGTGATTAATTCGTGACACAAGTTGCGAAGGGAGGTAACGAGAAGGGACGCGCACTGGCCGTCCCGTTAAAGCGTTGTCAGTCGCGGAGGAAGACCGGGCCAAACTGGAGTTGATCGCGCGGCGACCCAAAACGGATCAGCGCACCGCCCAACGCGCGCGTATCGTGCTGGCGTGCGCGGGTGGTGCAAGCAATCAAGCGGTGGCCGCCAAGTTGGGGGTGACGGCCCGGACGGTGGGCGCATGGCGCGAACGCTTTCGCGCGGGAGGACTGCACGCACTGGGGGATTTGCCGCGTCCGGGACAGCCCCGCAAGCTCACCGATGCCAAGGTCGAAGCGGTGGTGACGCGCACGCTAGAAACTCGCCCCGCCAACGCCACGCACTGGAGCACGCGTCCCATGGCGGCAGCCAGTGGCTGAAACCAGAATGCCATCGTGCGCAGCTGGCACGCCTTCGGTCTCAAGCCGCATTGGCAGGAAAACTTCAAACTCTCCACTGACCCATTCTTTGTAGAGAAGGTGCGCGAGACATCGTCGGCCGCTACCTCCATCCACCAGAGCGGACGCGGGCCGTCGTCCTCTGCGTGGACGAGAAGAGCCAGGTCCAGGCGCTGGATCGCAGCCAGCCGGTCCTGCCCAGGCGGCCCGGCCAGGCCGAACGCCGCACCCACGATGATTATCGGCACGGCACAACGTCCCTGTTCGCAGCGCTGGAGATTGCCACCGGCCGGATCATCGGCCAATGCCAGGGACAACATCGGCAGCAGGAATCCGTGCGCTTTCTCAACCAGATCGAACGGCAGGTCCCGGCGGGGATGGAGATCCACCTCGTGCTCGATCACTATGCCACGCACCAGACTCCCGGGGTCGCCGCGTGGTTGAAGAAACGTCCCCGCTATCACCTGCATTTTACGCCCACCAGCAGTTCATGGCTCAACTAGGTCGAACGCTGGTTTGCCAAAATCACCGAGCAACGCATCCGCCGTGGCGTCTTCAAAAGCGTCGATGAACTCATTGCCGCGATTGATGCCTACATCGCCGAACACAATCGCAGTCCCAAGCCTTTCCTGTGGACTGCCCCTGCTGATCTGATTCTAGAGCGCGTCGGAAGACTTTGTACGCGGACTAATCGCTCACCACATTAGCGGAAGGACTAAGAGTTTGTTTAGGAATGAATCCGGTTTTGTGGGCGGGCACGAACATTTTGCATGAGCAAGCGATTGGTTGAAGACGAGCTTTGGGAGCGGGTCGAGCCGCGGTTGCCGACACCGAAGCCGCGCCGTTTTCGCTCCCCCGGCCGCCAGCCGCCGTCGCTCCCCCGGCCGCCAGCCGCCGGACAACCGGGCCGCGTTAACGGGCATCCTCTTGCTGCTCAAAACCGGCCTCCCCTGGAATGATCTGCCGCGGGAGAGGGGTGGTGGTTCGGGCGCGGCGTGTTGGGTGCGTCTGCACGAATGGCACAAACTCGGGGTCTGGGCAGCTTGGCACGCCGTGCGGCTGGCCGAACGGCGCTACGCCGACCAGATTGACTGGAGCCGGGCGGCGGCTGATGCCACGACCCTGCGTGCTCTGCGCGGTGGGGACCAGACGGGCAAAACATCCACGGACCGAGGCAGAAAAGGCGCCAAAGACCACCTGCACACCGGTGGCGGTGGCGTTGCTCTGGCCGCGCCCGCCGCGGCGGCCAACCGTCACGACGTGACCCCACTCAAAACGCTCAGCGAAGCCGTGCCTCCCGTCGCGGGCAAGCCGGGTCGTCCGCGCTGCAAACCCGCAGCGGTCTTGGCCGACCGCGCCGACGACAGCCAACCGCACCGGGAAGGGTTGTGGGAGCGTGGCATCATCCCTTTCTTGTCCAAGCGTGGCGAAGCTCACGGCAGCGGGTTGGGTTGGTAGCGCGACGCGCTCGAACGCACCCCTTCGCCCGGTGCAAGGGCTTTCGCCGCCTTCGCCTGCGCTACGAACGCACCGCCTTCCTGCACGAAGCCGCCTTGAGCGTGGCGATGTGCCTAGTTTGCTTCCGTCATCTGTAAACAAACTCTAGATAAATGCTCTCCCGCTTGGTTGCGAGCGTTTCTAACGGTCCGAATGCGCTTCCAGCGCGGCCAGCAGGTCATGGAAGGAATGACGTGGCCGCTCCAGCCGGAAGACCTTTAGACCCTGCGCCTCGGCTACCCAGTCTCGTTTCGGGTCGTCGCCGACGTGCCACGCTTCCCCGGGGGTGACGTTCAGCATGCGTAGCGCGTGCTCGAAAATGCGGGGATCGGGTTTATCCGCACCCACCTCGCTGGAAACGATGACGGCGTCGAAAAAGGGGCGCAACCCGAGTTCGTCCAGCACCGCGTACAGCCGCCGGTCAAAGTTGGAGATCACCGCGAGCGCATAGCCCCGTGCGCGTAACCTCTCCAGCGTCTCATGCACGTCGGGGTAAGCCCGCCAGACTCCCGGCTCCGCGAAGCGTTGGTAAGCCGCCTCGAAGAACCCCTTGCCGTCGAACGTCCCGGTCTGCTCCGGCGACAGGACGCGGGCCAGCACATCGTCCACCAGACGATGCCACCAACCTTTATCGTCGGCGGCGCGTGGCCCGTCCTGGGCCGGACGTGCCGGAGCAGCTTCCCACGCTTGGCGGAAGGCCCGGTCTAGCGCGTCGGCGTCCAGGGCCGCACCGAAACGAGAGGCGACCTCCCGGTAATGCTCGCCCACGGGACGCGGCAAAAAAATCAGGGTGCCGGCGGCATCGAAAAAAATGGCTTTGGGGATCATGCGAGGGAGCGGATGGACGCAATCCTGCGTTCGATCAGGAGCTTGCGCTGGTTGGAAAAAGGACGCGGAGTCATTTCGGGGGACGCAACCGGGCACCCCGTTGCGAATATCAACAAAGTATGAGCAATTCACTCACCGATACCATCTCGACGCTGAACAAACTGATCGAAACCTGCTTGGACGGGCAGGAAGGGTTCCGCTTGGCGGCCGAGGCCATCAAGGACGATGAGGACCTCAAAGGTTTTCTGTTTTCCGCGTCTCTGCAACGCTCCAAATTTGCGGGCGAACTTCAAAACCAAGTCATTGAGCTGGGACAGCCTGCCCCGTCGGATGGCAACACCGTCACCTCGAAGCTGCACCGCGGCTGGATCAACCTGAAGACGACCCTGACTGGTAACGATAGTCACGCGATCCTCGCCGAATGCGAGCGGGGTGAGGATAGCGCCGTCGCCGAGTACCGCAAGGCACTCAATTCCGAACTTCCCGCGCCGCTTTCCGAGATCGTGAGCACGCAGTTTCAAGAGGTGCTGGCGACCCATAATTCCGTGCGTGGTCTGCGTGATCAACTCGCCAGTCAGAAGCCGCCTGCCCGCAGTGCCGGGCAGGTTTACAGCGATGTGCAATCGTCCCTCAAGACCAAGGGACAAGCGTTCGGCGCTTCGGCCTCCGACGGTTGGGCGTCCGTCAGTACCAAGACGGATGATGTTTTACACCAGACGGAAGTTTACGTCCGCGAAAACCCGTTTCCTGCCATCCTGACTGCTCTGGGCGTAGGATTTGCCCTCGGCCTGCTCGTTCGGCTCCTGGAAACTCCGAGCCGCGATCACATCGAAGTGCCAATCCCCAGGGCGGCGCAAAAGGTGCGCGACTTCGATTACCAAGCTGCCGTATTGCCGTTCCTCTGGCCGGTGGTAAAATTCTTTTCCAGCAGCTACGCCGCGTCGCGGAAGTCCGTGAATAAAGCGTACAAGCAAGCCTCTGACATCGACGTGAGCGACTACATTGACCCCGTCGTGAAAAAGGCGAAGAAATTCTTCTAACCGCCGCTAGCGGCCAGAAAATTTCCTCAGATGTTCCGGCGTTGGCCAAGCGCAAACGCCGGAATCCTTGTCTAATCCTCAACCGTCAGTTCAAACAGCACGTACTTTATTCAGCAATATGGCACTCTTCGACCAAATCAGCGGACTACTCAGCAACGTCATGGGCGGTAATCTCAGCGAGCAAGAGACGCACGACCATTATGACCAGATCGCGCAGAACACTCCTCCGCAAACCCTTGGCACCGCCATCGGTTCCGCGCTCGGTGGAATGAGCACCGGAGACGTGCAGCAGCGGGTCGCTAATTCTGCCACTCAAATGTCCCCGCAGCAGCGTGGCGGCATGATGGAATCCCTGCTCGGCGGCCTGACCGGCTCCGCCGGGATGGGTGGCATCGGTGGTTTGCTTTCGCAGTTAGGAATTAATCAGGGTGTGACAAGCAACCCGCAGTCGGCCACGCCGGATGAGGTGGCAGCTTTGGCGGCGCACGCCCATGCTACCAACCCCGGCATTCTTCAACAGGCCATGTCCGTGTATTCGGCGCATCCGACGTTGGTCAAGGCGCTGGGCACCGTGGTCATTGCGCAAGTGGCACGCCATTTGTCGAATCCGCAAGCATAACTCACAGATGGGTTGCCTTGGCCTGACCCGGTAGATTTCTTCGATCAGCGAGGCTCACGAGAAAACCCGTTGCTTGGACTTGACCCTGGCAACGTTCGCCTCTAATCTCCGTTTCTGAGGGTTGCGTGCGGAAAGTGGTGATCGGTTTCATCACGCGGTCTCACAGAGAACGGGCTGTAGCACAGCTTGGTAGTGCGCTTGAATGGGGTTCAAGAGGTCGCTGGTTCGAATCCAGTCAGCCCGATTTCTCCTGACTTTGTCCTAGGGTCAGCTTCATCTATTTATCCGGCGCACGTTGCGCCTACGTTTAGGCAGGTCAAAGCAGGTCGGGACGTTCCTGTTGCGTGCGCTGTATCGCCTGTTCACGCCGCCATTTTGCAATCAAGGCATGGTTGCCGGAGAGCAGTATTTCGGGGACGGCATGGCCCCGGCACTCTGCAGGTCGGGTATACTGCGGACCTTCCAGCATCCCATCGTGCCCGGCGCTAAAGCTATCCTGCACGGCGGAGTGAGCGTCGCCCAATACTCCGGGCAACAGACGCACCACGGCATCGACGATCACCGCCGCCGCGATGGCCCCGTTGGTCAGCACGTAATCGCCGATGGAAAGCTCGTCGTCGGCCAGAAACTCACTGACCCGGTGATCCACCCCTTCGTAATGCCCGCAAATGAAAATGAGGTGCGGGTGCATCGTCAACTCGGCGGCGATTTCCTGCCGGAAAACGCGACCCTGGGGGCCCAGCAGGATCACCCGGGTGTCCGTCTGCCGGAGCGCATCCACCGCGTCGAAAATCGGGTCTGGCTTCATCACCATCCCTTGGCCACCGCCGTAGGGAACATCGTCCGTGGTCCGATGCTTGTCCCGCGCCCAGTGACGCAAATTGTGGGTGGTGATCCGTGCGGCCCCGGCTTCTTGGGCCCGCTTCATCATGCTCGCCGCAAACGCCCCTTCACACAGGCTCGGAAAGAGCGTGAGAACGTCGATCTGTAGCATGGGAGCAAACGCGCCCGAAAGTTTGCGTCCGCGCGATGGACCCGGCGTCAGGTACCCGGTTCCGGGCGCTCCACGATCTCCAGGGAAATTTTTCCACCCTGGCGCGAGGAGGCAGCCACCATCAGATTGCGGATCGCCCGGATGGTATGCCCCTGTTTGCCGACGACCTTGCCGACCTCCGAACGCGGCAGCTCCAGCAGGTAACATTGCGTCCCACCGCGGTCTTCCTCGCGCAGGACGATTTCCTCCGGAGAGTCGATCAACTCACCCACCACGAACCGAAGAAACTCTTTCATGTCGGAGATTCCTTCGGAGAGCGGCCGGCGTGCCGGGAAGATGACACCGCTCAGGCAGCGGCGGCAGCGGGAGCGCCCCCGGCCAATAATCCAGAGCGGCGCGCCTTCTTGATGATGCTGCGCACGGTGTCCGAAGGACGCGCGCCACACTTGATCCAGTAATCTGCGCGATCCACGTCGATTTTGGAATTGTCCCCGGCCATCTTGGGGTCGTAAGTGCCGATGATCTCGATGAACTTGCCGTCGCGCGGGCTGCGCTGATCGGCTACCACTACCTTGTAGTAAGGGTGGTTGAGGCTGCCTTCTCTCCTTAAACGAATTGCCACTGCCATAAAATTGAGTCTCTGTCGGTTGGTCTGGTGAACGAGCTAATTAGCACACTTCCCGGCGCAAGCAAAGTTGAAAACTGGGATTTAGCGGAAACGCCCGGGCGCGGGCATCCCGGGCATCCCGCCGCCGCCCATTTTCGCCATCATCTTTTTCATTTTGCCCATGTTCTTCATCATTTTGCGCATCTGCTGGAAGCGTTGCAGCAGGTCGTTGACTTCCGTGACGCTGGTGCCGCTGCCTGCGGCGATGCGGCGGCGGCGGCGGGCGTCGAGCAGGTCGGGCTTGCGGCGTTCTTTGCCCGTCATCGACAACACGATGGCCTCGGCCTTTTTGAGTTCCTTGCCGTCGGTAGGCAGGTCCTTCATCTGGCTCATGCCGGGCAGCATGGCGAAAAGATTTTCCAGTGGGCCGAGCTTCTTGATGAAGCGCATCTGGGAGAGAAAGTCCTCGAAGTCAAAGCTCGCGGTGCGCATTTTTTCCTCCATGCGCTTGGCTTCCTCCTCGTCCATCGCCTCGGCGGCTTTTTCGACCAGGCCGACGATGTCGCCCATGCCCAGGATGCGCCCGGCGAGCCGCTCGGGGTAGAACGGCTCGAACTGGTCGAGCTTTTCGCCCACGCCCGCGAACTTGATCGGCTGGTGCGTCACCTCGCGCATCGACAGAGCCGCCCCGCCGCGCGCGTCGCCGTCGAGCTTGGTCAGCACGAGGCCGGTGATGCCCAGGGCATCGTTGAAATGCGTGGCCACGCTGACCGCCTGCTGGCCCGTGGCAGCGTCCGCGACGAGCAGCACTTCCTGCGGCGCGAGGGCTTCGCGCAACCGGCGCAGCTCCTGCACGAGCGGTTCGTCGATTTCCTGCCGTCCGGCGGTGTCGTAAATCTGCACGTTGACGCCCGGTTGCGCCGCCGCCCAGGCCGCCGCCTCGCGCCCGACCTTGACCAGATCGGTTTCGCCGGGTTGCGGCCGGAACATCGGCACCCCCACCTGTCCGGCGAGGGTCGCCAACTGGTCGATGGCCGCCGGGCGCTGCAAATCGCAGGCGACGAGCACCGGGCTGCGGCCCTGTTTCTTGAGGTATTGCGCCAGCTTGGCCGAACTGGTGGTCTTGCCCGCGCCGTTGAGGCCGACCATCATGATCCGCGCCGGTTTGTCCAGGTTGAGCGGGGAAGCGTCGCCGCCGAGGAGGGTCGTCAGTTCGTCGTGGAAAATTTTGACGATCTGCTGGCCCGGCGTCACGCTGCGGAGCACTTCCGCGCCGAGCGCCTTTTCCTTCACGCGCCCGATGAACGTCTTGGCGACCTGGAAATGCACGTCCGCCTCCAGCAACGCGAGGCGCACTTGGCGCATCGCGTCGTTGACGTTCGTCTCGCTGATCGCGCCCTGCCCGCGCAGGTCCTTGAAGATATCCTGGAGCTTGTCGCCGAGTTGGGAAAACATGGTCGGTCGAGGGAATCAGGGTTTGCCCGCCGCCGGGGCAGCGGCCTTGGCGGGATCGTAGCTGAAGTCCCAGCGGGTCTCCGCCTGCTTGCCGCCCACCGTGGCGCTGATGATCACCGAGACGTTTTTCTGCACGTTTTGCGCTACCTGATAGCTGATCGTCCTGGTCGCCGCATCATAATGCGCGGTCACCACGCCGATGCCGCTGACACGCATCTTGACGCTGGCGGGGTCGATGTCGCCCATGGTGGCGAGGTTGGCTTTGATCAGCGGGCGCGGGTTGTTGATCGTTTCGCCCTGCATGGGCTGGGTGATCATCGAAGCCGACGCCATCTGCGCGAACGCGGACACGGCGGGTGCGCCGCCGCTGCCGCCCCCGGTCATGGAAATCGCGTCCTGAAAAATTTTTGGGTCCTGCTGGGTCACCGCATAGCGTCCGAGTTGGTCGTAAGCCGGAGAACTATAGCCGATCCTCTGCCCGTAGACCGTGAACGCTGCCTCGTAACCGGCATCCTTGACCACTTCGCGCACCTTGCGGTTCCACTTGCCGAAGGGATACGCAATCGCGTTGACCTTGATGCCAAGCTGCTTTTCGAGCACCGCCTTGGAATCGGCGACTTCCTTGCGCAGCCAACCATCGACTCCCAGGGCCTGCACGTCTTTCTGGATCAACTCGTAGTTATGCTTATCGACGGCGTACTTGTCCTGGGGATTGTCCAGGTCGGCGTGCGAATACGTGTGCGATTGGATGTCCACCCCGGCGTCGCGCATCTCGGCGAGTTGGTCCCAGGAGATCGATTTGCCGCCCGAGTTGATGTAGTTGATGTAAACGAACATCGTGAAGGGATAGCCGAACTTTTTCAGGATCGGCCACGCGAGATCGTAGCCGGAGACATACCCGTCGTCGATGGTGACGATGGCGCATTTGGGCGGGATTTCCTTTTCGCCCCGCCGCCAAGCCAGGAAATCCTGCATCGGAATCACCGCGAAATTGTTGTCCTTCAGCGCCTGCATTTCCTTTTCAAACTGCTCCGGGGTGATGGCCAGCGCGTCCTTCGGGCGCGGCTTGGGTTCCAACCGGTGGTAGCAAAGCACCATGACGGCGGCGCTCTTGTTGACGGCTGCCGCCGGTCTCGCCGGGGTGGCCACCGCCGGGGCAGCGGAGGCCGTGCCGCCGGTGGCTTTGTCCGGCGGCGCCGAGGCAACGGCTACCGGCGCGACCCCGGGCGCCGGGGCGGCTGCCGGGGTAGGGGACGCGGAAGGCTGAAGCGGCTTTTTAGCGACGAGCGCCTTGATCTTGCCGCAGCCGGGCAGGGCCACCCCGGCGAGCGCCAACAACAGGGCAAAGATCAGAACCTTGGGTGAAAGAAATTTCATGGTCAAAACGGGCCTGGGGTTTGGGCGGTGCTTTCCCGACCGCCTCCCCGCGCCACACAGATAAATCAGGCCAACGATGCGACGCGCGCGCCCTATGTCAAGCGCGGGACCGTGCGAAAGAGGCGCATTCCGCTCACAACAAACCCAGGCGGCGGAACGTGGCGTCCACATGCCGGAGGTGCGGCTCCAACGAACACAGCGCGTCGATCTCCGCCCCGCTGAGCACGTCGGCCACCGCCGGCTCCGCCCGGAGGTTGTCCGCGAGCGGTTTTTCGCCGCGCCAGGTAGTCATCGCCGCACGCTGGACGGCTTCATACGCGGTTTTGCGTTCGAGGCCCCGGCGGGTCAATTCGAGCAAGATGGCCTGGCTGTGGTACAACCCTTTGGTGAGTTGCAGGTTGCGCAACATATGCTCCGGGTAGACGATCAGGCCGCCGACCAGCTCGCGCAGCTTGACGAGCATGTAATCGAGCAGCGTGCAGGAATCCGGCAGGATGATGCGTTCCACGCTCGAATGGCTGATGTCGCGTTCGTGCCAGAGGGCCACGTTTTCGAGTGCCGCAACCGCGTTGCCGCGCAGCACCCGCGCGAGTCCGCTCAACCGTTCGCCCGTGATGGGGTTGCGTTTGTGCGGCATGGCGCTGCTGCCCTTCTGGCCTTCGCCGAAGAACTCTTCGACCTCCAGCACTTCCGTGCGCTGGAGGTGGCGGAACTCGGTGGCCCAGCGGTCGATGCTCGAAGCGATCAGGGCCAGCGTGGTGGAAAATTCGGCGTGGCGGTCGCGCTGCACCACCTGGGTGCTCAAAACGGCGGCCTTCAAACCGAGCCGGGCGCAAACCTGGTCTTCCACCCAGGGATCGAGGTGCGCGTGCGTGCCGACGGCTCCGCTGAGTTTGCCGACCGCGATGCGCTCGCGGGTTTGCCGCAGTCGTTCCTCGGCCCGGCCAAACTCGTCGTGCATCAGCGCGAGTTTGAGCCCGAAGCTGATCGGCTCCGCGTGGATACCGTGGCTGCGGCCGATCATTGGCGTGTCTTTGAACGCCCGCGCCCGCTCGGCCACGGTCTCGCGCAACGATTTCAGGTCTTCCAGCAGCAGGTCGCACGAGGCGGCCATCTGCACGGCCAGCGTGGTGTCGAGCACGTCGGACGACGTTAACCCTTGGTGCATCCAACGCGCGGCGGGTCCGACGTTCGACGCCACGTTTTCGAGGAACGCGATGACATCGTGCTGGGTGTGCTTTTCGATCTCGTTGATCTCGGGGATCGAAAAGCGGGCCTTGGCGCGGATGGTCTCGGCGTCCTCCTTCGGTATGCCGCCGATGTCTGCCAATGCCTCGCAGGCAAGAATCTCGATTTCCAGCCAGATGGAAAACTTGCGCTCCTCGGACCAGAGGTCGCGCATTTGGGGCCGCGAATAACGTGGGATCATCAGGCGGTTAGCAAAGCTTCAAACCCCAAAAACGCAAACGCCAGCCGATCCACGATCCCGGGAGGGAAAGGGTCTGGCTGGCGGCAGGCGTCGCTGGTTTAAAAATCAGCGAACGAGTTGCGCACGGCAGGCGTGGCCGTTGGACTGCACCATCACCTGTCCGCTCGCCAGCAAATCGGCGACGGTGGCAACGGTTTCGCGGTTGTTCTTGGAACACGAGCTGACTGTCATGATCAGGTCGCCGAGGTTCATGGTCTGGCGGTGGAGTTTGCGTTCTTGCTTCTTCATAGGAAATGGGTCGTGCAGGGCTTGGACAACGTTTGTTGTGCGCCGTTCAAAAGCAGACGTGATGCCAACTCTGACGAAATGTCTGATTTGCCAAGCCGAAAAAGGATTTGGGCGGCAAATCCACCGGCTTGGAAACAGGCAACATGTGTCAAAACTGTCAGAATCTGTACACACACGAGTGTCAGGTTGACACTAAACCGTGACACTCTAAGTATCCACGAAAAAGGATGACGGCATGGTCACCCCGCTTGCTCGTTCTTTCCTCATCTCCTCGTTCCCAAGTTGCACTTGGGAATGCCTTGTCTGCGAAGTTGCACTTCGTCTGCTTGAACGACCTGAAAGAGGAAGTACAACTTCCAAGACAAGTGTGTTCCCAAGTGCAACTTGGGAACGAGGAGACGAGGAAAGAACCATCCCAAGATCCTTTGTTTGCAGTGCCTAGCGCGCTCCTTGACCGGCACCGCCCACGCCCGCGCCGCCGCCGGAAACCCCGCCTCCGTTGCCGGCGCCCCCAATCGACGGAATCACGTTGCCGCCGCCCGCTGCCGCCGGGTTCTCGGCTGCTGGTCCGCTGGATGGGCGGAGAACATCCTCTTCGGCGCAGCCCGCCATGCCCATGGTCAAAATCACCAAGGAAAAAAGAACGCCGCCGCGCCGCGCCCGGAATTTGAAGGTCATGCGAACACATCGGCTTTCAACCGGCGGTTGCATGTACGCCGTGTCCGGCCGGGAGGCTGGTGCAGCCGCAACTCCAAAGTTCGCCGAAGTTTTCCCGGGTGCGCGCGACCAGGGCTTCCGCGCTGGCCGAGGCGTCACGCAGCAGCGCGAGCATGGTCGAACCCGAACCGGAAAGCAGCGCGCCCGCCACCTCGGGTTGCCGCAGCAGCCACATTTTGAGATCGGCCAGCACGAGGTATTTTTCGAACACCGGGCGTTCGAGGTCGTTGACCAACTCGCCCCAGGCGAACGGCTGCGGGCCATAAAGTACCCCGTCCAACTCGCGCGAATCCCGCCACCGTTGGTAAGCCCAGGGCGTCGGGACGGGAAAATCGGGCTTGAACAGCAGCAGAGACAACGCGTGGTCGAACTTCGTCGGCTCGATCAGCTCACCCCGGCCCCGGCACACCGCCGCCCGTTGGTGAACGAAAAACGGCACGTCGGAGCCGAGTTCCGCCGCCATGGCCGCGAGTTCCGTCGTCGAGAAACCGGCCTGCGTCCGCTCGTTGAGCGCGAGCAGCACGGTGGCCGCGTCGCTGCTGCCGCCGCCGAGCCCCGCGCCGTGGGGAATGCGCTTGGTCAGGACGATCCGTACCGACGGCAGGCCGCGCCCCAGACGCGCCCGGAATAATTCCGCCGCCCGGTAAGCCAGGTTGCCGGAGCCGTGCGGGAGGGTCGGATCGCTACAAACGAGTTCGATGCCGTCCGCGCCGGGAGAGCCGGTGTCTTCCAACGCGATTTCGTCGGCGAGGTCGAGCGGGACCATGAGCGTTTCGAGTGCGTGGAAGCCATCCTCCCGACGGCCCAGCACGCGCAAAGAAAGGTTGATTTTAGCGGGAGCGAGCCATTTCATAGACGGAAGATTTGCACTTTGTGACAACCATCCCTTCCGCGAAAGACAAAATCATCGTTCCGCTCGACGTGCCCGGGGCAGCGGAAGCCGTCCGGTTGGTCCGCCAACTGTCCGGGCTCATCACCTATTACAAGATCGGCCTGGAGTTGTTTACGCGCTGTGGACCGGGAATCGTCGGCGAGGTGAAGGCGGCAGCCGGGGAACCTTGCCGAATCTTTCTCGACCTGAAACTGCACGACATCCCGAACACCGTGCGGCACGCGGTCCGGGCGGCGGCGGCGTTGGAAATCGACATGTTGACGGTCCATCTGTCCGGCGGCGGCGCGATGCTGCGGGCGGCGGCGGAAGAGGCGGGGGATCGCCTCCTTTTGCTGGGCGTCAGCGTGTTGACGAGCAGCGACGAAGAGACGTTGCGCGAGACCGGCGTGGCGGGTTCCGTGGAGGCGCAGGTACTCCGGCTGGCGGCGCTCGGGACCGAAAGCGGCCTGCGCGGCGTGGTGGCGAGTCCGTTGGAAATCCGGGCGTTGCGTAGCCGCCTGGGTGACGCGTTGAAAATCGTGACTCCCGGGGTGCGGCCTGCGTCGGCGGGCAGTGGGGCGGACGACCAGCGGCGCGTGCTCACTCCGGGCCAAGCCGTGCAAGCCGGGGCGGATTTTCTGGTGATCGGCCGGCCTATCACCACCCAGCCGGACCCCCGTCTCGCGGCCCAGGCCCTCGCGGACGAAATGCGTGCGGCATGACGGACGCCGCCCAGCCGCCCGGCGACCCCGCGCCGCTTTTCGGCAGGCTGGAGGTCATCGACGACGAGCAACCGCTCGGCGCCGCGCTCAACATGGCCACCGACGAGGCCTTGCTCGAAGGTCTCGCCGGGGTGCCGCTGCTGCGGATTTACGGTTGGCAGCGGGCGGCGGTGTCCTTTGGTTATTTCGACGAGGTCGCGCCGGTGCGCCTGGCGTACCCCGGGCGTGAATGGGTGCGTCGCTGGACGGGTGGGGGCATCGTTGAACACGGGCTGGATTTCACCTACTCGCTGCTGGTTCCACGCACCCATGCTCTGACCACCTGGCGAGCCGAGGAATCCTACCGTTTTTTGCATGGGATGGTGGCGCTGGCCATCGCTGCCGCTAGCCCGGCAATCTCCGGCATCGAAGAACATCAGCCAAGCTCCATGGCAACCGCTCCAGCCTCACGCGCCTGTTTCGTAAACCCGGTTCGCCACGACCTGCTCCTGGCGGGCCATAAAATCGCCGGGGCTGCCCAGCGGCGTACCCGGCGCGGCTGGCTGCACCAGGGAAGCATCCGCCTCCCGGGAGAAACGGCGGACCTGTACCGGCGTTTGCGCCGGACGCTGCCTGCCGCCCTGGGCGCGGCCATCCAGCGGCGGAGCACCCGACCCGAAGAAGCAGCAGCGGCACGTCAGCTCGTGCGGTCGAAATACGGCAACGATGCCTGGACAAACAAGTTTTGAACCGTCACACCCCGGCCCGATCCAGCAACGAGCGCAAGACCGTCTCCGCCTCGAAGAACTCGCGCGCGATCCCGGCGGCCGCCCGGCAATGCGCCCCGTAATCCTCGCCGATAGTCCGCACGGCTTCCACCGCTTCCCCAACGGTGTTGAACGCCAGCAGCCCGGCGGTGCCGCCGTAAAAACGGGTGAACCCCGTCTGCTGCGTGACCACCGGACGCCCCGCCGCCAGATAGCAGGCGCTGCGGTCGCTGAACCACCCGGTCCGCAAACGCACGTACTGGTCTTTCGCCACGGTGAACTCGCCCTTCGACGCGCGGACGTAATCCACGTAACGCCGGTAATCGACGCTGATCTCATCCGGCGAAACGATCTGCCAACCGCTGCCGCGAAACAGGTCGCCCAGCGCGCCGTCCTTGAAGCGGGTGGCCAGCTCGAATTCCTCGCCCGCCAGACCGGGAGCAGGCCGATATTTCTCGAACTCCGGCAGCTTGCTCCACAGGTAGCTCTCGCCGCGCCAGGTGATGTCTTTCTTGCCCCCGGTGGCCAGATTGGCGATGGAGGTGAAACGCGCGCCGGGTGCCGCCGTTCCGTCCGCCGACCGCCAGAAATCCGTGACGACCGGCTGGCGGGTGGGCAGCCAGGCGACGCCGTGCAGCGGCACGGGAAAATCCGGCCCGCCGATGTTTTCCCCGAAGGTAAAACGCGCGCAATGCCGCTGGAGAAATTCCGTCGTGGCCGCGTCGCCCTGATCCACTTTGATTTGCTCGACCGCCGGGTCGCTCTCGACGTAGATGATCCGCTCGCTGCGCAGAATGTCGTCGTTGAGTTCGTGCGAGCCGCAGAGGTTGAGCAGGGCATCGGCTTCGGAATACAGGCCATTGAGAAACGTCCGCGAAAGCCCGGCGGTCTCGTCCGGGGATTTATAGCGCGGAGAAAACGCCCAGCGCCCTTCAAAATCGAACTCCGCCGCCAGCCGCGCCAGGATGCCCGCCGCATAAGTGTAATCCTCGGTCGGAGTTTGCCGGACCGGATCGTAGGGAATCCGCGAGGTGTCTTCGACGTAGTAAACCTCGTGGCCGAGACGTTGCAGCCCGACGATATAATGGATGTGCTGCCAGACCACCCCGGCAATCGGGCAGTTGGCCATGAATCCGAGGACGGCGATTTTTCTACGCTTCATGCGAAACGAACGGCTGCTGGGGTGCGGGGTCGTACTGTCCAGCACGATAAAGACGGGCGTAAGCGGCCTCCCGGGCGAGCAGTTCCCGGCCGGAGCCGACCTCCGCCACGGTGCCGCCCTGGAGGACGACGATCTTGTCGAGGTGATGCACGGTCGTGAGCCGGTGGCTGATGATGAGCGTGGTCCGCCCGCGCATGAGAGCTTCGAGCGTGTCCATGATGGCCCGCTCCGTGGCGGGGTCCAAGGCACTCGTTGGTTCGTCGAGCAAGAGGATCGGCGAGTTTTTCAGGAACGCCCGCGCGATGCCGATGCGCTGCCGCTGCCCCACGCTCAGATGCCCGCCGCGTTCGCCGACCGGGCTGTCGTAACCGCGCGGCAACCGGCGGATAAACTCGTCGGCTTGCGCGCGTTCGGCGGCTTCGATGATCTCCGCTTCGGTGGCGGCGGGTCGTCCGTAAGCGATGTTCTCCCTGACGGTGGTCGAAAAAAGGAGCGTGTCCTGCAACACCAGACTGATCTGTGCGCGCAGCGATTGCTTGGTGACGGCGCGCAGGTCCTGCCCGTCGAGCAGCACGCGCCCGGCGGTGGGATCGTAGAAGCGCGGCACCAGCGAGAGCAGGGTGCTTTTCCCGGCCCCGGTGCCGCCCACGAACGCCACGCGCTCGCCGGGTTGCAGGTCCAGGTTGATGCCGCTTAAAATGAGACGTGCGCGGTCGTAGCCGAACGCCACGTCCTCGAACCGGATATTGCCCTTCGTTGCAGTGATGACTGCTGCCCCCGGGGCGTCACGCACGTCGTCGGCCTGGTCGAGCACCTCGAAACAGCGTTGTGCCCCGGCGGTCGCGCCCTCCAGCGCCCAGGCGGTTTGCGTCAACGCCTCAATGGGCGCGTACAGCATCGCCAGATAGCTCATGAACACCGTCAGGCTGCCGAGGGTCAGCCGTCCGTCGAGCACGTGCAGGGTGCCGAGATAGATCATGGCGGCGGTGCCGAGCGCCATCAGGGTGTTGATCACCAGCGCGCTTCTGACGTTGGTCATCGTCAATTTCAGGTTCGCGGCGAGGCTCTCGCTCGCTTGCAGGCGGAACTGATTCACGGCGGCCTGCTCCCCGCCGAACGCATGGACGACCTTGATCGAGCTGAGTCCTTCCTGGGCCAGGGTCAGCACGGCGCTCTCCTTTTCCTGGATGGACACCGACTGTTGCCGCACGCGACTGGAAAAGTGGCGAATGGCCCACACCACCATCGGCACGATGCCCACGGAGAGCAGCGTCAACACCCAATCCAGCCGCAGCATGATGACGAAAATACCGATCAGCGTCACCCCAGAGGCGACGATGTTTGTAAAACCCCGGTTGTAAATGGTCTGGACGCTCTGGGAATCGTAGGCCACGCGGAAAGACGAATCGCTGGAGCGGCGCGCGTCGTGGTACTTGAGCGGCAGGCTCTGCAAATAAGCGAAGAGGTCGGTGCGAAGTTTGAGGAGGGCTTGCAGGCCAACCCGGACGAAAAGGAAATTACTCCACAGCCCCAGCAGACCGGACGCCAGCGTGATGAAAACCAGAAACGCACATAACGCGGCCACCTGCTCGGCATTGCCAGAGATTCCCCAGATTGTCCCGTGGGCACGCCCCGGCAGAATGCGGTCCACGATCACGCCGAAGGGCCACGGTTTGAGCAGATTCAAACCGATGGTGACCATTGAAATGGCCAGCGCCAGCAGCGTGGGCCGCAGGAACGGTCCGTAGGAGAGCAGCACGCGCCGGTAGATGGACATCATGGGGAAACGGGCAGGGTTATCACAGATAAGAAAGTTGCGTCCAAGCGGATTCTCCGTTATTTCCCACTCCCGCCGTTGCGGGCACGACCTCTACTCCGACGCTCACACCCGGCCATTCTTCAAATCATGATGCATCATCTCGTGGAAATCTGGTTCGGCTGGGTGCGTGACGGCGGCTATTGGGCCATCATCCTGCTGATGGCGATGGAAAGCTCGGTCATCCCGGTGCCCAGCGAAATCGTCATTCCGCCGGCGGCGTTTCTGGCCGCCCAGGGCCGTCTGAGCCTGGTGGGGGTGATCCTCGCCGGGACGCTCGGCTCGTACATCGGATCGGCCCTTTCCTACCTGGTTTCGCTGTGGGTAGGCCGTCCGCTGGTTGTCCGGTACGGCAAATATTTCTTCATCGGCGAGACCAGCGTCGCGCGGGCCGAACGCTGGCTGCTCCGCTACGGGGCGGGCGGCATCTTTTTTGCCCGGCTGCTGCCGGTCATCCGCCACCTGATTTCCATCCCGGCGGGCATCCTGCGCATGAACTTCGCGCTGTTCTCGCTGATGACCGTGCTGGGCGCGGCGCTCTGGTGCGGCGTGCTGGCCTATCTCGGCACGCAGGCGTACCGGGTCAAGCCCGACCTCTTCGACGCCAACCATCCCGAGGCAATGGTGCAATTCATCAAAGGACAATCCCACTGGATTGTCCTCGGCGTGGTGGCGCTCGCGGGTCTGTATTTCCTCATGCTCCGGCTCACGGCCCGACCGGAGGGAAACGCTGGCCCGACGAGCATGGCGTGAGGCCGTTGCGCCCAGGCATGGCGGCGTGGTAGGTTGAGGTCGGGATTTGCGTGGTCCCGTCCATCAGGAGGGGTGGCAGAGCGGTCTATTGCGCCGGTCTTGAAAACCGGAGACCCGGAAGGGTCCGTGGGTTCGAATCCCACCTCCTCCGCCGCGCGGTTGCTTCAGGTTCGTCGCGTGGCAATTCGACCTCCACCAACAGCCCGCCGTCGGGATGATTCGCGGCGCTCACCGTCCCGCCGTGCGCCTCGACCGCTTGCCGCGTGATCGCCAGACCCAGGCCCGTGCCTCCGCTCTGGCGGTCCCGCGCTTCGGATACCCGGTAAAATGGCTCGAACAAATGCGCCAGCGAGGCGGGCGGCACGCCCGGGCCGTGGTCCCGCACGCGCACGCTGGCCCGCGCCGCTTCGCCATCCTTCGCCGCCGGGGACCCGAGTTCGATCACCACCTCCGAATCCTCCGCCGTGTAGCGGACGGCGTTACGCACGATGTTTTCCAGCGCGCTGCGCAAAAGGTGCCGGACGCCCCGCACCGTCGCCTCGCCCCCGGGCAGCACCGTCACGCCCACCCGGCACCGGCGGCTGCTGGCTTCAAACTCGGCGTCGGCGGCGATTTCGCGGACCATTTCCGTTAAATCAAACGTCTCTTTCCCTTCGGCGGGCGGGCGGTTTTCCAACTCCGAAAGCAACAAAAGCTGGCGAATGAGTTCATTGAGCCGCTGCGCCTCCCGTTGGATGCGTGCGAGTTCCGGGTGGCATTCCACGCCGACTTTGCGAAACGCGAGTCCCAGCGCGACGTTGACCCTCGTCAGTGGCGACCCCAGTTCGTGCGAGATGTCGGCGATCAGCCGCCGTTGGGCCGTCAGCAGACTTTCGATGCGTGCGGCCATGTCGTCGAAATCGACCGCCAACTCGGAAAACTCGTCGTGCCGGTGGATCAGCCCGGGACTCGTGCCCACCCGGGCCCCCAGGTCACCCCCGGCCAGCCCCCGCGCCGCCGCCTGCAACCGCCGCACCGGCCCGACGACGTAACGCGCCAGCCCATAACACACCACCGCCGACGTGGCGACCGCCGCCGCGATGCGCAGCCACGCGTTGGCCGTGGTGGGCAGCAGGAAACTCGTGCGCGGCCTCACCAGCAGAAAAACGTAGCGATGCCCGTCCTGCGCCCCGCTGACCGGGCGGGCGATGAGCACTTCGGTCAGCAGGCGTTCGAGTTGCAGGTCCGCGCTGACCTCGGCGCGGCTGACCAGTTCGCGCGTGTCGGTGGGCAGCGGCAAGCCGGAAACCTCGCGCCGGGTTTCCAGGTCCACCAGATAACCGCGTTCCGGCCGGGTGCGGACGGCCCGGCCCGGGGTAGGCGGCGGGGGCGGAAACTTCTTCAGGAAGGCACGCAAGGCGGCCGGACCCGATTTTTCGTAAATTTCGACGCTGCTCGCCGCGAGACGGTCGAGACGCTGGAGCGGAATATTGAGCTGGCGGGGGAAAAATTCGTTCGGATCGGTCAGGTAGATCGTCGCTGCCACCGCCGCCGCCAGCGAGAGCATCGCCAGCCAGAACCAGAGGAAAATCCGCCAGAACACGCTCCGCATCGGCTTCCGCCCGGGGCGGGGCGGCGTGCCCCCGGCGTCGTGGGCCGCTTCAGATTTAGAAAGGGCTGCGGCTGTGTGCATACAGATATCCTACACCCCGGATGGCTTTGATGCGTTCCGTTCCTTCCGTGGTCGATCCCAGTTTGCGGCGGAGCGCGCTGATCAGGTTGTCGATGCCCCGGTCGAGCATGGAAAACTCCCGCTCCAGCACGGTGCGAAACAGATCGTCGCGCGAAACCACCCGTCCGGCCGAGACGAGCAGCGCGCGCAACAGGTCGAATTCCGCCGAGGTCAGTTCCACCAGGGCGTTGTCGCGCCGCACCTCGCGCCGCCCGGCGTCGAGCAGGAGATCGTCCACCGCCAGAAAGCCACCCGGCTGCCCCTGGCCCCCCGGCCGCACGCGGCGCAGCACCGTCCGCACCCGGGCGACGAGTTCGCGCGGGTCGAACGGCTTGGGCAGGTAATCGTCCGCGCCGACTTCCAGACCCAGCACGCGGTCCGCCGTGGCCTGCCGCGCCGTGAGCATGATGACCGGCACCTGTGACTCCCGGCGCACCCGCCGCAGCACTTCCAACCCGCCGATGCCCGGCAGCATCACGTCGAGGACCACGATGGCGTAGCCCCCCGACAGGATACGCTCCACCCCGGTCTCGCCGTCAGGCACGGCGTCCAGCGCGAAGCCCTCCGGTTGGAGATATTCGGCCAGCAGATCGGTCAACCCGACATCGTCGTCCACGGCCAGGATGCGCTCCATAGCGACCGACTATAGCGGACGCCGCCACGGAGGGAATGTCGGGATTTGTCGGCGGGGTCCGGCAAATTGCGACAGGGCCGGAAAAGATTTCCGCCCGAAGAAGGTGTAGACAGTCGGCGGCACGGAAGTAGCGTCTACCCTCGACCGGGCGACGGGCAGGACACTCCCCGCCACCGTTTCGAGATCGGCGGATTTTGCGCCGAGCGGAATTCCCTGTCCCGTGTCAAACCGTCCGTGTACCGCATGAGCAAGAAAGCCTGGATCATTCTATTGGGGATCGTCGCCATCCTGGGGGTGGGATGGTATTTCGTCCTGCAACGGCATGCCGCCGCCGGTCCGGGCGGTGGTTCCGCCGCCGGGGGGCATGGCGGCGCGGGCGGGCGGCGCGGCGGGGCGGGTGGCCGGGGCGGGACGGACCCGAACCAGCCGGTCCCCGTGGTGGCGGGCACGGTCGAGCGCAAGGACGTGCCGATTTTCCTGGACGGCCTGGGCACCGTGCAGGCGTTTAATTCGGTCAACGTCAAAGCGCGCGTGGACGGTCAGTTGGAAAAGGTCGCTTTCACCGAAGGGCAGGACGTGAAGGTGGGCGACCTGCTCGCGCAGATCGACGTGCGGCCTTACCAGGCCCTGCTCGACCAGGCCGTGGCGAAGAAAGCCCAGGACGCCGCGCTGGTCGCCAACGCGCAGTTGGTCCTCAAACGCGACGAGGACCTCATCAACAAGAAGGTGCTCGACCAGCAGACCTACGACACCCAGCGTTTCACCGTCGATCAACTGGTGGCGACCGTCAAAGCGGATCAGGCCGCCGTCGATAACGCCCAGACCCAGGTCGATTACACCCACATCACCGCGCCGCTCGCCGGTCGGGTAGGGGTGCGGCAGGTGGACCAGGGCAATCTGGTCCATGCCTCCGATGCCGGTGGGTTGGTGGTCATCACGCAGCTTCAGCCGATTTCCGTGGTCTTCACCCTGCCCGAGCAGAACTTCCAGTTGATCCGGGACCATTACCCGGCGGACCCGGCGAAAGACCCGATGACCGTGGTCGCCGTGGGCCGCGACAACGCCGGTCAGCTCGGCCAGGGGACGCTCGCCGTGATCGACAACCAGATCGACTCGACCACCGGCACGATCAAACTCAAGGCTACCTTCGCCAACGACGATCTGCGCCTGTGGCCGGGGCAGTTCGTCAACGCGCGGCTGCTGCTCACGGTCCGCAAGGGCGGCCTGATCGTGCCCGCCGCCGTGAGGCAGCGCGGACCGCAGGGAGACTACGCCTTCGTCATCAAGCCCGACCAGACGGTGGAGGTGAGGGCGCTCAAAGTGGCGCAGAACGAGGACGGCGTCGTGTTGATCGACGAGGGCCTCCAGGAAGGGGAGCGCGTCGTCGTCGATGGCCAGTACAAGTTGGAGGCGGGCTCGAAGGTCATCGTCTCGAACCCGCCGGGCGGCAACAACGGTCACGACGGCCCACGCCGTGATGGGTCGCACCGGGGCAGCCGTCAGACCGCCAAGGCCGACGACGCGACGCCCGCTCCCCTGGCCGCCGCCCCGAAATCATGAGCATTTCCGAGCCGTTCATCCGGCGGCCCATCGCCACCTCGCTGCTGATGGCGGCGGTCATCCTGCTCGGCGGACTCGGCTACACCCTGCTGCCGATCTCCGCGCTGCCCGCGGTCGATTTTCCGACGATCCAGGTGTTCGCCCAGCTCCCCGGGGCCAGCCCGGATGTCATGGCTTCCGCCGTGACCACTCCGTTGGAGCGGCAGTTCGGCCAGATTCCCGGGCTGGCGTCGATGAACTCGGTCAGCGCGTTCGGCAACACGACGATCACCCTGCAATTCGTGCTCGACCGCGAGATCGACGCCGCCGCCGAAGACGTGCAGGCCTCGATCAACGCCGCCGCCGGAGTGCTCCCGGCCAACCTGCCCAACCCGCCGACGTACAACAAGGTCAACCCCGCCGACACGCCCATCCTGTCGCTGGCGATCACCTCCGACAGCCTGCCGCTGGACAAGGTCAACGATTTCGCGG
>CAXUGY010000049.1:0-24486 GCA_964250695.1 uncultured Chthoniobacterales bacterium | reverse complement strand
TCCAGGAGCATCACCCTTGACCATCCCACCGGCAACAGTCAGGTTTCCACTACCGATCGATGGTCATCTGCGAAACCCTTTCTCCCTGAAGACGCTCCCCGAGACCAGGTGTCTCACCCGCCCGGATCGGCGGACGGATACGGCGAGCTTTCCCGTGCTTTAAGAAGAACAATTTCGGGCTCCGCGCAAGACGATTTTCTGCTGCCTGCGGATGAGATTTAAGCTGTGCCTAGGTAACCAGGCCAAGATCGCTGAGAGGAAGCTCAATCTGGCCAAGAAGCTCTGCGCGGCCAGGATGATCAGCGAGGCGACGACGGCGAACATTCAATTTTTTGAGGCCGTCGATCAGCGTTGTCCTTTGTACCGCGTCAAGGGCTCCGAAGTAGGTGTGGACAGCGTGTGGGTTCGCCCCTACTACGAAGCTCCTTGCATCCGCGAGCGCAACGTCAAGGTACGCAAAGTAATTGGTCTTCAGAACATCAAGTGAAGCCTTACTAATAATCAGTTTGTCGGCCGTCATTATCATAAGATGATCCTCGGTTTTTCTCGTTGCGGCACGCAGGAAAATTCTTCGGGCGGGCGCAACGGTGACTACAGGAGCTTGCTCAGCAAAGGGCAAGCAGGACACCCCATCAAAATTTCGCCGGAGACTCCTGTCAAGGAGATTTTTTGGATGGAGACTGTTTCCAAGTGTGGTTGCGCCCGGCAAAGCTGTCCTCACGAAACAGGTTTGTCTCGGACTACAAAACGTTTGCTTTCCACCCGCCGAAGGGAGTTCTTCGTTGACGCTTGTCAGGCTGTTCGAACGCCCTTTATCTTCGTTGTGATAGCGGTCACAGTAGCAAACAACATTGTGCCTGAGGAGGTTCTGAACTTCAGTCTCCGTCGAACGCCCGCGATTTTTCTCTCCCGCGTACGGTGACAGCAGTACCGGTCGTGCTTGGCGTGGAGGATCTCTGACCGTTCATCGTAATCCTGCCGTTATGTCGGAACTTTCTTCGGGTCAAAAGCCGTCGGAGAGTTTCGGCTCCGGCTTCGATGCCGACGGCACGTTCGGAGCCTGGAACGCGCTGCTTTTGCCCACTCCTGCCGCCGTGCTCGCGTTGCCCGTGCGGTTCTGCGCACTGGCCAACTGCAACACGCGCTTCTGGTCCGCCGGCAGCGTGGCCACGAGGTGAGCGGAACGGGTTTGCATCCGCCACCCGGTCGGCGAACGCCTGCCAGTAGACCTGTTTCTGCGCCGGGGTCATCGCCGCAATCTGCAACTCCTTGTCCCGGCTATCTTGGACACTTTCTTTGCTCGAAACGGTTCGTTGGTGCATGGAAATGTTCCGAACTCTACTAGTGGCAAGTCAACTTCTGACAGCGAAGAAACGCACTTTTCGGAACATTTCGGCTCAATCATACCGAAGGACTTTTAACCGATTGGTTCTGGGTTCGAGTTCCAGCCGGCCCACGGTCTTCATCCTTTGCCGGGCACGACGATCCGGCGTTGCGCCAGGAAATGGGCGACCAGGCAGCAGAGGATTGCCCACGCGCTGCCCATCGCCCAACCGGCGAACACGTCGGTGGGATAATGCACGCCCAGATAAAGGCGGCTGACCCCAATCAGCATGATCAGCAGCATGGCAACCCCCAGGAAATAGATTTTCGTGACGAGGTCGGGCGCGGCGCGGGCCAGTAACGCGGCGAGCGTCAGGTAAGCCACGGATGAAATCATCGAATGCCCGCTCGGAAAACTGGCGGTGGCGATATCCGTCAGATGCGGAACAATCTGGGGCCGGGGCCGGTGGAACCACGTCTTGAAAAGCAGCGCCAACGCGGCGCCACCGTAGACCGACACGATGACCAACGTGAAAAAGCCGTAGCGTCGTTCCAGCAGGAGATACCCCAGCACGGCCAGAGTGATGAGGCCAATTCCGAACGCGCCGCCGAAGGCCGTGACATCGCGTGCCACCTGGAGCATCCACGGAGGACCAACCGGGACGGCGAGGTTCCCGGGCTGGCGTAACGCGATGAGAAGCCGCGCGTCGAACTTCGCGGTGTCACCTTCCATGACTTCCGCCGCCAGCACGCCGAACGTCCACAGCCCCGCTACGGCCAAGAGCAAGGCGATCAGGATGGTGATCTCCAGGCGTCCACCCCGGCGGACCCAACCCACGAATCGTTGCAGAAAGAGCGGCAGGATCATCGTCTTGCCGCGGCGGCGGCCCGCGCCTGTTCACGGTGTCTTTCCTCGGCGTCCACGAGGGACAAAAAGATTTTCTCCAGCGCGCCGCCCGCGTCGGCATTCCGGCGGCGCAACTCATCCACGGTCCCCAGCGCGATGAGCCGGCCGTGGTTGATGATCCCGATCCGGTCCGCCATTTCCTCGGCCACCGAGAGCGTGTGCGTGGAAAGAAACAGCGTGCAACCGGCCCGGCTGCGGGCTTTGAACTCGTCCTTGACGATGCGCGCGTGCATCGGGTCGAGGCCAACCATCGGCTCGTCGATGATGAAGACGCGCGGATCGTGCAACAACCCGGCGGCGATGGCCACGCGCTGGCGGGTGCCGTGGCTGAGGTTCTCGATCATTTCGTTGTGGTAATCGGTCAGGTGAAACTGCTCGAACAGCGTCCCGGTCTGCCGGGTAATCGCTTCCGGCGGCATCTCGTACAACTCGCCCACGAAACGCAGGAATTCGCGCGGCGTGAGCTTGTCGTACAGAAACGGGAAATCGGGCACGTAGCTGATGAGCCGTTTGGCGGCGGTCGGCTCCCGCTGGATGTCGAATCCGGCGACGCGCACGCTGCCCGCGCCGGGTTTGAGCAGGCCCGCGAGCATCTTGATGGTCGTGGTCTTGCCCGCGCCGTTCGGGCCGAGGAACGCAAAGAACTCGCCCTGCCCGATGTCCAGATCGAGACCGTCCACTGCCCGCAACGCGCCGAAATTTTTGGTGAGCCCCTGGGTTTGGATCATAAACGTGGCCGTCCGGCTTCCGCCTCAGGGCGCGAACGCCTCGTCGTAGAGATCGTAGCCAAGAAAGGTTTTCACGGCGAGAATTTGCCCGAGCTGATTGAGGTGGACGGACGATTCCAGGCCTTCACCCTGCCGCAGCGTCACGACGTAGGTTTCCACGTCCTCGCCGTTCAGGTGCAGGGTGCCGTGCCGGGCGGTGAAGGTCGTGGCGGCCGCTTGCTGACGGCCGCCCTGGCTGAACACCCTGGGATCGAAACCGAGATCGTGCAGGTCGGGGTCATCAAGCAGGGCATCCATGGTGCCGGAGTTTTCCTTGAGCAGGTCGTCCCCGCGCCGCATCGCGTAGTGCCACAGGCCGCGTGGGGGTTGCCCGTCGAAGACCACCGTGAGGCCGGGCACCTTTTGCTTCGGCTCGTGGAAGTTGGCTGCGATTTCGACGTGCTGGATCCGCTCGCTTTCGTCCAGGTCGAGGGTAAAATGCAGCGCCACCCGCTCCCCGGTGACACCGGGTATGTTGAGCGCGAAAGCGCCGGAGCCGGCGAGTTGATGGAACGCCCCGCCCGGGCCCGCCCGCTGCCGGGGCTGGAGGTGCAGTTCGCCCAGCCGCTGCCGACCGTTGAAAAGGGTCAGGGCCGACATTTCCTCGTGCCGGAACAGGAGCTTCCAGACGTGCGCCGTCGGCACGGCGATCATCCGCGTTTCGCCGGACGCCCATTCGAGACGGACGAGCAAGGCCGTCATCCACCCCCAGAACAAGAGGATCCCGACGACGAGCACGCGGTAGAACACACCGGCAAACTAGAGCAAAGCCCGTGCTGCGTTGCAAGCTCCCTGCACAAACCTCGGGCAACCATCCGGCCAAACCAGGACGCGGATGCGTTAGTTGAAGCTGCCCGGCGGCGTAAACTCTGCCGTTCGCCGGAACCCCGGCACCGTTCGCGCCCGTTTCGATGAAAGTTGAACTCAAGATTGTTGCCGCCTTCGTCATTGCCTTCCTGGCCTTGGCCCTGGTGGGGGCAGGGACGTACATCAACGCGCGCAACCTCCTGGACCGCAACGCCCTGGTGGTCCACACCTACCAGGTCATCAGCCAGGTGGACACCGTCTTCGGCAGCCTCGACGAGATCGAAAGCGGCGCGCGCGGATTTCTGCTCACGGGCAAATCCGAATACCTGCAACCCTACCACACGGGTCTCGACACCGTCAGCGCCCAGATCGACGCCCTGCGGAAGTTGACGGCTGACAACCCGGTTCAGCAGCGCAACATCGACCGCCTGCAAAGCCTCGCCAACCGCGCCATCGACCGGGTCCACCGGCAGGTCGTCGCGCGGCAATTGCAAAGCGGGCCGAACGTCACCCCACCCGGGGTCGAGGACAAGGAACTCATGGATCAGGTGCGGTTCGCTACCGCCGCCATGAAAAGCCAGGAGATGCATTTGCTCGAACGACGCAACAGCCTATCGGCGGAGAGCGCCCACCACACGGTCACCAATTTCGGCCTGTTGCTGGTCCTGGCCGTGCTGTTGCTGCTCGCGTTCTATCTTTTCATCCGCCACGATCTGGCCGAACGCCGCCGCAACGACGATGCCCTGCGTGCGAGCGACAAAAAATTCCGCGCCGTGATGGACAGCGCGCCAGACGCGATGGTGATCACCAACGCGCAGGGCCAAGTCCAGATGGCCAACTTGCAGGCGGAAAAATTGTTCGGTTACAACCGCGCGGAGTTCTTGGACCGGGACCTGTCGACGATGCTGGTCGGACGGACGATCCCCGGCGACGAACCGGCCAAGGACGGTCCATCCGACCGCCTGGCCGAGGACCGGGCGTTCCGCGATCTGCGCTCGGTGGGAGCCCAGTTTGACGGCGTGCGCAAGGACCGCAGTTCCTTCCCGCTCGATCTGAGCCGCAGCCCGCTGGAAGTCGGCGATGAGCGTCTCGTCATCACCGCCATCCGCGACCGTACCGAACGCGAAAACGCCGAGGAAGCGATGCGCAAATTCTCGCTCGATCTGGCCCGTTCCAACGCGGAACTCGAACGGTTTGCCTACGTGGCATCGCACGATTTGCAGGAGCCGCTGCGGATGGTCAGCAGCTACACGCAGCTTCTCTCCAAGCGGTACAAAGGAAAACTGGACGCCAACGCGGACGAATTCATCAACTACGCGGTAGACGGCGCCTCGCGGATGCAGAAGCTCATCAACGATTTGCTGGCCTTGTCACGCGTCGGCACCCAGGCCAAGCCGAGCGAACCGGTGGACACGGGCACCACCCTGGGGCGCGTGCTTTCCGACCTGCAACCGACCATCGAGGCCGCGGACGCGCTCGTCGTCCGGCCGGACCATCTGCCAATCGTCCTGGCCGACGGCACGCAGATTCACCAGCTTTTCCAGAACCTGATCGGCAACGCCCTCAAGTTCAAAGGCGACGGGACGCCTCGGGTGGAAATCGCGGTCGAACCGGCGGAGGACGGCGCGTTTTGGCAATTCTCCTTCCGGGACCACGGGATCGGCATCGAGCCACAGTATTTCGAGCGCATCTTCGTCATTTTCCAGCGGTTGCACAGCAAGGAGAGCTACCCCGGCACGGGCATCGGTCTGGCGATCTGCAAAAAGATCGTCGAACGGCACGGCGGACGGCTCTGGGTGGACAGCAAGGTTGGCGAGGGCACGACATTTTTCTTCACTTTGCCGGCGGTTGCTGGTATGAAGACGGAGTCGGTTTAATTTCTTTGCCCATGCGCCCCATCGAAATCTTGCTGGTCGAAGATAACCCCGGAGATGTCCGGCTGACCCAGGAAGCCCTGAGTGAAGCGAAGGTTCGCAACCACCTTGCCGTGGCCCGCGACGGGGTGGAGGCCCTGGCCTACCTGCGCCGGGAGCCCCCGTTCGAGGAGGTGTTGCGCCCGGACCTGGTGCTGCTGGACCTGAATCTGCCACGCAAGGATGGACGGGAGGTGCTCGCCGAGATCAAGCAGGACCCCGATCTGCGGCGGCTGCCCGTGGTGGTGCTGACCACTTCCACCGCCGAAAAAGATATTCTCGAAAGCTACAGCCTGTACGCCAACTGCTACATCAACAAGCCGGTGGACCTCGAACAATTCGTCGCCATCGTGGCGTCCATCGAGGATTTCTGGCTGACCATCGTCAAGCTGCCGGCCTGACCGCGCCGGGGGCGGTTCGCATGGCAAACGCTTGGCCGGTGGAGCTTGGCTGCGGCTGGACGATGGGTTTTGGTGGTGCCATTGTTGTTGTCTGTCATGTCTGACCGTCCGTCCATCCAGTTGCTGCTCATCGAGGATAATCCCGGTGACGCGCGGTTGGTGCGCGAACATCTTTTCGAGGCGACGGGCGCCCAACGGTTCACGGTCGCCAACTCGCCTTCGTTGGCGGAAGGCATCGCGGCGCTCGGGCAACGCGAAGCGCCCGACATCGTCTTGCTCGACCTGAGCCTGCCCGACAGCTTTGGGCTGGAAACCCTGGCCCGCTGGCTGGCGGCGGCTCCCGCGCTGCCGGTGATCGTGCTGACCGGCTCCGACGACGAGGCGCTGGCGGTCAACGCCGTGCGGGAGGGCGCGCAGGATTACCTCGTCAAAGGCCGGATCGACGGCGGCCTCCTCGTGCAGGCGATCCGTTACGCCATCGAGCGCAAAAAGGTGGAGGAAGACCTGCGCCTGGCAAAGACCGGGCTGGAACTCCGCGTCGAGGAACGCACGGCGGAGTTGCGCGAGATCAACGCCCGGATGCAGGGCGAAATCGCCGAGCGCACCCTCGCGCAACACCGGGCGGCGGAACTGCTCAAGCGCGAGCAGGCGGCCCGGCTGGAGGTCGAAGCGGCCAACCGCAGCAAGGACGAATTTCTGGCGATTCTGTCGCACGAGTTACGCACCCCGTTGAATGCCATCCTGGGCTGGTCCGAGATTCTACGCACCGGCGAACAAACCCGCGAAGAGGTCATGGAGGGCATCGAGGTGATCGAACGCAACGCGCGCTCGCAAGCCCGCCTGGTGGAAGACGTGCTGGAGGTTTCGCGGATCATCTGCGGCAAGGTGCGGTTGAATTTAGGGCGCGTCGATCTGGTGGCGGTCATTGACGCCGCGTTGGCGAGCGCCCACCCCACCGCCGCGGCCAAGAGCATCACGCTGCGGCAGTCGGTCGAGCCGCTGCCCGCCCTGTCGCCGGGGGACGCCGACCGCCTGCAACAGGTCGTGTGGAACTTGATCTCGAACGCCATTAAATTCACCCCGCGTCAGGGTGAGGTGACGGTGCGCGCCCGGCAGGACGAAAAGCAAACGGAAATCGAAGTGACGGACACGGGGATCGGCATCCAGCCGGATTTTTTGCCGTTCGTGTTTGACCGTTTCCGGCAGTCGGACGCCTCCATCACGCGGAGCCATGGAGGATTGGGTCTGGGGCTTTCGATTTCCCGGCATCTGGTCGAGATGCACGGCGGCACGGTGTGTGCGGCCAGCGCGGGCGAGGGAAAAGGCGCGACGTTTACGATTTTCCTGCCGCTGGAACTGCCCGCTGGCCACACGCTCGAAGGCGACGGCACGGCCAAGGGCAGCGGGCTGCCGGAAAGCGCGTCCACCACGCCGCACGGTCTGACGAACTTGCGGGTGCTCGTGCTCGACGACGAGATGGATTCGAGGAGGGTCGTGGTCCGGCTGCTCACCCGGGCGGGAGCAAAAGTGAAAGAGGCGGACTCCGCCTCACTGGTGACAGGCATCCTGTCCGAATGGCCCGCCGACGTGCTCATCAGCGACATCGCCATGCCCGGCGAGGACGGTTACAGCCTGATTCGTCGGCTGCGGGCGTCGCCCAACGCCGCTTGGCGGACGCTGCCCGCAATGGCGCTGACGGCGTTTGCCCGCGAGGAGGACCAGGCCAAAGCGATCAGCGCAGGGTTCCAGTTGCATCTTCCCAAGCCCTTCGAGCCGGCGGCCCTGCTGTCCGCCGTCACGTCGCTGGCTTCGCTGAAGATTTCCGAATTGGCTGGCGTCGAGACGTCGGCAAGATGACGCTCAAAACACCCCTTTTCAGACACTCTCTAAAATAACGTCTGCCGTGGTTTTACGGGAACAAGCCCCGCGTCTGCTTGGCCTTGAGCACCCGTTCCACCGCGATAGCCAGGGCCGCGCGCCGGTACGGAATCTTCTCCGCCTTGGCGCGTTTGACCACCGAACTGAACGCCGCGTCCATGATGCGGAAAAGCCGGTCGGCGATTTCCGTCTCGTTCCAGAAGAAATTCTGCAAATCCTGCACCCACTCGAAGTAACTCACGATGACGCCGCCCGCGTTGCACAGGATGTCGGGGATCACGAGGATGTCGTTGTAGCGTTGGTCGAGGATCAGATCGGCCTCCGGCGTGGTCGGCCCGTTGGCGGCTTCCGCCAAGATACGGCATTGCAGCCGCCCGGCGTTGGCGCCGTTGATCACGCGGTCCACCGCCGCCGGGATCAGGATGTCGCACGGCTGCACGAGCATCTCCTCCGGGTCGATCCGGGGCGCGCCCAGGAAGTTGGACAGGTCGAGGTTCTTCTGCAAATGCGCCTCGACCGACGGCAGATCGATGCCTTTCGGGTCGTAAAAAGAGGCGTAGGCGTCGGACAAGCCGACGATCTTGATGCCGTCTTTGTAATAGAGGCTGGCGGCGGCGACGGACCCCACGTTGCCGAAACCCTGCACGATGGCCGTCCGGCCCTGCGGTTCGATCTTCAACGTGTCCAACGCCCGCTCGACCAGGAACGCCACGCCGCGTCCGGTCGATTCGCGCCGGCCCGCCGACCCGCCCAGGAACACCGGTTTGCCGGTGACGATCTCGTTGACCGTGCGCCCCATGTGGACGCTGTACGTGTCCATGAACCAGGCCATGATCTGCTCGTTGGTGCCCATGTCGGGTCCCATGACATCGGTGTGCGGGCCGACGAAAGGAATCATCTCCTGCATGTAGCGGCGGCTCAGGGCTTCGAGTTCGCGGATGGACAGGCTGCGCGGATCGACGGTGATGCCGCCCTTGGCCCCGCCGTAAGGCAGGCCCGCCAGCGCGCATTTCCAGCTCATCCAGATCGAGAGCGCGGCGATTTCGCCCATGTTCACGCTCGGGGCAAAGCGCGTCCCGCCCTTGGTCGGCCCGATGGTGAGATGGTGCTGGACGCGGTAGCCGGTATAGACGCTGGTGCTGCCGTCGTCGCGGTGGATGGGCAGGGCGACCATGACCGCGCGTTTGGGCAGCAGCAGCCGGTCGCGGTCGTTGGCGTCGATGTGGAGGTAGTCGGCGATCAGTCGGAATTGTTCGCAGGCCATGTCAAAGGCCGGGTCCGCGTAAACACTGGGGAGGGAAGACATCCGGGAGCCTACGCAGACCGCCGGGAATCGGCAAGCCGCGCCGGTCTATCGGGGTTTCCCCCGGCCCCGGAATTTCCGCGCGAACATGCCGACCGCTTCCTGCATCTCCTCGATCCGCGCGAGGTAGCTCACCCCGAAAAACGCCAGTCCCCCGGCGAGAATCACGCTGAACAATCCGCCCATCTTTTCCGGGAGCGGAAAATAATCGAACCCGTCGAGCACCAGCCAGCGTCCGAGCAGACAAACCGCCGCGAGCGCCGCGCCCGCCACGGCGAGCTTGGCCAGCGTCAGGACGTTTTGCCGGGTCTCCAGTTGCCCGACGCGGCGGCTCATCAAAAGGTAGAGGAGCGTAAAATTGACGATGGCGGTCACGCTCGTGGACATCGCCAGCCCCCGGTGCCCCCAGCGCAGCGCGTAGGTGAAGATGACGTTGAGCAGGACGTTGATCCCGATGGCGACAAACGAAACGTTCATCGGCGTCTTCCGGGCGTCGAGCGCGTAAAACGCGGGCGCCAGCACCTTGATCCCCGAATAAGCCGCCAGGCCCACCGCGTAGAATTGCAGCGCCCCGGCGGTCCGGTTGGCGGCGGCGATGGTGAACCGCCCGTGCTGGTAGAGCAGCGAAATGATCGGCTCCGCCAGACAGATCAACCCGATGGCCGAGGGAATCGTCAGGAAAAACGCCAGCCGCAACGCCCGGGCCAGGGTACGGCGAAACGTTGCGTGGTCGCCGACCGCCGCGCTTTTGCTGACCAGCGGCAGGGTTACCGTGGCGATGGCCACCCCGAAGATGCCCAGCGGAAGCTGCATCAGCCGGAACGCATTGTTGAGCCACGTCACCGCGCCGTTGCCCTGGTGGCTGGCGAACGAGGCGTTGACCATCACGTTGATCTGCACCGCGCTCGCCGCGATCACCGCCGGACCCATCAAGCGCAGGATCGTGCGGACGCCCTCGTCCTGCCACCCAAAGTCGAACCGGAAGCGGTAGCCCGCTCCGGCGAGGGGCGGAAGCTGGACGGCAAACTGCAAGAACCCGCCCAACAGCGTGCCGATGGCCATGCCCATCAGCCACCAGAACAGCCGGGCCGTGAGCGGGTCCAACCCGTGGAACTCCTTCTGACCGTAGTGACGGGCGAGGACCCAGCCCATCCCCAACCCGCCGATGATGGAGCCGAGGTTGAAGAAGCTCGACGCCATGGCGGGCGCGCCGAAGATGTGTTTGGCGTTGAGCATCCCCATCGCCAGCGCGGCCAGCGAAACGAGCAGGATGAACGGAAACATGAGCCGCGTCAGGACCACCGTCAGCTCGAACTTGCCGGGGATGGCGTGGAATCCACCGCCGAGGACCTCGATGAGTTGGGGGGAAAGGAGCACGCCCAACAGCGTCACTCCGCTCATAAAGACCAGCAGCAGGGTGCCCATCTTATTGGCGAGCCTCCAGGCGGCACCGTCACCTTCCAATTGAATTTTCTTGGAGAACGTCGTGATGAACGCCGTCGAAAGCGCGCCCTCGGCGAAGAGGTCGCGGAGGAGATTGGGCGCTCGGAACGCGGTCAGGAAGGCGTCGTAGCCGGTCCCGGCACCGAAGAGGCTCGAAAAAATCTGGTCCCGCGCCAACCCGAGGACCCGGCTGCACATCACCGCCAGCCCCACGATGCCCGTCGCCCGGGCGCTGCCGAAATCCTCGGGTTTGGACGGAAGGGGTCGAGACACGCCGGGACGATGTCAGAACCCGCCCGGCAACGCAACCATGACACCGCCGTGGCGATGACCATTCCGGCGGCTGCCGTGGACCTCAGGCGCCCTTCTTTTTGCAACTGCCCTTCGTGCCCGGCTTTTTTCCGGGGGTCGGCTCGTAACCGGGCCAGCAATGGTTGCCACTTTCCTTCTTCTTGGAAGCCGTCTTCTTTTTTGCCGGAGCTTTGGTTGCCATATTTTTTGGTACGGCAGCCGTCAGCGGCTGGATGTGTGCAAAATGTCCGGCGGTTCACGAAGAATTCGCCGTCCCGGAACCGGCCGCTGCTCGACGCAAGCGTTCCATGATCGCCCGCCCCAGACCGACCTCGGGCAACGGCTCCGCCACGATTTTTTCCACGCCCGATTCATCCAACCGGCGCAACGCGGCAAAAAAACGGACGGCGGCCTCCCGCAAATCGCCGGACTCCGTGAGAACCTCCACCCGCGCAAAAACGGTTTCCGCCGGGAGCGTGTCGCGTCGAAACGCCAGCAACGCGGTCCTCTGCCCATCGCCTGGCTCGGAGAGGGCGTTCGCCCGTTCGAGAATTTTCAACGGGGTGCGCGGCGCGTAGTGGCCAGGACCCTGCCCCGGCGCGGATGCCGCCGCGTCCAGCAATCCGGGGCGTGGACGGACGCGACCGAACTCCGCCAACATTTCCTCCGTGATCGGGCCGTGACGCAGGATACCCAGCGATCCGTCCGGCTCGATGGCAACGATGGTGGATTCGAGGCCGTGAACGGTCGGCCCGGCTTCGAGGATCAGCGGGATGCGTCCCGCCAGTTCGGCGTAAACGTGCGCGCCGCTTGTCGGGCTGATCCGTCCGAAACGGTTGGCGCTGGGCGCGGCCAGGGGGCGTCCGAACGTTTCGACCACCGCCCGGAAAATCGGGTGCGCGCTCATCCGCACGGCCACCAGCGAACTGCCTGCCGTGACCAGATCAGGCACCGCGCCGGGCCGCCGGGGCAGCAGCAGCGTCAGCGGGCCAGGCCAGAATCGTGCGACCAGCCGCCCCGCTCCGGACAGCGGCAGCGTCAGCCGTTCGAGCCATTCCAGGGTGGGCAGATGGACGATCAACGGATCGAAAAAGGGCCGCTCCTTCGCGTGAAAAATCGCCGCCGCCGCCTCGGGTCGCCCGGCGTCGCCTGCCAACCCGTAAACGGTTTCGGTCGGCAGCGCGACCAACTCGCCTGACTCCAACAACGTCACGGCGCGCGCCATCGCCCGGTCGTCGGCAGCGTCCCAGAGGAGAGTGTCCAAGCGTCTAGTCCTTTCGCTCCAGCGGAGGAGATTGCAGCACCACCTCCGTTTGCCGGGCACGGAATTCCGCCCACGCGGTCCGCAGTCGTTCGTCCGTGCCTGCGAGCGACGCCACCACGAACAGCGCGGCATTTTTCGCCCCGGCTTCCCCGATGGCCATCGTGGCGAACCCTCCGTCGTCCGGCCCGGCGGGTAGATTGCCCTGGCCGTCGTTCAACAGGGCCGCGCCGCCGTGATCTTCCCCTGCGTCGGGCACGCGAATGACCGGCAGGGACGTGTGCCTGGCCAGCGCGGCGGGCAAGGCCGCATCCGGCGAGGCCACGATCACCGCGCAAACCCCGCCGGTGAGCGGCGGCAGCGGTGCGTCGGGAGGCAGCACTGCCGTGACGGCACCTAACCCGAAAGACGCCAAAATTTCGGCGGCCGGACGCAATGCCTCCACCGCCGCGGCGTTGGCCCCGGCAAGCAATACCACGGTGAGAATTGGGAACTTCGACGCCATGACCGGGTGCCTTGATTCACGTCAGCGCCGCCAACGAAGAAAACTGATCGTGTGCGCAAAAACTCGCATCTGCCGCGAAACTGTCACCGTAAAGGTACGCATCACCGGTTTATGCAAAACGAGAATCTCACCATGGCGAAAGGCACCGTAAAATGGTTTAATGAGAAGAAAGGGTTTGGCTTCATCGTCGATCCCGGCGTAGAAGGCGACATCTTCGTGCATTTTTCGGCGATCCAGTCCGAAGGCTTTAAGACGTTGCAGGAAGGGGATCAAGTCGAATATGAACTCTACACCGATGAGAAAGGGGCCAAGGCACGCAACGTGGTCCGCGTTTCGTCGTCGCCGTGACCATGGTCTGGTCATTGCCCGGAGCAGGCCGTGACCGCAGGTTTGGCGCAAGCGGGCGATTGCATTGTTCTCATCGGTCCGATGGGCGCGGGGAAAAGTTCGGTCGCCCGGGAACTCGCGCGGTTGACCGCCCGGCGCTGGACCGACACCGATAAGCAGGTCGTCCGGGAAACCGGGTTGGCGATCACCGAAATTTTTTCCCGTCACGGCGAATCCCATTTCCGCCGCCTGGAGACGGAGGCCCTGCGGTCCCTGCTCGGCGAGCCCCGTCTGATCGTGGCGACCGGCGGCGGCATCGTGACCCGGGAGGAAAACCTCCCGCTGCTCCGGGCGTTGGGGTGCGTGGCGTTCCTCACCGCCAGCGAAGACGTGCTTTTCGAGCGGGTCTCTCGTAACCGGCAGCGTCCGCTTTTGCAGACGGAAGACCCGCGCGCGGCCTTGCACGCCCTCATCCGATCCCGGGGACCGCTCTACGCCGACTGCGCGCATTTTACCGTGGATACATCGGTCGGCAGCCACGCCGAAATCGCGCGGACCGTCCTGACCCAGGCCCGCCGCGTCTTCGCCGGGAGCGGTCGAACGTCCTTCCTGCCGTGAAAACCGCGCTGCTCGCACACGCCCGCACGTTGGGCTTCGGGCTTTGCCGGGTCGCCCGTTGCGAGACGCCACCGCACGCGGCGGCGTTCGGCACGTGGCTGGACGCTGGGATGGCCGGTGAGATGACGCCGTGGCTGGAGCGCGGCAAGGAAAAGCGCATCGACCCGCAGATGGTCCTGCCGGGGGCGAGGTCGATGATCGTCCTCACGCTCGATTATTGGCAAGGGCCGCGCCCCTCGTCCCCGTCGCCAGCGCCGGTGACGGGCAGGGTGGCCCGTTACGCCTGGGGGGAAGATTATCACGATTTGATCCAGGAGAAGCTCCGTTCTCTGGATGCCTTTCTGCAAACTTACGGGGGCCAACAACGCTACTACGTGGACACCGGGCCGGTCATGGAACGCGATTTCGCGGCGGAAGCCGGGGCGGGCTGGCACGGCAAGAGCACGATGCTCCTGCACCCGGAACGCGGCACCTGGTTTTTCCTGGCCGAGATTTTGACCACGCTCGACTTCGAGCCGGACGCGCCGATCCCGCCCCGCTGCGGCCGTTGCACCCGTTGCCTCGACGCTTGCCCGACCGGCGCGATCCGCCGGGACCGCCCGTACACGCTCGACGCGCGGCTCTGCGTGTCCTACCTCACCATCGAACACAAAGGCGCGATCCCGCTCGACCTCCGCCCGCTCATGGGTGACCGCATTTACGGTTGCGACGATTGCCTCGATGCCTGCCCGTGGAACCGCTTCGCCCAGGCCAGCCGGGAAGCGGCGTTTCAAGCCCGGCCCGCCACCGTGGGCATGGCTCTGCGGGACTACCTCGCCATGAGCCAGGAGGATTTCAGCGCGGCGTTCAAAGGCTCGCCGGTCAAGCGCACCAAACGGCGCGGCCTCCTGCGCAACGTTTGCGTGGCGTTGGGCAACGTCGGCACCGAAGACGACCTCCCGGCGTTGACTCGCGCCGCCCACGAAGAGGAAGAACTCGTGGCCGAGCACGCGCGCTGGGCCATCGAGCGCATCCACGCCCGCAGCCTCCGTCCGAAATGACCCATGCATCGTCTAACGTCGCGGTCATCGGCGCGGGGGTCGGTGGACTGACCTGCGCCGCCCTGCTGGCACACGCCGGGCGGCAGGTCACCGTGTTCGAGAAGAACGAGCGGGTCGGCGGCAAGCTCAACTGGCTGGAAGCGGACGGCTACACCTGGGACATGGGACCCAGTCTGCTGACGATGCCCTACGTTTTTGAGCAGCTCTGGCAGAAACTCGGTCGCCGTTTGCAAGATGACCTGACGCTGATCCCCCTGCCGGTAACGTGCCGTTATCGTTGGACCGACGGCACGATCATCGACGAGGACGCCGCGTTCTGGCAACGCCCGGATGTCGCCCGATTCCTGGAATACGCGCGCGGCCTCTACGATCTCAGCGCGGATGCCTTTTTGCACCACCCGCTCGGGGAATGGTGGCGGCAACTTCGATGGCAGAACCTGTCCAAATTGCGCCACCTGCCGAAGATCGCGTCCTTTCAAACCATGGACCGCACGGTGCGGCGGTTCTTCGGACACGATCCGCACCTGGTTCAGCTTTTCGACCGTTTTGCGACTTACAACGGTTCGTCTCCTTACCGGACGCCTGCGGCGTTCAACATCATCGCCTACGTCGAAGCAAAGTTCGGCGGCTGGTACGTCAAAGGCGGACTCTACGAGATTGCCCGCGCGCTGGAGCGGATCTGCCGCGAGGAGGGCGTCGAGTTCCGTTTCCACCACGAGATTGCCCGCGTTCATCGAACCGGCAAACGATGGGAACTGCCAACCTCTGCCGGCCGCGAGGAAGTTTTCGATCAGGTGGTGTGTAACCAGGACGTTCTGAGCTTCAGGCGCGACGAACCCGCCATGCAGACCAAGCTGAAAACCGGCGACCTCGCCATTTCCGGCTTTGCGCTCTATCTGGGCGTCGCGCGTCAGTATCCGCGACTGGCCCACCACAACATTTTCTTTTCCGACAATTATCCGGGCGAGTTCCGCCAACTCTTCGACGACCACCGGCCCGCCGACGAGCCCACGATCTACGTCGCGGTCCATTCCAAGGCCGACCCCGACCGCGCCCCGCCCGGCGGCGAAAACTGGTTCGTGCTCGTCAACGCCCCTGCCCTGACCACGGATCGCCGGGTGGATTGGCCAGCGATGGCCGAGAGCTACGGCGACCGGATCATCCACCGCCTCGAAACCCGTTTCGGCTGCGAAGGTCTGCGCGCCGCGATTCAGGTCCGGCGGCATTTCACCCCGGCGGATTTCCAGACCCGTTATCTGGCCCACGCGGGCAGCCTCTACGGTTTCGCCAGCCACGGGGTGCGCGCCGCGTTTCAGCGTCCCGCGCTGCAAACGCCGGGCCAGCCGAATTTTTATTTCGTCGGCGGCTCGACCCATCCGGGCGGCGGTCTGCCGCTGGTCTGCCTGAGCGGGCAGATGGTCGCGGAAAAGATCCTCCGCCCTCACTGACTCAGACTATTCCGCCTTGACGTAACCAATCGGCGCGATGCCCTCACGACGGGCGGCGGTGATGTCCACGATCTCATACTCGGGGTCGTTTGCCCGGTCGAACCGCTTGCGGTGTTTGTTGAACTCGCGCGTCGCGGAATCCAACGCTTCGTTGAAGCAACGCCAACCCTTGAGCTTCTTCACCGCCCGCGGCGCAGATTTTGCCAGCGCGCGGTTCTCGGTATATTCCTCCGGGTCGGGATCGCCGAGCATCGTGGTTTCCAGGCAGGCAGACTGTTTGCCGTCGGCATCCAGATAAATGCCCAGAAACATGTGCCCGGGTTCCATGACGAGGAAAGTGTCGATGCCCATGCGCCGCAGCACCGACGCCAGCAACGCGCTGGCATCGACGCAGTTCGCGTGCGACTCGGACAACGCCTCTTCGATGAAACGGACGTGCAGGCTGTAGAGCGACGTGCTTTCGTCCGTGGTCGTCCCGATGTCGCTGTACCGGATGTTGTGCTGCCGCAGAGCCTCCCACACCGCGAACACCTGGAGCAAAACCGTCCCGGGGTCCTTGCTCTGGTACGCGTCGAAGCCGTCTACCACCTGCGTGGCCTGCGCCTCCTTGAGCAGGCCCGGGATGGCCGGGTGGTCCTCGTTGACATAGGCGGCGAACATCCAGGCGATGTCCACGTAATCCTTCTCGTCGTCGGGATTCTGGTAAGCGTAGGGACAGTCGTTGATGGGATGCACCCGCGCCGTCACGAAGCGGTCGCCCAGGCTCTGGCCGTCCACCTGCACGGAAAACGTGACGTTGACCGGCTGGCTCTGCCGCACCCGGTTGAGCGCGTCATACTTGTAATCCATCCTCGGCGCGAGGCGGTAAATACGTCCTTTGATCGGCAGGGTCGCTTCGAGCACGCTGTCGGCCATCAGGGCGTTTTCCTTGATCTCGATCCTGGCGTGGGCCCCGTCGGCGGGGCTGGCGATGACCACTCCCACCAGCCCGTTTTCATCGCCCATGATCTCAGGAAAATCGTTCGGCCGGGCGTGGTCCGCCGGCGGCGACTTCTTTTGCTTGGTGCTTTCGGCTTTCTGGGCGGTGTCTTCGTCGCGCAGGGGGTCCCTGAGCGTCGCGCTGGCCAGCAGCAGCGACGGGAAGATTTGCCGCTCGGGATCGATGAACGGCTCCCACTCCCCCGGCAGCGGCGGGCGGGTTTCGGGGGCATCCACGGGTTTTGACCGGGTGCTTTTCTGATCATCGGACGCCGCTCGGGCGACCTTGGCGGGGCGCGCCTCGGCGGTCCATCCGCGTCCGGCCTGGACCAGGACGAATAGCTCCAGCCCCACGATCAACCCGGCCAACCACCGGATGGGACGCGGTGATTTCATGCCTGGGCTTGACCGGCGAGACGCGACGAACGTGCCATCCGGGATAGATCAAGCTTTTTTCGCCGTTGCGCAACCCCGGGATTGCCGGACAAACGCGGCCCGTTTACATACGGGTGATCTTGCAACCCGCCTCTTCTTCCAACCGCCGCTGGGCCGCCCTCCCCGAATGGGCGTGGTGGTTTTTCATCGGGTGGACCGCCATCGGCTTCGTCGTGATGCCTCTGGGCATCGGCCAGCCCACGGTGGACCGCTGGCTGGCACCGGGACCAGGGAGGCAGGCGATGACCTCGCTGCTGCACGTTTCCGACGCGATCTGGATCTATCTGGCGGCCATCCTGGTTTACCTGCACACCGCCGCCGCCGAAGGTCTGCCAACCGCCCGCCGCTGGGCGGTCATCCTGCTGCTCGGTTCAGGGATTTGCGAATGGATCGGCGCGCAGACCGGCTTTCCATTCGGCCCGTACCGCTACACGGACCATTTCGGTTGGCGCATCGGCGGTGTGCTGCCGGTGGCGATCCCGCTGGCCTGGATGGTCATCATCCTTTGCGGACGCGTGTTGGTCTTGCGCTGGCGGCCTGCGTCTACTCGTCATACCCTCGCGCTCGGCGTGGCGGCCGTGGCCACGCTCACGGATGCCAACCTCGAAGCCGTCGCCTGGAAAATCCGCGGCTATTGGAACTGGTATCCCGACGCCCAGCCTCCCCTGCCCGCTTGGCCCCCGGCCCAAAACTACCTCTCCTGGTTCGTCTTGAGCTTCGCTCTGGCTTACGGGCTGCCGCCCAATTACGCCCTGCGTTTCCGCAACCCCGCGCCTTTCCGCCCGATCCTCGTGCTGGGTCTGATGAACGCGCTCTTCATCGTCGTCTACGCCGCGCGCTGGCTGCGCGTCAGAAGCTGATCGCCGCCAGTTCACCACCGCCGATCCTATCCGGCTGACGGTCGTGCGGGAGCGGCAACGAAATGCTTTTATCGACGAACCAGAGACTGTTGGAGTAGTCGGTTTGCTTGATGAACCGCACACTGCCGTCCACGAAGAGATAATGCGAGCCGCCATCGTAGGCGCAGGGATTGAGCAGGCTGAGCAGATTGGCGACCGGTTGAAAAATCGGGCTGACGAAAAATGCCGACGCCCCGCGCGTTTTTTGCGCCAGCAACACGACGTCCGACGGCGTCGCAAAACTCGTCAGCGAAACCGTTTCCGGCGGCTGGTTATCGACAGCCAAATCATCGAATCCGTTGTAAATGAACGCCGTGTTGTTGGTGCCGCTGGAGAGGATCGACGCGAGCGGCAACCTGTTCGTGGCGGGGTCGCCCGGATCGACGAACACCGTCGGGTCGCTCGGCGTCAGGTAAGCGCAGAAAAGCGTCGGCCATTGCTCGGTGGGGTTTCCGCTGGTCGGCAACCCGGCGGGTGCCGGTTGCCCGGGGAGTTGCTGGTTGTGGTCGTTCGCGTAAAGCCGCGCCGCCACGCCGATCTGGCGCAGGTTGGAAATGGATTTCGTCCGCGCACTGTACTCGCTGATTTTAGACGTGGCGGGAATGGCAATCGCAGCCAGCAGCGCCACGATGGCGCAAACCATCAACAACTCGAGGACAGTGAAGCCAGCTTTCACGAGGAGAAATCCGTGCTGAAGCTAAGAGACTTGTCGCCGTTTGACAAGCAAGATTGAGAACTCTTATTTGCGGACCAGCCGCCATTCTCTACCTTGAGACCATCCGATGACGTTTTTGGTCGCTTTCCTTTTCAGGAAGCGTAGTTTTTCGCGACGATGGTTCGATGGCTGCCAATCCGTAATTTCTGGAAACGGTCTCCCTCGTTTCTTCGGGCAGCCTTGGCTACTTTTCCGGTGCTTGCGGTCACTGGTTACCTCTACCTGGAAAGCAAGAATTCGGAGAGATTGTTGCTCGAAGCGGAGACCGCCCGCACGGCGGACAACGCGTTCCTGCAATTCCAGGACTTTGCCTCGATTCGGGTCAGCGCGCTCAACGACGCGGGGAACTTCATCCTGGCCAGCCCGGGCGCCGCAGGCAGCGAGAACTTTGCGCCGTTCATCAAACGTCTGCTCGCGGGAATGCGCGACATTGAATCCGTGTCGTGGCTCGATCCGCAGGGGAAAATCGTCCAGACGGTCAGCTCGCCCTACCTGAAGGGTCCGGTGGCATCACCGGCTGGCCCGGCGGCGGCGGAGTCCCGTGCCCGCGCCGCCGTGATTCGTGAACCCGTGGCGACCGCGAGCTTCAACCTGGCGTCACCGAGCCAGCACGGCATGACGGTGACCGTGCCGGTTTTCCGCGACGGCCACCTGGAAGGTTCGGTCGCCGGAACGATCCGCCTGACCCAGGGAATCCGCTCCTTGTATGGCCCGGAGGTGCTCGACTTTTGGAACCTCGAAATTATTGATCGCGCGGGCCGGAACGTTTATCAGTCGTTGGGCGCGGGCGCGAGCACCACTCCACCGCCCAGTTTCCTGGTCGCCGAGCGGCATATTCCCGTGGCGGACCGGGCGTGGAAACTGCGCCTCTGGCCCACGCCGCTGATGGTGGCCACCCTGCGGACTGCCGCCCCGCAACGCATTCTCACCATCGGGTTGCTCTCGACCCTGATTCTGGCCATCGCCAATTTCCTGCTGGCTCAACGCCAGGCGCGCCTCGGTCAATCCTTGCAGGAAAGCGAACGGCTGGCGGCGGACGTGGAAGAGACGCGGCGGCATCTGAGCGACCTCGTCAACGGCATTGAGGCGGTCATCTGGGAAAGCGACGCCGGGGTCCACCGTTTCACCTTCGTCAATGATCATGCGCGCAAGCTGCTCGGCATCGACACGAACCGCTGGGTGGCCGAACCAGCCTTCTGGTACGAGAACGTCCACCCGGACGACCGTGACCGCGCCCGCGACAACGCCCGGGCGGCGCAGCGGCCCGGTCAGTCGCACACCGTGGAATACCGCATGATCGGTTCCACCGGCCAGATCCTCTGGGTCCGGGAGATCATCACCGCGATTGGCGGGGCTGACAAGGTCACGGGACTGCGCGGGGTCGTGGTGGATATCACGGCGCGAGTCCAGGCGGAAGAAGCTTTGCGGCAGAGCCAGAAGCTCGAAAGCCTGGGGGTGTTGGCCGGAGGCATCGCCCACGATTTCAATAACTTGCTTACGACCATCCTCGGCAACGCGGAGATGCTTTCCCCTTACTTGGCCACGGCGAAGTCGTCCGGTAAATATCACCTGGAGAAAATCGAACGCACCACCCGGCGGCTGGCCGACCTGACCCGGCAAATGCTCGCCTATTCCGGGCGCGGCAAGTTTACCGTCGATAAGATCCACTTGAACGCGTTGATCGTCGAAATGACGGACCTGTTGAAGGTCTCGACCCCAAAAAATGTCCGTGTCACCTACCAGCTCGATCCCGCGCTGCCGTTGCTCGATGGCGATCCGGTCCAGATGCGTCAGGTGGTCCTGAATCTCTTGACCAACGCGGCCGAGGCCATCGGTGACCAACGGGCGGGCAGCGTCGTCATCCGCACGGACTCTTGCACGCTGGACGCCAATATGGTCGAAAACTTCTACCCCGGCCAGGACCTTGAACCGGATAGCTACGTGCGACTCGAAGTCAGCGACGATGGCGCTGGCATGAGCGCCGAAACCCAGTCCAAGATTTTTGACCCGTTCTTCACCACGAAGTTTGCCGGGCGTGGCCTGGGGTTGGCGGCCCTGCGAGGCATCGTCCGTGGGCACCGGGCCGGGATTCGTATCTCCAGCCGGGAGGGCGAGGGCACCGTTTTCACTTTGATCTTCCCGGCTCGCGGTCAACGCCCCGAACCCGGCGGCCACCCTGCGTCAGAGGATCATGCGCTGGTGACGATGGAAAATACCCGGGTGCTCCTGGTAGACGACGAGGAAGGGCTGCGTTCGCTGATGGCCATCGCGCTGGAGGAAGCCGGCTGCACCGTTTTCCAGGCGGCTGACGGCGAGGAAGGCATGGCGCAATTTCGTCGGCACGAGCACGAACTCGACGTGGTCGTGTTGGACCTGACCATGCCGCGCCTGAGCGGCGACGAGGTGTTTCGCCGCATCCGGGCCAGCCGCCCGGAGACGCCCATTATTTTATGCTCGGGCTACACCGAGGAAGACATTTCCCGGCAGTTCGACGGCCTGGGTTTGTCGGGTTTCATCGAAAAACCGTTCACACCGTCCGAATTGATCGAAAAGATCGGATCGGTGTTGGCCGGGCCTGTTCCCAGCTTAAAACGGCACGCGCCGGAAACCGCTCCGCTACGAATTGTGAACTGACAGGCAAACGCCGCTCCCTCCAAACCCGCTTCCATACCATGAGTCTGCGCCACCTCTTCACCCGCATCCTCACGCCGCAACGCCCGGAACGACCGTTGCACGCGATTGACCGCCGCATGGCCAAGGAATGGGTCAAAAAAAGACTGGTCGCCCTCTACCCGGAACTGCGCACGGACCCGGCGGCGCTGGAAACCGCTTACCAAGAACTCGGCCTGGAATCGACCGGAGTCGTCCGACGGCCGGACGGTGAGGTCCAGACCTTCGCCATGAGACTACCGTCGTCGCTTTCCGACGGGTTTGGACAGCGATAGCGATAATCAGAAACGGGAGGAGCATCTCTTGCTCCTCCCCGCGCTGATGAGAGCCTCCGCTCGCAATCAGAACGGAATATCGTCGTCGTCGTCCTGACTGACCGGCGCGGGCTTCGGCCTGGGTTTCTGCTGGTTGCCGCCGCCGCCCTGGGGCGAAGACTGCGAACGGGCGGGCGGACGCTGGTCATATTCGTCCTCGGACGAGGCGGAAGACGCTGCCCGACCGCCCCCGCCGTCACCGCCGCTATCGCCCCGGCTGCCGAGAAGCTGGAGCGCTTCACCGGTTACCTTGAGCTTAGTGCGTTTCTGACCGGTTTGCTTGTCGTCCCAACTATCGAGTTGAAGGCGACCTTCGATGTAGACCGGTTTGCCCTTGGAAAGGTACTCCTTGGCGATCTCGGCCTGCCGTCCCCATAAAGTCACATCGACGAACGTGGTCTCTTCCTTGAGTTCGCCGGTGTCGGGATGTTTGTACTTCCGGTTGATCGCCAGACCGAGTTCGGCGATGGCCAAACCTTTGGGGGTATACTTGAGTTCGATGTCACGCGTCAAGTTGCCGATCAGCATGACTTTATTCAGATTCGCCATGCCGGTAAAGTAGCAGAATTACGCCGCTTTTGCGACATGTTTCGGACGCAATTTTTGGTAGTGCTGGCGGTAAACTTCCGGGTCCAGCTTGAGCTTGGCTTGCAGCTTGGCAACCACGTCCGGCTCGGCGTTGAACACGAAATTCACGAAGTAGCCGGAGTTCAGGTGACCGGCGGCGTAGCTGAACTCGCGCTTCTCGAGTTTCTGAACTTGCTCGACGCTGGCGCCTTCCTTGGCGAAATCTTTTTCCAGCCGCTCGATGATTTCCTTGACGGTGTCTTCTTTGCCCTGGCTGTCCAGGACCAACAAACCTTCGTAACGATTCTTCATGTCTTTGTTCTCTCTCTTGGCTAAGGGGTTAGGATGCAGATTGTTTGGACCCGGGCGCGTCTTTCGCGGTAGCCTGGTTGAAAAGGTTCATCGCGGCTTCGACGCCATGGTGGCGGGCATGTTCGACGGCGTCGGCGGCCCGTTCGATGGCCAGATCGAGTTCCTCGCGCTCGGCCCTGGTGAAGGTGCCGAGCACATGGTCCACCATGCTGCGCGTGCGGCCAGCCGCGCCGATGCCCACGCGCAAGCGGGGGACCTCGCTTGTGCCAGCATGGTCGATCACGGATTCCATCCCGTTTTGACCGCCGGAACTGCCGTTTTTGCGGAGGCGGAGCTGACCCAAGGGCAACGCCAAATCGTCATAAACGATGAGCATCTCGGCCGCGTCCACCTTGTAAAATCCGGCGCAAGCGCGCACCGCACGGCCGCTGGCGTTCATGAACGTCATGGGTTTGAGAAAGAGGCAGCCATCGCCGGTGCGGCCCCAGAGCGTTTGCCAGGCGGCAGAAAATTTCAAATCCAGCCCCAGGCGCACGGCCAGCCGGTCGATCACCAGAAAACCGGCGTTGTGACGCGTTCCCTCGTACTCGCGGCCCGGATTTCCCAGACCAGCCACGAGGCGGATGGGATTGGCGGCAGCGGCGGGCATGGGAGACACGGAAACCGCGCCGCTTCCGGTCGAACGGAGGCCGCACGGTCGAAAAACCGGGATTAGGAAGCAGCCGGAGCCGTGGCGTCGGGCTTCTTTTCGTTGATGACTTCCGGTTGCGCACCGGCCTCGGCGGTGGACGGCGTCGTTTCTTCCACGACGGTCGGAGCCGCCACGGAAACCACCGTCAGGGACGCGTCGTTGAGCACGGTCACGCCCTTCGGTAAGGACAGCGCGCCGACGTGGATCGCGTCGCCGATGTTCAGCGCGCTGACATCGACGGTGATCGCCTCGGGCAGGTCGGCGGGCAAGCACTCGATTTCCAAGGTGCGCAGGATGACCTCCAGCACGCCGCCACCCGTCTTGACGCCAGCGGCCTCGCCGGTAGTCTCGACCTGGACTTCGGCGGTCAGCAGTTCGTCCATGGAAACGGCGTGCAGGTCTACGTGCATGATCGCGCCCGTGACCGGGTGGTGCTGCACTTCCTGGATCAGCGCGGTTTTCGTGTCGCCATCCTGGATCTTCACCTCCACGAGCACGCTCTCGCTGGTGGTGTGGCCGAGCAGCCGCGAAACCTCGCGCTCGTTGATTTGGAGGTTACGCGCCGGGTCTTTCGCGCCGTAGATCACCGCCGGGACGAACCCGGCCTGTTTGATCTTTTTGACGGCGTTGCGGCCGGACTCGGTCCGAAGCTGCGCGTTGATCTTGAGTTGGA
>CAXUGY010000048.1:0-26092 GCA_964250695.1 uncultured Chthoniobacterales bacterium | reverse complement strand
CACCGAGGAGGACGGGTGAGAGCGGCGCGCGCAACTCGTGCGAGAGCATCGCCAGGAAGCGGTCCTTCCTACCAGTTCTTCTGGTTGGTAGCCGAGCACCTGGGTCACGGCATGGCTCTGGGACAGGATCGCACCCGAGCGACTCACGACCGTGAGTACATCGGCAACGCTCGCCATGATTGCCAACAGCCGCCGTTCGCTTTGCCGCAGTTGCTCCTGGGCCGGGCGCATCAGATAGGTCGTACCGTCCGCATTGACGATGGCATCGATCTGACCCGAGCCGAGCGCGTGGAGCGCGTTTTCGGCATGGGCCAGGCGCAGAGCCAGCGCCATCGCGTTGCCCGCGCGGTGCGTTTGCCGGCCCGTCTGGCTGCCTTGCCGTCCAGGGCCACGATCTCGCGCCCGCCCGCAGGTGATGCGGCCCGCAGACCCTCGGTCCAGGCAGCGAACGTCTCCGCAAAGGCCGCCGGGTCGAGCATCTGGAAGAGGCGGTTGAACGTGTCGTGGCTGGGCGGCCCGCCGGGCAGAGCCAGGAACGTGCGCAGCCACCCCTCGCGCAGGCAGGCAAACTCCTCCAGGTCGTAGAAGCTCTCCCCGCCGGTCAGGAGCGTGCAACCCGCGATAAAGAGCCACTCACTCCAACGGTGCTCCTTGCCGCGCGCAAGACGCGGATCGGGCAGGATGCTGAACGCTTCGCGGAGGCTGGTGGCAATCGTCATGCCCACCGGCTCTATCACCCCAGCCCTATCTCAAGCTAATCCCTTCTGCCGACCAATCTCTTTTCATGCGTCAGCCCTGTTTTTCATGCGTCAGCCCTGGAGTAAAAAACCTTTTCCCTTTTCCAGAGTTTTTGCCTACTTTGAGGTGAGTGACCAGATCAGATTTGCCGCATAGGTTAAGAACCTGTGTGGTTATTATGCGAGGCGACGCACGAGCAAGCGGAGCATGGCGGTCCAGATCCAAGCTTCGGCGCTGGCGACGGTTTTCTCGTAGTCCCTGGCGAGCAGGCGACATTGGCCCAGCCAGGCGAAGGTGCGCTCGACCCGCCAGCGAAACGCGATCAAGGCGAAGCCCTTTTTTTGGGTTGGCGGGTGACGTGCAACTCGCCGTTCAAGGCGTGGGCCGCCCGCTCGGCTTGGCGGCGAAAGCCCTGGTCGGCGGTAAAACTTTCCAAGTCGGGGTAGTGGTCCTTGGCCTGGGTCATCACCGCGCCCGCCTGGGAGGAGTCGCTCGCGTTGGCCGCCGTGACGTGGACGGCCAAGAGCGTGCCCTGGCTGTCGACGGCCACGTGGCGCGAGCGGCCCTTGCTCATCTTCCCGCCGTGAAAGCCGCGCGCCTCGCCCTCGGCCGCCGTCTTGACGCTTTGGCTGTCGAGGATGGCATGGCGCGGCGCGCGGCGCCCGCGCCCCAGGTTCACCTCGCGCGAGTGGGTGTTAAGCACGAGGACGGCCTCGGCCCAAACGCCACGCTTTTTCCAGCGTCGAAAGTGATCGGCCACTGTGCTCCAGCTCGGAAAGTCGTGGGGCCGCGCGCGCCAGCGGCAGCCCTCGCGCAGGCGGTAGAGGATGGCTGCGACCACGCGCCGCTTGCGGTGCTTTTCGCGCGCGCCTCGCGGGTCAGGCCGCGCAAAGAACCGCTCGATCACTGCCCACTGCGCGTCGCTCAAGTCGCTCGGATAACTCAGGGCTCCAACTTGCCGGCTGCGCCGTCAACGACGCAAACCTTTTAACCACACAGGTTCTTAGACGATGATTCGCTCGGCTCGACCGCGCTTAATTCCAGCAGTTCCGCCGCCTGCAAGCCAGCGACCAAACGGTTCTCCGCGCCTGTCTTCACCATCAAGTTGGCCATATGCTTTTTGACCGTGTGAATAGAGGTGTTTAAGATTTCTGCCACGTCTTGGTTGGTCTTGCCATGCGCCACCCAGTAGAGCACCTCCGCTTCCCGTGCCGTCAGCCCCAACTGCAAGAGCCGCGCAGGCGAGTTGACCCTCGCCAGCTTTTCTTCAAGCAGCAGCACGAGGTGGGTGCCCGTCTGGCCGTGCACGAAAAGCCGCACTTCCAACCAGCTCCTCTCCTGCTCGACTTGCCACGCGCAGACCGTCGAGCCCTGCGTGAGCCAGTTCATCAAAGACCCAGGCAGCGTATCCACCTCCCGGTGGTCGGGAAAATACCGTTTCAAGAGCTGGCGGGCCAATCGGGTACAGAACACCATCGCCCCGGCGTCGTCCACCACCAAGACCGCGCGGTCAAGCGACTGTTGAAGCTGCGCCTCGGCTTCCAACCGCTTAGACATCGCGGTTTCCAACAACAGGTTCTTTTCTTTCAGCACCTGTTGAAGCGCACGGATTTGTAGGTGCGCACGCACCCGGGCGAGCACTTCCTGCGGGTGCAGCGGCTTGGTAATATAGTCGACAGCTCCCACCTCAAATCCTCGCACTTTGTCCAAGGGATCGCCTTGGGCGGTCAGAAAAAGTACAGGCACCTCGCGCCAGCGGCTGTCGGCCTTGAGAAGTCGGCAGGTGTCGTAGCCATCCAACCCCGGCATGTTTACGTCTAAGAGAACAAGGTCGGGCCGTACGCGTTCCATTCGCGCCAAGGCTCCTTCGCCGCTATCAGCGACCAACACCACGTAGCCCGCCTCGCCCAGAACTTCGAGCAGCACGCCAAGGTTGGCGGGCAGGTCATCGACGATGAGGATGCGCGGATGTTCGTCCCGGGACGCGTCTTCAGGAATGGCCATTAGCTTGGAAGCGCAGGAGGGTGGCATGGATCTGGTCCATCTGGTAGTTAGTAACCAATGGTTCTAAGGCGCGCACAAGAGCCATGCTGCCAACGGGCACTCCGGGAGCCCGTAAGGCTTCCAGCCGCCGGCGCAATCCAACCACGTCGCCCTGTGAGGAGAATTCGAGCAACGCCTCGACCTCCGTGCTGGACGGGGCAGGATCCACGGCGAGACCTGCGTCCGCAACTGGCGGTGAGAAAGGCTTCTCCTCATAAGTCCATCGCAAGCCAAGCACCCGGCCCAACACGGCCAAAAGCTGGCTTTCCTCGAAAGGCTTGGGCAGGAACTCGTCGCAGCCGGATGCGACCGCTTGCTGGCGGGCGGCCTCAAAGACGCTGGCCGAGACGGCGACGATGCCTAGCGATCTGCTGGCGGACTGCGCACGCAGGGTACGCGCCACTTTGAAGCCATCCGACCGGCTGCCCAAGCGCAGATCGAGCAGCACCGCGTCGGGCCAGTGCCGAGCACAGGCCGCCAAGCACCCTTCGCCGTCGGTGGCTTCTTCCAATTCGAAGCCCAGCGGTTGGAGCAGGTCGCGCAGCACGCGCCGGTTCTCGGGCTGGTCATCCACTACCAGCAACCGCCGTGGTGGGCCTTCGTAGCCTGTCACGGCACGATCTTTTGCCCCGGCGTCCATCCTTTCCAAAGCAGGAGTCAGATTGTTCCCTGCAACCAAGGGTAACTCGAACCAGAAGCGACTACCCTGACCTGGCCTGCTCTCGACTTTGATCTCGCCGCCCATCTGGGTGACAAGCCGCTGGCTGATCGCCAAGCCCAACCCCGTCCCTTGTATCGCCAACGCATTCTCACCGGTTTGGTGAAAAGCCGTGAAGATCGCTTCAAGTTGATCGGCGGCGATGCCCGCACCCGTGTCACCGACTTCAAAGCGCACTCGTCCATTCTCCGCCGGGCCGACGTCCAACCACACGGTCCCCAAACGGGTGAACTTCACCGCGTTGCCCAACAGATTGAAAAGCACCTGCCGCAGCCGGTTCACGTCGGCGTGAACCACTCCCGGCAGGCCCGGCGCGCGTGTCTGCCGGAAGGCGAGCCCCTTCTCGGCGAGGCGCGGCCGGAACGCGACGGCGGCGTCATTGATGAGTTGATCCAAAGAGAAATCCGAGGGCGCTAGCATGAGCTTGCCCGCCTCGACCTTGGCGAGATCAAGCACCTCGTTAATGAGTCCCAGCAGGTGTTCACCACTCTGGCGGACGACCTGCACCTGCTCGCGAGTGCGGGCGGGCAGGTCGGCGTGCCTGGCCATGATCTGGCTGTAACCCAAGATGGCGTTGAGAGGAGTGCGCAACTCGTGACTCATGTTGGCCAAGAATACACTCTTGGCGCGGTTGGCCGCTTCCGCCGCATCCCGGGCATGCACAAGTTCGCTGGTGCGCGTGTTGACCAATGCTTCCAAGGCGACATTGCGTTGCCGCAGTTGCCGCCCGCGCCACCAGACCAGCGGAGCGACTCCCAACGCCAACACTAGGACATAGAAAACGTAAGCCCACCAGGTCCGTTGCCACGGCGGCAAGATGCGGAAGGAAAAGGACGCCACCGTGCCGAGTTGCCCATCCAAGTTGCGCGCACGGGCCTCGAACGTGTAGCTGCCCTCCGGCAGATTGGTGTAATCGACGCTGTTGCGCTCACTAAAGTCAGACCATTTCCCTTCCTCGTAGTTCGCCAATCGCGTTTGGAAGCGCGGCGCGGCGCCAAAGGCAAAAGTGTTGGCCGAGTACTCAAAGTGGGCCGAGTTGCGCGTGTAAGGCAACGCATCTTGCAGGATGGGACGTCGGAGGCGGCTGGCTGTTTTGTGGTTCGTGGTGACTGCTTGGCGGATCAGGGTGGCGAACGGCGGCGGGGCCGTTTGCGCCTCCCAGCGCGCCACATCCAGCCGCACCAAGCCGTTGCCGGTCGAGCCGGCGACCAGCACAGTTGTGAGCTTTTCCGGCTGGGTGTTCCCCTTCAAAAAGCCCTGCGCTTGGCCGATGATTTCCTCCACCTTGCGCGGCAGCGGGCGGAAGATGGCCGGCCGATCCGCGGCGGCGGCGACAGCCTGGCCGCAGACGGCGTTGCCTGTCTCTTCGTCTTTGGGAGCAGCCGTCACCCAGAGCGAGCGAGTGTCGTAGTTCAACACGCTTTCGATCAAGAGCGAGCCATCGACGAACGACGAACCGTACTTGGCAGCGGGGCGAATCACCTGCGCGCTCTCGTCCAGTTCGTAGAGCTTGTGGGGGGTGCCGAAGATGATCGGCCCCCCGTCGGCGTAGATCCAGACGGAAGGCTCGCCGCGCAGGGGGCCGGGCTCGGCGAAGAGCGATTTCATGGCTGGCGCGTCACTGCCGGATGGGGCGGACGCGTGGAAGAGGCCGTGCTCATTCGTTCCCACCCAGAGATCCCCCCGGGCAGATTCAGCGATGCCGTAGTCGATGCCGCGTTGACCGGTCTGCGCAACGATTCCAACGTTGTCCCAATGCCCCGAGGCGGCGCGCTGAAGCGCAGTGACGTGCCCGTTTTGCTCGCCCACGTAGACCCGTCCGGGATGCAGGCGCGAAGCGCGCAAGTGTTCCTGATCGGAGCCCGTCGTAAAAACGGGAGTGAGGCGTCCGCTGCCATCCAACAACAAGACTTTGCCGACGGTTGCCAGCAGCAGACCGTCCTCCACGGCGGCGGCGGACACGAACTCATCGGTGATGCCCGGCAGACGTTCGAGGCGCGCGGCGGTGGCGGTGGTCGGATCGGCATCCACCACTCGGTAGAGGCCGCCGAGCGTGCCTATGATCATCGCCCCAGCGCAACGATCGTTGCAGGTCACGTTGGCCAAGCTTTCGTTGGGCCCGGCGCGCAGAACGGTCAGCGGAGAATCGATCTCTGCACGTGTTAGCCCGGATCCCAGCCCTATCCAGAGTCCGCCTTCGGCGTCCTCGCATAAACAGAGTAAATCGTTGCCGTGCAGGCCGCCCGCGTTGTCCACATGGTTGCGAAAACGACCTTCCCGATCAAGCAAAAGCAAGCCTGCCGTGTCAGTGGCAATCGCCAGTGAGCCATCGCGCAACACAGATGCTCCGCGGATTTTTTTGTCTTTCAGATAACCGTTGAGCGATCCTTGCCAAGGCTGGGACATTCCTTCACGCAGGAAGACAAGACCATCGTTGAAGGTGGCGATGAGCACCTCGCCGCTCGCGCCGGTGAGGATGGCCCGCAGCGGCACCTGCGAAAAGTAGGGGTCCGAAGACGCCGAGACGAACCGGTCGCCTTCCAAACGCTGCAAGCCGGTCTTGAGGCTGTGGACGTAGAGGCGGCCCGCCGCCCAGCCGCTGCGCAGCCGCGTGGCCTGCGGGAAAGGCCACGTGGTAAACCGCCCGTCGCGCCAGCGCAGCACCCGTTGCTTGGCCACGAAGAAGATGCCGTCCGGAGTGGCATACACCTGTTCTACGCTGCCGAAGTCGCGGTCGGCTGCGGGCAGTTGGTCGAGCAGAGAGACAAAGGTCCGTTCATCACCAGAAACGGCTTTCAAATAGCCCAAGAGATTGTCGCCTCCGACAAAGACCGTGTCGGTCGCGGCCTCGTAGGACAAGCTACGAACCCAGGCTGGCCGGTCGACGGGCAAGGCGCGCCACGCCGATCCGTCGTATTCTAACACCTTTCGGTAGTTGGCAACGTAGAGCACGCCCCGGCGATCTTGCGCGATGCTCCAACATTGAGAATCGCCCTGGTAGTCGCGCGGCGTAAAGTGCTGCATGAATGGCTGCCCTTCGTTCCAGGACGGCTCGGCTGCGCTCCCCGTCCGGCAGCAGATGAGCAGTGCGATGGCCAGCCACCAGCCACTTCGTTTGAGCTGGAACCAGGCTCGTCGCATCATCTAGTCGCTGTAATACCGGACCGCTCGACGAGCCGCAACCACAGACATCTTATCCTTTAGTGTAATGGTGCACGGCGCGGAAGTCTTTATCCTTCGCCAATCATGAAGAACAAGCCCCGCTTCGCTTTGGCCACCCCCCGCTCGACCTTGTGCCTTTTTGCCTTTGCCACTCTGCTTGGATCCAGAATGGAAAGCGTTGCCACGACCTACACCTGGCGGGGCGGCGGGGCGAACAACAACTTTGGCACCGGTGCCAACTGGACGGGCAATGGCGCCCCGCCAAGCGACCTACTCAACACCGACCTGATCTTTGGCCGCGCCGATAGCTACCCGTTCCCCAACCTGCAGTCTGCCTACGGCGTGCATAGCTTGTTCTTTTCCAGCGATGCCACCGATTACGTCTTCGGCGGCCAAACGCTGACGCTCGGCGCGGGCGGCCTCACCCAGAACTCCGTGAATGCCCAAGGTTTCGGCAATGCTGTCAGGCTTGGTGCTGACCAAACGTGGACCTTGGCCACGGGCGCGGGCGCGCTGACCTTCGGCAGCGGGCTGAACACTACGGACGGCGGCGGTACGGGTCACACGCTCACCATCAACGTAGCCGCCCCGGCCAGCGGCGGCAGCGGCAACGTGCTGAATGGTGCCATCACCGGCACGGGCAGCTTGATCAAGATGGGCGCGGGCACGCTCACGTTGACCGGAACGAGCAATTACCAGGGAACGACGACCGTCAGCGCGGGCACGCTGGCCGTCACCGGCAGCGTGGACGGCAGCCTCTCCACGTTGACGGTGGACGGCGCTAGCGGGGCGGTAGCCACCCTGAACCTGAGCGGCACGGGCAGCGTGTACCTGGGCCAAACTTTCGTGGGCTACAACGGCAGCGGCACCGTCACCCAGAGCGGTGGCATTCTTTACACCAACAACATCCAACTCACCTTGGGCAACAACCAAGGCAGCTCCGGCACCTATACGCTCAGCGGCGGCAGCCTGAGCGCGGGTGTCATTTATTTGGGTTACAATGGCAGTGGCACCTTCAACCAGAGCGGCGGCAGCGTCACTACCAACGGCTACCTGCTTTACCTGGGTGGTGGACAAAGCGGCTCACAAGGCAGCGGCACCTACACGCTCAGCGGCGCGGGCAGCAGCTTGAGCACGGGCGGTATCGCCCTGGGCCAATACGGCACGGGACTCATCAACCAGACCAACGGCAGCGTCGATACCAACGGAGGCTCGCTTCAGATAGGGGTCTTCGGCAGCGGCACCTACACGCTCGGCGGGGCGGGCAGCAGCTTGAGCACGGGCCAACTCATCGTGGGCTACTACGGCACGGGGATCTTCAACCAGACCGGCGGCAGCGTCGATACCAATGGAAACATACTTAATCTCGGGAACTCCGGCTCCGGCACGTACAACTTGAGTGGCGGCAGCCTGAGCACAAGCACTGTTTCCGTGGGCGGTTCCGGCACAGGGATTTTTAACCAGACTGGCGGCAGCGTCACTACCGGTGGCAACAATCTCAACGTGGGCGTCGGCATCGGGGGCCGCGGCAGCGGCACGTACAACTTGAGTGGCGGCAGCCTGAGCACAGGCACTATTTCCGTGGGTGCCGTCGGCAGCGGCACTTTCACCCAGATCGGCGGCAGCATTACCACCAACGGCAATCCACTCTACGTAAAAGCCTACTACCCAAACACCCTTGCCACCTACACGCTTGGCAGCGGCACGCTGACGGTTGGTTCCGTGGGCATCCAGCCCGAGGAGTCCTACTACGGCGGGGGCATTTTCCACTTCGCCGGGGGCACCCTGCAGCCCGCCGGCGATAACGCAAGTTTCTTTCAAGGCATACCGACGACCGACGTGCAGGCAGGCGGCGCGATCATTAACACGCGGGGATACAGCGTGACGGTCGCGCAGAGTCTCCTGCACGACACGGGCAGCAACGCGCCCGCCGACGACGGCGGACTGACCAAGTTGGGCAACGGCGCGCTCACCTTGGCCGCCGCCAACACCTACACCGGGGCCACGCTCGTCAACGGCGGCACGTTGAACCTGGCCAACCAGAACGCGCTGCAGTACAGCACGCTGACGCTCGGCAGCGTCGGCAACGGCGCAGTCACTTTTGACAGCAGCGTGTCGGCCAACGCGTTCAACATTGGCGGCTTGGCTGGTGGCCGCAACCTGACGCTCGCTAACAACGCCGCCACGTCGGCGGTCGTGGCGCTGACGGTCGGTGCCAACAACGCGAACACCACCTACGCGGGCGTGCTCTCGGGCGGCGGCAGCCTGATCAAGGCGGGCAGCGGCAACTTGACGCTGACGGGCGCGAACACCCACAGCGGCAGCACGGCGGTCAGCGCGGGCACGCTCACCGTGGCTAGCGGCGGCAGCCTGGGGGCAACCAACGTCACGGTGGGCGCGGGCGCGGCCTTCAACGTCACCGGCACGGGCGCGTTGACGGGTGCCGTCAACAACCTCACGCTTGATGGCTCCAGCACGGCTCCAGCCACGGCTGCGTTCGGCGGCACGGGCACGCTCTTGCGTGGCTCGGTGAGCATCGGCGACAGCGCCAACGGGGTGGGCACTCTCACGCAGAGCGCCGGCGCGTTTTCCACCAACGGTGGCCTGGGCGGCTACTTCTACTTGGGCAACCAGGCGGGCAGCAGCGGCACGTACAACCTGAGCGGCGGCAGCCTGAACACGGGCAACGCGTACGTGGGTCTCGGCGGCAGCGGTGCTTTCAACCAGACCGGCGGCGCTTTCACTGTCAACAACGCCCAGCTCCTGCTTGGCATGAACGCCGGGTCCAGCGGCGCTTACAACCTCTCAAGCGGCACGCTCAATACTCCTTCCACCGATGTGGGCGACAGCGGCACAGGCATCTTCACCCTTTCGGGCAGCGGCGCGCACAACGTCACCGGCGCCGATGGCAGCGGCAGCGGCAGCCTGGACCTTGCTTTCTACTCGGGCGGCGCTGGCACGTACAATCTCAACGGCGGCACGCTGACGACAGGCTACGCGCGCGGCGGGTCCGGCACGAGCACCTTCAACCTCAACGGCGGCACGCTGGTCGCTGGAGCCAACGCCACCAGCTTCTTCCAAAACTTCACGACCGCCAACGTGCGTAACGGAGGCACCGTCATCAACACCGCCGGTTACAATGTCACCATCGCACAGAGCCTCCTGCACTCCGGCGTCAGCGGCGACAACGCCTTCGACGGTGGGCTGACCAAGCTCGGCGCGGGTACGCTGACCCTAACCGGTGCGAACACCTACAATGGTCCGACAGCCATTAACGCGGGCACGGTCCAGGCGGGGGGGGCCACGATGGTGGGCGCCGGCGGCGCGTTCGGAGTCAACTCGGCGGTGAGCCTGAGCAACGTCACCGGAGCGGTCCTCAATCTCAACGGATTCAACACCGGGATCGGCTCGCTCACCGGCGGGGGCGCGACGGGCGGCAACATTGCCTTGGGCACGGCAACTCTGACGGTCGGCGGTGACAACACCAGCCCGGCAGCCTATGCCGGGGTAATCAGCGGCGCGGGCGCGCTCGCCAAAATCGGCGCGGGCACGCTGACGCTTGCAGGCACCAACACGTTCACAGGGGGCGTGGCGGTCAACGGCGCTGGTCGGTTGATGGAACTCAACAACGGCAACGCGCTTTCCAATGGCACGGTGGCCATTTCCAGCGGGGCGGTGGTAGAACTATCTAACACCACTGCCAACAACATCCTCCAAGCGGCCAACACCTTCAGCGGCTCGGGCACCCTCCGGAAAACCGGCTCGGGCTCGATCTCCTTTGGCGGCAACGGCGGGACAGTCAACGTGGCTCTCGCGGCGGGCGGGGTGATCGACGTGCAGGCGGGTACGCTGAGCGGCTCTTCCTCCTACCAGGCCAGTTACGCCAGCAATTTGGGCAGCCTGAACATCGCCTCGGGGGCGACTTTCGATGGTGTGGAAGGCACGGTCCGAGTGGACGCTCTCACGGGCGCGGGCACGCTCGCGGGCGGCTATAGCACGGCGGGCAGCATGACGATTGGTGTGAACAATGGCAGCGGCGCATTTTCGGGTGTCATCAAGGACAGCGGCGCTGCTGGCGGAACGCTGACCCTCATCAAAACGGGCACGGGAACCCAAACACTCTCCGGCGCGAACACTTACGCCGGCCCCACCACCATCAATGGCGGGACGCTGACGGTCAGCAACAACAACACGACCGGCTCGGGGCGCCTAGCAAACACGGGTTCCCTCATCCTCAATAACGGCGGAACGCTGCTGCTGGCCGGGAGCGGTCTCAACGCGGACCGGCTCAACAATTCGGCGGCGGTGACGATCAAAGGCGGCGGCCGTTTGGGCTCTGGAGGGTTGAGCGAGGGCACGGCGCCCACGGCGGCGGGAGGAGTTGGCGGGACGCCAGGGATTGGCGCGCTCACCTTGGCAGACACTACCTCCCTTCTACGGGCAACCATCGACTTTGGTTCTGGAAACGGCAGCACGCTGGTCTTTAGCGGATTGGCGGCGGGCAGCGCAAATGCCTTCGTAAGTGTTTCAGGTTTCACAGGCACCGCGAACAACGACAACGGTTCAGCTACTAACGATCGGTTGCTATTCACCAGTGATCCCGGCTTCAGCCCCGCCCAACTGGCAAACTGGCAGTTCACCAACGACGCGGGCAGCAGCTTCGTCACCGGTGCGCGGGAAATTATCTACAATGGTCATTACGAGATCGTGCCTGTGCCTGAACCGGCGACTTGGCTGGGAGGTGCGCTGCTGCTCGGTGGTGCGGGTCTGTTCGGCGCGATTGGACGGCGTCGCCAGCAAGCTTAATGGTGGCGCGTCCGTCTCGCCCATAGTCTACCTGCAGAGATTGTCTCATTTCGCACGCGATAATTCGTTCCGAGAAACCCCCTTTATTTGACTCGAGGGCACCCCATCTGGAAAGAAAAGGGCATCAGATGTATGAATGTGTGCTTAAAAACTCGTCTCACCAATGGCTTGAGTGGACGCCGGAAAGAAAAATCGTCGGCTTCTTGGCTGAAAACGGGGGAGAATCGGACAACGACACGTCAGCCACTGTAATCGTTGGGCGGGACGGTTTCATGGACGCAGAGGCCGTCTTGCTCCTGATCCAGCGTCTCGAAGCAAAACATTCCGCCACCCGAACGGATGCGTCGGTGGTGGCGCTGGTTGATCTTGTCGGTGTGGCCCACCGCCCCGCGCCGATGCCCTCCCGCCAGCCAAGCGGTCACTTCTCCTTTGGTCGGGAGTCTGCCTGTCTGGACGCCCTTCGGTTGATGTTGTGCGACCAATGCCTCCACGCTCATCGCCCACAATAGTTTAGGCCACAGTTGCCGGAACAGGGCTGGGGTGGCGTACAGCTCCACGCTGTTCAGCATTCCGTTGACTACGAACAAGGCTCCGGTGGCTTCCGGGTTGGCTTCGGCCAGCGGTAAAAGGGCGTTGATATACCCGTCCAACAAGCCCTGTGTTTCGAGCAGTTCGACCAGGGTCCAGAGCGAGTAGGGCGGCGTATCCCGCGTCCCATGTGGCTTCGCCGATAATTTGTCCGTTTCGCCTGCCGAGATGTCAGAACGTTCACCGGGCGCGCAATCGCCCTGCATCCCTCTGCGCGAGCAATTTGTGACGCACCATTGGTGGCCGATACCCGGATGGAGAAACGTGATAATTTGTCCGTTTGGAGAACCTATCCGTTTCGAGGCCTTGAAATGTCAAACCCGGCCTGCCTAGCAGAAAGGCTCATTCCGAGGCACTTACCTTCAGCTTTGACATCTCAGGCACTCAAACGGACAACTTATGCCGCGTCCAATCTGCTGACCCATGCAGCGGTGTTTTCTCTTCGCAAAACTCCACAGTTTTGCGAAGAGCGGCCCGGCCGCTTCTTTGCCTCGGCAGAGCGTTTCGCAAAAGTCCCTCGCAAAACACTTTCGTTTTGCGATAGGATTTGCGAAAGCGGCTCCTTTCCCTTTGCATGAACATCGGCTACGCGCGCGTCTCCACCGCCGACCAGCACCTCGACCTGCAACTCGACGCTCTGCAAAAGGCGGGCTGCCGACGTGTGTTCCAGGAGAAGGTCTCCGGGGCAAGAGCCGGACGGAGCCGTCCTGAACTCGCCCGCCTGCTCGAACAGTTGCGCGAAGAGGATGTCGTGGTGGTCTGGAAGCTCGACCGGCTGGCCCGCTCGACCCGGGATCTGCTGGAGATCATGGCCGCCATCCAGGCGGCCGGAGCCGGGTTCCGCTCGCTCTCGGAGCCGTGGGCGGACACGACCACCCACGCCGGCAAGCTGATGATGACCATCTTCGCGGGCATCGCCGAGTTCGAGCGCGCGTTGATCCACGAACGCACCAGCGTCGGACGCACGGCCGCCAAGGAGCGCGGAGTGCGTTTCGGGCGCCCGCCCAAGTTCAACGCGGAGCAGCAGCGCCTGGCATTGCGCCTGATCGAGGAAGGCAAGTCGGTCGGCGAGGTGGCGCGCACCTTCGGAGTGCATCCGGCCACGGTCTACCGGCTCACGCCGACCACGGCACCGGAGCGATAGGGGCGGCAGGCGAGGGGATGTGGTCCGGTCATGGCACCATGACCCCACAACCTACTTGTACCGTCGCCTGGCAGCCGAAGATCCCGCTGGCTGAACTGACGGCCGTCTGCCTGGAAAAGGCTGCGCGTCGGCGCGCGGCGCTCGCCCCGGTGCTGCGTGCGGCGGCACCAAGCACCAGCGTGGCTGCTTTGACGTGCCGGGCACGTCGCGCCTTCCTCCAGCTCTACCCGGAGGAACGTCAGGATGAGCGCACCGTGCGCCGCTGGCTGGAGCGCGCCCGCCGCCGCGACCGTGGACGCGGCGAGTGGGAGCGCCTGGAACTTTATCTGGACGAGCGGTTGACCCGGGGCGGGTCGGCCGGGCTCACCCGCTTGGCCGATCCATCGGAAGCCGGTCCCTTGCGCGAAGCGCTGGACCTGCTCGCCTGCCCGCCCGAAGTCGACTTGGAAGACAAATACCATCTGTGGCGAGTTGCGATGGAAGAGATCGACCGCCGGGTGGAAGGAGGTCAGAGTGAACGCGCCGCGCGCGCCACGGTGCTCGCGACCTTGGTCCAATCGCCCACGCCGCTGGCCCGTAACCGCGAGGCGCTGCGAAAATCGCTGGCGCGCAAACACCGGCGCTGGCGGCAAGGCGGCGGGCCGGAGGCGATCAAAGACCGGCGTCCGGAAGTCTCGGGCCGCCGCCGCTCGCCTTCGCTGCCGGAGGTGGATCGGCATCGTCTCCTCGCCCGCTCCCTGGGATGCGGCGGGCGGCTCGCCCAGGCCTACCGCGAGCTGTGGGACGAAGGACGGTTGCCAGCGGCGTTCTACCAGAACTACACGCGCGACGCTTGCGACAAATCGCGCGTGCCCAAAGCTGTTCGCGCCCTCTTCCCGGCCGGCTTCCTCTCGCAATTACAACGCGAGCACCTTGGCAAGAAGGTGACCATGTTGCACGGTCCCAAGTGCACGCGCGACTGGTCGGCCATGCCCGCAGGCGTGCAGGCGCAGTCCGATGACTGCACGCTGCCGGTGTACTTCTGGGTCCCGGCGGAGGACGGCCGCTGCAAGCTCCTACGCGGCCAGTTCCTGCCCTGGATCGACACGCGCACCACCTACATCCATTGCTTCCAACTCCTGCCGACGGAAAGCTACGGCTCGCTGGACATCGTGCGCGGGGTGGTGCGCCTGCACGATGAGTTCGGCCTGCCACCGGAACTCTATTTTGAGCGTGGCATCTGGCAGAGGTCACTCGTCATCTCGGGTCGTGGTGACGAGGTGCCGTGGAAGCAGCGCGTGTACGGGCTGCGCGACCTGGGCGTGCGGCTCTCCCACGCGCTCGATCCCGCAGCCAAGGTGATCGAACGCGTGCTCGGCGCACTCCAGAACGGGATGGAGCGCGAGCGGGGCTACTGCGGTCGGGACGAGCGGCGCGACTGCCCCGCAACCGTGGCGAAGGCCAAACGCGCGGTGGAAGCGGGCCGCTGCCGGCCGAGCGAGTGCTTTTACTCGTATGCCGAGTGGGTCGCGCGGCTCAACGCGCTGTGCGACGCCTACAACGATGAACCGCAGGGCGGCAAGATGCTCGCCGGGCGCTCGCCCCGGCAGGCGTTCGTTCAACTCCAAGCGGAGCCACCCATCCGCCTGGATGAGACCACCCGCTACCTGCTCGCCAGCCACCGGCGCGTGGAAAAGGTGACGGCACGCGGCCTGACGGTCCGCATCGGCAAGGTGTCCTATACCTACAAGAGCGAAGCCACCGGTCGGCTGATCGGCCAGCGCGTGCTCGCGTGGTTCGACGTGGAAGATCCGTCGCTCATCACGCTGACCTCCCTCGATCAGAAAGACCCGGTGACCGTGGCGCGCGAGACGGTGCTGCCCGCCTGGCGTGCGCCGGGGGAGGCCATCGCGCAGGCCAAGCGGGAGAACGCCGCACACCTGGCCCCACTCCGTCGCCTCTACAGCACGTTGCGAAAGTAGTATCCCGAAGAACTTGGGCAGAGTGCGGCCCGCACGGTCGTGGCCGACTCGGCCACACGTGCCTTGGGTGCGGAGATGGACCGGCAGAAGACGGCACTAAAAACCGTCGCTGCCCAGACGCAACGCATCCACGTGGCTGTGCAGGAACACGCCGCGCGCGTGGGTCTGCGCCTGCCTCCGACAGAAGATCCGCGCCGCTTGGAGGCGCAAAGCAAACTGGTGGCGCTCCTGGGCCGCCGGGAACCCACCACCTCGGCTGATGCCGCTGCCGCCCGATGAAAACCACGCTCCCTCTTCCGGTAGCCTGCGCCGAAGTCTACAAGCCGGGCCTGAGCGCCTTGGAGGTCTCCCGGCGCTGCTCGTTCCTGCGTGACGAGAAACACTTCCCGCTACTCTGGATGCTCCAGCAGCGTTCCTGGCAGCCGGGCGGCCTGCGCGCCGTGGCCGAGGAACTCGTCGCCGCGTTCCCTGCCCGCGTCCCTTACCAGCGCTTCACCTACCGGGAAGTGGACGCCCTCGGCTGGCTGCACCGGCACCTGGAAGCAGCCTGCACCAGCCCCTCTCACTCGCTCGATCCGGCGGGTGAGCGCGTCTGGGGCGGCGACTTCATCGCCGACCTGGAGGCGTACCGCGCGGGTCTGGTCGCCCGCGCCGCAGCCCGGCTCTGCGCCACGGAGGTGACCCTGACTGTGGGCGAGGCGCTCGACTACGCGCAGGCGAGTCCTGGCAGCCTGACGCTCTGCTTCGGCCCACCCGGGGTGGGCAAGTCGGCGGCGGCCCGTAACTGGTGCGAACAGCGTCCGGGTGTCGCCCGCTACATCGAGACACCCGCTGTCGAGAACGAACGCGGCTTCTACAGCGCCATTGCCGAGGAGCTGGGCATCCCGCGCGGGGTGGCTTACAACGGCCAGCAAACCAGCTTGCGCATCATCGACGTACTCAAGACCAGCCGTCTGACGCTCGTGCTCGATGAAGCGCAGAGGCTCTGGCCACAACGTGTTCGCCCTGCACAAACACCCATGCGCCTGCTCTGGCTGACGACCCTCGTCAACGCCGGGGTGCCTGTCGGACTCGTCGCCCTGCCCGAGTTCTTCCGCCTCCAACGGGCGCTGGTCAAAGCCAGCGGCTGGTCCGACGCCCAGTTCAACCGGCGGCTCGCCATGGTCAAGGAACTACCCGCCCCGCTTAGCGAGGAGGACCTGCGCCGCGTGGCCCGCCACCACCTGCCCGAGGGCAGCGCCGACAGCCACGAACTGCTGGTGCGCTACGCCCAGGCCTCCAAGGTCAATCTCTCGGCCATCACGGAAACCATCCGCGCCGCCCGGTTCCTGGCACGGAAAAGCAACCGTACCGAAGCCGTGTTCGCCGACCTCCAGGACGCCGTCGCCCAGATCCGCGTCCCCATGGACTGGCTGCTCGCCGCCAATCCCGCCCAACTCTGCGCCGAGACCTGAACTGTGACATCTGACATCTCAAACGGACAAATTATCGGCGAAGCTACAGAATTGCCATTTGCGCCTCAATCTCACAGCTCTTTTCACGCTTCGATTTCTCTCGGAAAGTGCGGTGAGGAACGCTCGGATACAAGCAACGTATCAGGCGCGATCTCGCCCCGTTCTCAACCTTCGCCGGACAAGACCTGCTGCAACACCTTGAGCAAGGCCTCGGCGGTGAAAGGTTTGGTCAGGAAGTGTTTCACGCCAAGGCGAGCGGCTTGGGCAGGGCTGCCGCTGGCGGACATACCGCTCGCGCCGACAATCCGGACCTCCGGATTGATTTTTTGCAAGACCCGGATGGTCGCGAGGCCATCCATCACTGGCATCGTCATGTCCGTGAGCACGATGGCGATATCCGCGACGCGAGTCGCATAAATCGCCAGTGCCTCCGCGCCGTCGGCGGCAACCACCACGCGGTAGCCGAACGCTTCGAGCGTCCGCTGCGTGATCTGGCGCACGGCCACCTCGTCATCGACGACTAGGATCAGTTCATCGTGGCCGCGGGGCGTTTCGCTGGCGGTCTCCACCACGTCGCCCGCCGATGGCTCCGTCTGCGCGCGGAGATAGACTTCAAACTTGGTGCCCTTGTGCATTTGGCTATCGACCCGGATGAAGCCGCCGTGACTTCTGATGATCGCCAGTGAGGTGGAAAGACCCAGCCCCGTGCCATGGCCCACCTCCTTGGTGGTAAAAAAGGGGTCAAAGATTTTTCCCATGACATCCGCCGACATGCCGGTGCCCGTGTCTTCGACCTGAACGAGCACGTATGGCCCCGGTTTGGCTTCGAGGTCCAGGCCCGCATAGTGCGCATCAAGGGTGAGGTTGCGGGCGGAAAGGGTCAGCGTGCCGCCGTCCGGCATCGCGTCGCGGGCGTTCACACAGAGATTCAACAACACCTGATGGAGCTGGGTGGGATCGCCCATGACCGTCCAGAGTTCGCGGGCGACATCCGTGCGCACCTCAATGTTCTTCAGGAAAGTATCGTTGGCGATTTTCTCGATTTCACGGATCAGATGTTTGACTTGTAGTTCCATGCGCCGGCCTTCGACGCCGCGCGCAAACGAAAGAACTTGCCGGACCATGTCCGCCGCGCGCTGGGCGCTGGAACTGATGTTTGCCAACAGATCCTGGCTGGTGGGATCGGGAAACCGGATCTCCAGCATGGCAATGGACATCATGATCGGCGCGAGCACGTTGTTCAAATCATGCGCCATGCCGCCCGCCAGGGTGCCGATGCTTTCCATGCGTTGTGCGCGGAAGGCCTGTTGCTGGCTCTTATTGCGCTCGGTGAGGTCGAGGACGAAGCTAACACCCTCTTCCGGGTTGTCCTCGAACCTGGCCGCGCCGCGCAGAATCGCCACGCGCGATCCGTCTTTGCGAAGGTATTCTTTCTCCGTCGGCGTGCAGACGCCTCTGGCGGCGAGTTCCTCCATCGCCTGCCGATCCTGCTCGGCATATTCCGGCGGGGTCATCCCCGTCCAGCGAATCTTCCCTGCCTCCAGGTCCTCACGATCGTAGCCGACGATGCGCAGAAAAGCGTCGTTGGCCCCGGTGATCTCGCCTTTCATATTCCAGAACATCACGCCCTGCGCGTTGGAATCGACCAGCCACCGGAAGCGCGTCTCGGAGCGTTTCCGCTCGGTGCTGTCGCGGATCAACGCCAGCAAATTGCCGGTGGGCGTCATGGCGGCGATCACTTCCGCTGCGAAGAGTGAACCGTCCTTGCGTCGGAGTGACCACTCATGGCGGTAATCGGACGTCCCTTTGATCTCTTGCAACGCCGCTACGGTGTGGGGAACCTCCTTTTCGTCAAGGACATCCGAGACGTGCATCTCGACTAAAGCGTCGCGGGAATAACCGAGCAACCGGCAGATGCCTGCGTTGCCTTCGAGAAGACGACAATGGGAGTCAACAACGAGGATGCCGTCCGGCGCATGCTCGAAGAGCGTGCGGTAGCGCGCCTCGCTCGCCAGAGACACTTCCTCCGCCCGTTTGCGGCGGGTGATGTCGCGGGAAATGCCTAACAGGGCGGTTACTTCGCCCCGCTCGTCACGCAACGGCGCGGCATTCATCTCCAACCAACGCATTGTCCCTTTCAATCCCACGATCTGGTAGTCCAACGTGCCCGATTCACCGCGAAAGACGCGGGCGGTCAACGCCTCGAATTGCGCACGATGCTCGGGCACGACCAACGGATAAACCGACTTGCCGTCGACCTCCCCGAACGATTCCGCTTCCATCATCGCCAGGCCGGCGCGATTCATCATGCACAACGAACCGTCGCGGCTGAGCTCTTTCACGCACTCTGGCGACGAATCGAAAATCGTGCACAGGAACCGCTCGCTTTCCGCTAATTTGCGTGTCTGCTCAGCAAGTTCCCGCGCCTGCCGCCGTAAATCCAGTTGCGCCATCACTTGCCGCGCCATCACCGCCAGCAGTTCCTGCTGATCCAGCGACAAAGTGCGCGGAAACCGGTCGATCACGCAGAGCGTGCCCAGGACCGCGCCTTCCGGCGTGACCAGCGGCGCACCGGCATAGAATCGGATGCCGGGATCTCCGGTCACAAAAGGGTTCTTGGCGAAGCGCGCATCCTGCGTCGCATCCGGCACGATCAATAGATCGGTTTGACTCAACGCGTGCGTACAGAAGGAGAACTCGCGCGGCGTTTCCGGCGTTTCCAGGCCGACCTTCGCCTTGAACCACTGGCGATGTTCATCTACCAGCGAGATCAGCGAGATTGCATTTCGCAAATGTGCGCCGCCAATCTGGCGAGATCATCCAATGCCTGCTCCGGTAGCGTATCGAGCACTGCATATTGCTGGAGTGCTACGAGACGATCAGCTTCGGCAACGGGGGGCTGCGCCAGGATCGATGCAATAGATCCCATTTGTCTAATAGACGGTACATGAGCGGCTTGTACAAGCAAAACCGCTTCTGGGGCATTTCCCTCATGCGCGAGTAAGGGATGAGCGAAAAGTCCGAGCAAATGCCGGTTTTGTATCACATGGCGGTCGCTGAATCGGTTTCGGCGTGGCGAGCGAGGGCCGCGCTCAGAGCGGCGATTGCGGTCGGCCTGCTGAGGTAATGGTCCATGCCAGCAGCGAGGCATTTTTCGTGGTCGCCTTTCATCTTATTCGCGGTCATCGCGATGATCCACGTAAGGCTCTTTCCGCCTTCGCGCCGACAAATTTCCGCTGTGGCCTCATACCCGTCCATCTCCGGCATCGGGCAAACCCTCCCGTTTTTGATCGCCGACTTCTACTATGCCATGTCGGTGGCTGCTGGTGTGGTGGTGGTTGAAGTAGCCATGATTGCCTGGATCAGGCATCGCTACATGGATATCCAGTACTGGCGGCGGCGTTCCAAGTCATCGTGGGTGGCGTGCTCTTCTTCATCGTCGGCAGCCTCATCGGCTCTGCCTGAGCGAGCAGCGCGATGGTTTATTGGGGAATTGCGCCTGATTCCCGCGCTCGTGAGCTGGTAGGGTTTCACCCCACATACAAGCACACGAAATCGTAGGATGTTGGCGTGCATCGTAGTTACGCGTGAAAGACTAAGCACGCCCACGAGTTTCATCGCAGCCGGTCAATACATCATGAAAGACAAACCCATCCGGCTAGCACAGCAATATACGGTGGCGCTGAAAAAACACCTGACGGGAGGCACGCACGCGAGTCTGGAGCCGGCGCTGAAGTTGGGACGCCAAACCGTGGCTGCCGGGCTGGAAACCCTGGACTTGGCTAAAATTCACGAGCAAGCCCTCACGGGCCTCATCGAGAGGAATGGTTTGCCCAAGACGCCAGCGGTCATGACCAACCGTGCCGGGATATTTTTCAAGGAAGCGAACGCTCCCATTGAGGAAACTCATCGCTCCATGGCGCAGGCCAAGGTTCATATGACCAAACTCACCGAAACGCTAGGCCACCGCACGGCGGAACTTGCCGACGCCAATCGTCGATTGCAACAGGGCGTCGCTCAGCGCAAGGTCATGGAGGATGCCTACGAAAAACGCAGAAAGCTGCACAACCTCTGTCTGGAAGAATCGCTCCGATTACAAAAACGATTGCGCCAGTTGACACACCGGCTGCTGGCAGGACAAGAGGATGAACGCAAAAAGATCAGCCGTGAACTCCAGGACGAAATCGCGCAGACGCTGATGGGCATCAATGTCCGGCTTCTCTCGCTCAAACAGCAAGCGCGCGGCAACACCAAACGCCTCAAGAATGAAATCGCCAGTACCCAGCGGTTGGTGGTAAAGTCAGCGGGGTCCGTGCGACGGGTCGCCCAAAAGTTAGGAACGCATGAACCGCAAGTTCCTCCTCTGGTCACAACGCTATCTGGCGGCGTTACGGACCCACCTCAAGCAGGGCAAGCACGCAAAAATGGAGTCGGCGCGAGAACTGGGCAGGCAAGCTCTCGCCGCCGGGCTACAAACGCTGGATCTCGCCAAGATTCATGAACAGGCACTGATCACCGAACTGCTGCCGCCCTGCTCGGCTCGCCAACGGACGGCTTTCATCAAGCAAGCAGGAGTATTTTTCGCGGTGGCAATCACTCCCGTCGAAAAAACGCACCACAACGCGAAACAGACCACCGTCCATCTGCGGGAACTGGTGATGCTGAGTCAGCGGACGGTAGAAGGGGCTGGCTGTAACCTAAAAACGGGACAGGAGATCGCCGAGCGCCGGGCGGTCAGCGGCGAATCGAACCGCTTACAACAGGTGTTCTGAAACCTGCTCTCAAATGCGATTAAATTTATGCCCAAAGGAGGCCGGGTGCAGGTGCTCCTGGAGCGGGTCAACTCGCACCTGGAGATTAGCATCATCGACTCCGGCGAGGGAATCGCGGCAGAGTTCCTCCCCTATGTCTTCGGCCGCTTCCGGCAGGCGGACGCCACCACCACCCGCCGACACGGCGGGTTAGGACTGGGACTGGCCATCGTCAAACAGTTGGTGGAATTGCATGCCGAAGGCGGCAACGTGCCTGCCATTGCGCTCACCGCTTACGCGCGCTCGGAGGATCGTCTCAAAGCCATCGTGGCGGGCTTCCAGATGCATGTCTCCAAGCCGGTGGAAGCGGTGGAACTTCTCACCCTGGTGGCGAGCTTGGCAGGACGCGCGGATATTCTGGACCGCTAACTTGCCAGCGTCGGTCGCCCGCTTACCGGAGAGGATGCACGAAGGAATGCTTTCGCGCCCGCACACCCACCGCGGCGGCATGGTTGCAAACCCTGTCCTGTCAGCAACCATAGATAGGGAGGAGGTCTGATGGAAAAATAAGCTGGACGACCAAAAGTTGGCGTACAATGCCGTCTTGCCTTGTGGGACGAATGTCCAGCGTTCAATAGCGCCAGAGTCACTCGCAAGCGGACAAATCCTTCACGATCTGAATGTACTCCTTGAGCGGCGCAGAGGGATTGTCAGCACGCCAAGCAACAGTCGACTCGCGTTTCAAGGGCGGTGAGAGGGGCCGAAAGACGACGCCTTCGTGGGGGAGTTCCACGACTTGCTCGGGCAGCAACGCCACGCCCAACCCACCGGCGACAAACTTGAGTGCGGTCGGTTCAACGTCCGCCTCCTGCAATATCTTCGCCGCGAACCCGGCGTTCTGACAAAGATCGAGTAACCATTCCCGCGTGCCGGGATGAGTTTTCGCGGACATGCCGACAAAAAACAGCGGGGCGAGGTCAGCAAGCTTGAGCTTCGGCTTCTCGACGAGCGGATGGACGCCCGGAAGCGCGACCAGAATCACGTCATACGCGACGCATTCCGAGTGGAGATCGTGGCCCGAGAGCGCAGGGTTCAGACCGATGAAGCCGAGGTCGATTTTGCCGCTGTCGAGCGCTTGGAACTGTTCGGCGCTCGTCATGTCGAGAAGGTTCAGCGCCACACGCGGGCAAAGTTTGCGGAAGGCTCCGAGCGTCGCCGGTAGCAGCCCGTAGTGGATGTTGGCGACATACCCAATGTTGAGATGGCCGCTTTCCTTGCGGTTCAACCGCTGCACGTTGGCAACGCTGTCGACGCACATGGCCAGCACTTTCTTGGAGTCAAAAAGAAACGAGCGCCCTTCCTCGGTCAACGCGATCCGGTTGTTACTCCGTTCGAACAAATGCACACCCAGTTCGGCTTCGAGGTTGCGCACCTAGCGGGTAAGCGACGGTTGGGCGAGACGCAGCTTTTGCGCGGCCCTGGTAAAACTCAGGGCTTCGGCGACCGCGACGAAATAGCGCAGATGGCGAAGCTCCATTCGGGTAAAATATGGCTGACGCGATAGCCAAAAGCTATCGGAATATTGCGACATAACGTGCTTTCCTCGTGCGAAATCCACTTTTCCGCCCCGCGCATAGCTGTTGGCTATGACAGCGGCATCGGGGAAGTATTGGATGGATCTGAGAAGCTGGCCCATGTTTAGGTAGGTTAAACACCGATGCAATGGGGCGGCTGTTGCATTTTCCTAGCTGTACCGACTCGCCCTATGAGCAGTTCCACCCATCATCGGGGACACCCAAGACGCGACACCGTCTGGCGAGCGCAGCCGTATGCCTTTCAGTGCAAGCACTGGCCCAAGGATGCCGTTCCAGAGGAACAGCTTCTCAAGAGGCGGCGTGTTAGATGGGCAAGCAAGGAGGCGGCATGAGTGGCAAAGATGGAGCGAGCATCCTGAAGAAGATTCCCAGCGGCATCGAAGGTTTTGACGACATCACCTCCGGGGGACTGCCTCTCGGCCGCACGACGCTCCTCATGGGCGGGCCCGGCAGCGGCAAGACGGTGCTGGCCCTCCAGGCGCTGGTCAGCGGTGCTGCTCACCACGATGCACCCGGCATCTTCGTGGCCTTTGAGGAAAACGCGGAACGCATCCGCGCCAACGCGGAGAGCTTCGGCTGGAACATCGCCGGTCGGCAGAAGAAGCGCCTCTTTTTCCTCGATGCGCAGATGAGTCCCGACACGGTGAAGGTCGGTGAGTTCGATCTGACCGCCTTGCTCGCCGGGCTCGAAGCGAAGGCTCAGGAAATGCGCGCTAAACTGGTCGTCTTCGATGCGCTCGACGTGCTGCTGAGCCTGCTGGACGACCGCGCGGCGGAGCGCCGAGAATTGTACCGGATCGAGGCGTGGCTGAAGCGCACGGGTCTCACGGCCATCCTCACGGCAAAGGTCGAAGAAAATGACCCGGTCGTAGCACAACGCAGCGGGTTCCTCTCGTTCATGGCCGATTGCGTGGTGCTGCTGCATCAAAGCGTGCTCGAACGCGCCGCGGTGCGCGAGATGCGCGTCATCAAATACCGCGGCTCGACCCACGTTCTCAACGGGGTGCCCTTTGCCATCGGCCCGACCGGCATTGAGGTCGGTTCTCCTAACGGCACCCACCCCGAGCCACAACCTTTCAAGGAACGGGTTTCAACCGGCATCGCACGGTTGGACGAGATGCTCGACGGCGGCCTCTACCGCGGCACGAACGCGCTCATCACCGGCAGCGCCGGCACCGGGAAATCGACCCTTTCGGGCCTCTTCGTCGAAGCGGCCTGCCGCCGCGGTGAGCGAGCACTGTTCATTTCCTTCGATGAGAATGCCCTCGACATCATCCGTGACCTGGCCTCGGTGAACGTGGACCTGTCACCGCATCTAAAAAGCGGCTCGTTGCGGATGGAGGCGGTGCGTACCGATTCTGCCTCGGCGGAAGAACATCTCATCCGCATCAAGCGCCTCATTCGCGAGCACAAGCCTGCCTGCGTGGCGATCGATCCGTTCTCCGCTCTGGTCAACGTCGGCGGCGAGCAGGCCGCGCGCACCGCCGTCGAGCGCCTCGTTTACCTGTGCCGCAACGAGCGCATCACGGTCCTTTTCACCAGCCTGCACGAGGCGCACGACGAGGAACTGGCGACGCTGCCGCTGCACGTCTCCTCCCTGGTCGACACGTGGATGCAGATCACGTATTCGCTGTGCGGAGGCGAGCGCAACCGGGCGCTGAGCATCATCAAGTCGCGCGGCTCGAAGCACTCCAACCAGGTGCGCGAGCTGATCTTTAGCGACGAGGGCATTACGCTGGCCGACCCTTACACGGCAGGCGGCGAGGCGCTCATGGGCACTTTGCGTATTGAGAAGGAAAACGCCGTCCGTGCCGAGCACGAGCGCCTGCGCAGCGAGATCGCGCAAAAGCGCCAGGAGATCCACCTCATTCAACTCGACCGCGATTTGCGCATTGAGGCAGCGCGACGCGAGGTGCAGGGGTGCGACGAGGAACTGGAGCGACTCAATCGCACGAGTGCCGTGCAACACGCGGATGGTGCGTTGCGCAAGGACGAAGTCGTCCGGGAGCGAGATAGCAGGCTCGTGCGGGAGCAAACGGATGGCGCGAAGCCAGAGGGGGGCAAGGCCCGCCCGGCAAAGCCGGATCGGATAGACGGCGCACAGGCCGCCGCCGGCACACCGCGCTTCCCGGCAAAAACGCGGAAGAAGCGCCCATGAGCTCGCCCACCGCCAGTTCCGGCGCATCCTCGCACGGCGCGTACTTTTTCCAGGTCTACGTCGCCGGAGGCGCTCCGAACTCCGTGCAGGCCCTGGCAAATCTCTACGCGCTTTGCCGCAAACATTTTCCCGAGAGTCATCGCATCGAGGTGATCGATGTCTTGAAGGAACCGTTGCGCGCCTTGGAAGATGTCATCCTCGTCACCCCGACGGTGGTGAAAGTTTCTCCCGTGCCCGTGCAGCAAATCATCGGCAACCTGAGTGACGAGGCGGAAGTGCTGCGCGCGCTCGGCTTGCCCCAAAAGGAAAACGCATGAACGTCGCCGCCCAGACCTCTCCCACGAGTCAAACGCACCGCGCGGGCAACGCGATGGCGCTGGCTCTGCGCCTGGCCCATGCCGAAAACGCGCTCCACGCGCTCGGCTCGGGTCAGATCGATGCCATCGTCAATGCGGACGGTACGACCTATCTGATGCGCCCGGCCCAGGAGCAACTGCGGCAAAGCGAACGGCGGCTGTTGGCAATCATGGCGAGCGTTGCCGATGTACTCACGGTCGTGAGTCGCTCAGGTGCGATCCTGTCTCAGAGCCATGCCGTGACCCAGGTGCTCGGCTACCAACCAGAAGAGCTGGTAGGAAGCAGCATCTTCAAACTTATTGACCATGCCGATGTGCACACGGTCTATTCGGCCTTCATCAACGTCGTTGAGGGACTCGTTGAGAACGCCACCGTGGGGTTTCGCCACTTGACCCGTGACGGTTCTTACCTTTGGATCGAGGCCACGGTTCGCAAATTGCGCGATGTCTCACCGGAGAGTTTAATCTTTAGTTTGCGCCCGATCTCGCAAATTCCAGGTGGCATGAAGCCCGCCGGTCCACCGGCCGCCGAAATTCCGCCCGCGCTCAGCAAGGACCGCTTTCTGGCGATGCTCTCGCACGAGTTGCGCGCGCCGCTCTCACCCGTCCTCCTCGGTG
>CAXUGY010000047.1:0-27490 GCA_964250695.1 uncultured Chthoniobacterales bacterium | reverse complement strand
GCCGTTCACGAGCTAACCACATCGTCAAAGCTTACTCAAATGGGACGTGCTCTAGGCGTGAGGACAAAGCCGTGAGTGGCGGGTACCTTCACGCTTGGATGCTCAATCGTTTTGCGCATGGCTGTCACCACAGTTTGTCAAGCGCGCTTCCGTGCTTTGCGGGAGGGTCATCCGTCGTCAAAAAAGCAATCGGCAACCGCTCGCACGGCCGCCGATGCCCAACGCTTTCAGACCACGGAATATGCTACTGTCCAGAAACGATCTTGACCTTTGCCGTCGCGCCGGTACCCACCGCATAACTGCTATCGTGAGGCGGTAAGAGCGTCATTTTAACCGTGCGCTTGCCGGTGCCGCCGAGGTCGCTGCCCAGCGGGAGCACCTTCACCTTCACGGTGCTCTTGCCGACTTTGAAAAGTCGATAGCCTTTCAACGCTTTGTAGTCGCCGCCGGGCGCGCCGGTGCCGCCCACCTTGTAGGTGACGGTCAGCGGTTGCGTGAGATCGCCGGTGCGGACCAGGGTAAATTCACCCACCACCCCACCGTCTGGTGCGACCGGAGTGACCGTGGCCGTGACGCTCACCTGGGGTGGCGCCACCGCGACGCTCATGACCAGGGTGGCCGTAGTCGTACCCGTGTCGTTGTGAGCGCTCAAGCCGACCGCGAAGGTGCCAGCCTCGGTCGGCCTGCCCGCGATCAGGCCACTGAAGCCGTCGATGGTCAGACCGCTTGGCAAGTTGCTGGCACTAAAGGTCGAGGCCAGGTTCGTGGCCGCGATCTGGTAGCCGAAGACCGCCCCCACGGTTCCGCTGGCGGTCAGGGTGCTGGTGATCACCGGCAAGGGCAGATCAATGTTCAAGGTGAGCGTGGCCGCAGCCGTGCCGTCGGCGTTGGCCGCGCCCAGGATCACGGTGAAGGTGCCCGCTGCCGTCGGCGTGCCCGAGATCAGACCGGTTGCCGTGTCTAGGCTCAGACCCGCCGGGAGACGGCTGGCGCTGAAGGCCGTCGGCGTGTTCGTCGCAGTGATCTGATACAGAAAGGGAATTCCCAGGGTTCCGCTGGCCGACAGTGCGCTGGTGATGACCGGGGGATTGCTCACGGGCGTGGGCGGCGTGGGCCTGGTGCCTGTCGTCACGGTGAAACTGGCGGCGCTCGTCACGCTGCCGTCGGGCGTGATCACCGTGATAGGGCCGCTGGTCGCCCCGGCTGGAACCGTCGCTTGAATCTGCGTCGCGGTGAAAGAGATCGAAGCGTTCACCCCGTTGAAACTCACGGTGGCCGGGGGGGCAAATCCCGTCCCCGTGATGGTCACGGTGGTGCCGACCGGTCCTCTGGTTGGAGTAAAGCCGGTGATCGTCGGCAGGATGGCCGTTTGAGCCGCCACCGTCAGCGTCAGCGTGGCCGAAGCTTGGCCAGCGGCATTCGTTGCGCCGAGGGTCACGGTAAAGGTGCCCGCCGCCGTCGGCGTGCCGGAGATCAGGCCGCTCGTGGTGTCCACGGTCAAGCCCGCTGGCAGGCCGCTCGCACTGAAGCTCGTCGGGGTGTTCGTCGCGGTGATCTGATAGCTGAAGGCGGAGCCGACCTGTCCACTCGCCAGCGGGTTGCTGTTGATGACCGGTGTGGTCACGGTCGCGCTAGCCAATGACTGGATCAGCACGCTGAAATCAGGCACTCCGATGCCCGTCACGAGGTCATAACCGACCTGGCAGGTGTATGCGCCGTTGTTGCCGACGGTGATGTCGCGGAAGTTGTTCGTGAGGAGTCGTGAGTAGAACGATGGGTTCGCCAGGCCGAGGGGCTGGAGCCCGGCGGCGGCGCGCGCCTGGTTGATCTGCGCGCACAGACCGGCCCACATGGGGGCGCTCCAACTGGTGCCGCCATAGATCACCACCTGCCCGTTGAGCACGACGTAGCAGCCGGTGTCGGGATCGCCGGTCAGGGAAACGTCGGGCACGAGCCGCATGGTGCCCGTCGGCACACCGGTGCCGTTCTGCCAGGCGGGCCGCGCAAAATAAGAGCTGACGCCGCCGCCGCTGGAGTCGTATGGGTTCACCATGCGATTCAGCGACCACGCGGTCTCGGAGGTTGGGGCTCCGGTGCTGGGGTTGACAAAAAGACTCGTGCCGCCGACGCTGGTCACGCTCGGGTCCGACGCGGGGTACTCGGTTTGCACGACGCGGGTCCGGTCTCCGTAAGCGCCTTCATCACCGGAGGAGACGAAAATGCTGACCCCGTAGCCTGCGATGGTGGCGAAAATCTGGGAGGAACTGGCGAGGTAGGCGGGACTGGTCTCCGTTTGCTCGGCGCCGCCGAAGCTCAGGGAGATCTGGTGCAGGTTGGGCCGCGCGCCGCTCTGGAGGTCGTCGATGATGCGGGCGAAGGCCGCGTCCACGTTGTCCAAACTTCCGGCGGCGTAGACCACCACCTGCGCCCCGGAGGCGATGCCGCTGCTCCAGGAAACGTCCAGGGTTTCCTCGCCCGAGGGCGTGGGCAAGGTGCCGTCGGAGAGATCGACCGTGGAAATATTGTTCAGGCTTTGGGGCACCCCGTTGGCGGCCCAGAAACTCGTCAGGTCGCTGCTGGTGGGCGGCCCGTCGATGACGATGCCGATTTCTTGACCGGCGCCCGTCAGGCCGTTGGACCCGTCGTAAGCCGCGAGAATGTCGCCGACCAGGTACGGCACCTGCCCGTTCCTTGGCAGGGTAGAGGCATGTTTGTGAGGATGGAGATAGGGTTGCAATCCCTGGACGTGGATGACCCGTGGGGCGATGGCGGCAGGCAGGCTGGGAGGGGCGACCGCCGCCGTGTATTCCTGGGCCTGGAACTTCACCCGCGCGAAGCTGGTCTGGAAGGCCGCCGCGATCTGGGCCGGGGTGCCGCTGGCAAAGACCACCGCGTGGCTGGCTCCGGCGGGGGACACGGCCAGTCCCTGGCTTTGCAGCCAGGCCGCCACGGTTTCAAAATCCGTCGCCGACGGCAGGTATTTGGCCGCCATTTCCGCCGGGGTGATGATTTCACCGGCGGCCACGCGACGGCGCATTTCGTCCTGGGCGCGCATCGTCAGCACCAGATTGATTTTCATCGGGGTCGCCGTTTCCGCTGCCGTCAGGGCCGGGCGCACCACCTGGGCCTGGAGCGAGGTCGCCGGGGCATCCTGGGCAACGACGGCGTTGACGCTGCCGGGCAGGGCCACCCGTTTGTCGATCTGTTGCGCGTCAGCGGCGTCCGGCTGGATCAACGCCAGCGCGGCCGTCAACAGCAAGCATCGAGAAACTCGCCCCAGGGCGCGGGTGAAACCGGAGCCTGGAAAGTGACCGGGGAAACGGAGCTGGGGAGACATCATGAGGACAGGAGTTGAGCGAGGTTGAATATCGCAAGGAACCGCCGGGCGACCCGGGAAGCCTGGAACTCCTCGCGGCGCCCATTCTAGGAAAAGCACCCTCGTCACGTCAATAGCTCGTTGGAGCGTCGGTTCGCTTATTTTACGCGCCCGTGGGAGGAAGGGGCAGAGGGTTCACCGGCCAGGGAAGCCGCCCGCCGGTCGCGATCACCGTCCCGGCTAACGCAGGCGTGGCAGCCGCTTCGGTCCAAGCTTCTCGCGCACCGCGGGTTCCAGCAGGTCCCGGATGCGCCGCTGTCCGTCCTTCGCATAAACCCACACCTGGAAGCGTCCGGCGCTTTCCTTCGCCTGTGGCTCGCCGTAAACCCGCGCGATCTCCCGTTCGTTCAGCAGGTCCGTTAAAATATATTGGTAGGCGGGCCAGGAAAACCTCCCGGCGGCCTCCCGTTCGTAGTAGCCAAACGCGTTGTTGTCCCAGAAGTAAAGTTCGCCGTTCGCCCGGACCTGGTGCAGTTCGGCCCCGGCATGTGAAAGGGCGGTGACGTATTTCGCGTCCCAGTATTGGGCCAGTCCGTGTGTCAACCCACGGCGTCGCACGACGGCGTCGAGCGCGGCCACGTCGTCGGGGTACGGAAAACGCAACGGCTCCTGACGCAAGCCGTCGAGCGCGCCGCCCAGGCAGACCAGAAAAATCATCGCCACCCCGGCAGTTTGCCAGCTTCGAAAGCGGCGCGCGGCCCGGACGGGGGCGGTCGCCTCCCACGAGGCCGCTGCTTCCAACGTCAGCAGGAACCCGGGCAGCACCAGCCAATTAAAAAGGTAGCGGATGTTGTTCGGGCTTTTCCATGCGCAGGTGAGGATCGGCAGCGGAAACATCAGGAGCAGGCTCGCCACGCAAAACACCCGGAAGAAATCCCTCACGCGCCCATCGACCCCGTGCGTCGGCGGATCATCCGGCGCGACGCTCCGCCTCGCCCGCAGCGAGCGTCCCAGGGACAGGGCCGCCGCCAACGCCGGCAGCGCAAAGCCCCAACCGTCGCGCAGGAGCAGTGGCAGGTCGGAGAAAAACTGACTCAAGGCGTGCCATTGGTTCAGCGGGGTGGGGGGCACGCGGAGGATCCGGCTGAAGTAAAACCAGCCGCAAAACTGGCAGATCGGTTTGAAGAGTTGCGCGCAGATCAACGCCGCCACGGCGCCTCCCCCCTGCCACCGCAGCCAGGGGGCGAATCCGGGGTAGCGTCGGCGGCAAACGCACAGCGCGACGCTGGCAGGCAGCAGAATTTGCAGGAGAAACAGGGTGTCGGACCACAGCCCGATCACTCCCAGGCCAAACAGCCCGCCAGGCAGCCGTCCGACCGTTCCTCGTCGCAGCCCGGTGCCCAGGGTCCATAGGTAGGCGAAGCCGAGCAGCAGCACCCCGCCGTGGCAGCAAGGGGCGCCCAGCCACCAGAGCCAGAGCGCGTGGCCGGGCAGCGCGCGCAATGCCAGCAGCCCGCTGCCCAGCAACAGGCTCGCCACCAACGCCGGACCGGACCGGCCAACCACGGTCTTCACGCAAAACCCGGCCAGGATAAACAACGCCGGGTAGAACACGGGCGTGAACAACGCATACGCCAGACCCGAGCGGCCGCAGCCCGCCATCAAACCGCACAACACCAGATGGTCGGGCACGAAATACGGCGAGGCGGACAACGTCCAGCCGGACAGCGGATAACGTCCGGTCAGGAGGTCCGTGCAAAAGAAGTACGGCGTGAGGAAATCGCTGTTGAGGTAGCGGCCCAAACCGTAGGCGCTCAGGTGCAGCGCCGATGCGCCGACCGCCAGCAGCCCGAGCAGGCCCATCGCGGCGGCGGACCCTCCAGGCGCGGCGTCTTTTCCAAGCGGTTTGAAACGGGCGAACACGGTAGCCGACAAGCTGCCTGAAACCGGGAAGCACAAGGAAGAAAAATCATGCGTCGGCTGACACGAAAAGCGGGGCCGCGAACGATTCGTCCCGAAAAAGGAGCCGCCCGGCAGTCAGCTCGATGGCCGCCGGGCGATTCTGCTCCGCCCGTCTGGTTCATCAACAGGCCCGACCACGCCGCCATCCCTCTGTCGGCAAACCCCCGGCGCGTGTTTTCTCGCTCGGAGCTTGTCGATTGGGAAGAGGTCGTCTAAAGATGACCGCGTGGAACGATTCTCCAACCCGCCGCGTGTGGTCCGCTCTCGCCGTCTTTTCGAGGCTTTTACCCTGCTGTTTTGTCTGTGCGCCAACCTGGGGTTTCCCGGGGTTGCCGGCGCGCAAGACCGGCTCAAGGTCGCCGTCGTGAACGTGGCGAAAATTTTCGCCGGCTATTACAAATCCAAGGAGGTTGCAAAGGTGGTCGTGGAGGCCCGCAAGGCTGCCGAAAATCAAATCGAGAAGCGCCTGGATGACCATCATCGGCTCGTCGAAGGCATCGCCCGGCTCGAGAAGGAACTCGAAAATCCGGCCTTGAGCGGCCCGGCCAGGACGGACAGCCAAAAGCAACGCAACGACGAGGTTCAAAAAATCCTCGTGCAGGAGCAGGAGACCCGGGAATTAAGGGCGAGCACCGACCGCAACCTCCAAGAACTCAACGTGCGCCTGCGCAACCAGATCGTGGAGGATATCATGGTGGTCGTCAGGGCACGGGTCGAGAGCCGCCACTTCGATCTGATCATGAACAAGAGCGCGCAGGGCGCTCCTGGCCGGACGGTGGTGCTCTACGCGAATCCGAGCCTGGACCTCACCGATGAGATTGTCGCCACGCTCAACAAGGACCATCCGGCGAGCCATGGCGACACGCCCGCCCCCTCGCCGGAACTCTGACGGTGCAGCCGGATCGCAGGCGAGCCTGGCCGGACCGCTCCGTCCGCCGGTGGGCCGGGTGACGCGCCGGTCAGACGGAGCGAACCCGCCTCAATCCGTTTTCAAGGCGAGCGGACGTAAGGGGCCCAGAACGACGTGTCACAGGCTTCGATGAGCATGTCCCAATCGGAGCTGGGAACCTGGGGCAGGGTGCCCATGATCTGGTTGCCGTACATGTCGCCGAGCACGCTGGTGCCGTTGGTGTAGAGACGGGTGCCGGGCTTCAGGTAGGCCCGCCAGGCCAGCACCGGGATGAGCGTGGCGGTGGGTTTGACGTACTCGGTGCCGTATTGGTCCATCGCGTCGTCGATCAACCGCAGATCGCTGCGGATGGCGACGCCTTGCGCTCGCTTGCGCGCGCGGACGAGACTGGGCATCGCGATGGCGCACAGCAGGGCGACGATTGCAACGACAATCATCATTTCCACCAGGGTAAAACCCCGGCTAGCAACGGAGAAAGGTCGTGGTGGGTGTTTCATGGAGGTCGGAGCGGCTCATGGTGGCGGGATGATGATGGATTGAATGAATGATGGGAAACCTGGAATGAAAGCCTCCCGGCGCATTGAACAGCAAGACTGATACCTCTTCTCCTTGGCCGCGGGGAATAGTGTTCCGCCGGGCTGGCCGCCACGGGCGTCGGGCCTCCCAGTTCTGTGTGTATGTAGCGAAAACCTTTACAAAGTTTTTTTCGGAGGCAGCGTTCTAAGAGACCTCCTTCGCCATGCGCCTTTGCACGCCCTTTTTATCCTTCTCCTCTTTGCCTTTTCCTTGGCGGCTTGGCGTGAGGTTTCAGGAAGGGTGAAAGAGGTCTATTCGTTGGCTGCTTTGATCATCTGGTCCGCCCGGGCGAGCTGATGGTCCGCTTGGGCGGTGTCGCCTTGCCGTCGGAGCACCTGCGCGAAAAGCACGCGTTGGCGCGGACTATCGGGCTGGCGGCGCACGGCCTGCGCCTGGAACCGGCACGCCTCGTCCATCCGGTTTTCCCGCAAGCACAGCCCGGCGGCGGCGCTCGGAGCCTCGGCGTCGTAAACGTCCAGCCGCGCGGCCTCGGTCCAGGCGGCGAGGGCGGCCTCGGAGTGGCCCAGGTCCGCCTCGACCCGGCCCAGGAGGAAATGCGACGGCTCGTGCCACCAATGCGTGTTGGCGTAACGCTGGACGAGCGGAAGCGCCTGTGCGGTCTGGCCCTGTTGCTGGCAATCCTTCACGCCGACTTCGACCAACTCCCAGGAATCCGGGTGGCGGTGCATCGCATTGACGAACAGGGCGCGGCGGTGTTCGGGCCAGGCGGGGTCGGCCCCTTCGAGATGGTCCAGCGCCCGGAGGGTGGTGATCACTTCGCGGGGGTCGTTGCTGCCGCGCGTGAAAAGCTCGGCGGCGGTCTTTTCCAGGAGGGTTTTGGCCTCGGGCAGATGGCCCTGGCGGGCCAGCGCGGTGGCGAGATTGATGCGGGAGGAGAGCACGTTGGGATAGTGCGCCACCACCTCGCGCAGCACGGCGATGGCGTCGCCGTCCGCGTCGGCGCGCCGGTACGCGGCGGCGAGTCCGGCGCGGGCGCGGGGCACGTCGCCGCCGTCGGCGATGGTTTGGCGGAAAAAGGTCAGCTCGTCGGTCCAGTCGAACGTGCGCCACCAGGTGCGTGCGCCCAGCAGCCCGATCACGACGGCCAGCGCGGCCACCGCCCCGCGTCCCCGGAAAAGCGGCGGCACGTCCAGCGTCACCCCGGCCAGGAACAGGAGAAACCCGATACTGGGCAGGTACAGCCAGTGTTCGGCGACGCTGGCGTTGAGGGCGAACAGGTTCGACACCGGCAGGAATCCCACCAGGAACCACGCCGCCCCGGCGCGCCGGAGGGTCTGTCCCCGGCCCCGCCACCACCCCCCGGCGGCGAACGCCACGAGCACCATCACCCCCGCGACCCCGAGCGCGAAGTAAACCGACGCGTCCGCTGGGTTCGCCAGGCCCGGCGCGGCAAAGACTTGCCGTTCCATGAAGAGCTTGGCGGGAAAAATCATCAGGCTGCCGTAGTCACCGAGCGCGCGCAGCATGAGCACCCCTTTGGCGGGCAGCGGCGGCAGCGGCGGCGGCGCGGGCGGCGTGGGCGGCAGATGGCGTAAGCCGAGGTAGATGCCCACCGCCGCGACGCTGGCGATCACCACCACCCACCGGCCCCGGCGGGCGGCATCGGGCCGGAGCGCAAAGAGGTACCCGAGATAGAGCAATAACCAGATCCCGGCGATTTCCTTCGAGCACAGCCCGAGCAACAGGCACCCGAACGCTCCGGCGGCGAGCAGCGCGCGCGTCCAGGCCCGCCCGGCGTCCAGCGCGTGTTCGCACAGCAACCACGCCGATAAACAACACCCCATCGCCAGGCTGTCCGCGCTGCCGGAAACATAGGCGACGGCGGCGCTGTGGACCGGATGCACCGCCCAGACCAGCGCCACGAAGAAGGCCATCGGCCCGGCGTGGCGTCCGTCGCCGGGCCGGGGGTGCAACCCGGGCAGCGTCCGGCGCAAAACCAGGAACAACAGACCCGCGTTCGCGGCGTGGATGAGGATGCTCGTCAGATGATAACCGAACGGATTCAACGCCCAGCACCAGTAATCGGCCAGAAAGACGAGCGTCTGCGTCGGGCGGTAGAAATTGGAATTGCCGTCGAACAGCGTGTGCCGGAAAACCTCCGCGCAGAACCGGGGGCTGCGGATGAGCAGATTATTGCGGACGAGCGCGAGATCGTCCCACAGGAACTGCGCGTTGAGGCTCGGCGCGTAGATCAGGAGCACCGCCGCTCCCAGCAGGCATAGCGCACCGAGCGGACTCCGCGCGAACTCCGCCAGCCGGGCGCCTGCTGTCTGTCTGGCTGCCGGTGGGCGCATTGCCTCCGGCGCACGGACCGGGTCGGGAAAGGGAAGCAACTGGGCGGACATAAAAAAAATAAGCTGAGCGATTGCGAATGGGGAAAAGGGTTCTTCGTCTGAGAATCGAAAATTGCGAAAACACGGCCCGGAAACGCCAAACGCCCTTCCGGGGCAAGCCGAAAGGGCGTCGTGTTCACTGCCGGAGCACGGCAAGATTGACGGTCAGACTTACTGGTAGTAAGCACCCCAGAACGAACTGGCGGTGTCGATGACATCCGCGAAATTCGCCGTGGTGGCGGTGTTGACGTGGACGCCGCTGTCAAACGTCGCGTAGGTGTAGTTGTTGCCGATGATGTCGGACAGGACCGTACCGGAGGTGGAGGCCTGAGCGTACAAACGCGAGCCGGGCTTGAAGAACGCCTTGATGTTCTGCGCGGTCACGGTGTCCGAGCCTTTCTTGTTGTTTTCGATGGCGTACTGGTCGAGCGCGCCGTCGATCACGCGGGCATCGTTGAGGATGCTGGTGGCCTGGGAGCGTTTACGGGCACGGAGGAAACCGGGGACGGCAATCGCCGCCAGCAGGGCGATGATGGCCACCACGATCATGATTTCGACGAGGGTGAAACCCCCACGGGATTTACGGATCTTCTGAAGCATAGTCTTTCGGTCTTTGGATGAGGTATCGTTGGATTGCGGTTTCGCGGGGTGTCGGATGACGTCCTCGCTTGGCAGAACGTTTTAGCAACTGTGATGCCAACCGGTGCGAACCTGCCGGACCGCCGCCGGGCGTTCTTGGCCATCCGGTGGACGCCGTTTCTCTGTAGACCGGGACTTGCAACGGCTGCCGCAAAAGAATTTTCGTGTGCGCATTTGGCCGGGAAGCGGTCCTGAGGCTTGCCCATGTCTTCCTGTTAAAACACCTGAAATTTCAAATGTGCGAATAATTGGCGCACGGTTGAGAATCCGCTCAACGCAAGAAATTTGGGTTGTCGGGGTGTATCAGCATGGGACCTGCTTGGTAAGCGCGGGTCATGGAATCCGTCACCGGTCCTTTTACTCTGAAGCGGTGGAAAATTTCCCCGGTCATGGCGGTGTTCCTCGCCGCACTGGTAGTCCGGCTCTGGGTGCTCTGCCGCGCCGCCGACAGGCCGGAATTTCTGCCGAACCAGGGCGACATGAAATTCTACAGCGAATGGGCACGGCGGATCGCCGGGGGGACCCTGACCGATCACCAGGCGTTCTACGGCCTGCCGGGTTACGCCTACCTTCTCGCCGCCGTCTATAAGCTGGTCGGCTTCCAACCCTTCGTGGCCGCGCTGCTTCAGGTGATCACCGAGGCGTTCACGGCCACGATCATCTTCCGGCTCGCGGCGCTGGCGTTCGCCCGCCACGGCGAACCGGCCCACTCCCGCTCGCTGACGCTCATGGGCGCTCTCGCCGCGCTGGGTTGGGTTTTCTTCGTGCCCGCGCAGGCTTACGGGACGATCCTCATGCCGACCGTCTATCTGGTGGCGGCGTTCTGGTTCGTCGTGTGGTGGACCTTGCGGCGGCGGGTGGTGCGTCCGTCGGCGGGCAAGTTCCTCGGGCTGGGGCTGTTGGCGGGCGTCGTGGCGATGATGGTGGCGAACATCCTGTTCCTGATCCCGCTGGTGCTGGCGGCCATCTGGCTGCGCGACGAGTGGGGCACGTTGTACGCCCGGCCCTTCACCCCCCGTGCGCGGTGGCTGGCCTCGGCGGCTCTCGTCGGCGGCATGGGCCTCGGGGTCCTGCCGTGCGCGTTGCACAACTATCTGCTGGCGGGTGAGCCGGTCGTGCTCTCGGCCCACAGCGGCATCAACTTCTTCATCGGCAACAACGCGCAGGCCAACGGCTACCCGCAGATTCCCGCGCCGCTCCACGCGGATCAGCAGGGCATGTTGAAGGATTCGATCTTCTGGGCCGAGCGCGCGGCCGGTCATCCGCTCAAGCGGGTGGAGGTCTCCGTCTTCTGGTCGTCGCTGGCCCGGCAATACATCCGCGAGCACCCGGGCGACTGGCTGCGTCTGGAAGCGAAAAAACTGGGCAATTTCTGGAGCGGCTTTCAGTACGACGACCTCGGGGTCCTGGGCACGATGAAGGAAAACGGTGTCCTCCTGCCGGGACCCACCTTTGGGTGGGTGGTGGTGCTGGCGTTGCCGGGTCTGCTGCTGGCGGCGGCGCGGCGGCCCCGCGCCTGGTGGATCATCCTCGCGGTCGCGCTGCACATGGCCTCCTTGCTGACGGTCTTCGTCACGGAGCGTTACCGCCTGGCCGCCGTGCCCGGGCTGTTGCTGCTGGGCAGTTTCGGCGTGGTGGAAGGCTGGCGCGAACTGCGTGCCCGCCATTGGCTGCCGCTCACCGCTTATGCCACGGCGCTGGCCCTGGCCTGCCTGTTGGTCAACCGTCCCGTGGACCCGGCGCTGCTCTACCTCGACGACTACAACAGCTCGCTCGCCGATTTGGAGCAGGGTCGTTTCGACCGGGCGCAGCACAAATTGGAGCGCGTTTTGCTCAACAACCAGGAGAACGCGGAAACTCATTTCGCGCTGGGCAACCTCTGGCTGGCCCGGGGTGACCGCGACAAGGCCAAAGGCTTCTACCGCCGCACGCTCCAGCTCGACCCCCGGCACGACCGGGCGCTCAACAACCTGGGGGTGCTGGCCATTGAGGAGAAACGCTGGCCGTTGGCCGAGGTGTTCCTGAGCAACTCGTTGCAGATCGACCCGGGCGACGCCAAAACGAATTACCTGCTGGCCGAGGTGCGCTACGAACGCCACGACCTCGATGGCGCGCACGCCGCCATGACCGAAGCCCTGCGTCTGCGGCCAGGCGAACCGTCGTTCCACAAGCTCAGCGACCGGCTCGAAGCCTCCCGGGCCACCCTCATCCCCTGACCTCCCTCCGCTCGTTTGCATGGCCACCGCCGTAGAATCCTCCGTGGATATTTTGCCGGAACGCTCCTCCCCGGTCCCGGCCGCGCCCCGGCGAACCGTGCCCTGGGTCACGATCCTGACGGCGGTCGTCGCCGCGGTCGGTCTGGGCGTGCGGCTGTGCCCCTGGGCGGCCTTTCGAGGCGTGGGCTTCGATGAGGCCCTCTACCGTCACTATCTCGGGCAACTGATCCGCGTCGGGTTGGGCCGCTATCCCGACATCGTCGATGGCTACCTCGACTACCAGAAGACCCTCCCCGGTTCGATCCTGCCGCCGACGCGTTTTCTTTATATCCTTTGCGCCTACGGCTGGCACGGGCTGTTCGGCGCGGAGCCGCTGGCGTGTTTCCACGCGGTGTCGCGGGTGTTCAGCGTCGGGACGTTGCTCGTGGCGGGCGGGTTGGCGCGGCGGTGGTTCTCCGACCGGCGGCTTGCGCTGGCGGTGTTTGCGCTGATGGCGTTTTCGCCGCTCCAGATCCACCTGGCGCAACACGCGCTGGTGGACGGATTCTTCGAGTTCTGGGCGTTGCTGACGCTCTGGGCACTCTGGGAAAACCTGCAACGGCCGGGCCACCGCGTGTGGCTGGCGACCTACGCACTCGGGTTGGCGGCGATGGTCACGACCAAGGAGAACGCGTTTTTCGTGTTCGTGGCGATCCTGGTGATCCTGGCGGCGAACCGCTGGTTGCGTTTCGGCACGATCTCACGCCCGCTGCTCCTCTGGACGCTCGTCGGGCCGGTCATCGGCGTGGCGATTCTGACCAACGCCGCCGGGGGTCTCGGCACGCTGTGCAACGTCTACCTGCTGGGCGTGCCGAAGAACCTGCACCTCGAATACGCCATCGCCACCGGCGACGGCCCCTGGTATCGCTACCTGCTGGATTTGCTGACGATCAGCCCGCTGGTTTTCCTGCTGGGAATGGCGATGATCTTCCAATTACAGGCGCGCCGCGAGGATCGCCCGCTCTGGTTCGGCGTCGTCTTCGTGGTGGCGAGTTATTTGCTCATGGCCAACGTGAAGTACGGCATGAACCTGCGCTACGCGACGATCTGGGACTTGCCGTTGCGGGCGTTGGCGGTCGGGCAGGTGGCGCTGCTGGCGGCGCGTGGCGGGAAACGCTGGCGGTGGCCGGTGCTGGCGGTAGCCGTTGCCGGACTGTGCGTCTTTGACCTCGACCAGTATCACCGGCTGGCGGTGCAATATCCGTTGTATGAACTGGTGCCGATGGACCTGCTGCGCGCGTTGAGCATTCTCAAATGATCTCGCTCGGCAAGGCGTGCTGGCCGCGCAAGGCGTCGCTGTTTTCGACGGTCTGCTCCAGAAGGTGATGCACGCTCGGCATGGCCTGGGCGCGGACAAAAATTTGGTAGGAAAACCATTGGCGGGAGACGTTTAGAAGCCATTGGTTGGCTCGCAGCAGCAGACGGCTGAGCCACGGCGTTTTCACCGCCAGCGGGAACGGCGCGGGCACGCCGCGCGTCTCGAGGATTTTGTAGCCGGATTGTTCCAGCAGCGTCGTCAGGGAAGCGAAGGTAAACAGGCGGCGGTGCGAACGATCCAGGATGCCGCGCCGGCCGTAGTTGAACTGACCGAAAAGCAGCATCAGACGCGTCACGATGAAGCCGACGTTCGCCGTGGCGATGACGACTTCCGGGCGGTGGCGGCGGGCGGCAAAACGCAGTTCTTCCATGAACCGTTCCGGCTCGTGCAGGTGCTCGATCACGTCGAGCAGGAAAATCTGGTCGTAGCGCGAAACGTCCACGGGGAACTCGGCGGCCTGGAGGTTCCAGGCGATGGAAGGGATGTCGGCGGAAGAGGCGGAAGGCGGTTCGCCGAGGTTGGTCACGTGGCAGGCGCGGGCGGCCAGTTCGGGGGCGAGGTCCGCCTTGGAAATGCCGACGTTGAGCACCTCGCTCCCGGGCCGGGCCGCGGCGAGCGCGAAGGTGTGCGAGGACGGGTAATCGAGCTTGAGTTCGTAGGAGCGGCCCGGGGTGTCCACGTCGAACTTGCGGTCGTAGAGCAGGTCCATCTGGTGGACGCGGGCCCGGAGCATCGTCTTGAAAACGTCCCGGGCGTATTTGATCCCATCGACGCGGCAAACCTCGTCGCCGTAATACGTGGGGATGGGCAACTCGCGGATGCGCAGCCCGGCCAGCACGAACTGGATGATGATCTCCGTGTCGAAATGGAAATCGTCGGTGTTGCACTCGAAAGGAACCTGTTCGAGCGCGTGGACCGCGTAGAGCCGATAGCCGGAATGGAACTCGGTGAGGTGCGTGCCGAGGAGCGCGTTTTGAAAACGGGTCAGCACCTTGTTGCCGAGGAATTTGTAAAGGGGCATCCCGCCCTGGCGCGCGCCGCCCCGGGTCATCATGCGCGAGCCGAACACGGCGTCGGCCTCGCCCACGATCAACGGGGCGAGCAGGTCGGGCAGGCATTCGGGGGCGTACTGGCCGTCGCCGTGGACCAGCGCGACGAAATCGAAACCGTGCTCGATGGCGTAGCGGTAGCCGAGCTTCTGGTTGCCGCCGTAACGCTGGTTTTCAGGGTTGCGTAGGATCGTGATGGTCAACCCGCTCTGGTCCCGGTGGTTGGCGACGTAGTCGATGCCGGTTTGGAAGGTGTCGTCGGGTGAGGAATCGTCGATCACCAGCACCTCGACGTTCTCGCGTCGCAGGCTCTCCGGGATGCGGTCGAGCACCCAGGGCAGCGTCGTTTTCGCGTTGTAGGCGACGATGAAAATGAGGATGCGCGGCGTGGCGGCTAACGGAGCGTCGGGAGAATGGGTGTGCATCGTGGGACCTTTCCGGTTTGGCGTTCGACTTTTAATCTAGAGCTAGAAGCGCGCCACGACGGATTTTCTGGCTCTGTTCCTGCTTGGGAGAGGGGCCATGTCTCCCGCCGTCCTCGAACCGCGCGCTGCTGTGCTCGTCGCCGTGACAAAACCGGCGGTTCCACGACCGGCGAGGGCAGGGTGGGTCGTCGCGTTTTTCGGAGTGCTGGCGCTGGGGTTCGTGGGACTGACGGCCGCCAATTATTATCGGGTCGCCACGGCGGCAGACCGCCTGGAACGGGCCTGCCGGATGTCGCCGCAAAACGTCGCGGACCGGGGCGCGTGCGCGGAGCTGGAGAAAACGCAGCCGCCGACGATGTTCGATCCCGATTCGCACGTCTGGATCAACCTGACCCAGCGGCAGGTCCGCGACGGCACGGTGCGCCCGCACGATTTTCCCTACGACAACGCGCCCGCCGGACGGGAACGGCATTGGAGTTCGAGCTTTAGCTGGTGGCTGCTGCTGCTCGGCGGGGTGACGCATCGGGTCGGCGGCCTGCCGATGGAGGCGGCCATCGCGCCAGCGGCGGCGTGGGCGAACCCGGTGCTCTTCGCGTTGTTTCTCGGTGCGCTGATTCCGATCCTGCGGAAGCGGCTGGACGCGTGGTCCACGGGCATCTTCCTGGTGACGCTGGCGGCGTTGTGGGGCGTGGAATGGGATTTTTCGTACGGGCGGCCGGATCATCACGGGCTGCACCTGATGGCGTTTCTGGGACTGGTGCTCGGCGCGTTGATGGGAGGGCTGGGCTGGACGCGGGTCGGCCCGGCGTGGCCGGACGGACCGGACGTGTTTCTGGTGCGGCCGGGGCCGAGGCGCGAGGCGCGGACGTGGTTCACGGCGTCGGGTGTGTGCGGCGGGCTGGGACTGTGGATCGGCTCGACGCAGCAGATGGTTTGTGTCGCCGTCCTGGGAGCAGGTGCGGTGTTGGCCGTCCTGTGGTTCGGGGGGGAAAAATGGCAGGTGGAGGGAGTGCGTTTCGCGCCGGAACTCTGGCTGCGTTGGTCGCGGGCGGGGGCATTGACGAGCCTCGCGTTTTACGGGATCGAATATTTTCCGTCGCACGTGGAGATGCGGCTGGAGGTGAACCATCCGCTGATCGCGCTGGGTTGGCTGGGAGCGGGTGAGTTGATGACCACGGCCATGCTGGCGCGCACGGATTGGGCGAACGTCCGGCGGCGCGGACGGGAGATGGTCCTGCGCGGGGTGGCGGCTCTGCTGCTGGTGAGCCTGTTTCCGCTGGCGGTCGCGTTCGGGCCGAAAGCCTGGTTCTCGTTGCGGGACCCCGTGCTGCTGCGTTCGACCAAGGTGATTTCCGAAGGCCGCCCGTGGATCGACCCGCCGGGCGTGGGTCGGGCGTTGCACGAATTTTGGAACTACACCGGGCTGCTCACCCTGGCGCTGCCGCTGGCAGTGTTGGTGTTGGTGTGGCGGCGCGGACGGCTGCCGGCGTGGCGGCGGGCGGGACTGGTCGTCGGCGGAGTGCTGGTGACGGTGTTTCTGGGCTGGACGCTGTTGCAAAACCGCTGGATGGGCTTCCTGGAAACTTCTCTCGCCGCCCTGGCTTTGCTCGTCGCGCCGTGCGTGCCGCTGCCGAAGTGGCTGGCGGCGGTGCCGGGCCGGGCAATGCCGCTGCCGCTGGTGTTGCTGGCGCTGACGGTGCCGGGCTGGACGGGTTACGGCGTGCTGCAAATGCGCACCTGCGCGGAGGACCCGGCAACCCATGCCCGGGCGATCTTGGGCGACATGATGGTGGGCAAGGAGGTCGCGTGGAACCTGAAATTATCCGCCGACGCCCGGGAGGAGCAAAGTCGTCCGGCGCGGGTGATGGCAGCGCCGGGATCGAGTCCCGTGCTGCATTATTACGGGGGCGTGGACACGGTGGGATCGTACTACTGGGAGAATCTCGGCGGCTGCCACATGGCGATTGATTTCTATAACGACGAGGGCGGCGACGTCATGGCCCGGCGGATCGCGCGTGAACGGGGGATCGACTTTGTCGTGGTAACGGCGACGCCGCCGTTCGTGTTGGAGTTGCAGTGGCTCAAGCTCGGGCGGGTGGACGTGGAGGCGGTGCGGCGGACGCTGGCGTTCCGGCTGGCGAATCCGCTGGACGGCGGCCGGATCCCGGAGTGGCTGGAGGCGGTGCCGTTGCGAGACGCGCCGATGGCGCAGGCGCAAGGATCACGCATCTACCGGGTGGTGAAGGGACGGCTGTAAGAGGCGGGGTTGGCACGGGTGCCTTGCGCGGCTCGGGAGGACGGAGTTTTCCCGAGCCGCATTCTGCGCGCCACCGCTCAAGCAGGTTGCAGCGGAGTTCTCAGCGAGCGGAAGAAGGTTCCGGGGTGGATGGCGACTGATCTTGCCCCGATAAAGGTTCTTCCGCACTTTGTGTGGAACTGGGGCGAGCCGTCCGTCGATGCGGAGCAATCTCGGAGGGACGAGACCGACCGGCAATGCTGTCGTGTCGATCAATCCACACAAAGTGCGGAAGAACCTCTTTATCGGGGCAAGATCACTTTCTGAGGCCGCCAGGGGGCGGGTGGCCCTTATGGTGCCCGGAGGTCGCCATCCACCCTGACCCCTGTCTACCGAGATGTTTTCTCGCGCATACTAAATCTTCGAGGTAGCTGGTCGAACCACACCGCTTGATGACCCGGTGGCTGCCCCGCTCCAACAAATGCACGAGCCAGCTTTCATATCAGCGGGTGGCAACAGAAGTTTTTGCCGCCGCGGGAACGTGGGTTGGCGCATCAGGTGCCGGAGCGGCGCCGCCTGGCTTGAGATGCATGGTGTCGGCGCATTCGTCGGCAAGCAGTTCGGGCCAGTTGGGGGCTTGCAAACGCGGGTTGTTGTCTTTGACCATGCACTTGTACCGGTAAACGAAGCGGATATTTATCTCGGAATCAGCCACCGCCAGCGAGGGAAATTTGGCGACGGCGCGGCGCTTGGAATCGGCCAGCCGTGAGGCGAAAACATCTTGCCGGTGCTTTTCCCATCCGTCTGCCGACGATCCGGGGTTGTCCGCTCGGGGCGTGAACGATTTGTTTGCCCACATTGCCGCGGCCTTGGCCGGCAGTTCCTGCATCAATTCAGGATGGGTTTTCTGCCCGATCAAATAACAAATGACGAGAACTCCGACGATGATGTAAGCGAGGCGCTTGTCCATGGATAATCCTAGCGATGTGGGTTGTTGGTATGATCATTGCCGAGCCAAACGGACCCCGGCACGCCGTCGTGGCTACCCGCCGGGCGGGCGGGCTCATCCAAAAGCGTATGCGACGCGACGAACGGTCTGTGCGCGGGCACGGGCACGGGCGCGGGGGTAGGGGCGGGCGCGCTGGCTGTAGGCACTTTCTCAGGAAGTTGATACCAGTAGGCATATCCCATCCCGATGGTGACCAAGATGACCAGGTAATTTTTCATCGCCGTCAGACAAAAATGTGAGGCCAGCAGGAAATAGGTGAAGTGAAGCGACCATGCTGCTGCCAGCGTGGCATTCAACACGGTTGGCGAATGGGGGTCAATGAGTATTTGCGCTGGCGGAGGAATGGTTGTCATTCGCCAACACCGCCGACTCACGAGGCGCGGGGCGCGTGTTTTCACGGCTGCGCGGGACAAGAGGGATTTTCTGCGTATGATCACGACGGGTTTTATGAAAAAATTCATCCGTTTATTCGTGGTCTGCCTCGTTGCCGCCGCCGGGACCGTCCGGGCCCAGAACCGTCCGCCCGCCTCGCCAACCACGGAGAAGAAGGCCGACGAAGCGCCGTTCGACGTGCGCGAGCATTACACGAAGTACGAGTACCGCATCCCGATGCGTGACGGCGTGAAGCTCTTCACCGCCGTTTATGTGCCCAAGGACCAGAGTAAGCCCTACCCGTTTTTGATGGTGCGCACGCCCTACAGCGTCAGCGTGGCGGACGGACGCGAAGGCACGAATCGCTACGGCGTGGACCATTTTCCGCCCAATACGCGGCACCTCGGCCCGGCAGAGGCTTTCGACAAAGCAGGGTACATCTTTGTGTTTCAGGACGTGCGCGGGCGTTTCGAGTCGGAAGGCAAGTTCGTGGAGATGTACCCGCACGTGGACGACAAGAAATCGGCGTCCGACGTGGACCCGAGCAGCGACATGCACGACACGGTCGATTTCCTGCTCAAGACCGTCGCCAACAACAACGGCAGGGTCGGCATCTGGGGCATCTCGTACCCGGGCTTTTTCACGGCGGCGAGCGTGATCGACTCCCATCCCGCGATCAGGGCGGCGTCGCCCCAGGCCCCGATGATCGACCTCTTCAAAGGCGACGACGCCTACCACGGCGGAGCTTTCATGCTGGCGGCGAATTTTTCGTTCTACAGTTCGTTCAAGCCGCAGGCCAACCCGACGGCGGAACCGCGCAAGTGGACCCCGTTCGAGTACGGGACGGACGACGGCTACGATTTTTTCCTGCGCCAGGGGTCGCTCGGCGCGTTGAGCCAGTTTTTCGCCAAGGACCAGAGCTGGCAATGGGACGATCAGGTGCGCCACGACACGTATGACGAATACTGGCAGGCGCGCAACCTTGCGCCGCACCTCAAGAACATTCACTGCGCCGTGCTGACGGTCGGCGGGTGGTTCGATTCGGAGGACTTGCAGGGACCGTTCTCGGCGTTCCATGCCATCGAGCAGAACAACCCGGGCACCGAGAACAAGCTGGTGGTCGGGCCGTGGATTCACGGTGGCTGGGGGCGGCTCGACGGACGAAAGTTGGGTTACGTCGATTTCGCGGCCAACACGGCGGATTATTACCGGGAGTTCGTGGCGTTTCCGTTCTTCGAGCAGCACCTCAAGGACGCGCCGGACGCGAAACTCGCCAAGGCGACGGTGTTCGAGACGGGCACGAACGTCTGGCGGCATTACCCGAGTTGGCCGCCGCCGGGCGTGGAGCCGCGCCTGTTTTATTTTCAGCCGGGTGGGGAACTGTCGTCCACGCCGCCGGACCGGGCGAAGGCGGCCGGGCCGTCGTTCGATGAATACGTGAGCGACCCGAACAAACCGGTGCCGTTTCTGGCTTATTATGCGGTGGCCGTGCCGCCGGAGTACATGGTCAGCGACCAGCGTTTTGCCGCGACGCGTCCCGACGTGCTGACCTACCAGACCGGGCCGCTGGAGGACGACCTGACGGTGGCCGGTCCGGTGTCGCCGAAACTCTTCGTGTCCACGTCGGGAACGGACTCGGACTGGGACGTGAAGTTGATCGACGTTTACCCGCCCGACTATCCCGACCCCGCCGACGCCGACGAGCACGCCAACAGCAAGACCATCGCGGGCGACGTGAGGCCGCCGAGCGTGACGATGGCGGGATTCCAGCAACTCATCCGGGGTGAGCCGTTCCGGGGCAAGTTCCGGCGCAGCATGGAAAAGCCCGAGGCCTTCGTGCCGGGGCAGGTGGAGGCAGTCGATTTTACCATGCCCGACATTAACCACACGTTCCGGCGCGGGCATCGCCTCATGGTGCAGGTGCAGAGTTCGTGGTTCCCGGTGACGGACCGGAATCCGCAGGTGTTCATGAACATCCCGGACGCTAGGCCGGAGGATTTCAAGGCGGCGACCCAGCGGGTGTATCGGGACGAAGCCCGGGCTTCGGGCATCGTGCTGCCCGTGCTGGTCAAGCAGCCGGTCGTACCGATCAAGGACATCAAGTCGAAGGATTGAAACGCATCCCGATTGGGTAAGCCGCGCCGTTCTTTCAAGGCTCTGTCATCCTGAGCGAAGGCTGTCAGCCGCCGTCGAAGGACCCTCCGGCCCTCGGCAGACACCACTCCCTACCAGCGGCGGTCGGAAGATCGTTTACTCGTTGCCCCTCGTTCCCAAGCAACGAGGAAAACGTGCAACTCAACAGCTTTTCAGAGCGTTTCCGGCTCGGCGAGTAATTTGGCCAAGCGCGCCAACAAACGGCCTGCGCTGCCGCCGTCGAGCGCGCGGTGGTCGAAGCTCAGCGTGATTTCCGCCTCGGTTGCAGGCACGAACCCGGCTTTCTCCTCGTCCCAGACCGGCACTTTCTGCCCGGCTCCCAGTCCGAGCATCAGCGATTCGTCGGGCAGCGGGATCGGCGTCGCCCAGGTCAGCCCGAACGTGCCGAAATTCGTCACGGTCGCCGCCGCGTTGCCGGTGGTGTCGGGCGGGAGTTGCCGCCGCCGTGCTGCCACGACGAGGTCCTGGTATGGCTGGTTGAGTTGGCCCAGTGGGAGCGTGTCCACCCGGCGTAAAACGGGAACCATCAACCCGCCGTCCACCTCGACCGCGAACCCGATGTCCACCGACGAAGCGGGCACCAGCCGCTTGCCGATGAGGCGGCTCGCCAGCGTGTCGTCCTCGGCCAGCGCCAGCGCCAGCGCGCGGATGACGTACAGCACCACGCCGGGTTTCGGGTCCGCCTGGGTTTTGCGGTGGGCGAGGAGCGCATCCAGCCGCGCCGACCGTCCGACCGTCGCCAGCGGGCGTGCCCAACTGCGGCGCATCGCGTCACCGACCGCCACGCGCATCGCCGGGGCGGGCCGGGTCGTCCGCGCATCCAGGTCGGCGAGAAATTTTTCCAGGTCATCGACCGTGACCCGTCCGCCCGCGCCCGTGCCGGCCACCCCGGCAAGGTCGGCGGCTTGCAACCCGAGTTCCGCCACCCGCGCCTTGACCCGGGGCGACAGGTAACCGGCTCCGGTCAACCGCGCGGGCACCGGCAGGCCACCGCCAAGACCGACGGTCGCCAGCGTCGGCTGCGAGACCGCCGGTTCGCGGTCCGTGGCGCCGCCGGTCGGTTCCTCGGCCCGGAGCGGCACGTCCGCCGCCTCGTGCTGGCCGTTGCGTTCCGTCCCGGGTTCCACGTCACCCATCGACGCGCCTGCCTCCCCGGCGTCATCCGTCGGCTGCAATCCTAGCCGCTCGACCTCTTCCGGCGCGGCTTCGACGTAACCGAGCGTCGTGCCCACGGCGTAGGTTTCCTGCGGCTGGACGATCAGTTCGAGCAGCTTGCCCGCGCAGGGCGTCGTCACTTGCAGCAGCGCCTTGTTGGTCTCGACCTCGATGATCTCCTGATCCGCCGCGACGTGATCGCCCACCTGCACCGCGATGTTCACGACGGTCGCCTCGGCGATGGACTCGCCGAGTTGGGGCATGAGGATGGGGACGCGCATGGAGGGCCGGGGGAACATTAGAATTTGAGGAGTTCGCGCAACTCGCGCGCAATGGACGCCGCGCCCGGACGATGGACCTGCCAGAGCTGGGGGTGATAGGGAACCGGGGTATCCTTGGCGTTGAGACGCCGGGGCGGGGCGTCGAGCAAGGAAAACCCGTCCTGGACCACGCGGGCAACGACTTCCGCCGTCACGCCGCCCCAGGGAAACGCCTCGCCCACGCAGAGCAACCGTCCGGTGCGCGCCACGCTGCCGAGCACCGTGTCCAGGTCGAGCGGCTTGATCGAGCGCAGATCGACCACCTCGATCTGCACGCCGTCCGCCGCGAGGGTGTCCGCCGCCGACAGGGCTTCGTGGACCATCGCGCTGTACGTCACCACCGTGGCGTCGCGTCCGGCGCGGGCGATGCGGGCGCGGCCCACGGGCAGGGCGGGTTCGTCGGCGGCCGGGAGGCGTTCGGCCTTGAGGTGGTAATAGAGAAACTTGTGCTCGCAGAACACCACCGGGTCGTCGATGGCCACGGCTTCGAGGAACATCTGGTACGCGTCTTCCACGGTGGCCGGGGTCATCACGATCAGTCCCGGATAATGCGCGTAAATGGCTTCCACGCTCTGCGAATGGAACGGCCCGCCGCCGCTGGTCCCGCCGCTGGGCAGACGGACCACCACCGGGCAGGGCACCTGCGTGCGCCAGAACTGCGTCGCCGCCTGGTTGACGATCTGGCTGAAACCCACGCTCGAAAAATCCGCGAACTGCATCTCGATGATGGGCCGCATCCCTGCAATCGACGCGCCGATGGCCACGCCCACCTGCGCGTCCTCGCTGATGGGCGAATCGAGCACCCGCCCGGGAAATTCCTTGGCCAACCCCTTGGTCGCCTTGAACGCGCCGCCGAACGCGCCCACGTCCTGGCCGTAGATGAACACGCGGTCGTCCTCGGCCAGCGCGCGGGCCTGGGCTTCGCGGATCGCTTCCAGATAGGTGATGCTCATCCGATAGTGGGGGAAAGGAGCGCCGCTATCAACCAGCGCAACGGGGGATCAGGCGACGGATGCATCGCCCGCGAGCCGCCGGGTGCTCAGGGCGGACCAGTCTTCCCGGGCGGGGTTCGGCGGCGGTTCGGACGAGGCGGTGGCAAAGGCGGCGTCCACCTGCGAGACGCATTTGGCGCGCCACGCGTCGAGGTCGGCGGCGGTCGCCCAATCGTTGGCGAGGATGTGCTGGCGGGCCAATTTGACGCAATCGCCCCCGAGGGCGGACGTGCGCAGGGCCGGGTCCATGTACGAGGCGTCGTCGTGCTCGCCGTGCCCGGTCAGCCGCAGGAGTTTGGCGACGATCATCTGCGGGCCGTGGCCCTGGCGCGCGGCGGCCACGGCGTGCTGCAAGGTTTCCAGGCACGCGCCGAGGTCGGTGCCGTCCACGGCGTGCCCGGCGAACCCGTAACCGGCGGCCCGGTCCAGCAAATCCGCGCAGGCGTACTGTTTGCGGGTAGGCGTCGAGTAGGCGTACTGGTTGTTGGCCACGATGACGACCAGCGGCAGCCGCTCGACCGCCGCCATGTTCATGCCCTCGTGAAAGGAGCCGGTCGAGGTGCCGCCGTCGCCGATGCACGTCGCGCCGACCACGCCGTCGAGCTTGCCCTGCAACCGCTTGGCGAGCAGCGCGCCGGCGATGGTGGCAACCATCGTGCCGAGGTGCGAGATCATGGCGAACAGCCCTTCGGCCGGGCGGCCCCGGTGGATGTTGCCGTCGCGGGCGCGCATGGGTCCCTGGGGCGAACCGAGGTAGGTGCGGGCGCCGTCGAGCAGCGGTTCGCCGAAGGCCAGGCGGCCCGCCATGTCGCGGATCAGCGGGCCGAAAAGATCGCCCTTGTCCTGGTGTAAACAAACGCCCAGCGACGCGCTGAGCGCCTCCTGACCGGTGCCCAGGAACACGCCGCCCTGGATTTTTCCGGCGCGGTACAGGCTGGCAAGTTTTTCCTCGAACGTCCGCGCGAGGAGCGTCCAGCGGAACGTGTCCAGATAGAGCGCGGGCGGGGGGACCGCAGGCGCCGGGGCCGGAGCCGGGGGGGCGGCGGGGGCAACGGCTGAGACCATCATCGGCAACTTTAGGCCGGGGCGCATACGGCGCGCAAGGAAGAATAAAAGCCGCCCGCCGTCCCGGTTGGAATAGCATTTGCTGCGTCTCCTCTGGCGTCACCGGATTTTCCGGCGGCGTCCGCCCGACTGCCCTGACGTTCCATGGAAGCCGATACCGTTTTTATCAAACAGCGCAGCGAGCAGCTTTACAAAAGCCAGCGCGCCGCTCTGTCGAAACGGGTGGACCGCCTGTTCGCCGGGCTGTTGGTCGTCCAATGGCTCGCGGAGATTGCCATCGCCGTCTGGTACGCGCCGCACACCTGGGTCGGCCAGACGCGCTTCGTCAGCATCGAGGTGACGACCGCCGTCGCCCTGGGTGGGGCGTTTATCGCGCTGCCGCTCTATCTCATCTACCGCCGTCCCGGCGCGGTCGGCACCCGGCACGCCGTGGCCGTCGGGCAGATGCTTTGCTCCGCGCTGTTGATCCACCTCACCAGCGGGCACGGTGAGACGCATTACCACATCTTCTGTTCGCTGGCGTTCCTGGCGTTCTACCGCGACTGGCGCGTGCTGGCGACGGCCACGGGCGTGATGGCCATCGACCAGGGGCTGCGCGGGTTCTACTGGCCGCAATCGCTCTTCGGCGACACCGCCGACGTTTCTTCCCACTGGCGCTGGCTGGAACACACCGCGTGGGCGTTGTTCGAGGATGTGTTCCTCGTCTGCGTCTGCCTGCAGGGCGACCGCGACCTGCGCGCCGCCGCCCGGGGGGACGCGGAACTCCAGGAATCGCGCAGCAGCGTCGAGCGCGAGGTCAGCGAACGCACCAACCAGATTGCCGCCGCCAGCCGCGACCTAGGTCGGCAGATCGGCGAGCACAAGCGCGTGGAAACCGGCTTGCGCGCGGAGGTGATGGACCTGGAAAGCAAGGTGCGCACGCAGTCCGCCGAGGTCGCCGCCGCCGGGCGCGCGCTCAAGCGGCAGGTGGACATGGGCCGCCGCACCGAACAGGAACTCGCCGGAGCCGTGGGCCGCTACCGGTTCATGACCGACAGCGTGCCGCAGATCGTCTGGACCGCCCGGCCCGACGGCACCATCGACCACTTCAACCGCCGCTTCCACGAGTACGCCGGGATGACCGTCGAGGAATCCACCGGCAGCGGCTGGCTGGCCGTGGTCCATCCCGACGACGAGGCCCGGGCCCGCGAACGGATGCAGCGCGCCGTGGAAACCGGCGAAGCGCTCGACTTCGAGCTGCGCCTGCGCCGGGGCCGGGACGGCGCGTATCGCTGGCACCTGAGCCGCGCCGTGCCCATGCGCGATCAGGAAGGGCACGTCGTCCAGTGGTTCGGCACCTGCACGGACATCGACGACCAGAAGCGCGCCCGCGAAACCGCCCTGCGCAGTGAGCAACGCTACCGTTCGCTCGTCGCCGCCAGCGCGCAGATCGTCTGGCTGCTCGACGCCGAATGCCGCGTCACGACCGACCTGCCCGAATGGCGCAACGCCACCGGCCAGACCTTCGAGGAAAGCGCGGGCTACGGCTGGATGGACGCCATCCACCCCGACGACCGCGAACACGCCCGCGACCTGTGGCGCTGGGCGCTGGAAACCCGCACCGGCTACGAGAACGAATACCGCCTGCGCATGACGGACGGCTCGTACCGCTTTTTCTCCACGCGCGGCGTGCCCGTGCTGGAAGGCGATGGCCGCATCCGCGAATGGATCGGCACGTCCACCGACATCACCGACCGCAAACAGGCCGAAAACGTCGTGCGCCGCGCGCAGGAAGACCTGGAAGCGCGGGTCAAGGACCGCACCGCCCAGCTCACCGAGACCAACCGCATCCTCCACCAGCAGGTCGTCGAGCGCAAGATCATCGAGGACGAACTCGCCGAGGCGCGCGACGAGGCCCTCGCCAGCGCCAAGCTCAAGAGCCAGTTCCTGGCCAACATGAGCCACGAAATCCGCACGCCCATGAACGGCGTGATCGGCATGACCAGCCTCTTGCTGGACACCACGCTCGACGAGGACCAGCGCGAATACATCGAGACCATCCGCGCCAGCGGCGACGCGCTGCTCTCCATCATCAACGACATCCTGGATTTCTCCAAGATCGAGGCGGGCAAGCTCGATTTCGAGGAGTTGGACCTGGACTTGCAGGGCACGGTCGAAGGGGCCATCGAACTGCTCGCCGAGAAGGCCGCGCAGAAAAACCTGGACCTCGCCTGCTACGTGCTCGAAGACGTGCCCCGGCAACTGCGCGGCGACCCGGGCCGGTTGCGGCAGGTGCTCGTCAACCTGGTGGGCAACGCGATCAAGTTCACCCACTCGGGCCGCGTGATGGTCCACGTCGCCAAGCTGCAGGAGACCATCGGCGACGTGCAGATCAGTTTCCAGGTCAGCGACACCGGCATCGGCCTGACCGAAGAAGCCGTGCGCGGGTTGTTCCAGGCGTTCGTGCAGGCGGACGGCTCGACCACGCGCAAGTTCGGCGGCACGGGCCTCGGCCTGGCCATCTCGAAGCAGCTCGTCGAACTGATGGGCGGCGAAATCGGGGTCGAGAGCGCCGTCGGGAAGGGCTCGACGTTCTGGTTCACCGTGCGGCTGCCCAAACAGCCGATCCTGCTGGCCGACGACGACGCGGCCGCCGGGACGCTCATCAATTTTTCCACCACGCGCACGCTCATCGTCGGCACCGGCGGCACGGGCGAGGTGTTGCGCGAACAGTTGACCAGTTGGGGGATGGGCATCCACACGCTGACCGACGGGCAGGAGGCGCTCGGGGCGTTGCAGGAAGCCGCCGCCGCCGGGCAGCCGTACCACTTCGTGCTGGCCGACGCGCACCTGCCCGGCCTCGACGGACCGAACCTCGCACGGATCGTCCGGCAGGACCCGGCGCTGGCGGCGACGCGCGTGATTCTGCTGCTCGCGCCCGGCCAGCGTTCGACGTTCGGCTGCGGCGAGGGGACGGACGTCGCCGCGTGCCTGCACAAGCCGGTCAAGCGTTCGCAGTTGCACGGGGTGTTCCGCGGCCTGATGACGAGCGATGGCGGTGCGCCGACCGTCGCCGCGCCGAAACCCGCACCCGTGGTGGCGGTGGTGCGGCCCGCCAAAGGCAAGGGCGTGCGCGTGCTCGTCGTCGAGGACAACCAGGTCAACCAGAAGGTGGTCATCAAGCAGTTGCAAAAGATCGGGTTCAAGGCCGATGCGGTGGGCAACGGCGTGGAGGCGCTCGAAGCGACGGCCAAGGTGGCCTACGACGTGGTGCTCATGGATTGCCAGATGCCCGAGATGGACGGATTCACGGCCACGCGCGAGATCCGCCGCCGGGAAGCGAACATCGGGATGCACACGCCCATCGTGGCGCTGACGGCCAACGCGCTCGAAGGCGACCGCGA
>CAXUGY010000046.1:0-28118 GCA_964250695.1 uncultured Chthoniobacterales bacterium | reverse complement strand
CGGTTGTACATCTTGAGGTCCGCCACGCTCATGCGGTCCTGCGCCATTTTGAGCACGGTGCCGAGCATCTCCTCGATCAACTCGGGCGAGTGGTCGTAGCCCCAGCGTTTGACCAACTCCTTGACCTGCTGGTCGATGTCCGCGTCGCCGGTGGGCGGCTGCACTTCGTTGACCGGCGGCGGGATCTCGGGCTCGTGGGCGTGGTGTTCTTCTTCCGGTGGCACGCGCCTATTTACAAACATCCGTCCGTGAACGCAACCCGGTGGTTGCTCTCCCGGTCCGGCGTGCGTAATCTGCCCGCCCCCACCCGCCATCTCCATGATCGTTGTCATCAAACCCCATACCGCCCAGGCGCACATCGACGAGGTGATCGCCGAGGTCGAAAAACTCGGTTACACCGCGCACGTCATCTCCGGCGCGCTGCAAACCGTCGTGGCCGCCATCGGCGACGAGACGACCCACCACACGCTCGAAAGCCTCAACGCGCTCTCGCAGGTGGAACGCGTGATGCCCGTGCAGAAACGCTACAAACTGGTCAGCCGCGAGTCGCACCCGGAGCCGACGATCATCGACGTGGACGGCGTGCCGGTGGGCGGACCGCATTTCGCCATGATGGCGGGGCCGTGCTCGGTCGAGAGCGAGGAGCAGTTGCTCACGACGGCGCGGGCGGTCAGGGCGGCGGGCGCGACGATCCTGCGCGGCGGGGCGTTCAAGCCGCGCACGTCCCCGTATGAATTTCAGGGGATGGGCAAGGAGGGGCTGCGGCTTTTGCAGGTGGCCAAGAAAGAGACAGGCTTGAAGATCGTCACCGAGTTGTTGAGCGAGTACGACGCCGACCTCGTGGCCGGGCACGCCGATATCCTGCAAATCGGCGCACGGAACGCGCAGAACTTCCGGCTGCTCGTGGCGGCGGCGAAAACCGGCAAGCCGATCCTGCTCAAGCGCGGTTTGTCCCAACGCATCGAGGAATGGCTGTTGGGAGCCGAGTACATTTTGGCCGCCGGGAATCCGAACGTCATGCTGTGCGAGCGCGGCATCCGCACGTTCGAGACCTATACCCGCAACACGCTCGACCTGGCCGCCGTGGCCATCGCCAAGAAGGAAACGCATTTGCCGGTGATCGTCGATCCCAGCCAGGGGTGCGGACGGGCGGACCTCGTGCCCGCGTTGTGCGCCGGGGCGGTGGCGCTGGGGGCGGACGGCCTCATCATCGAGGTGCATCCTAACCCTGCCGAGGCTTTGAGCGACGGCCAGCAACAGGTGGATTTCGACACGTTTGGACGGTTGATGGGCAGCTTGCCGCCGTTCCTGACGGCGGTCGGACGGAGGGCAAGCTAGGAGCGCGTCCCGATTGGATCAGCCGCGTGGTCCTTTCAAAGTTCTCCTCGTTCCCGAATTTTCCTTGGGAACGAGGAGAGTGAGCCGCCCTTCTCAACGGCGGGTCAGGCGGAAGAAGAGGACGCTGCCAAGCAGGAGGAAGATGACGTTCGGCAGCCAGATGAGCAGTTCCGGGTGGACGTTGGCCTTCTCCCGGAACGTGTTTACCACGATGATGATCACAAAATACGTGAACGCCACGACCAGTCCCAGGCCGAACCCGGCGCTCGTTTCCTGACGCTGGGCGGTGATTCCCAACGGGATGCCGATGAGCGCGAACGTGAAACACGCCAGCGAATAGGAAAACCGCTTGTTCAGTTCGGTCGCGGCGGCGGCGACGGCGCTGGTGTCGTTGCGCACCAACCGCTTGGCGGCGGCATCGGGCTGCGCGTTGAAGTGCTCCGTATCCTTGGCCAACTGATCGCGCTTGCGTTGGAGGTCATCGCGCAGTTCCTCGTAGTTGTACGCTTCCACCTTCTGACGGCCCTGCTTCTGGATGTACAGGTCTTCGAGCGAGATCGGGTACACGAAATCGCCCATGCGGATGCCGTCGTGAATTTTCGTGAGGTCGTCGGGCGCGGAGGTGTCGCGCTGCTCGGAGCGGATGTTTTCCAGCCGCATCTTGATCTGCTTGTGGACCAGATCGGTTTCGAGCGAGCCGGTATGCGCGTAGAGGACCTCGATGGGTTTGTTGTTCGCGTTGAGGCTGAAAACGTGGATGTTCTGGAGCTTGTGGCCGTCGTTGCTGCCGACGTAGATTTTCTTGCCGGGAAAATCGCGGATGACCGTGTCACCACTGAAAGCGGCGGCGGGGTTGCTGGTCGTCACCTTCAAAAACGCTTCCTTGAGGTCCCGCTGGGCCTGGGGGGCGACGTAGAGATTGATCCAGAGGCAGAGGAGGGAGAAAAGCACGGACAGGATCAGGATCGGGCGGGCGATGCGCCAGGTGCTCAGGCCGGCGTTGCGGAGCGCGGTGAGTTCGTTGCCGCCGGAAAGCCGCCCGAAGACCAGGAGCACGGCGGTCAGGAACCCCCACGGGATGCTGAAAATCAGCGAGAGCGGCAGGACGTAGGCGACGAACGTGATGATGTAGGTCGCCGGGATGTTGTGGTCGATGACGAACTTGAAAAGCTGCCGGAAAATCTGGCCCAGCACGAGCACCAGGCTCAGGGTGAGCACGGCGAACACGGCGGAAACGAGCAGTTCGCGGCCAAGGTAACGGTCGATGAGGCGCATGGGTGCGGCGGAGGATCAAAAAACGGGCGACGAAAGATTGCGGAAGCGGACGGGCGGCGCAATGCTGATCTTTTCGTCCGGTTGGCCGCCACGCCATGATTCCACCCGAAACCATCGAACAGGTTGCCGCCGCGACGGACATCGTCGAGGTGATCAACGGTTACGTGCCGCTCAAAAGGACCGGCGCGACGTACAAGGCGCGGTGCCCGTTCCACCAGGAAAAATCGCCGTCGTTCAACGTGAACCCGGCGCGGCAGATGTTCAAGTGCTTCGGGTGCGGGGCCGGTGGAGGGGTGTTCAAGTTCATCACGATGTTCACGAACATCGACTTTCCGTCGGCGGTGCGGATGCTGGCGGAGCGGGCGGGGATTCCCATCGTCGAGGATTTCTCCGGGCGCACGGACGAGGAACGCGGGACGGGCCAGGTGCGGCGGCAGTTGCTCAAGCTGCACGCGGAGGCGGCGGATTGGTTCCACCGGCAGTTGATGAAATCCTCCGAGGCGCAGCACGCGCGGGAATATCTGAAGACCCGGGGCCTGACGGCGGAGGTCGCCGGGCGTTGGAAACTCGGTTACGCGCCGAACTCGTACCACGCGTGCATGCGCTGGGGAGCGGAATCCGGTTACCGGCGCGAAGAACTCGTGCAAAGCGGACTCGTCAAAGCGGACGAAGACGACGGCACGGGCAGGAGCAACGCGAAGGATCGGTTCCGCGACCGGCTGATGTTCCCGATCAGCAACGAGGTAGGCGAGGTCATCGCGTTCAGCGGACGCATCCTCACCTCGGAGACGAAGGCGCCGAAGTACGTCAACTCGCCGGAGTCGCCGATTTTTACCAAGGGCAAGGTGCTTTTCGGGCTGCATATGGCCAAGCGGGCGTTGCTGGCCGAGAAGTTCGCCATCGTGTGCGAGGGGCAAATCGACCTGATCACGGCGTTCGAGGCGGGGATTCAGAACGTGACCGCGCCGCAGGGGACGGCGTTTACCGAGCAGCAGGCGCGGCTCTTGAAACGGCACGCGGACGAGGTGGTGCTGTGCTTCGACGCGGACAACGCCGGGCAGCAGGCGGCGGAGAAGTCGCTGCCCGCGCTGCTGGAGGCCAACGTCACGGTGCGCGTCGCCACAATGCCGCCCGGCGAGGACCCGGATTCGCTGATTCGCCACCAGGGGGCGGGAGCGTTTTCGGCGCGGATCGCGGCGGCCAAGGATTTCTTCGATTTCCAGAGCGAACGGCTCTCGCAAGCGTTCGAGGTGGACACGCCGCGCGGGAAAGCGCAGTTCTGCCGCAAGCTGGCGGAATCCGTCGCGTTGCTGACGGATAACGTGCTGCGGGAGGCCGTGGTGGCGAAAGTGAGCGCCCGGATCGGGGTTTCGCCGCAAGATTTCCGGGCGTTGTTGCGGCGGAACTCCGGGGCGGCGCAACGGCGGGGCGAGGTCGATCTGCGGGGCGGCGGCGGCAGCACGGAGGAGGAAACGGCGGTGTCGGCGGGGTTCGAGCCGCCGTCGAAGGTCGTCGGTGAACTGCTGAAGGCCGTGCTCGGCGACGAGGAGGCCCGCCGGTGGCTGTTTGCGCAACCGTGGGAGGAGGTGCTGCACAAAATCGAGGGAGGCGACCTGCTCTCCCGGGTGCTGGCCGCCGAGTGCAGCGTGGCGGACCCGGCGGCGATCACGTCGTTTCTGGCGGGCCTGCCCCCGGCCGAGGAGGCGTATTTATCCGGTTTGCTAATGGAAAAACCGATGCCGTATCCGTTGGCCGAAGCCCAGGGCGGCTGGTTGGGTCTGGAAGAGAAACTCCTGCGGGAACAGCTCACGGCGGTGGCTGGACGGTTGCGAACGCCGGACCTCTCGGAGGATGAGACCACCCGATTGCAGCGGGAATTCATGCAACTCAAATTGAGGGAGATCGAGATGAACGCCCGGAAAGATTCGCGCAGAGTTTCCGCCGCAAACGAAAGAAGTTCTTGACCTTCAACTAGGGCGTAAAGATATTGCCCGGCTTTGATGGTGCCGGCAGCACGCCGATCTTGACTGTCAGGGCCGTTCAACCGACTGCCCCGACCATCGTCCCGACCATCGTCACTATGGCCAAAGTGAAACCTTCCGCTGCTCCCACGAAGTCCACCGCTCGCACGGAAGCCGTTGCCGCCACTCCGAAGTCTAAACCGAAGGCCGAGGTGGCCGTCAAGCCGAAAACAGCGGAACCGGCGGCGGTGATCGCCGCGTCCAAGCAGAAGGGGGGCAACGGGGCGAAACCCAAAGCGGCAAAGCACGCCCCCCCGGTCCACGCGCCCACCCCCAAGGTGCAAGCGGAAGCCCACGAAACCCAAGAGAAAATCCGGGAGCTGATCAAGCTCGCCAAAGAGCAGGGTTACCTCACCTGGGACGATCTGAACGAGGCGTTGCCGGACGGCGTCAACGACCCCGATCTGATCGAATCCATCCAGACGCGGCTGCGGGCGATGGAGTTCGACATCATTGAGGCATCCGACGTGGACCGTTACAAGGACCTCAAAAAGGAGCAGGAAACCGACTCCGAGGGAGAAGGCGACGAGGACGAAGAAAAGGAAGAAAAATCCGACGACGAAAAGGGCGAGACCGGCAGTCGGCTCGACATCCTGGATGACCCGGTGCGGATGTACCTCAAGCAGATGGGCCAGGTGCCGCTGCTGACGCGGGAACAGGAGGTGGAGATTTCCAAACGCATCGAGGATTCCGAGGCCCGGGTGCAGAAGCACCTGAACCGGTTCGGGTTCATCGCCCGGGCGCATCTGGACCTCGCGCAGAAGCTGGTCGAGGGGCGCGAGCGTTTCGACCGCGTGATCCTGGACAAAAAGATCGAGAGCCGGGAGCGTTATCTCAAGGCGTTGCCCAAACTTTGCGAACAACTGGATGGGCTGAGCACCGAACTCGCGGGGCTGTACCTCGGGCGGTCGAAGAACGGCCACGCCGCCCACGGGGAAGGCATGAAAACGTTCCAGCGGCAGCACGAGAGCTTGCAGAAGCTGTACCCGAAGTTTTATTTCAAGCAGAAGGTGACCGAAGAGTTCGTCCACCTCGCGGACGATAACTTCCGCCTGCTGAACCAGCTGCAATCCCAGTTGCAATCCTCGGCGGGGCAGGGACAGCAAAGGGTCGATTACGCCGCGAAGCTCAAGGAGCTGGAGACACAATTTTGGCTGACGCCCGACGAATTCATCGCCGAATACCAGGAATTGTGGTCGTGGCTGCGGCAGGCGCGCAAGGCCAAGGACGAGATGGTGGAAGCCAACCTGCGCCTGGTCATTTCCATCGCCAAGAAGTACACGAACCGCGGCCTGTCGTTCCTGGACCTGATCCAGGAAGGCAACATGGGCCTGATGAAAGCGGTGGAGAAATTCGAGTACCGGCGCGGCTACAAGTTTTCGACCTACGCGACTTGGTGGATCCGGCAGGCGATCACGCGCTCCATCGCGGATCAAGCGCGCACGATCCGCATCCCGGTCCACATGATCGAGACGATCAACAAGTTGATGCGCGTGCAGAAGCAACTCGTCCAGGAGTACGGGCGCGAGCCGACCCCGGAGGAAGTCGCGGAAGAAGTGCATTTGCCGGTGGAACGGGTGCGGGCGGTGCTCAAGATGGCCCAGCAGCCGATCTCGTTGCAGGCCCCGGTGGGCGACAGCGAGGACACGAATTTCGGCGACTTCATCGAAGACAAGGGCGCGGATAACCCGTCGGACATGACGGCCATCGTGCTGCTCAAGGGCAAGATCAAGGACGTGCTCGAAACGCTGACCGAACGCGAGCGCCAAGTGCTCGAACAACGCTTCGGGTTGATCGACGGCTACAGCCGAACGCTGGAAGAAGTCGGACGGCAGTTCAAGGTGACGCGCGAGCGCATCCGGCAGATCGAGGCCAAAGCGCTGCGAAAGATGCGTCATCCCACGCGCATCCGGCAATTGGAAGGATTTCTCGAAGCGTCGGAGGCTTGAGGTTCGCCGCACGGGCCGGGCGCGGCCAGCGAGGAACGCTTGCCCGTGGCGTTGGCCGGTGATAAAACGCTTGGCGTGCCTGTCTTGCCGCCCTTCCTTCGTCCCTACGCCGTTTCCGGCGTGGAATTGGAGGTGGTCGTCGAGACCTTGGCGCTCGCGCTGGGCATCTATCTTGCGCTGCTGACGAGCGGCAAGATTCTCAAGCGGCAACTCGGCGTCAGCCTGGGCCGCGTTTACCAGGGTTTCAGCGCCACGTTGGCGGTATCCTTGGCCGCCGCGTTTCTTTGGCCGTCCCTGCCCGGGCGGCGGGAAGCGGGCGCGCTGGCGACGTTGCTGGGCACCGGCGTTTTCTTGCGCTTGGTGGATCAATACTTCTGGCGCTGGTTTTTCGAGGGCCGCCGCAAGGTGCCGGTGCCGAAGTTCATCCGGGAAGTCACGGCGGTCTTCCTGTTCGTCGTCGCGCTGCTGCTGGTGATCCAGATCGGTTATGGCCAGCCCATCCCCGGGTTGCTGGCGGCCTCCGGCGTGGTCGGCATCGTGCTGGGCTTTGCGATGCAGGATTCGCTCGGCAACATCGTGGCGGGTTTCGCGTTGCAATTCGGGCGGCCTTTTCAGACTGGCGATTGGCTGCTGGTGGACGGACAACACGTGCAAGCCGTGGAGATCAACTGGCGCTCCACCCGCTTCGTGACGAACGACGAGGTGCAACTCGACGTGCCCAACCAGCACCTCGTCAAACAGACCATCACGAACTACCATGGCGGCGGCCGGGTGCATGCCATGCGCTTGGAAATCGGTCTCGAATACGATCTGGCCCCCAACCATGCCAAAGATGTGTTGCTGCTGGCCACGGCGGCGGCGGACGGCGTGTTGGCGGAACCCGTGCCGAACGTGATGCTCAAGCACTTCGGTGACAGCGCCGTGGTGTATGAAGTGCGGTTCTGGCTCGACGATCACCGGCGGTATAACGCTATCGCCGATGCCGTGCGCACGAACATCTGGTACGCGCTGCACCGGCACCGCATCACCGTCCCCTACCCGATCCGCACGCTGCACGTCGAGCGCACCCGCGGCGCGGCGCGGACCGAATCGCAACGTGAACACCGCGAAACGGTGTTGGACCTGATGCGCGGGCAGGCGCTGTTCGAAACCATGGGCGACGAGCACGTTCAGTTAGTGATCGACCGCTGCCACGCGCAACGTTTCGGACGCGGCGAAGCGATCATCCGCGAGGGCGCGGACGGGGCGTCGATGTTCGTGCTCCTGAGCGGCGAGGCGAGCGTGATCGTCGGCGGCGGCAACGGCCACAGCACCCGCGTGGCGACGTTGAACACGGGCGATTGCTTCGGGGAGATGTCGCTCCTCACCGGCGAGAAACGCAGTGCCAGCGTGCTCGCCATCAACGACTGCAAAGTGCTCGAAATCACCAAGCCGGTGTTCGCCGAAATCATCGCGGAGGATGACAACCTGCTGCCCCGCCTGAGTGAGTTGCTCGCCAGCCGACAAATGCAAACCGACGGGATCGTCGCCGCGCAAGCGCAACGGGGCGTTACCTCGCAGGCGAAAGAGAAAGAATACCAGGCGGGGTTCCTGGAACGGCTGAAGTCGTTCTTCGATCTCTAACTCCGCTCGCAGCCAGAGCGAGTCCGCCAAGCACGCAAAGGAAGGGAAAGATTTCCACCATGTAACGCGGCTCCGTGTTCTCAAGCGTCGACAAATAGGCCCAGCGCGGCAACACCACGAGCAGAACGAGACCTAGCCAGCGCCGCGAGTGTGCCCGGGCGAAGCCGGACGCCTTCATGAGCCGCCACATGCCCAGTAGCCCGAGCAAGGTGTACACACCCATCAGCGCGAAAAAAACCGGCAGCCAGAAACGGAATTTAAATTCGGGCGGCAGTTTGCTCAGCGGAAAGAGGGAAGCTTCAAAACTGTAGTATTGCGCGTGCGGGACAAACCACAAGCCGACGGCACGATGCAGAGGCAGGCTGACATGGTAACGCCACGGCGAACGTGCCGACCGTTCGCGCGCGAGTCGTGCGAATTCGTCGTCCAGCCCGCGCGTGAGACCGGCGCGCCGTGGGTCGAGGCTCCCCGGCGCGGCGGGAGCATTGTAACGCTCGAACAACGCTGCCGTCCGCTCGCGCTCCGCGGCGGTGTCAAACGCGCCCGGCGGCAGGTCATCCACGCTGGCGAGTTCGTTGTCGGTCATCCCCCAGTAGAATGGTTTCAGATACCGTTCCGAGTCAGCCCAGGTGCGATACCACGCGCAGAAACCGGCATACGTCATCTCACCCGGCAGGGCGACGATGGCAGGCGGCAACGGGGTAAACCGATGGAAAACCTGGGCGTTGCGGATCGTCCAGGGCAGAAGCGCCGCCACGAAGGCGCACGAGAAAGTCGCGCCGTCCCGGAACACGCGCCAGGATCGGTCCCGCCACTGGCTTGGCACTTTCTCACCCGTGACGGGGCCGGACCCGAGAAGGCCGAAGCCAACCAGGGTGAAACCGATGGCGGCGGCGAAAAGACCCGATTCCGGCCGCACGAGCTGAGCCGCGCCTGCCAACCAGCCCGCCGCCAGCCACCAGCCAAAGCGCGCTCGCGGCGAACGGGCGAGGAAGGCGCGGGTCGCCACCAGCATTAAAAGCATCACCAAAAAACAGGTCAGCGTTTCCGTCAGGATGATCCCGGGATAAATCACCGTGAAGGGGCAGAACGCCGCCAGCAGAAACGCGATCAGCGCCGCACGCGCCCGGCGGGGCGGAGACGGTTCCCAGAGGAAAGCCAGACCCGCGACGCAAACACAGGTCAGCGTGGCGAGCAGCGCCTGGAAACAGCGCACCGCTCCCTCGTTACCATCGCCGCAGAGCGCGTAGACGCTCGCGATCATCAAGGGATAACCCGGCAGGCGGTGGTAGGTGGGAGTCAACTGCGGTCCGCGATCCGCGGAGTAAACGCCGTGGGCCAGCAGGTTATGGGCGAATGCGAGGTAGATCACCCCATCCGGCTCCTCGTCCACGGGCACCGGATACTCGCTCGTAAACCACCACTGCCCGGACACGCTGAGGAGGAACAAAACCAGGCAGAGCAACTTGGCCGTCCGGGAGGTCATCACGAAGGGCGGCAGGCTGTGCGGAGTGACGGCCACCGTCGATTGCGGGGCTCCGGTCGATTTGTCATGCGCTCTGTGGATTGGGGCCGGATGGATTTGCGAGCCGGACTACCGAAAAATCGGCTGCCCCAGCCAGAACGGCGATGCCACGCCGCGCCGGTACGCCGCCAGCGCTTGCGGCGACGAGTCCACCTTCATATTGCTGTAGAGAGCCGTCTTCGCATTCTGCCAGCGTTCATGCCAGTACACGGCGGCATGGATGCGCGGATATCTGTTCTCCATTTGCTCAAAGCCGGTTGCGATCCACGCCGCCTTGTCGCCTCGCTTGGGAAATTCACCGACGGCCCACTCCGCCAGCATGACCGGCTTGGTCGGATCAACCTGGCAAATCTCGTTGTAAGGCTTTGAAATCATGTCGTCAAACGAATCCCATTTGGGATCGTCGGCAAACATCTGGCCGTACACGCTCAGCCCCAACCAATCGACGTAATCAGCGCCCGGATAAAATTGAGCGAAAGTATTCCAGGCTTCGTAAGGCTCGGGGAAATTATTGACGTGAAACACCCACAGGACGTTTTTCACGCCGCGAGCACGCACCCGATCCACGATGTACCGGTAGCCCCGTTTGAAATATTCCGGCCCGACGTAACGCGGCGGATTCGTCCCGGCAATGGGTCGCCCGCCGCCATAGTAACGCGCCGACCAGGGAAACCAGTCCCCGTTCATTTCGTTGCAAATCGAGATGAGCACCGGGGAATTCTGCGCCTTCAAGCGATCCGCCCAGCGGTCGATGTAATCATTCCACTTGCCGGTCAGGATGTTCTCCATGCGGAATTTATCGGGACCGTTCATCTCGATCTCCTCCTCATTGTACGGATAATCCCACGGCGACCAGTAAATCAACGGGATCGAACCGTGGCTCACGACGATCTTCGTTTGCAGGTCGGGGAAATGCTGTTCACCCCAGTAGCTCGAAAAAGCGATGATCGCCTGGTGTTTGCCGGTGGCTGCCTCGAACTCCTCGATCCGTTCGAGGGTCACATCGTCTTCCTTGTCGCTGAAGTCGATGTAAGCCCCGGTGTACGCGCCATGCTCCGGCACGACCAGGGCAGGGACGCTTCGTTTCGGAGGCCCCGCGGCGGGAACCTGCCGTCCGCAGCCCGCCAGCAGCAGCGACGACATCGACGCGGCGAAAAACAACGGTCCGAGTGGGAAGATTCGGGACAACATCGGGTCAGGTGCGCGCGGGGACCGTGGCCGACGCCGTGCGTTCGAGTTTCCCCCAACCCACCAGGACGCCCCGCGCGGCGTTCTTGATCGACTTCCAGACCACCCAGCTCAGCAGCGGCCGGTAGATCAGGCGCATGGGGATCATGATCCAACTGCGTCTCAGCGGCTCCTTTTCCAGCACGCAGGCGAGCACGGCGAGGAGTTGGTCCAACACGAGGAACGTCAGGAAATAAGGCAACACGGCGCGCCCCTCGCCCAACAACACGGACGCCAACAGCATCGCATCGACCGCTGGCGTCAGCGCGACGAGGATGATCTGGAAAAACCACACGCTCGGCAGGCTGAAGAACCCGAGCGCCTTGAACTTCGGGTTGAAGACCATGTCCCGATGTTTCCAGAGGCATTGCATCGTCCCGAAACACCAGCGGAAACGCTGCTTGGTCAGCGCGCGGATGGTTTCGGGCGCTTCCGTCCACGCGACGGCGTCGGCGGCGTACCGGATGCGATAGCCGCGGCGATGCAGGCTCAGCGTCAGATCGGTGTCCTCGGCGAGCGTTTCGGGCCGGAACCCGCCCACGGCGCGCAGGGCTTCCCGGTGGACGGCGCTGATGGCTCCGGGGGCCACGGTGATGCAATTCCAGGCGTCGTAGGCCCGGCGGTCCAGATTAAACCCGCAAATGTATTCCAGGGACTGGCACCGGGCGATGAACGACCCCAGGTTCCCCACCCGGGCGTGGCCGGAAACCGCCCCCACCTGCCCATCGGCAAACGGCGCGACCAGATGCCGCAACGTGTCCGGTTGGAACTGGGTGTCGGCGTCCAGAAAGACCAGCAGTTCGTGCCGGGCGACCTCGACCCCCCGGCGCAACGCCTCGCTTTTGCCCGCGTTCGCCTGTTGGAAAAGCCGGATGCGCCCGTCGTCCGCCGCGAGGCGTTCGACCACCGCGCCGGTCTCGTCTTTCGACCCGTCGTTGACCACGACGACCTCCACCTCACCGGCATAATCCGTTGCCAGCACCGAGCGCAGCGTGGCGGTGATGACTTTTTCCTCGTTGTAGGCCGCGATCACCACGCTCAGTGGCAACGCGGCGGTTGGCCCCGCCATGGATGCCGCGGCCATGGATTCACGTTTGAACCTGCGCCGCTGATACAGCGCGAGCGCGACGATCACGAGCGTGCGCAAAACGATCAGCGCGGTCGCCACGATCATGAACGCCCAGAAAAACCCGAACGCGGCGTGCAGCACCTGGAAACCGATGGAACTGGCGACGCCCGCGAGCGAGCGGTCGCCCGCCTTGAGGACCGGGTTGAGCGCGTCGCGGGTGGTGCCGATCAACTGGCTCAGGGAAACGATCTGATCGCCGCGCGCGTGCAAATAATCAATGATCCTGGGCAGCGCCTCGACCGTTTGCGAGCGGTCGCCGCCCGCGTCGTGCAACAGGATGATGCTCCCCCCATGCCGCTGTTGTTTGACCCGCTGGAGGATGACATCCGCGCCGGGCTTTTCCCAGTCCTCGGGATCGACGCTTTCCATGACCGTCAGGTAGCCGAGTTCCTGCGCGATGATCAGCGGCGCGATCTCCGAGATTTGACTGGGGCGCGAATCCGCCTCGTAAGGTGGCCGGAAGAGGGTCGTCGAGCGGCCGGTGATCGTCTGGATGAGCCGCTGGGTGGCGTCGAGTTCGATCCGCGTGCGTTGAGGACTGGCCAGTGCGAGATTGGTGTGCGTGTAGGTGTGGCTGCCGATTTCGTACCCCTCGGACACGATGCGCCGCACGATCCCGGGATAGTTTTCGCATTGCTGGCCCAAGAGGAAGAACGCGGCGGGCACCCCCTTGGCCTTCAGAACGTCCAAAATCTTCGGCGTCCACGTCGGGTCGGGACCGTCGTCGAAGGTCAGGGCGACCTGATGCTCGCCCCCCGTGCCCTGGTGATACAGGGTCGGGTACTGCGGAAATTTTTCGTACGTCGCGGACAGGAGACCGCTTTTCTCGTCGGCCTCCACCCGCCGCCGCCCGCCTTCGGGGGAGATGTCGGCGGTGACGATCTCCCCTTCGCCGATGTTGGTGATCGTCTGGCCCGTTTTGAGAATGGCCAGTCCGTTGAGGTCGGTCGTGGAAAGCTGCGGGGCGGCGATCAGATCGAGCGCGGTCCAAAGCTGAGGGTCCTCCGTTCCGAGCCGGTTGATGGCGAGACCGTTGTACCCTTTCAGGCGGGCCGTGCGGGCCTGATTGAGAAAGGTGACGGCATCGAGAAACCACACTTCGTGGTTCACACCGCCCAACGTGTAATCAAAAGACGGGTTGTATTCGGGCGGACCGCTTACCGTGCTGCCTTCACCGGCGTAGGCGGCGCGGCTCATGGCGTCGGCGAAACTGATGGTGTCCGCCCGCCGCCAGCCCGAGCGGTTGGACGCCTGGGGGTCGGCGGCCCAGTCGTAGCCGTAGTTGCCCAGCGCGATGATCCACTGTTCCGTGTCGCCGTGGCTGGCCTTGGTGATGGCGTCGAGCCACGAGTCAAACCAGTCTTGGGCGGCGATGGCGTTGGGGGGGTCTTCCTCGGACACCTGGTCGTGCAAGGAGGCCACGAAGAAATCCACGCTGTCGGCGAGCGTTTCGAAGTCGTAGGCGCCGCGCTCCTCGCCCACCGGTACCTGGAGCCAGAGCTGCAATCCGGCGTCGTGCAGGCTGTTCGCGGTCTTGACCAGGAAGGCGCTCAGGTCTTCCTCCGTCGCCGGGTCGATCCCCTGCCAGTCGATCAGCACGCCGCCCGCATGGATTTCGCCGAGCTGTCGCTTGAGGTTTTCGATGAACCGGGTCTGGTTTTCCGCCGGTCCGCGCACCAGGTTTTCGACCGCTTCGGGCTTGCGGCCTTCCCCGGCGGAATTGGTCATCATGGGCAGCAGGGTCAACTGCCGGTTGGCCGCCATGAACTGGAGCAACGACACGTCGGAGTCGCCGGTAAACGTGCCGTCGGCGCTGGTCATCGTGAACCATTCCGGGCAGACGTGGGTCAACTTGTCGGCGTGGGCGCTCAGCGAATCGAAGCTCGCCGGGTCCCACCCCACCGTGAACGCCAGCCGGATCTGCCCGGCGGCGCGCGGCGGGCGGACGGTCTTGGGCGAGAGCTGCGCGCGGAGCAGGTCCAGGCGTTTCTTGCCTGCGGCGGAAGGGTAGAACGCGCGCACGGCGGCGGCGTTGGCGGCGGCGGTGTCCGGGGCCGCCGGTCCCTTTTTCTGCAAGGCGGAGAGCTGTTCCTTGAGTTTTTTGAGTTTGAGCGGCAGCACGAGCACCGGCGGGACGAAAAGCGATTGCACGAAAAACACCGTCCCCAGGAACAGCATTAGCCCGAGCAGCGCCACGAGCCGCCGGGCGCGCGGCCAGCGTTTGCCGCCGAGATCAAAAAAAACGGGCTTCACCCCGGGGAAACTGCTCATTCAGAAAAGTGTCAGCCAAAAATGGTTCCGCTACTGTGACGCGCCGTCCGCCGCGGATATTCACCCGCCGCCGCGCCCGGAGGACCGGTTCAACGAGGGGGCGCGAACACCTTGAGCCGCCGGGGCGCGATCTGGAAAGTCACCGGCGCATACCCTACCAGTTCTCCGTCTGCCTCGAAAGGGACATCTTCGCCCGAAGCGGCGCGCACCGTCATGCGCCTGGTCTGGAAATAATCCACGTCCGCCAGGGCGAGGTGAGTGCCCAGAATGAGCCGCTGGATGAAGCGGATGATTTCCAGGTAGCCGAGGTTCTTGAAGACCAGCACGTCGAGCTTGCCGTCGTCGTTGACCGCCTGTTTGAAGACGGCCAGCGGCGCGCCGTAGTACCGCCCGTTGCCGACCAGCACGAACGACCCCTGCCGGACGACCCCGCGCTCGCTTTCCACGATCAGCACGGGTGGCTTGCGCGCCGCCACCTTGGCCGCCGAGATGACGTAGCTCAACGGGCCGAAGTTCTTCTTGGCCTCCCAATCCACGCCCGCGACCGCCTGCGCATCGAAGCCCACCCCGGCCAGTTGCACGAAACAATGCCGGTTGGCCTGCGCGACATCCACGCGGCGCAGGTGGCCGTCGCGGATGATTTCCCAACCGCGTTTGAGCCGGTTGCCGGGGATGCCGAGTTCCGCCGCGAAGACGTTCATCGTCCCCAGCGGCAGGAGGCCGAGGCGGACGTTGGAGCCGGCCAAACCGTTGACCACTTCGTTGATCGTGCCGTCCCCCCCGGCGGCCACCACCGTCTTGTACCCCTGTTCGACCGCCTGTGCCGCGAGCGCCGCCGCGTCCCCCGGCCCGCCGGTCGCCCGGACGACCACCCGCGGGTCGAGCGCCTGGATTTGTTCGCGCAAGCCGCCGGCGCGTTCGCTGCGGGCCTTGGGGTTGTAGACGACCAGGACCTTGTCCGGCCCCACGCGCGGAGTTTCCAGCTTTTCATCCGGGCGCAAACGGTTAGGTTGTTTCAACGTGAGAAAATTTGGCTGGTACGTCGTCAGCGCCTCGGTGGCTGCATTTATCGTGGGCTGCGTGCTGCTGCTTGCCGCCAACCTTTATGTGCAATCGCAGGCGGTGCAACAAAGGATCCGTCACGCCCTCTCGGCGGCGTTGCGAATGCCCGTCAGCGTCAAGAAAACCACCGTCACGCCCTGGGAGGGCTTGCGCATCGACGGCATCACGGCGCGCCGGGAGGGCGCCGGGCCTCCGGTCAAGCCCGACGCGGTCGCTGCCGATTATCTGTTGGCGTCCAGTTTTCGGGTGCGCTTTGCCCTGTGGCCGCTATTTACCCGGAAACAATTCGTCATCGACGAAATGCTGCTCGACCAGCCAAAAGTGGCGTGGGCGCAGGATGAGGAAGGCCGCTGGCAACTGCCGCCCGAGCACGGCAGCCCGCGCAAAAAATCCGGTGGCCGGGGCCATGTCAAAGTCCCCGCCTCGCCGATCCCCGTGCCGGAGGACGCGCCTCTTCCCGCCTCCTCGGAAACGGTGACGGACCAGCCTCCGCCCCCGCCGACACCGACGGCGATCATCAGCGAGCCGCCCGGACCGCCAGCCGGGCGAGTCGTGGCGGCATTGCGTTCCGTGGAGAAAATCCGGCTCCGGCACGGCGACCTCGTTTTCCTCAACAACAAGCGGCATCAGGTAGGGCACTTCGAGGAGGTGGACCTCGACGGTCGGCTCGCCGATCTCGAACACGCTGCCGGGACCGTCGAATTCGCCAAGGCCAGCCTGCCGCGCGTCGGATTGATCCTGACACAATTCCACTCGGATTTTGCCTATGGTCACGACACGGGCCTGGACCTGAGCCACGGTCGCGCCCAACTCGCCGACGGTCAGGTGAGCGCCGACTACCATCTCCGCACCGCCGAACCGCAGACCCCTTTCACCCTGCAATGCCGGTTGGACAACATCGGCTTGGGCCAACTCATCCACGAAGCCGGCAGCCGCGTCAAATTGATCGAAGGACGGCTGCAGGGAGAACTGCAAGCCAGCGGTTTGTCGGATGATCCGGCGAGCCGCAGCGCCAGCGGTCAAATCCGTTTGCTGAACGCCAGGGTGCGCGATTTTCCCATTTTCCGGCTGCTGGGCGAAGTGCTCCGCATCGACGACCTCAGCCACATGGAATTCAAGAAGGCGCAACTCGATTACCGGCTCGACGGCACCGTGCTCCAGGTCAACCCGCTGGCGCTCGTTTCCAACGATCTGCGGATCACGGCCCAGGGGAAATATCTCACCGAAAGCGACCGCCTCGACTTGCACGCCCGGCTCACGGTGGACGAAGCGGTCAGCCGCCAGTTGCCGCCTTCCGTCGTCCAGCAATTTCAGCTCGACACCGAGACCCCCGGCAGCCGCTACATCGATTTCGATGTCACTGGCCCGGCCGCCAAGCCAAAGACCGACCTTTACAAACGCATCCTCGCGCCGCAGGTCAGCGACCTTCTGCAAAGCCTGTTGTCTTCCAAGCTGAAAACGCCAAAAGATAAGTTCCTCAAACGCGCCGCGCCTTCCCCCCCGCCGGCCGATCCGCCCGTGGGCAGTCCCGATCCATGATGCCGACCCCAACGTTTTCTGCTCCTCGTGACGTATGGCTCTGCGCGTGATTGCCGGGTCGGCGGGCGGAATCACGCTCGCTTGTCCGCGCACCGGCGGGGTCCGGCCCACCATGGATCAGGTGCGGGGAGCGATCTTTTCCAGCTTGGCCGAGAGCGTGCCGGACGCCCGCGTCCTGGATCTTTTCGCGGGGGCGGGCAGTTTGGGGATCGAAGCGTTGAGCCGTGGCGCGCAATCGGTGACGTTTGTCGAGCGCGACCGTCGGACCTTGGAGTGCATCCGGGGCAACCTGGAAAGAACGCGGCTGACGGCGGGCGCGGAGTTGATCTGTCTCGACGTGTTCACGGCGTTGGCGCGCACGCTGGCCACGCGACGTTTCGACTTCGTTTTTGCCGATCCACCGTATACGACCGCCGACCAACCGCAGGATTTCGCCGCCCGGTTGATCACGAACGAACATCTGCCGACGATCCTGACGCCCGGTGGATTGTTCGTGCTGGAAAAATCGCCCCGGCAGCCCCTTCCGGTCGAGCCGGGCGGCTGGGAAATCGTGCGCCAGAAGCGTTACGGCACGACGGAGGTGCTTTTCCTGAAACGCCAGCCCACCGACCCTTGATCCTGGATTCACCAACGTCTCATTTTCCATCTTCGTAACCTCCCGGTTCGCGCCTTGGTTCGCTGGCTCTACAACCTCTGTTTTCCGCTGGTCTTCGCTCTGCTCCTGCCAGGGTACCTGCGGCGCATGGTGCGGCGGGGGAATTTCCGGCGAAATTTCGGGCAGCGTCTGGGCTTTTATGCGCCCGGACTCCGGCGACGCCTGGCCGATGGCCAACCCCGGCTCTGGGTCCAGGCGGTCAGCGTCGGGGAAATGCTGGTGGCATTGAAATTGATCGACGCCCTGCGCGCGCGGGTGCCGTCGCTGCCGCTGGTTTTATCGACGACTACCACGACGGGCTATCGGTTGGCGGCGGAACGCATCGGGGGGGAAACCGAACTCGTCTACACGCCGATTGATCTGCACGGAGCCGTGCGGCGCGCTTTCGAGGTGTTGCGCCCGGCACAGGTCGTGATCGTGGACGGAGGGTTATGGCCGAACCAACTGTGGGAAGCGAAGCGGCGAGCCATTCCGACGACGCTGGTCAACGCGCGGTTGTCGCCGCGCTCCGAGCGACGGTTCCGACGGTTTCGCAAGCTGGCGGCGGCGATGTTCCGGCTGCTGGATCTGGTCTGCGTGCCCGAAACCGGCGATCTCGCGCGCTGGGAAAGTCTCGGCGTGCTATCGGCAAACATCCGGCACACGGGCAGCATCAAATTCGACGATGCCCCCGCCGGCGCAACCGGCTTTGCGCCCGTTGGGGGCAGCCTGCACGGTGAACTCACCCGCGTCTTGCAGAGCGTTGGTGTGGGTGGCGACGCTCCGATCCTCCTGGCTGGCAGCACCCACCCGGGCGAGGAGAAGATCGTGGCGGAAGTTTTCCTCAAATTACGCCAGCGGTTCGCGCGCATCTTCCTGATCATCGCGCCCCGGCACGTCGAGCGGACACCACAAATCCGCTCTGAACTGGAAGTCCTCGGGCTGCGGGTCGCCTCTCGGACCACGCTGGAGGCCGAATCCTCTTCTGCCCACCCCCCCGACCTCCTGCTGCTCGATACCACGGGCGAACTGCGGGATTGGTACGCACTCGCCACCGTGGTTTTCATCGGCAAGAGCCTGACCAGCGTCGGTGGGCAGAACCCGGCGGAAGCGATCAACGCGGGCCGACCCGTGGTGTTCGGCCCCCACATGGAAAATTTCGCCGACCTGACCAGGGAATTGCTCGCGGCGAATGCGGCCGTCCAAGTCGCCGACGCGGGGGGGCTGGAAATCGCCTGCGCCCGACTACTTTCCGATGCGTCGGAGCGTCAGCGGCTGGTTGACGCCGCGTCCCGTCAGGTCGCCATCCACCGGGGCGCGGCGGCACGAACCGCTGAACTGTTACTGTCTGCAACGAGAAATTCCGCTTGAAACGCGGGCAACTTTGCTTACGATATTGGCCCGGTCAGCCGTGCGACGGTGGCCGCAAGAGACCTTATCGTCCAGTGGTTAGGACAACGGACTTTCATTCCGTGAACCCGGGTTCGAATCCCGGTAGGGTCGCCAAGTCCCGAGAGTGGGACCGGCTAAATGACGGGTCAGGCCGTGGATCGCCGGTGCCGCAGGCGGTCCAGCACGACGGCCGCGATGATGATGCCGCCCGTCACGATGTCCTGCACCCAGTTGGCGAGGTTGATCTTCGTGCAACCGTTGGCGACGACCGTCATGATGAGAGCGCCGACCAACGAGCCGAATACCGACCCCTCCCCGCCGGAAAGACTCGCGCCCCCGATCACCACCGCTGCGATGATCGACAATTCGTAGCCATTCGCCGTGGTCGGGTCGCCCACCGTGACATACGAATATTGCAGCACGCCCGCGATGCCCGCGAACGCCAGCCCGATCACGTAAATCATGAGCTTGGTGTTCCGCAGCGGCACGCCGCAGAGCCGGGCGGTCTGCTCGTTGGAACCGATGGCAAAAATGTGCCGTCCAAACCGCGTGTACCGCAGCCCGGCGGCGACCAGCACCGTCAACACCAGCAACAGCCACACCCCGGGCGGCAGGATCATCCAGCGGTTTTTCGAGTCGGTGATTTTTAGCAGGCCGTTGAGCCAGGTCACCGGGGCATACACGCTTCCCTCGCTCGCCAAACCCTTCGCCGCGCCGCGCAACGCGCCGAGAGTACCCAAGGTGACGATGAAAGGCGTCAAATGGAGCCGCGTGATGAGCAGGCCGATCAAAAGTCCACAGGCGGCCCCGCACGCGATGCCGCCCAACGCGGCGACCGCCGGTGGCGCACCCGCCGCCAGCAGCAGCGCGACGACGACCGAGCACAGCGCGATGTTCGAGCCGATGGACAGGTCAATCCCGCCCGAGATGATGATGATCGTCATGCCCAGCGCGCCGGTGCCAACCACCGCCGTCTGCAACAACATGATCTGGAAGTTGTTGATCGAGAGGAACGTGCGCGGTTGGAGACCGGCAAACAGCACGAAGACGAACGCCAGCCCGATGACCGGGCCGAGCCGGGACCGCAGCGCCGACCAATCGACGGTGCGTTTGACGGCCGCGCTCTGGGGAGAGTTGGAAAGGGTCTGGGTGCTCATGCGACTGGTTCCTCGAGGTCGGTGGCCTCCATCCTGATCCGGGGTTCGTCCGTGTCTTCGACCCGCGGGCCGGACGGATTTGGCCTGCGCACCGTGGCGATTTGGTCGCCCGTGCCCAGCCATTCTAACAGGTAAGAACTGACCATCAACCCGGCTTTGCCCGCGCCAGCGAGCGCGTCGATCCAGCCCTCGATCCGCGTTTGCCGCCCCTGGCGACAATTGTCATTGGTCGCCGCCGACCGCGCTGACCTCAGGCGTGTTCAGATTCTCGGCCGTCACGAGCCTCGCTCCGCTGTCGATCACCTTTTCGAACGGCTGGCCACGCAGACAAGCGACCACTGCTTTCATGGCTTCGTAGCCCATCTTCGCCGGGTTTTGCGCCACGAGGCTCTGGATTTCGCCCTTTTGAAGCGCATCGAGCAAGGGCGGCGACGCGTCGAACCCGACGAATTTCGCCTTCCCGGTGAGGTTATTCTGCCGGAGCGCGAGCAGCATCCCGAAGGTCGTGGATTCGTTGGGAGTAAAGATGCCGTCCGCCTCGCGCAGCTTGTCGATCATGTTCATGGCGGTGCTCTGGGACTCGCTGGCGGTCGCTCCACCGTAGCGGTTATCGACCGTGACCTCGATGCCCGGCGTCGCTTTCATCACCTCCAGAAAACCTGTTTCGCGGGCAACGGTGCTGGCGGAGCCTTCCGAGTAGCGCAGCACCGCGACCTTGCCCTTGCCGCCGAGGAGTTTGACCATTTGCTCGCCCGCGATTTTGCCGCCCTCATGATTATTCGTGGCCACAAACGCGGTGAAATCTTCTCCCTGGCTGCCTTTGAGGGCCGAGTCGATGATGACCACGGGGATCTTTTTTTCCATGGCGCTGTCCGCCGGGCGTTTGAGGGCCACGTCGTCCAGCGGCGCGAGCAGGATGCCGCTCACCCCGTCCGACACGAACTGCTCCACGATGGAAATTTGCGCGGCACGGTCATCTTCCTTGAGCGGGCCTTTCCAGATCATGTTGACGCCCAATTCATCGGCCGCCTTCTGAGAGCCTCGCCGCACCGATTTCCAGTACCGGTGAGTCGTGCCTTTGGGGATCACGGCAATGCTCAGCTTTCTGGAATCTGGAGCCGGTGAACCGGCAGACGATCCGGCGGGCGCGTCCCTTTTGTGACAGCCACCGAGAGCCAGCATGGCCGCGAAACCGATGCCCATGAGAGAACTTGCAAAGAATTTGTTCATGGCAAAGGGGGACGAGACCCTCACAAGCGAGGACCCCGGTGCGCTGTCGCACCCCGTTTGATGGGAAGACCAACGGCGTTTGCTCAAGAAAAACGATGCTTGGGATACAATTCCCCCGCAAGTTTCATTTTCACCTATTTCCCGGCGATTTGACGCAACGACCATCAAGGCCAACCGAAGCGAAACCGGCGACAGGTTGCGCGAGGGATTCTTTTCACTTGCCAGCGTTTCGTGTCGGCATGATGGACGCCGTCGTTGGCGGACGCTTTGGCAGCATCAGCGGTCTAGCCCGGCACAGAAATCCGTGCTGGGCCCGAGCAGTTCCTGCACAGTGCGGATGTCGTCACCGTTTTCAAGCCGGTGGGTGGCAAACCATGCCGAAACGTGTGGCAACTTGCCGGCTTGGTGATCCTGGCGCGTGCTGCCAGGGGGCCACGCTGACCGGCCGCATTGTCCCCCGGACTTTGGGGACCTTGCTCCCACCGAATCCACGACAAAGGCAGCCGAATCTGCCCGTGTGTCGTGGATCGTTCGCTTCACTGCCGGAATCAAGCGCGGTCCACGCGGCGGAACCGGATAACCCCCGCGAGAGTGCCAAAACCCAGCACGAGCGCTTCCCAGGTGGATGGCTCAGGCACCGCGTTGATAATGACGATGTTATTCAGGCCGATGATCTGGTCGGGCGAAGTCTGGACGGCGTTGTCATCGACCCAGCGGATGTCCAGATGGCTGCCTGCCGCCCAGATCGAGGGAAGGGCGAACGTCGTCGGCGTGACCAGGGTCGAGCCAACGGTGTTCGGCACGGCGATTGTCCCATTGGACCCGTCGAGCGAGGGACTGAAGGCGGCGACACTCGTCCAAGTCGTGCCATCCAAACTCAGGAACACTTCATAGCCGGGCAGTTCGTTGGCCGTGGCAACTGCCGTGTAGCGCAGCATGGTGTAACCCAGATTCAACGCGTTGATTGCCGCGCCCGTTGTATTGGTCAGACTGAGGTCGAATGCCGCGCCGCTCACGCCGGTCGGACTGGTTGCCGCAACGCGGTCCGTTGTCGCGGTACTCGAGGCGGCGGCGTTGAAACCGTTGATGTTCGTGCCGCTAGGGGTGTTCACGGCCGTCAAACCAACGGTATTTTGCACCATGCTGGCCACGCTGCCCGTGGCGCCGTTGGCGATGATTCCCGTGGTGCTGCTCCAGGTCGTGTTGATGGTGCCGGACTCGCCGACGTAGTAGGTGAAACCAGCCGGCAGCGCAGTGCCCGTGGCGCCGATTTCATCGAAGGTTTCCGCGTAGGCCCCGACGTAAGACACGGCGGAAGATTTGCTCGTCACCACGGTCAGAGTGGCGGCGGTGAGGAGAGCGAGTTTGTATGGGTGCATGGGGTTTGGTTGGTTTCTTTTTTCCGACTGGGTTTGAAATGCGTTCGATGGTTCCTGGCGTTTGCAACTGCGGTGACGCCATCGAGGCGAATTTTATTTTCGCTCGGACGAGTGAGGAAGATCCGGCCAATGGCAAACGAGGCCGGAAGCGAGGGACTCCGCTTCTCGCGGGGCGTTGTCGCGGAGTGGAGGCGGGTACGTTTCCAAATCCGGCCGCCAAGATCGTTTCGCCGCTACGGCGACGAGGGCCGAGACGTGACCGCCGCGGGTCCCTCTGGCTTGCCTTCGCCGCCGATGGCGTCCCGTCGATTGGAATTTAAGCGGCCAAACAAGCCGTCTTCTTCGTTATTCGGTCCCGCCGCGAAATAGAGCGCGTTGGCATCGCCCAGACTCACCCCGTTGCCGAAGGCAATTCCCCAGATGCCGTCGATGCTGATGATCTTGGTGTCCGCATCGCGCAGGTACCCGTCGAAATCCCCGGTGGCGCGGTCAAACGCCGCGATGGTGCCGTCGCCGAAGTTTGCCACGAGGAGGTCGTTGGCAAACGCGCCAAACGTCGCGGGCGCAATCGCCATCCCCCAGGGAGCGTTCAAAACACCATGCGTGTGGAAGTCTCTCACGAGCGTACCGTCTTCATTGTATTCAACGACATGGCCCAGGCCAGCGCCGTGGATCTGCTCCTGGCCTTCGTCGCTCTCGGGGTCGAAAGCCGCGTAAGCCACGAAAAGATGGCCGTCCAGATCGACGATGTTGAAGGGATGTAGATCGCGGACGGTTGGAGGGGTTTGAAAATGGTAGTCGCCCGTCACGTCCTTCCATTGGTTATCGAAGACCTGGATGGCGTTGTTGCGGATATCCGTGGCAAAAAGATGGTTGCCGTGCGCTTTCGCAAAAGCTTCCGTGTTGAAAGCAAGGTTCGTCAAAGCGGCGCCGGTGAATACGCAGTTGGCGGCGTAGGGGTAATGTTTCGCCGTTTTCGAATAGTCGATGATCACGGGCGCGGAGCCCATGGCCGTGGCCGTGTCGGCGCTCCAGGCATTGATGCAGCCATCCTCTGTCACGAAGACGAATTTCGCGGAGCCAGCGAAGCCGCCGGCAATCGCCTCGGGAGGCGTCTTCTTGTGGTTGCTGGCGAGACCGGCCACATGAAACTCCTCCGGTTGTCCGGGAACATCGCTGGCGGAATTGTAGGCCTGCCCGGTCACGAAGGCGTAGCCGTGGTCGGTGAAAGCGGGAGTTTCCAACCCGACAATTTTCAGCCCGTCCTGGTGGAGCGGATTGCCCGCGACATCCCCGATGTATTCCGAAGATCCACCCGTCCCGGCGTCGGAAATCCAGAGATGGCCGCCGACGCCCGGTGGCCGCAACGCGATTCCCCAGCCGTTGACCATTTTTTCATCGACGATTTGAGGATGGTACTCCGCCTTGTTGGCGACGAGGTTGGTCTGCCGGTAACCGGTATCTCGCCCCTGTGCCGAGAGGGTGGTCGCCGTCATGGTGGTAACGATGGGGAGCAAGTAAAAGGGCAGAACGATTTTCATTTTTCCGAAAGAAGCAGGGGTGTGTTAACCGACAAAAGTGGCAGGCGACCTTGAAGGAAGGGCCATCTGTCCGTGGAGCCACCACCCAGGGTGACCCCACGAACGGTGAGTTGGATGTTGGTGCCAGTTAAGCCCGGACGAAACGGCGGGATGTTTTCCTGTGGACACCCAGGCCGAGACCGCCCAGGCCGATGAGCAACCCGACCACCGGGGAGGGCTCGGGAACGGCCGAGGCGATGACCCCCGGGGCTTCCCCGTTGGCGGTGCTTCGATAGGTGGCGACCGAGGCGAGAGTCTGGGCGGTGTTGATGTTGGAAAGGACCAACGTGTTGCCGCCGCTCGGGTCCGTGGTCGGAATATTGTTCAAGCCGCCGTCCAAGATCGCCACGTAGAATTGATCCGGATAAGGATTATTCGTGTTGGATGTCTCGTTCACGTTGAAACTAATCCGCGTGACGGTGGAGCCGATGAACTGAGCCAGCTCGTTGGCTTCGCTGCTGTTGGTCAGCGTGACGGTAGAAGCCATCGAACCGCTTTCTCCACCGTTGCTGTAGCTCACCGCTCCCACGCTGCCGTTGAGGAAGGTGAAGTTGCTCAAGATCACGGTGTTAAGCGAGTTCGGAAACTGCGAACCCGAACTCAACGTCAGATCCAGCGAGAACGGCGCGTTCGCATTGCCGATGAGCGACGCAACGTCCAGAGTAATCGTGTAACTCAAGTTTGCTTTGCTCTGCGGCGCGCAAGCCAGCAGCAAGGAACCGGAGACGGCGACGCCGCAAAGGAGGCGGCGGAAACTATTGATTTTCATGGTGGCGGGGTGCAAATGAGATCGGTTGGTTTGCCGGGAAATCGTCCGGTTACGGCTGCCCGGTGGTGGTGAAGACGTTCAGGGTGTCGATGATGCCGCCGGAGGCCGGAAGGACGAATTGCAGCACGACATTGGCGGAAGCGCCACCGGCGAGACCCGGGGCGACGAAGACGTAGGGGCTTCCGAGCGGGGCGGTGTTTTGCGTGATGCCGGTGCCGTTAGTCAGCGTGGTGTTTAGGTTACCCACCGAGAGGTAGATCGGGTCCGTGATCGGCGTGGACAGCGAGTTGGTGACGGTCACCGTCTGCAAGGCCGTCTTGGTGCGGTTGTTGACGGTATAGCCGCTCGCAGCCATTCGCATGCTGGGAAGACCGGCGGGAATTACACCCGGTTGGAACAGGTCTGACATATCCAACGCGGTGCCGGTTCCGAACCCGGGTGCCGCTCCCGCCAGCGCACCGGAACTGTTAGAGAAGTTCGCGGCGTCGTTGAGGTATCCGGTAGGGGTGCCCGCCGCTACCTGGAAAATTTCCTGCATTGTAGCGACATCCGACGAATGCGAGAAGTTCAACGTGCTGGCATAGGCGTTCCCCTTCGCCAGCGGAGAAATGACGATCTCCATCAACGTGTGGTTGAAGTCATTCTGGTTAGTGCCCTCGGTTTCATCGGTCCAGATGACGATGGCCCCATGATCCTTGTAAGCCTGTGAGGCCATGATCTGCGGGACGAGGATGGAGAGAAAATTATCTCCCTGCGCGATTTGCGCGAGATCGCCCGTGTAATGCGTGCCGTTGTACGTGAAGCCACCGCTCAGAGCGGTATGCATGTCGTTGTACTGATCCGGCGTGATCACATTATACCGCGCAACGGTATTGTTCGTCAGATCGGTCGCCAACTGCTCCAGCGGGGCATAGTGAGGTACCATCAGGTTGGTCGTCGAGGTATTCGCTGCATTGAGGCTGCTGCCGTTGGTATCCAGATAGAATAAAGAGCCTTCGTGCTTGCAGGCAAAATTCCATTGGTGGCTGCCATTGTAGGGATTGGTGTAGGCCGCATTGGTGCCGCTGAAGCTGGTCAAGGGCACCGTCCACTGCGACTGCGGAGCCACGGCTGAAGTCAAAGTGCCGCCTAGGTTGGCGTTGGTGCCGGTGGTGCTCAGGTGGTCGATGCCTTCCTGATAAGATTTCCACGAGATACCGGCAGCTTGCAGCAAGCCCCTCACGTGCTGGCCGCTGACGTTAGGATTGGCGCTGAGGTAGTTAATAATTTGCTTCACGCTCGAGTTCGAAGCGTAAGGGTCGTTGTCATCCAGCTTGCTCAAGTTGGAACCGGATTCCATCCAGATATAATTTGGCTCGGAAGGATGGATGCTGGCGTTGACGCCGCCCGTGGTGGAGAGAACGTGGTGGTAGGCGGTGCAGTAGGAGACCTGCGTGGAGATGCCGTTGTTTGGAGTGATGAGGCTATTGATATAAGGAGCCGCTGAATTTCCGACGAGCACGGAGCCACCGGCAAGGTCGGTGCCAGCAGTGAAGTTACGATTCTCGATCAGAATATAGAAGACTGTCTTGACTTGCTGGGCCTGGGCGGCGCTTAACAGCAAGCCGGACGCTCCGACGCAGCACAAGAGCGATTTTTTCATATACAGTACGGGGTGTTTTTTCATAGCGGCATTCGTGGATTCGGTGGGTTTTCAGCCAGTTTCATCCTTAACCAGGCTGACGTGCCTGAGTTCGGCTGGCTGTCGAAAAAATGCTCTGCCCGTGTAGCGAATTCAATGACGTCTAAGTGACGTTTTGGTAACCTGGCTTTCGAAGTAAGCAGGGGATAAGTGCGCGGTCGTTTTGCGACGCGGCCACCGTGCGACGAATCGTCCTGCACGTTGAGGAGCAACGATTAATGTCAACCGGAATGATGTTGTATAATCGTCACGGAATTTTGCCTGGACCCAAAGGTCCTCCTCCCGAGTATTGAGAGAAATATTCCTTCATCTGACCCCCTTCCATGGAATGCCAGGACCTCCCCAAACCAAGTGGCTTCCTTGAGCGATGCCACGCCCTGTGCCGCTTGGCATCGCCAGCCGAACGGCACACCCATTAACGGGTAAAACCGGAATCCGAACGCCGTCGGTTCGTGTTGCAAGTCGTCCAGCCCGGCTTGGCCGGATTGATGGACGGCAGCGTTTCCACCCTTGCCCCGGTGTTCGCGGCGGCCTACGCCACCCACCACAGCTGCGCGGCGTTTCTCGTCGGGATGGCGGCTTCCATCGGCGCGGGAATTTCCATGGGTTTTGCGGAGGCGCTCTCGGATGACGGTGTGTTGAGCGGACGCGGTCTCCCGTGGCGGCGGGGGCTGGTCTGTGGATTGATGACCACTGCTGGCGGCATTGGCCATACTCTACCGTTTCTTATCCATCAGTTCACCGAAGCGATGGTTTGCGCCGTCGCTGCCGTTGTCGTGGAATTAATGCTGATCGCCTGGATTCGTTTCCGCTACATGGATACGCCGCTCTTGTCGGCAACGTGCCAAGTGGTCGCGGGCGGAGCACTTGTCTTCCTTGTGGGCGTTCTGATCGGCTCGGCCTAGCCAGTCACCGGGCAGACGCGCATCTTCTCCAGCCACCTGCGCGGGTCCGGGGCAACCCCCTTTTCCGTCACGCCCTTCCGTCAGCGTTCTGCGGAGAATGCTGATCCCTGAGCAATCCAACGTGTCAACGCTCAGCGTCACGGTGCTCCCGTCCCGACAAACCACGACCTTCGGAGGTATAAAATAGTGGGCTCTGGAATAAACAGTGGCGGGAAATCCGCCAGCAAGCGCTTCCCGATATCGCGCCGACGACGTACCGTCGCCGGAGCCTGGCTCTGAATGGTAGCCAAGCAGCGGTCGCAAAGGTCACGCAGGGTCATTCGCCTTGGAATGAATCGACCTTGCTCTTCGCGGCCAGCCGCCAGACCTACGGCTGTCCGCGTGTGACGGCGGCGTTGCGCCAGCAGGAGCCGCGTTGCGGCAAAAACCGGG
>CAXUGY010000045.1:0-28186 GCA_964250695.1 uncultured Chthoniobacterales bacterium | reverse complement strand
TTCACCAGTTACTTCCTCATCGTCTGGGACTTCATCCACTACGCCAAGCAGAAGGGCATTCCCGTGGGTCCGGGCCGCGGCTCGGCGGCGGGTTCGCTGGTCGCGTACATCCTGGGCATCACCGACATCGACCCGTTGCGCTTCGGCCTGATCTTCGAGCGGTTCCTCAACCCGGAGCGCGTCAGCCCGCCGGACATCGACATCGACTTTTGCATGGAGCGGCGCGGCGAGGTCATCGAGTACGTTCGTCAAAAATACGGCGCCAAGGCGGTGAGCCAGATCGTCACCTTTGGCACGCTGTCGTCAAAGGCCGTGCTCAAGGACGTTTGCCGCGTGTTGGGCATGAGTTACGGCGACGGCGACCGCCTCTCGAAGATGATCCCCATCGAAGCCGCCAAGCCGCTGCCGCTGGCGTTGGCCGCCGAGAAAAATCCCGACCTCAAGCGCGCCATCGAAACCGAACCGGCGACCCGGCAGGTGTGGGAGTACGCGACGGTGCTCGAAGGTCTGACCCGGGGCACGGGCGTCCACGCGGCGGGCGTCGTCATCAGTGACCGCGACCTGGACGAATACATCCCGCTGGCGCGAGACAAGGAAGAACAGGTCATCACGCAATATTCGGGCAACCCGCTCAACGACCTCGGTTTGCTCAAGATGGATTTCCTGGGTCTGAAGACCCTGACCCTGATCGAGGACGCGCTGGAACTCATCCACGCCCGCGAGCCGGATTTCAATCTGGAGACGATCTCCTTCGAGGATCAGAAAACCGTCGAAATGCTCAACCGGGGCGAGACGGTGGGCGTGTTCCAGTTGGAAAGCGGCGGCATGACGAGCGTCTGCAAGCAGTTCGACATCACGGGCATCGACGACATCACGGCGATTTTGTCGCTCTATCGACCCGGCCCGATGGACCTGATCCCCGATTACATCCGCCGCAAAAAAGGGCTGACCAAAATTAAGTACGAGCACCCCTTGCTCAAGCAGGTCTGCGCCGACACCTACGGCATCATGATCTACCAGGAACAGGTGCAGCGCGCGGCGAACGTGCTCGCCGGTTACACGCTCGGACAGGCCGATTTGCTGCGCCGCGCGATGGGCAAAAAGGACAAGGAAAAAATGGCCAAGGAACGGGTCAATTTCACCAGGGGCTGCGCGGAGGTGAACGACATCGGCGAGACGAAGGCCAACGCGATTTTCGATTTGCTCGAAAAGTTTGCCGGTTACGGTTTCAACAAGAGTCACGCGGCGGCCTATGCGCTCATCACCTGGCGCACGGCGTTTCTCAAGGCGAATTATCCCGTCGAGTTCATGGCGGCGCTGTTGAGCAACGCGGTCAACGACACGGACAAAATCTCGATCTTCGTCTCGGAATGTCAGCGGATGAAAATCCCGATCTGCCCGCCGGACGTGAACCACAGCCAGTTGAAATTCGCGCCGGAAAACACTTCGACGGCGGCACGCATCGACCACGAAATCGCGGCCACTGGCGCGGTGGACGACCGCGAGTGCCCGGATTGCTGCGGCATCCGTTTCGGGCTGGCGGCCATCAAGAACGTCGGCGCGGCGGCGATGGCCTCCGCCATCGAGGAGCGGACGCTCAAGGGGTCTTTCACGTCGTTGGAGGATTTCTGCGCCCGGCTCGACAGCCGCGCCGTGAACAAGAAAATCCTCGAAAGCCTGATCCGTTGCGGCGCGTTCGATTTCGTGGGCCGCGACCGCGCCGAAATCTTTTCGCAGATTGATTCCGTGATGGCCAGTGCGGCCAGTTCGCACCGCGACCGCGCCAGCGGCCAAGTGTCGATGTTCGACGATTTTGCCCCGGCGTCCAGCGCGCCGACCCCGGCGTCACGGACCCAGACCTCGTGGACGCCGTGGTCAAAGGCTGAAAAACTCGCCGCCGAGAAAGAGCTGCTCGGATTTTACGTTTCCGGTCACCCGCTCAATCCGTACCGCAGTCTTTTGCAAGGCGGTCGGTACACCCCGATTGCGCAACTGAGCACGCTGGAGGATCGGACGGATTTCCGGGCCGCCGGTTCGCTGAGCGAGGTGTCGCGCAAATTTACGAAAAAAGACGGCAAACCGTTCGCCATCATCATCTTGGAAGACCTCAGTGGCAGCATCGAAGCGATGGTGTGGAACGAGGTGTTCACGAAGTGCTCCAAAATCCTGGAACCCGGGCAGATCGTTGCGGTTGCCGGTAGGGTGAGTCAGCGTGACGAGGAAACGCGCGTGGTGGTCAACGAGGTGACGTTACTCAAGGTGCCCAAACCCGAGCCGGAATCCAAAACCGGGCCGGTGCGGCTGCGTTTTGAGATGGAAAGCCTGGCCCCCGACGAACTCGGCAGGCTGCGGGATATCTTGGCCGCGTCGCCCGGGGAGTGTCCGGTCGAGTTGGAATTTCGCCGCGCCGACGGGCATTCTTTACTGATGCAGGTGGGTCCCGCCCATCGTGTTTCGCTGACCCCGCGGTTGGAAGCGCAACTCGCCGGGCATTTGATTGCCCGGTAGCCGCGTCGTCTAGAGCATATCCCGATTGGATCAGCCGCGAGGCTTATGCATACAGCCGTTTGCAAAAAGATGGAGCACGACCGAAACGATCTGTCCGCCGCCTAGCGGCTTTGTCCACCCAGCGGCAGACAGCCGGGGACTGGCTCGGAGAGCCATCCCTACCTTTGGACGAAGCCGCCGCGCGGCGGGCACCTTGACGCTCGATGGATAGAGCATTTTGCAAACGGTTGCAGCCCGCCGTGCCGTCACCGGAATTCCAGGTCCATCTCGTCGAGATACGCGGAAATGGCGTCGGGACGATGCACCGCCTGCGGGTGTTCCGCCTGGCGCGCCGTGCGGAAATATTCCTCGAACGCCCCGCTCTGATCCGTCATCCGGGTCGCCTCGAACCAGTTGAGGTAATCGGCGATGGCTTCCCGCCGTTTGACCACCGCCTTGCGCGCCAACGACAATTCTTCCAGACGTTCGGCGACACCTTTGGTCCGGTTGCGCACCAGCGCATCGACGACCTCCTGATAGCCCATCACGATGGGTCGGCTCAGCGGATTGGCGCGCCCGGTGAGCAAGACCATCCCTGCCTTCGTCCCCGCCAGAATCTGCGGGTTTTGCTTGAGCGGGGTGAACTTTTCGAAGTCCGTCAGGTGGTACGTCTTCGTCACGGTTTTTTTCGCGTCGGCGGGGCCGGGGAAGGTCAGCAGTTGCTCGATGTGATCCTCGGTCTCCTGCACCGAGAAAGCCTGGTAGAGGTCCGCCGACGCCAGCCGCGCCAGCCCGAGCGTCCACCATTTTTCCAGGCTGCCGGGGTTCCCGGCCAACTGCGGGAAATGCTGGCTGAGCACCCCGGCGTTGCGCGCTTCGTCGGCGGGCAGGGTGGCGAGATCGTGGATGAATGCCAACATCCCGGCGCGTCCACCTTCCATCTGGTTGACGAGCAGGCTGACCAGATTGAAGGCGTAGGCCCGGTAAACGGCGTGCGACGTGGAATCCATCTTCGCCGGGTCGCGGGCCAGGAAATCCGAAATCGACAGGGATTGGCTGGCGGGCAGCAACGCCGCGAACAGGCTGCCGGAGACGCCGGTTTCCACGTTTTCGATGTAGGCCGAGAACCCTTCGACCAGCCAGGGCGGCGGCAAGGCGTAGGGCACCCCGGCCATGAGTTCGCGGTGGTCACGGAACGCCATTTCCAGCAGCAGCGCGCGCACGAGTTCGTCGCGGATGCGCGTCCCCCGGCCCGCCTCGCCGATGAGCAGGTCCAACTCGACCTTCAGGCCGAGGCCGGTTTGCGCCAGGGTCAGCCGGGTCGGGGCGCGGGCGCCGGGCAGGTCCGGCTCGGGCGGGCGGAGGTCCACCACGATGGGCAATTTCCAGTCGTCCGGCAGACCCAGCGCGCGGAGCAGTTCGCCCTTGGCGTCGTCGCCGAGCGTGCCGACCGCGTTGCGCACCGCGCTGTCCCGGGAGTAGACGACGAACTGCCGCGACCGGCTGAAACTGTGCGGCATGAGGTCGAACGGGCGTCCAGCTTGCGCCCGGCCGCCCAGCAGGCACAGCACCCACAGCAGGCATCCCCCCACCCTGCCCGGCAAACCGCGATGGACGGAGGCGATGAACATGGACAACTTCCCCCGGAACGCGCCGCCCTTACTGGCGGACGGGAATGGGCCGGGTCACCATCTCGACCGAGCCTTTGTGGAACGTGATGGACTGCATCTGCGAGACGAGTTTCCGGTTGCGTTCGAGCACCGTCCACAACGGGGCAAACGCTTTCTCCAGCGACGGCATGATCTTGCCGGATACCGCCAGCCGCCCGAAGCTGCCGCCGTGGGACTGGCTGACGATGGCGCCGTTCTGGACGCTGACGCTGCGCTCGGTCGTGGCGTAAAGCGACAGCCCAAAGATGGATTCCTGGGTGGTGATCCGGCAGAGGCCCTCGTCGAAATGCACGTAGGCGCGCTCGAATTTCACGGTCGAATCCTTATCCTTGCCCTTGATCGACGCTTGCAAGAAGGCATTGACCTGATCGTCGGTATACTTCAGGGCATGCGAGCCGGAGAGCTGTTGCGCCGCCTCCATGTCGTCGGTGATCGTCGGCGCTTCCATGACCGCCTCGGGGCTCAGGGTGGGCGCGCCGTCGGGCGGCTTGGCGATGACGATGATGGCCGCCAGCACCGCGCCGACGATCAGACTGGTGACGAAATTTTTTCCCCGCTGCCAAGCAGACACGCCGTGCGGGCGGATGAGCTTGCGCACCCGTTCCTGCACGACGACCGGGTCCTCGCGCTTGGTCGCTTCCGGCGGCAGGAGGCTGCGGTCCAGCTTGGCCCCGCAGTTGTGGCAGTAAACGCGTTCGGGTTCGTTCTCGAAGTTACACTGCTTGCAGAGAAGCGTGGTCGTGGCCATGGCGTGAGAAAAACGAGGCGGCGGCAGGTGAGAGGACCCGTTGTAGCAGGTTCCAATCCGGCGGAAATCAAAAACTAGTCCGTGCCGCTTTTGGGCGGGGTGCCGGCAGGTTTCGCCGGTTCGGGCTTCGCGGCGGCGGGTGCCGGGGTGTCGGTTTTGGGTTTCGCGGCGTCCGCACCGGCGGCGGTGGCGGGCGCGGCGGTGTCTTTCTTGGCCCCTTCCTTGTAGTTTTCGCTGCGGTAATCCGTGATGTAGAAGCCCGATCCCTTGAAGATCAGGCCTGCGCCGGTGCCCATCTGACGCTTGACGCAGCCCTGGCCCCAGGTTTCCATCCGGCAGCGGGACTCGGGGCAAATCTCTAGGTGCGGGTCCTTCATGGATTGCACCAGTTCAAAAGTTTGCTCGCACTTGGCGCAAAAGTAATCGTAGGTCGGCATGAAAGGGGAAAAGGAGCGTTCTCGCGGCGGAAGGGGGGCCGTGGCGGGCGAATGAGAGGTTGACTAAATCCGACCGGATTGTATGAGTAGCACGAAATTTGTGCAATAACACAACCTCTATGCATTTGAAGAACTATTTGCGCTCGGCGGGCCTCGTCGTGATTGCCTGCGCCGCCGCTGCCTGCGGAGACGATGATCCGCGTTTTGCGCAAAACCGCACGGATTACATCACCGGCACGGTGAACGAACAGGTCGCCCAGGCTTACAACCAGCACACTTCGGCGGAAGATTCGGTGTCGTATTGGGACGGCGATGGCGTGCCCGGCACCCCGCACATCGACGTGAAGCTCGCCGAACAGCGCGCTTATTTCTACAAGGGCGACCAGTTGGTGGGCGTTTCGCAGGTTTCCACGGGCAAGGAAGGTCACGACACGCCGACCGGCAATTATAAGGTGCTCCAGAAGGACAAGGACCATCGTTCCAGCCTCTACGGCGACTACGTGGACGCCAGGAACCCGACCACGGTCGTGCGGGCCAACGTCGAAAACGGCAAAGACCCGCGCCCGCCCGGGACGGTGTTTCTCGGCTCGTCGATGCCTTTCTTCCTGCGGGTGACCAACGGGGTCGGGCTGCACACCGGCTATCTGCCCGGCGTGCCCGCGAGCCACGGGTGCATCCGGATGCCCGGTTTCATGGCGGAGAATTTCTTTTACAACACCCCGATGGGCACGCCGGTGACCATCCAGTAACCCCGCCGGAACGGCTCACCATGCCGGACTCACCCCCGCTGGAAATCAGCGTGCAGGAGACGCAGCGTTTGCTGGCGGCGGAGGGCACGGATTTGCGCCTGATCGACGTGCGCGACCCGGACGAATACGCCCACTGCCGACTCCCGCGCGCCGAGTTGATCCCGCTCGCCACTTTGCCCGCCGACGCGGCGGCGAAACTGCCCGATCAATCGGCGCGGATTCTCGTATACTGCCACCACGGGATGCGTTCGTTGCGGGCGGTGGATTACCTGCGGCGCATGGGGTACGCCAACGCCCGGAGTGTCGCCGGCGGGATCGACCGCTGGTCGCAAGAGATCGACCCGGCTACGCCGACCTACTGAAACAGCGCGCTTCAGGAGGCGCCGTGGACGCGTGCGCCGACCTTTAAACGAAGCGCGTTCAAGGCGATAAAGCCCGTGGCGTCCGACTGGTTGTAAGCCTGGGTCGGGTCCGCTTCCATGGTGGCGATGTGCGGGTTGTAGAGGCTGACCGGGCTGCGGCGACCGGCGGCGATGACGTTGCCCTTGTAGAGTTTGACCCGCACCTCGCCGGTGACGTTGCGCTGGCTTGCGGTCACGAGCGCCTGGATGGCTTCCCGCTCGGGAGCGAACCAGAACCCGTTGTAAACCAGCGTGCTGTATTTCGGGATCAACGAATCGCGCAGGTGCATGACCTCGCGGTCCATCGTGAGCGATTCCATCTGGCGATGGGCAAAGTGCAGGATCGCGCCGCCGGGCGTTTCGTACACGCCCCGGCTCTTCATCCCGACAAAACGGTTTTCCACCATGTCCACGCGCCCGACGCCGTGTTTGCCGCCGAGCTGGTTGAGCGTTTCCATGACCTGAAGCGGCGTCAGGGTCGCTCCGCCGTCGAGGCCGACGCAGTTGCCGGCCTCGAAGCGGAGCGTGACCACCTCCGACTGGTCGGGGGCGTCTTCGGGCGAGACGCTCAGTTTGTACATGTCGCGCGACTCGGGCGCGCTGGCGTCGAACCACGGGTCTTCGAGAATCCCGCTCTCGAAGGAGATGTGCAGGAGGTTGCGGTCCATCGAATACGGTTTTTTCGCGCTGGCGGCAACGGGAATGTGGTGTTTCTCGGCGAAGGCGATCATCTCCGCGCGCCCGGGGAACTGCTGCCGGAAACGCTCCTGCCGCCAGGGGGCGATCACCTCGATTTCCGGGGCGAGGGCGGCGGCGGTCAACTCGAAGCGCACCTGGTCGTTGCCCTTGCCGGTGGCGCCGTGGGCCACGGCGTTCGCCCCCTCGGCCCGGGCGATTTCGACCATGCGTTTGGCGATCAACGGGCGAGCGATGCTGGTGCCCAGGTAGTATTGCCCCTCGTAGATCGCCCCGGCCTGGATCATCGGAAAGATGAAATCACGGGCGAATTCTTCGCGCAGGTCGTCGATGTGGCAAACGTTCGCGCCCGTGGCGAGCGCCTTCGCTTCGAGGCCGTCGAGTTCTTCCTGTTGGCCGATGTCCGCGCAGAAAGCGACGATCTCGGCCCCGTAAGTTTCTTTGAGCCAGGTGAGCAGCACGGAAGTGTCCAGCCCGCCTGAATATGCAACGACGATTTTCATAGAGGGTTGACCCTAAGAGCGCCGCTCGCCGTGCAAAAGGAAAAATCTGAGAAAGTTGTTGCGTCTACCGGCGCAGTGGTGCATCGTGTTCACATCCAAATCGCGGGGTGGAGCAGCCTGGTAGCTCGTCAGGCTCATAACCTGAAGGTCGTAGGTTCAAATCCTACCCCCGCAACCACTTTCAACCTCTAAAAGTGCTCTGCCTTAGAAGTTTGCGATACAGGCAGACTTTAGGTTAATTCATCCCTGCCGGGGGGTGTGCCTAAACCGGGCGGCCCGAGATCAATTTCCGCGAGGATTTTGCGCTTGTCGTCTGTCCGGACGACACACGATGGCGGCCAAATACCAACGACGACTTACCTGGTGGGTGCGCTTCTACCACCCCCGCAACGGACAACTGATCCGCGCGAGCCTCGACACCCACGACGAGGCCAAGGCCGAACTCCTGCGCCAGCGGATCGAGCTGGAAACAGCCCTGCTCGCGCCGTTTTCCAGGCCGCCGACATCCCGGCCGATATACAAGCCGCTCTCGGCCTGCCCGGTCGCGCCTACCTCGGCGGCGGAGATTTGCCCGTCATTACCCGGGACGCTCCCCGTCCTTCGCAGCCCCCGCTGGTTGCCGCGCAACGGCACCCTCTCGACCGTGCGTTGCAGATGTACATGGCGCACATCCGTTCTGAAAATGCCGCGCTGCACATCGAGAACAAGGTGTCGATCCTCCGCCGTTTCCTTGGTGACGAGCGGGTCGCGGCGGTCCTCGGGTTCAAGAAAACACGTGGCAAGCCCTCGGAGGGAGCGTTCTTCAAAGGGGAGTTTCTGAATGAACTCACCCCCGCACTCCTGCAGGAATTTATGGGGACCCTGCCGGTTTCGACCAAGACCAAGCGCCATTACCGTGAATTCTTCCATCACTTCTTCGAGTTCAGTCTGAAGTTCGGTTATTTCCAACCGGTGAACTGGCATTGCCCGTATCCGGTTTCTGCATTGCCCAGCTACGTCAAAAAGAACCGGCACATTGTTTTCCTCACCGCCGCGCAGGTCGATGAGCAACTCCGGGCACTCGAACCGTACCCGACGATGCACTTGGCCGTCGCCGTCATGATCTTTGCGGGCCTCCGCCGTGCTGAAACCCTCTGGCTCGCGCCGGATCACATCGCATCGGACCACTCGTATCTGTCCGTGGTCAACCACACGGATTCCGACGAGGACATCGAAAGTTCTCTCAAAACCGGAGCGCGAGCCGTCACCATCCTCCCACGGCTGCGCGCCGTGCTCACCGCGCACCAATCACCGGCGCGGAGGGAAAGTGGCTGATCTCCACGGCCAACGGGAACGCTGGCGAGGCGATTCGTTCGGCAAGCAGCTAAAGAAAATCAACGGTGCGGCCGGGCTGCCTTGGACAAGCTTGCATTTCCGTCACACCTACGCCACCCAGCGGGCCGCCGAGGGCTGGCCGCTTTTCAAGATCGCCCGCGAGATGGGCAACAGCGTGGCGGTCATTGAAGAATACTATACAGGTTATATTCGACCCGAAGGAGTATGTGGTGCCACCGAGGTCTAAGAACCGCAGAAAACAGTTTTCGGAGACTACGCCGAATCGGCTGCGGCAGGATCATCCAGTTCTTCATCGCAGAACAGGAAACCGGGCTCATCATCCTCTTGGGGGGTTTTCCGCCGATGACGCACCGAACGCTGCCCCGGCTCCATCACGGCCCACCCGGGTTCGTGTGAGTGGGCGGCGAGGTCACTGAGTTTACCCCTCAGACGTTGGCCGAGATAAGAGCGCCAACTTCGCAGAATCGCCTCATCGGTTTCGACCACGACCACCACAGGTTTATACCCGGCGAGGGCCAGCCGCTGTGCATTCTCCACCGCACCACGAAGAAAGCCACGCTGTCGGCTGCCGTGAAAGGCGGCCAAGGCGTCGTTGAAGCCATCCGTCAGATCCTCATCCTTCGCACCTGTCCACGAGGGAACCGTCGCGCGGACCAGGGCCAAGTCGAGTTTCCCGCCGGAGCCAGCGGGATAGAAGTGATCGATGATGATCTGGCGGAGCTTGTCCGCCCATCGGGTCGCTTGTTCGTCCATATCGGCCGTAATCGCGGCCGAAATGCCCAGCAACAGGAAGTCGGCATCAAACTCCGTCAACACCGCCAGCATGGTGCGGTGCGGGCTGTATTCCCCCCCGCCGGAGGGCCACCTCAAATTTTCGGATTCGGGATCACCACGTCGATGTTTTCTGCCGAGGGAGTTCACGCGGTGTGCCAAGCGTGCATGAAGTGGCTGATCGGACGGCGGTAACTCGGGTCCTTTCGGCCAGAGATAGGTGACTCCAGTACGCGGGAGACATTCCATCTGCCAACGGTGTGCGGATCAGATCGTGGATCGGCGCTGGCATCCGAGCCGCCGAGACCAGGTGCTGAACAGAGGGCGTCAGGAAAACGGAAGCGATCTCAAGAACCGGCTCGGCACCCACCTAAACGCTTTGTGGGCAAGTCGAACATCAACCGGAGCCTCCGGTCCGCCGAGGTAGCGAAGTACTTGGCCACAAATGTGGCCAAACCGGAGTGCGAGTCCCACATCCGGCCGTTGCTCGGGCTCTCCAATCCCGCGCAGCAGGTCGATTGTTATCGTCAAGCCTTGGAGGCCGCCGCGGAGAAGCGCCCGATGAAGTCGACCGACGTAGCCAAGGCCGTCCACGCCGTTCAGCACACTGACCAACCTTCGTCGGCATGCTCGAGCCTGGAAACGGTTGAGTCGCAGCGGAACACGATCATCACACGGCTGCAACGCTCGGTAATCCGTGACCTCGTACACCGTGACGTGACGGCATTACTTGCGTTCGAGGCGGCCGTGATCCGGTTCCAATCGGAGTGGTTGGCCAGCCACGACGCGGACGGTGACGTCGTGCCCGATGCCGGTCCTCATACTGGTGGAAATATGCAAGACGGAGGTGATGGAACCGATGCGTAATCTGACTCGCTGCGCCGACAAACACGCCGGTCTGGAGATCAACCGTCTGACAATGGATGGCAAGCCCGTTTACGAGATTGTCGTCAGGGAGGTCATGAACTTCGCCCGCGGCTTCGCAGAGAAGGAACTCTGCGATGGTATCACCTTCTCGCTCGGGTCCGCGTGCGTCTCCAGTTGCACCTTCTGTTATGTCGAGGGGATGGTCCGCAAACACCCGGCGGTCGTGGCGCTCCGCAAGGAACTCGATGCCGCCGGGCTCCGGTTCCAGGACGTTGTCATCGTGCGCCTGAATGCCTTGGACATCATCCGGGAACAGTTGACGATCCGGCGACCGCGGCGGGTCAGACCGGAGGAAGCACGGGTAGTTTATCCCTCGCCGTTGGTGGATTGTGCGACGAACATCCCGCTTGCCATCCAGACCGTGGATGCGTGCAAGGTTATCTTGTCGCTGACGAACTGGCACATCTGTCTGCTCTCGAAATCCAATCTACTGCCCATGTCGCTGGAGCGGTACCGTGATCGATTGATCTTCGGTGTATCCACCGGCACCTTGAATGACGGTCTCGCTGCCTCCTTCGAGCGCGGCACCGCCTTGGTGAGTAAGCGTTTGGAATCGCTTCATTGGCTGCAGGACAATGGGTTTCGAACCTTCGGGATGCTTTGTCCCTCTTTGCCACATGATGACTACAACGCTTACGCCAAGCAGATGGCCGAAGCAATCCGGGTGGAGCGATGCGAGCACGTTTGGGCCGAGGTTATGAACGTGCGCGGGCATGGTTTGCCCGAGACCGTCGAGGCATTGCGAGCGGCGGGCTACGACACGAAGCAGATCGACTCACCAGCGTTTGTAATCGGTCTGATAGGATGGCGTGGGAGGCTTATGCCCGGGCCACGTTCATGGCCCATACCTAGCATATTCCCGCCGCCAAGTTGCGGTTCTTGCAATGTGTCACTCCCGCGAGCTGGCTTGGTATCACACAGCCCGCTCTCCGGGGTTTGGTGCGGATCGGCAACTTGAGCCTTGCGGTGCGTCCATCACGCCGCACGGTTCAACGAACCGGTGAGCGGGCGCGGATCAGGATCTTTAGCTTCCGGGTTGGCGCCGGGTTTTGAATAGTGTGGCACCCTTATCGAATTGTACCATGGAAACGCCCACTGCCGCCGAGATCCAGAACTTTTCGCTGACTTTCCGTCTGGACGGAACGGGCTGGGTCAAGGCACTTTTCGCCGTAGCAGGCAGCAAACACGATTTTACCGTCTCCTACCTATCGGAACCGCTGGCTGATTTCCTCTCCACGATCCTCGATTTGGACGCTTACTACGACGGGCGCTACGCGACGGACGGCCCCCCACAATTCCATCTCCGCTGGCAGGGCGAGCCGTGGAGCTACGGCTGGCTCTTCGAGCCGCAACCCGGCGAGGCGCTCCGGGTCACTCTGGCTTTCCGCGCGGGTCACCTTGATGAACCGGACGAAGTCCGCTGCGTGGCGCTCCTATCGTTCCGTGAATTGGCCCGCCAAGTGTACGAGCAAGCGCGCGCGATCTTCCGTGAGCATGGTTTTTTCGGCTATCGCAATGAGTGGGTTTCTTCGGACTTCCCCGTCGGCGATTTTCTGCGCCTCCACGATGTTCTTTCGGGTGAACCTGCTCATCGCCGCTCCGTTGCGGAGGAACTGGCGCTGCTCGCCGAATCTTTAAAATGATCGTCGTGAACACTCCCCAAAGCGAGGTGCGGGTGCTCCCACCACCGGTCGAGCTTCTGCTTGCCATCCGTGCGTTCATGCCTTTCGGTGCCGTACGCTTTGTGCCTGCCCAGCAGGGAGCCGACTTCGGCTTGGTCATGCAATGCGGCGAACAGGAGCTTTTCGCCGTCGAACAGCAGCCGATGGACTGCGACGAACGACAGAGCCGGATTTCCCATCAGGCGAACGCCCTCCTGATCACCCACAGCTTGGCGGACTACCGGGCGCACGGTTTTGGGGGCCTCTTCATGCCCTGCACTTACATCCGCACCAAGGAGAATGGGCAGTTCGAGTCAGGCATCGCGTACTTTGGCTATCCGTCCTCCCGAGGCCGCGAGTGCTTGGATTTTCCTTACGAAAACTCTTTCGATGGACAGTTCGGGCACGGGTTCACCACGATGATGACGAGCTTCATCCGCGCCCTCCAGCAGAGTTCTCGCACCACGGGGATCACGCTTTCCCGGCCCGTGGGCCTGGATGTGCGTTACCGGCTAGAGCTGGGCTCCCTCGGCCTCGAATTTATGTTGGTCGGCTCACAGATCGCTTGCCTCAAAACGGTGGTGAGCGAGCACGATCCGGTCTGGACGGTGCTTCGAGACACGGGTATCTCCGAGGTGTTCCACGTTCCAAGCATCTCCGCGGCCATTGACTAAGCCGAGTTGTCCATCGCCAAAGCGACCGTATAAGGCTGCCCTCGAACCCCCTCATTTCAGTCCAGGAACAAAGAAAGCGTGGAACACCGGCACCATTCCGGCAACCGACTTCCTAGCCTGTGATGACCGGGGTGTGACCTCTTCCACATATGAGACCACCGTCAGCTCGCAGGGAGCGAAAACAAAGGGGCTTTCAGGACGTTTTTCCTTCTGTTTTCCGCTGATTTTTGTTAATCTTTCTTCGTGGCCATCATCTAGCCTAACTGACTCAAATCAAGTTGTTTGACAGAAGACAAACGACGCATTTTTCGATCTTGAACCACGGGTCCAGCGATGCACGGCAAGACCGAGGCCGTAGAGGCGACATCCGCTCACAATCCGGCTTTGGATCAAACGTAACCGTATTCACACCATGAGCTTCATTTGGAATGTCATTCTGTCCTTCGGCGACGGGGAATACTGGCGGGACGGTGAGGAAACAGAGTGCGAGCGCTGTGCCGCGCTGGATGCGATCAACCAATGGATGCCGCCCGACGCCAAGCTCGTCGATCTGACCCGGCCCACGTTCAAGCGCGGTTGCGGCACGGGTATGACCGCCCATCTCTACGGTGGCGGCTTCAAACACTTCGACGCAGAAGGCTTCATTGCCGCCGTTTCGGCACAGTCATGGCGAGACCCCGCCAACGTGCAGCTTTTCCTCAAGAGCGATGCCGACGACCAGTTTTTCCTGCAGCCGCTCTTTGCCGGCAAGCGGAAGTGGCGGACCACTCCAAGCAATGCCGGATGGGGTGAAGTGCGACGTTTACATCATCTATTTCCAGTCGGATGAACCCGACCTGAAAACCGAGGCGATACAAATTGCCGACCTGCTTTTGAAAAACCCTCAATAAGAACTGGCAAAAAAACGTCAGGCGAATTGCCTTTCTTGAAGCCAATCAACCCGAGTATGGTGATCTGAAATTTGAATGCCGCCATCTATTTCCCCCCGGTCTAGGCGGCATCATTTAAAAGCGACCGGAAGCATTTCGACGCATTTATCATCTGGCACCGCCGGTTTTGTCCGTTGCTGATCTATCTTCGCTACGATGAAAGTTGGCATCTTCTGGTATTACCACAGCGCGGTCATCGGAGCCGTGAACGAGCTGGCCGATGCCTTCGATGGCGGTGATTTCATCGATTCACCGTTGACGCACAACCGCTATTGGGAAGTGATCCAAGGGCAGGTATCGGATCTGCGATTTTCCGAGTACATCGATGTCCCTCGCGGGTGGGTCCTCTACGATAAGGGAGAGCAACGCCCGCTGGTTTACGTGGACAAGGTGCTCTTCAAACTTGCCATCAAACGGAAAATTTGTGCTTTCTTCGACCTGCCCGAAGAGGTGACCGAGTTCGAGCGCGATGCCCATTACACGACCGACGAGGGCGTTCCAAATGACTGCCGTGTCATCCCGGCGCTTCGCCGCCGCGCCAATTGCACTAGCGTTGAGCGGCCATCAGTTTACACCCGTGCTCTTCGTCCAGCCATCCGCGTCCAGACTTGCGCAAAGGTACACAGGAAGGCAATCCCTTCGACGGCGAGGAGCATCTGTCCGCAGCTTTCCACCCCGAACGCCGCCCACGCCAGCATGAGCCAGAAAAATAGGTTGCCGCTCGCCACTGCGTAGACCCACGAGGCGAAACGGTGTTGGTCGCGCACGAAGCCCATTTCCTCGATGGGTGGAGTGTCCGCCAGTCCCCCCGCCCCTTCGCGCCAGCGCAGTAACACTACCGGCAGGAGATTGCACGCTATCAGAACTGCCGCAGCGATAAAACCGACGGAGAACCTGCCGCCCACACGGTCGTACAGCCAATAGATGAACGCTATTTCGACCAGCACGTTGGCCGTTGCTCCCATGTAAACCACCACCGGGAAACGGCCCATGTCTTCCAAGCGGTTCATCTGGTGCAGGCACTTGGGTTGAGAGAGCAACGGGGCTGACATCAGAACAGCATACCGAGAAGCCCCGGCGAGACGCAACCGGCGACGGAAGTTCGCATCATTTCCCCGGAGCTCGAATTCAGACCCAGGTCGGTGAAGACGGACTTCCGGCGGGTGTACATCTTCAATGAACCAGCGCAATCTCGCCTGTGAGCGCTCGGAATCCGGGGCGAGGTAGAAAGCTCCCGAAGAGGTAGATCAATCTTCCCTGCGGTTCCGCAGCCGTCTCACACTTCACCGGTTACAAAATTCATGACATCGAACCTCCCCGCCATCGTAGAAGTCAGTCGCCAGCCGTCTCCCGCGATTACCCCACAGGCATTGGCCTGGCACGAGGGAACTTTGTGGGCGAGTTCCCGGGATGCCCGCCGGCTCCTCGCGGTCAACGCGCAGACGTGGACGGTTCTGGAGGAAGCCGTCACTCCCGGCATCCCGTGGGCGGCCGTTTGGGCGCTGGGTGCCGTTTACCTCACCAGCGGTGAGGGCGCAGACGATGATCGCTACCTGCGGCGTTACACACCGGGGCGCGGCTTCGACGAGTCATACCGGGTCGCCTTGCCGGATTTCACGGGCTCCTACCTGAGCTTCGACGGTCAATCTCTGTGCCTCAGCCAGTGGTACAAACACCGCACCCTTCAGCTTGATCCCAACGGAGAGGTCCTCCGCGAGATCGAGTTCGGCGCAGAGATTTGCGGGCACGTGTTTGTCGATGGCCATCTCTACGTGCTGCGCGGCACCGAGCAGAATGGCGAGAGTTGGCACCTAGCCTGTCTTGATATTCGTGCGGCGAGCCCCCGTATCGAGGAACTAGCCCAGGTGCCGTTTGCATGCCGCTCGCTGACGTTTGACGGCAGCCGTTTCTGGACGAACCACCGTGCGGCGAACGAAACGGTTTCGTTCTCGTTACCGAAATTCTAACCGGCGGAGCAGGCGCGGGTCGAAGGCAAAGGCCTCCGGCCCTCTACGTGGCGTTGGTATAGACCACCCGGACCCAGGGCGAGTTCCACCGGCCGCCGCAGAGGTACACCCCCTCCCCGGCAGAAGCCGCTGCGGGGTGTCGCTCCTTCACGATCCGCCAAGCCTGGAGCTTCAAGAATACACGCCATGCTCGATCCGACCGAGGAGATTCTCGACCTCATGGGCACCTACTTCGGTGCAAGCATATTCCAAAGGAATTGCTCCGCCCAAGCCGAATTGCGGAGAGCTGAGCCACTGGCGAGCGTGGTCTTCACCTTCCAGGACCGCAACCGCCTTGTCCAAGAGTCGGGCGAAGCCCACCACTCGCGCGGATTCAGAGGGGGTTAGTCGTCCGGTCGATCTGCGACGATTGATCGTGGCTTTCGAGATGCCAAGCATAGATGCAAGCCTATCCATGGGTAGATGAAACCTCCTTCGAAGTTCGTTGAGTTCGTGCATCAGCAAACGGGGTTTTAAAGATTTTCTTCGCGGAGTTGTTTCCGCTTCGAAGATTGCAAAACTCTACCGCTATGATCGTGACCTCCAAGCAGAATAAAGGTGCGGACAGGGAGAAAAGTTTTCCGTTTGGCCCGTTGTGTGCCTAAACCAACGCACATACGGCGCATGATGCACGTATTGCAACCGTTCTAAGGCAAACTGCGAGAGTGATTTCTACGTTTTCAGAGGAGAGCCGAATGAGGCTCATACCCTGAAGGTCGTAGGTTCAAATCCTACCCCCGCAACCACCTAACCATCGGTGTTTCAGCGCCCCCGGGCACTTTATTGTGCTTTGGCATGGTGATGGATCAGGCCATGCAATGACAGTGAGCGCCGCTTTTGACGCAACTCAAACGCAATCTTGGCGGAGCGGCAGGCGAACCTTTCTTTGCGTGAAGCTTCCTTTTTCTCTGCCACCCGCCTGGTTTCGTCACGCCGATGCTGGAGGCGACTCTCTTTTCGCCGTGGTCGCACGGCGCCACCAAGCCTTTGCCCTCGTCGGAGACCATTGACGGTTGCCCGACACCTGCCAGGATTATGCCTCCGACGTAGGCGTGGAGGATTCTTCCTCCTTGGCCGCCTCGCCGGGCTCGGTGCCGTCGGCGGCCGGCTCGGAAGCATGTTCCAGCTTTCGCTGCTTCTTCTCCTCTTTCTTGGCCTTTTTCTCCAGTTCCTTGCGGCGTTTCTCGAACGAAAAATTGTTTTTTGGCATCTGATGGTTTCTCCAATCTCACTTGCGGATGGCCTGCACCGGGTAAATAAACACCGGTTTGCTGCCCACAGGTCTCATTTCCGTTTCCTGTTTGCTGGCGCACACATCGCACCAGTGTTGCTTCGTTCTGTCGAGCCGCTTTCGCTGCCCGCAGCGGTCACACACAAAAATTTCCGTCCTCATAGGCTCGCCACCTCCGCCGGCGGGGCCACCGGCATCGCGGACGCCAGGGAATCCAAACCGACATATGCCTTGACGCCCTTGTTGGAAACCCTTCCGACCATTCCCTTTTGCACCAGGCTTTGGAGTTTTTCGTAGACCCGCAACCGGAGCATGTCCTCGCCGCCATTGGCGAGTTTCCGGGCGCGCAGGTTGGTGTAGACGAGGGCGAAGAGCGGCTTGAATTCGTAGGAAACTTTCCCGGAAAGAATCATGGCCAATTCTTCGGTCAGAATGTCGGGACCCTGTCGTGAAAACGTGCCGCCATACTTTTTTGCCATGCTTTACCCTCTCATCATCCGGGGATAATAGCGAATGAGGTCGGCAAATCCCTGCTCGTCGGGGGCAGTGATTTCCGCACGTGGCCAAAAGATCGCGTTTGCATTCCGGCCCGGATGGGCGATGATGCCGCTCGCAGAACCAAAAGAGAAGTAAGCAAGTAAGTTGATGGTGAGTTTGTTCAGTGGGTTAGCGCCTCAAAGGACACATTCGAAATCCGAACCCTTCGGAAACGCAGTCTTTGAGCGACCTCTAGCTTCTGTCAGTCAAGAAAGAACAAATCTCATGTCAGCCAAACTCTACGTCGGCAACCTGTCCTTCAACACCACCGAAAACGATCTGCAAGACCTTTTCGCCACCGTTGGCCCCGTCCAAGAAGCCCTCATCATGCAGGACCGCATGACCATGAAATCGCGCGGCTTCGGCTTCGTGACCATGACCGAAAACTCCGATGCCCAGAAGGCCATCGAGCAGTTCAACGGCAAGCAAGTCGAAGGCCGCGCCCTGACGGTCAACGAAGCGCGTCCCCGTGAAGAACGCTCGGGCGGCGGCGGTGGCGGCGAACGTTCCTACGGCGGCGGTTCGGGCGGCGGCGACCGCAACCGTGGCGGTGGTGGTGGCGGTTACTCGCGCCGTTAAAGCTTGCCTATAAGCTCCTTTCCTCCACTCTAAATTACAGCGCCCTGCTGCTTTCCCAAGTAGCGGGGTGTTTTTGTCTCTTCCAGTCGCTATGGCCATCCAGAACAGAACTTCAGAGAAAAACATCGAAATCGAAGGGCGCATCACCGATGTGCTCCCCGGCACCATGTTCCGGGTCGAACTGCCGAACACCCAGTTGGTGCTGGCCCACATTTCCGGGAAAATGCGCAAGCGTTTCATCCGCCTGACCGCCGGTGACCGGGTCAAAATGCAGATGTCTCCCTACGACACCGGCAAGGCGCGGATCGTGTACCGGATCGGGTAGCCAGTTTTTTCGCGCCGTTCGTTTCTCGGAGGTCTCGATGAATCTCCGAGCCGGTTTCTGACCTTTAATAGGGACTGGCTCGGAGAGCCATCCCTACCTTGGAGGGATGGTGTTCAGTGGTTGGTGAGTTCCTTCACCAGCGCGTCGGTCTGGTAGACCTGTTGCAACGCGTGCAGAATCGCCCGCGAATCCACCGAAACCGCCCGGGCCGCCTTTGCGGTGTAAGCGTAATCCAGCGGCAACGACTGGAGATTGCCGTCGAAAATGATTCCGACGAACTCCCCTGCCCGGTTGACCACCGGGCTGCCGGAATTACCACCGATGATGTCAGCGGTGGACACGAAATTGAACGGGGTGTCCATCTTCAACTGGTCTTTGCGTTCGAGCCAACGCTTGGGCAAATCGAACGGCGTCCGGTTCTCGGCGGCACGGCGGTAAAGACCGGCGAAATCCGTGAACGCCGGGATGGTCTTACCGGCTTCCTGATATGGTTCGACGGTGCCGTAAGATAGACGCAGGGTGAAGGTCGCGTCAGGATAGTTGCTCGCGCCTTCCAGGGCGAAGCGCGCCTTGGCGATCTGCGCGTAGGCCTGCTTCTGGGTTTCGTCCAATTCGTCGTAGGCTTTGCGGAGCGAACGCGCCATGGGGTCCATCGCCCGGGCGAGGTCGAGCATCGGATCGGAGAATCCGCTCAAGGCTGCCGCCCCACCGGCGTAAAGTTTTTTACGCAGGGCCAAGTCCTTGAGCCTGGTTCCCGAGATGAGTTCGTGGGCGCGCTCGCGAGGGCTTTTACCGGCGAGCGCCATGCGAACGTGTGGATCGTCCATGCCCATCTCACCGGCGAAGGCAGTCAGGGAGTCCGTCAGCAGGAGTTCCTCGAGGTCGTCGTAGATGGGTTCCTCGGAGAAGAGGGCAAGTTCGAGCGAGGGCAGGCTGGAATCCCGGTAGGCCGGCAGGCGTTCACCGTTGGGTTTGGCGCGCTCGTCGTTGGCGCGCAAGATCGTGCGGGCATAGGTAAAAAGTTCGCTGCGGAAGGCCGCGGGCGTGCGGCCACCTTCCAGCAGGCCGAAGAGCGGCGCGATCTCGACCAGTTTCTTCTGCGCGGTGGCGATGTTCGCATAGGCCCCGTCGGCCTCGGGCATGAAAGCCGTGCCGATGCGGCTGCGGAGCGCGGCTTCCCTGGCGGTATATCCCGCGATCAAATCCGGGTCGAGCAGCCCGCCGAGGCGGCCGTCGTTCGCCTTGCGGCCGTTCTGCACGCCAAACAGATATTCGCGCGCGCGGCGGGCGTTCTCGGCGTTGCGTTCGCTGTAGTTGGCCAGCACCGTTTCGAGCCGGTAAAGCCCCCGGAGGCTGCGGGGCAGGAAGGTGTCACGCACGGTCTTGAGGGCGTCGAGGGTCAACTGGCGGCTGGTGGAGCCGGGGTGGCCGCTGACGAAGATCAGCTCGTGCTCGGCAGCGCCGTTCGCACTCCATTGGAGGCGTTGCTCGGGGTGGGCAGGCTGGCCGTTCTCGTAGGCGCGGAAGATGCAGATGTCGAGGTCGAAACGCGGGTACTCGAAGTTGTCCGGGTTGCCGCCGTAGAACGCGATGCCTTGCTCGGGCGCAAACACCAAGCGCACGTCCGTGTACCGTTTGAAACGGTAGAGATGGTACGCGCCGCCCTGGTAGAGCGGGATCACGTCGGAGCGCAGCCCGGTTTTTTCCTGCGACTCCTTCTCGATGGCGGCGCTGACCGCGCGGCGGGCGGCGAGCGCCTCGGTGGGATTCATCCCGGGGATGACCACCCCTTTGACGCGCCCGGTAACATCTTCGATGCTCATGAGCACGTTCAGTTCGAGGTCGAGACAGGGTTTCTCGTCGGCCCGGTTAGCGGCGTAGAAACCGTCGCGCAGGTAGTTGTGCTGTTCGTCGCCGAATTTCTGGAGGGCGTCTGCCCCGACGTGATGGTTGGTGATGACCAGACCGTCCGCCGACACGAACGATCCGCTGCCGCCGCTGTTGAAGCGCACGCTGGCTTTTTGCAGATGGTCCAGCCAGGGCGCGGTGGGCTCGAAGCCGTATTTTTCTTTCAGTTGCGCGGTCGGCGGCGCGTTGAAAAGCCACATGCCCTCGTCGGCCCGGGCCAGGCCCGTGGCGAGCAGGCAGGGAAGCAAGAACGTGGCGATAGAAGCTAGGCGGGTTCTCATGGCAGGCGTATTGCTCGCCGTGCCGGTTGATTTTGTCAAAGACGACTCTACAAATTGCCCGGCAAGTTGCTACGGTGATCGTGAATGTCCGCTCCCGACCTGGAAAATGCCCTCACCCGGACCCTCGCTCCGCTGGTCGAGCAGGCAAGGCGCGATGGTTCCCGTCTGCGGGATGCCCCGGTGGGCGAATTTCACCACGGAGCGTGCCGGTACGATTTGCCCCGGTTCGTATTTCGGGGACCTCCGGGTGGCCATGACCCGATCCGGCTGGGGTTGTTCGCCGCCATCCACGGGGACGAGCCGGAAGGGACGTTTGCCTTGCGCGATTTCTTGCTCGCGCTCGACGACGACCCCGCGCTGGCGCAGGGTTACGAGTTGTACGCGTACCCGGTCTGCAATCCGAGTGGGTTCGAGGACCAGACGCGGCATTCGCGCGCCGGGTTCGACCTGAACCGGGAGTTCTGGCGCGGCAGCAAACAACCCGAGGTTTACCTGCTGGAACGCGAACTCGGGGTGCGGCGCTTCGCGGGTCTCGTGGCGTTGCACAGCGATGACACCTGCGACGGGGCTTACGCCTACGTGCGCGGGGCCACGCTCACCGAGGCGTTGGCCAAGCCTGCACTGGCGGCGGCGGCGGCGTTTCTGCCATTGGCGACCGGCGCGGTGATCGACGGATTCCCGGCGCGTGACGGCCTGATCTCGGAATGCTACGAGGGCGTCCTGGGCAACCCCGCCGAACGGCACCCCCTGCCCTTCGAGATCATTTTCGAGACGCCGCAGGGCGCGCCGGTTGCCCAGCAAACCGCCGGAGCGGCGGCGGCCCTGGATGCCATCCTGCGGGAGTACCGACAGTTCCTGGCTTACGGGCAGGACCTCTGAGCCGTGGCACCGGTTTGCCGGACGCTTCCCCCGCGATGAACCGCCGGGGTTGAAACCTGCCGCCGGATGGCTCAACATGGCGCGAAACCATGATGCCCGTGCCGATTCTCTGCCGTTGGTTGGTCCTGGCCGCGCTGCTGCTGACGGGTTGCGCGGCACAGACCCCGGGCCTGGTGCGGGGTCCGAACCGGTTTGCCGTCGTTTTCACGGTGACGCGGTCAACCGATCACGCGGCGATTGCGGCGGTGTCACTGCCGGTGAATTTGGGGAGCGAGGGAAAGGTGAAAATTGATGCGCACGCACCGGGTGAGAAGCAGCCCGTGGTGCCGGGTTTCCTCGCGCGGCTCAACCGGACGCGGCAGCCCGGGGTCTACGAACTGGTCACCCGGGTCAGCGTGCGCGAGGCGATCCGCAACAAGAAAGGCAAGCTGAAGGTCAACCAACGCTTCATCGGAGCCCTGGTGGCGACCCGCCTTGGCGAGACCCGGATCGTGAGCGCGGAGGGCGACCCGATCCACGTGGAGGCACGGCTTGAGCACCGGTGAAGTCCAGCGTTGCGCCTGGGCGAACGGTCCACTCAACATCGCTTACCACGATGAAGAATGGGGCGTGCCCCAGCACGACGACCGCGTGCTGTTCGAATTCCTGATTTTGGAGGGGGCGCAGGCGGGTCTGAGTTGGGAAACGGTCCTCAAGAAACGGGACCACTACCGCCGGGTGTTCGACGGGTTCGATCCGGCCGTCGTGGCGAACTACGGCCAGACGAAGGTAGCCGAGTTGATGCAGGACGCAGGGATCATCCGCAACCGGCTGAAAATCGCGGCGGCGGTGGGCAACGCCCAAGCGTTTCTCGCGGTGCAGGCGGAGTTCGGCCGCTTCGACCAATATCTGTGGAGCTTCGTCGGAGGATAGCCGGTGACAAACCCCTGGCTCACCACCGAGCGGCCAACCCGCAGTGCGCAATCCGACGCGCTGAGCAAAGATTTGCGGCGACGGGGGTTTCGGTTTGTCGGGACCACGATTTGTTACGCTCTCATGCAAGCCGTGGGACTGGTGAACGACCATGAGAAAACCTGCTTCCGTTACCGTCAGATCGCCGGATGACGAGGCCGAGCCGCCCGCGAAAAACTGGTCGCGCTTGCCGTTCCATCGGTTAACTTCTCGCACGATTTACCTCGCGCGGCTGCGGTCAGTCTACCGGCGGTTGCATCTGATCCACCGATTCCCTGCCCACCAGCTCATGAGCGAACCCAAAGCCCCCCGCTGCCAAACCGGAGTTCCCGGCCTGGACGACATCCTCAACGGCGGGTTGATCCGCCATCGTCTGTACCTGCTCGAAGGCACCCCCGGAGCGGGCAAGACCACCATTTCCATCCGGTATTTGAAGGAGGGGATATCGCAGGGGGAAAGCGGACTCTACATCTCCCTTTCGGAAAGCCGGGAGGAACTGCTCGCCGGGGCTGCCTCGCACGGCTGGGACATGGACGGAATCGAGATCCTCGAACTCATCGCCGACGCCCAGGAACTCGACGGCGAACAAGAGGTGACGATGTATCACCCCGCCGAGGTGGAACTGACGGCCACCATGCGCAAGGTGCTCGACGCGGTCGTGCGGGTGAATCCCAAGCGCGTCGTTTTCGATTCCCTGTCCGAACTGCGGCTCCTCGCGCAAAGCTCCCTGCGCTACCGCCGCCAGATTCTCGCGCTGAAGCAATTTTTCACCGGGCGCAAAACCACCGTCCTGCTGCTCGACGACCTGACCTCGGAAACCACCGACCTCCAACTCCAGAGCATCGCGCACGGGGTCATCTCACTCGAACAGCTGGCACCGGTGTACGGCGCGGCGCGGCGGCGGCTGCGCGTGGTGAAGTTCCGGGGCACGCAATACCGGGGCGGTTTCCATGACTTTTCCATCGAGCCGGAAGGGGTCATCGTCTTTCCGCGTCTGATCGCGGCGGAACACGGCGTGCCGTTCCAGCGCGAACGGATCGAGAGCGGCGTCACCGCGCTCGACGCCCTGCTCGGCGGCGGGCCGGATCGCGGCACGAGCACCCTGCTCATGGGGCCGGCGGGCACGGGTAAATCCACGATTGCCGTGCAGTACGCGGTGGCGGCGGCCCAGCGCGGCGACCACGCGGCGATCTTCGCGTTCGACGAAAGCGCCGCCACCCTGGAGGCACGCACGGCGGCGCTGGGCATCCAGTTGAACGAGGGTCTGCAAGGCGGACAGGTCCGGGTGCAGCAGGTGGACCCGGCGGAGCTTTCGCCGGGAGAGTTTGCCTACATGGTGCGCCAGTCCGTCGAACGCGACCACGCGCGCGTCGTCGTCATCGACAGCCTCAACGGTTATCTCCACGCGATGCCGGACGAGCACTTTCTCACCGCCCAACTCCACGAACTCCTGACCTACCTGGCGCGGCAAGGCGTCACCACGCTCATGGTGGTCGCCCAGCATGGGGTCGTCGGCATGAACATGACCTCGCCGGTGGACACCAGTTACCTGGCGGATTCGGTGATTCTGTTTCGCTATTTCGAGTACGCGGGCAAGGTGAAAAAGGCGATCAGCGTGATGAAAAAACGCAGCGGCGCGCACGAGGAAAGCATCCGGGAACTGCGCTTCGACCAAGCAGGGATTCATCTGAGTGAACCGCTCACCCAGTTCCGGGGGATTTTGACCGGGGTCCCGCAGGAGTTGGAGAAACCACTGGCCAGCGTGTGAGTTCCGTATAGAAATCCGCATGGCCGAGAAACCGTTCAGCGATCCCGGACGCCGCGTGCTCCTCGTCGCGCCCACGCGGCGGGATGCGGAGGTCACGGCGTCGTTGTTGGCCAGGGCGGGGCTGACGTGCGTCCCCTGCCCGGACTTCCGCGGGGTGCGCCAGGAAATGGCGGCGGGGGCGGGTGCCATCCTCACCACGTCGGAAACCCTGAGCGACGGCGGCGCGGCGGAGTTGCTGGCGGCGTTGGAGGAGCAGCCGCCGTGGTCGGACCTGCCGGTCATCTTGCTCGTCAAAGGTGGCGACCCATCGGCAGTGGCAAACCAGGTCACCGCAGGGTTACGCAACGTCACTCTGCTGGAGCGGCCCGCGCCGACGCGTTCGGTGATCAGCGCGGTGGAAGCAGCGGTGCGGGGGCGCGTGAGGCAGTACCAGATCCGCGACCAACTGGCCGCGCTGCAACAGGAGCAAGCGCGCAGTCAGCAGCTTCAGGAAGAACTGGAGCTGGCTATCGACGGGTCCGACCTGGGGACTTTTCATTGCGAAATGCCCCTGGGCGAAATCCGTTGGAACCCCCGCTGCAAAGAGCTTTTCTGGCTGCCGGCGGATGCCGTGGTCGATTTCGATCTGTTTTACTCGATCATGCACCCGGACGACCGTGCAGCGGTCCGCCAAGCCATCGAAACGTGCATCAACGAAGGCAAACCGTACCGGGTGATCTACCGCACGGTGTCGCCGCGCGGAGAAATCCGCCACGTGCTCGCCACCGGGCGCACCTACTTCAACGCCCAGGGACGGCCCCTGCGCTTCGACGGCACCGCCCAGGACGTAACGGAGCAGGTGCTGGCCGACGATGCTCTCCGCGCCAGCGCGGCGCGGTTCCGCCAGCTAGCCGACGCGATGCCGCAGATCGTGTGGACCGCCCGGCCCGACGGCGTGCTCGACTATACCAACCACCGTTGGCATGAGTTTATCGACCGCACGGAAGCCGAGGTCTCACCGGCGGACTGGCACGTGCGCGTGCATCCCGACGACCTTGCCCGGGCGAGCGCAGCGTGGAGCACGGCGGTCAGTTCGGGTGATCCTTACGTCACCGAATTCCGGGTGCGCGGGGCCGACGAGAACTACCGCTGGTTTCTCGTGCGCGCGCTGCCGATCCGGGACGCCGACGGCGGCATCGTCCAATGGTACGGCACCTGCACCGACATCCAGGATCAGCGCGCCCTGCACGAACAGAACGCGTTGCTGCTCGACTCCGAGCGCGCCGCCCGCGCCGAGGCCGAGCGCGCCAGCCAGATCAAGGACGAGTTCCTGGCCACGCTGTCGCACGAGTTGCGCACGCCGCTCAATGCCATCCTGGGTTGGGCGAACGTTCTGCGCGGCGACCCGGCGGACACGGCAGGCGTGGCGGAGGGTTTGACGATCATCGAGCGCAACGCCCGGGCGCAAAATCAGATCATCGAAGACCTCCTCGACATGAGCCGGATCATTTCCGGCAAGGTGCGGCTCGATGTCCATCGCATGGACCTCGCGCCCATCGTGGAAGCCGCCATCGAAACCGTGCGTCCGGCGGCGACCGCCAAGGGCATCCGGGTTCAGACCGTGCTGGACCCGACCGCGCGGCCCGTTTCCGGCGACCCGAACCGGTTGCAACAAGTGTTCTGGAACCTGCTGAGCAACGCCATCAAGTTCACCCCCAAGGGTGGACGGGTCCAGGTGCTCCTGGAGCGGGTCAATTCACACCTGGAGGTGAGCATCATCGACACGGGCAAGGGGATCGCCGCCGATTTCCTGCCGCACGTTTTCGACCGTTTCCGGCAGGCGGATTCGTCCACGACGCGCCAGTACGGCGGGCTGGGACTCGGGCTGGCCATCGCCAAGCAACTGGTGGAACTCCACGGGGGCACCGTGCGCGTGAAAAGCGGCGGCAGGGACCTGGGCACGACCTTCATCGTGGCCCTGCCGCTGACCGTGTTGCACCCGGAGAGCGCGCTGGAAACCGGAGAGCGGCGTCACCCGAGCGGGGGTGCATTGGCCGCGCCCACCCTGGAACGCGACCTCAACCTGGCTGGTGTGCGCGTGCTGGTGGTGGACGACGAGCCGGATGCCCGCGCGCTGGTCCGGCGGCTCCTGGAGGAACGTGGCGCGACCGTCATCACGAACGGTTCCGTCGCGGAGGCGCTCGCCAGCATTCAGAAGGAGCGGTTCGACGTGCTCGTCAGCGATATCGGGATGCCGGAGGCAGACGGTTATGCGTTGATCCGGCAGGTGCGCGCGCTGACGGCGGAATGCGGCGGGTCGATCCCGGCGGTCGCGCTGACGGCCTACGCGCGCGCGGAAGACCGCATGAAAGCCGTGCTGGCGGGTTTTCAGATGCACGTCACCAAGCCGGTCGAGCCAGCGGAATTGTTGACGATGGTTGCCAGTCTGGCAGGCCGGGCGCGGTGAGGCGCGAGGAGTGCGTGCCCGCGACCCACGATTCGCAGGCTGACCGCGATGGCGCCGGTCGTTCAGCGCGGTTCGAGGAGTTGCTCGACTGCCTTGAGCCTGGTTTCCAGGCGTGCGTCGATCAGGCCGAAATTCCCGAGCACCAGACAATCGGTCGGCGCCAGCGTGGCGTCGGCACGCAGAACGACGCGCGGAAGGTTTCTCCGCCAGGCCGCGCCGTCCATGTTTTCCAGCACGGCGAGGTCAGACGGACACAGAAACACTTCCAGGGGTTGCTCACCGGCACCCGGGGCTTCTGCCAACGCCTGCTCGATGATGTGCTGAATCTGCGCGGAGTTCGCTTCGCAACCGGCGAGCACGCGGCGGACCATGTTCATGACCAGTCCCGGCACGCACCGGCGCGCCTGTGCCGCGAGGGCCGCGTGTTGGTCGGATAATTTTCGCAACACGCCTTCCGCCAGCCCGAGTGCTTCCTGCCGCTGCGTCGAGAGTTGTTCGGCGAAGGACGCCCCCGCCTCGGCGTGCCCTTGCCGGTAACCCGTTTCGCGGGCCGCGGTGAGTTCGGCGGCGTGTTGCTCCACCATGGCCGCGTGGGCAAGTGCCTCGTCGTCCTCCGCCGACCTGGGGAGAACCAGCCCGCACGTTGCGCAACGGACGTTCAAATCGGATGGCTTCAAGCAGCATGGGCGAAGTCCCCTGGTCGAAGTGGTAGGTCAAGAGGTTTCCGCCCTCCAGGTGGGGAGATCAGTAAACGCAGTCGAGTTCGATCCGTTCACCACATTTGCAGACGACGACGATCCGCTGCACCACCCCGTGATCTCGGACGAGTTCGACCTGTGCTTCGTGTGGATGCGGCAGGCGTTCGACCGCAGGTTGTACCGTCGGATGTTCCATCTTGGGCGACGGGCTGGCACGGTGGGCCGTCCGGTTTGCCAAAGAGGCGAACAGGTTCGCCGTGGTTTTGGGCGGGACGCTCAATTTGGCAATCGACGGCTGGGCCGGAAGGAAATTTTCCATGGCTTTGAGTCAGGTCGCTTGACATAGGCAGCGGAAGGAGCCGTGAGCGCCTCGAAAATTTGTCGAGTTCGTCGGCGCAGGGCTACCTCTCGTGATCCCGGCAGCGGCGGGTGATTTCCACGGCCATCCAGCGGGGCCGTGCCCTGGACGAAAGCGAAGATGTCTTTGAGCAGGCTGTGATCGTGCTGCATCGCGTCGGCGTTGGTCATTTTGCTCCAGTGATCTTGCCCCGGTTTTGAGGGCCAGGCGGAGTGCGGGGTTGAAGGTGTT
>CAXUGY010000044.1:0-31229 GCA_964250695.1 uncultured Chthoniobacterales bacterium | reverse complement strand
CTCATGTCCGGGCGTTCCTGGTCGATGGGGATCACGTTGAGACGCGGAAAACACGCCCCGAGGATCGGCCATTGCAGCAGGGTCTTGCGCGCCAGGAAATGGATCGGGCGCGGATCGGAAGCCAGCGCGGCCACCGGCGGATCGAGGTAACTCTGGTGGTTCATCGCCAGCAGGCTGCCGCCGGTCAGCAAGAGATTCTCGCGCCCCACGACTTCCAGCGAAAAACACGTCCTGGCGATGATCTGCGCGAACCGCAGGAAGAACCAATACGTCGGGTTCATGGCCGGGGCGCGGGCAGCAGGGCGGCGGGCAATCCCTTGAGCTTGAGACGGCCGATGATTTCCCCCACCACGCCGTCGATGGTCAGCCGCGAACTGTCGATGACGTGCGCGTCCTCCGCGATGACCAGCGGCGAGGTGCGCCGGGTGGAATCCGTGCGGTCACGCGCGGCGATCTCGTCGTGTTCGCCCGCCGCCTGCGCCTGCCGCCGCTGGGCGCGCACCTCCGGCGAGGCGTCGATGTAAAATTTGTACCGGGTCTGCGGGAACACCGCCGAGCCGATGTCGCGTCCTTCCATCACCACGTCGCGCCCTTCCGCCATGGCGCGCAGCTTCGCCGTCAGCCCCGCGCGGACTTCCGGCACGCTGGCCACCACCGAGACGTGCGCGTTGATCCGCGTCTCGCGCAGGAACGGCTCCGGGTCCACCCCGTCGAACGCGATGACCGATTCCCCCTCCCGGAACCAGCACGAGACCCTGGCCCGCTCCAAAAGGTCCGCCACGGCGGGTCCGTCGTGCGGATCGACCCCGTTTTCCTGCACGAACCACGTCACCGCCCGGTAGAACGCCCCGGAGTTGACGTAACCGAAGCCCAGGCGATGGGCCAACGCCCGCGCCACGCTGCTCTTGCCCGACGCGGCGGGACCGTCGATGGCGATGACCACCGGAGGATGGGAGGAAGAAGTGTCCACGAATTTTAGGAATCGCCAGGGGTGCTCAATCGTCGTCGCGGGCAGGGCGGGCACGCCGTCCGGCGGGAGCGGGCGCGTTTTCGGGGTTCAGAAACTGGCGCGCATCCGAAATGACAGGCGTGGTCGGCGTGCCGATGGTCGAGGTCGTGATAATTTGCTCCAGCGTCTCGGCAAAACCGGGGTACGAGGTCTCGATGCACTCGCAGCCTTCGATGACCGTCTCGCCCTCGGCGAACAACCCGGCGACGGCGAACGCCATGGCGATGCGGTGGTCCCCGAAGCTGGCCAGCCGTGCCCCGCGCAACGGATAGCCACCCATGATGACCAACCCGTCCGCGTATTCATCCACCTTCGCGCCCATCGCCTTGAGGTTGACGGTCAACGCGCGCAGCCGGTCGGTTTCCTTCACCCGCAGTTCCGCCGCGTTGCGGATTACCGTCTGCCCGCTCGCCAGCGCGCCGAGCACGGCGAGGATCGGGATTTCGTCGATCACGTTGGGAATCTCGCGCCCTTCGATCACCGTGCCGTGCAGCCGCGCGCCCTTCACCTCGACGGTGCCCGCCGGCTCGACCTGCTCGGTGTCCTCCACGACCTCGTGGACGTGCGCCCCCATCCGCAGCAGCACGGACAAGATGCCGGTGCGCGTGTCGTTGAGCCCGATTTTCTTGACCAGCAGCCGCGCGCCCGGTTGCGCCGCCGCCGCCGCCAGCCAGAAGGCCGCGCTGGAAATATCGCCCGGCACGGCAAAATTCCGCGACTCCGGCGTCTGCCCGCCCTTGATCGCCAGCCGCTTCGGCTCGCCCTCGGCCTTGTCCTCCTGTTCTTTCAGGTTGACCAGGAAATAGCGCAGCATCCGCTCGGTGTGGTCGCGGCTCTGGCCGGGTTCGGTCACGCTGGTCTCGCCCGACGCGTAGAGACCCGCCAGCAGCACCGCGCTTTTCACCTGGGCGCTGGCCATCGGCAGCACGTAGTCGATGGCTTTCAAGGGCCCGCCCTGAATCACGAGCGGCGCGCAATTCTCCTGGCCGCCCTCGGCGGTGATCCGCGCGCCCATCTGCGCGAGCGGCGTGATGATCCGGCTCATCGGACGGCCCGAGAGCGACGCATCCCCGACCAGCCGGGAGCGGAAGGGCTGCCCGGCGAGCAGCCCCGCGAGCAGGCGCATCGTCGTGCCGGAGTTGCCGCAGTCAATCGGCTTGGGCGGCGCGCTGAGCTGCCGGTAACGCCCGTGGACGACGAGCGTCGATTCCTCGCCCTCGGGCTGGTCGATCTGCACGCCCAGGGTCCGCATCGCCTCGACCGAACACCAGCAATCCGCGCCGGGAGAAAAATCGCTGAGCACGCACACGCCGTTGCTCAGGCTGGCAAACATCACCGCCCGGTGGCTGATGCTCTTGTCCCCGGGCACCTGGATTTCGGCCTGGATGAGCGGGGCCCGTTTGACCCTCAATTCCGATGGAATGACTTTCTCTCGCACGTTCGTAAAGTTTCTTCAGGCAGCGGCAAAATTTCAAGGGCCGGGCTGCCAGCCGTCCCGCCGGAGTTTGGCTTGCGCCAGGAACCGTTCGAGCTCGGATTCACGTCCGGCCTCCAACAATTCGAGCGCGTCGCCCAGCCGCGCGATCATCCCGCGAAGCGCATCTGTAACCGGTCTGCGGTTGTGGCTCAAGATTTCTGTCCATAATTCGGGCGAACCGGCGGCCAGCCGAGTCATGTCGCGCCAGCCCGGCCCGGCGCATCCGGCCGCCTGCTCGTCCGGCAAACCCGCCAGCGCGGCGGCGACGAGGTGCGGCAGATGGCTCACGGTGGCCACCGCCTCGTCGTGCGCCCGGGGCGTCATCTGGAGCACGCGCGCGCCGAGTCCCTGCCAGAAACGACCGACGATCTCGACCGCGCCCGGTTCCGTCCGCCCTGCCAGCGGGGTGAGCAGGCAGACGCAACGCTCGAACAAGGTCGCCCGCGCCGCCGACAGTCCGTGGCGTTCGGCCCCGGCCATGGGGTGCGCGCCGACGAACCGGCTGCCCGTCTCGCCCGGACGCTGAAGAATCGCCGTCAACTCCTCGACCGGCCCGGCCTTGACGCTGGCGACATCGCTGACGGTCGCGCCGGGGGCGAGGGACGGTGCGATGGTCCGGGCCAACGTCGGCAACGCCGCCGGGGGCACGCAGAGGAGCACGAGGTCCGCGCCGCACGCCGCTGCCGCCGGGTCAGCGGTCACCACGTCCGCCACCGCGAGCCGCCGGGCCGCCGCGCGCTCGGCTTCGTCGCGGCTCCAGAGGGTCAGCCGCACGCACAGCCCACGCTCCCGCGCCGCCAGGGCGACCGAACCTCCGATCAAGCCCGGTCCGAAGATGGCAAGCTGCTGAAACGGCAATCGTCGCGCCCTCCGCGTCGGTTCAGGGCACGATGAAAATCTTTTGCGTGTACGGGCAGCGGGCCTCCTGGCCCGTCGCAAAATCATGCACGTCCACGATCCCGGCGTCCGGCGCGTAGGGGCTGGTCACGTACCCGGGTTTGCCCGGGACCGGCACGCCGTAAGGGTAGTCCCCGCCCGGAGCCGGGGCGGGCTCGTGGCTGGCGTTCTGTTCGCGCGGCACCCGGGGCGGACGCGGCGTCGCCTCAGCGAGGGCGTCGGGATCGGCTTCGGGCGGGAGCTGCGTCGGCGGCGGCGTGGCCGAGGGACCGCGCGGACGCGTCGGGTGGAAGCCCACCGGCGTGTTCGGTTCCTGGCTGTCGTTACACGCGCCGAGGGCGAGCAGGCTCAGACAGCCCAGGGCGATGGGAAGGAGGCGCAACTTCATAACGGGTGGCAAAAAAGGATCGGTAAAAACGGCTCGGCCGGCGGGTTGAGGTTTGCGTTGGCGGCGGGTAGTTCTATTATCGCAACGTGGCGCCGCTGACAATGCTTATCTACTGCCTCCCACCGCGCGAGCAACAGAAAATCCCGCTTCCGTGCGACCGGACCGGCGCACCGGAGCGATTTCCCTCCCGATGACCCCCCCCGCCCTCCGCCCGGAAATTCTCGTGGTGGACGACGAGCAGTTCAGCCGCCGTTTGCTGGTGCGCGCCCTGGAAATCTCCGGGTTCACCTGCCGCGAGGGCGGCGGCGGTCTGGAAGCGTTGCGGCTGGTGGAAGAAAAACTGCCCGACCTGCTGTTGCTGGATTATTCCATGCCCGGCGACCTCAACGGCGCGGAGGTCTGCGAACGCCTGCGCGCCAACCCGAGCGGCGCGGTGGCCCAGTTGCCCATCATCATGCTCACCGGGATGAGCGGCGAGCAGCAGGAGGTGCTCTGTCTGGAGGCAGGCGCGAGCGACTTCGTCACCAAGCCCGTCAATCCCGCCGTGCTCAAGGCGCGCATCGAAACGCAACTGCGTCTGAGCACGTTGCGCGTCCAGCTCGAAACGCAGAACCAGGAGCTGGCCGACTGGCGGGCGGAACTCGAACGCGACCTGGAAGCCGCCCGCCTCACCCAGCAGACGATCATCCCGCAGGGGCCGCCGTCCGTGCCGGGCTGGAACGTGGCGGTGCATTACCAGCCGTTCATCCAGGTCGGCGGGGATATTTACGATTGGCTGAAGCTGCCCGACGGCAAACTGTTTTTCTGGATCGCCGACGTGACCGGCCACGGCGCGTCCGCCGCGCTGCTCACCGCCCTGGCCAAACTGCTCTTCCGCCACGCCGCCGAGGCCGCCGGTTCGCCCGCCGAGATTCTGCGCGCGGTGAACGAGGATTTCCGCGCGACGTTCAAGGGGCGTTCCCTGCTGACGGCCATGGGCGTGACGCTCGACATCCTCACCGGCGAGATGAAGATGGCGGGCGCGGGCCATCCGCCGCTTTTCGTCCTGCGCGCCGACGGGCGGATCGAAACGTTGCGCTCGCAGTGTCCGCCCCTGGGTCTGTTGCCGCAGTTGGCGGCGGTGGAGGACAGCCTGACGCTCGCGCCGGGCGACGGGTTCTTCCTGTTCACGGACGGCTTTTACGATGTCGTCAACCCGGAAGGGGAGCGCATGGATTTTGACGCGTTCGAGCAACGCGTGGGTCAGTCGGTCGGCCGCCCGGCCCAACCCTTTTTGTCGGACCTGCTCGCGCGGCTGAACACGTTTGCCAACGGCGGCGCGTTCACCGACGACCTGGCCGCGCTCGCGGCGTTCAAGCTGCGCGCGGTGGAATAGTTCTCCGGCCGGCCGGTCCTGCCGTTTAGTCACGCTTCTTTTCCGCCAGCGAATGGCCGCTCATCACCCTGCGGGCGTGCTCCATGCTCACCCGGGCGCTGGCCTGGCTGTCGGCTCCCAGCCCGCCGTCGATCTGTTCGCCCACGAAGGCGACCTCGCCTTGCAGCCGCCGGACGAGTTCGCGGCGGCAGTCCGCCTGCTGGCCGAGGATCGAATAATGCAGGAGCCGACTGTTGAAATCCATGTGCAACAGCTCCCGGTCGAGCAACGCTTCGGGCGAATAGAAGCGTCCGTAAGCGTTGGCATAACCGGCGGCGTAACCCGCTCCCAGCAAGACGACGGCGCTGAGCAAAAACAACAGAACACGACGGCGGGCGGGCATCATGCTACCCGGAAGGGCATTTTCCGTGCCCACCGGTAGCGCCTGCCGCGACGAACAACCGTTTGGAGAATTCACTTGCCAGCGCGCGGACGGACGGCATAGTAAGCGTCGTTGCAAGGGCGGCAGGGTCCCGGGTTCGCCCGGTCCGCCGCCGCAACACACCGTTTCGGGCTGTGGCTCAGCTTGGTAGAGCGCTGCGTTCGGGTCGCAGAGGTCGTGGGTTCGAATCCCACCAGCCCGACGGGTTTTCCCGCCGCCGTGTCCCGGGCCGGATCGTTTCCAGCCATGCCGACGGAAGACCCTCACCCAGCCGAAGAATTCGATCCCGACAAGACGCTGTTTTTCGAGCGGCGCAAGGGACGCATCCGCCTGTTCCCGCTCGTCGTCGGTTGTGTCCTGGTGCTCGGCAGCGGCGTGCTCCTCGCCTGGGCCATCGGCCAGCCGTCGAAGCCCCCGGTCGAAGAAATTTCGTCTGCCCCCTACCAGTCCGGGGAAGCGTCCCGGCCGACGAGCCCGCCCCACGCGCTGCCCGCCGGTTCGCTCACTCCGTTCGAGTCGGCCCAGCCGGTGCGCGCCGCCCTGCCGGTGGATGCTCCCGTCTCCGAACCGCCGCCCATTTTGCCAGAGGCCAGCGCGCCGCTCAACCTCGACGTGAAGGACCCCGGCAACGCGCAGGTGCGCGACGAGGTCCTCAAACGGATCGACCTGATGCCCGGCGTCTCGGCGGCCAACAAAGATAAACTCTACGCCAGCGTGGACCACGCCCGCCGCATGGGCCGGGTGCTGACGATCCCTTTCGTCAAGGGCGAAACGACGGTCCGCGCCGCCGACGTTGAGCGGCTGAAAGGGCAGCTCGATTCGCCGTCCATCCGACCGATGGCGGATGATCCGACGGTCGTTTTCGTCGTGCTGGGTTACGCCGACCCGAAGGGCAGCGGGAAGGTCAACGCCGAGTTGTCGCTCAGCCGGGCGCGCAACGTCCTGGACGCGTTGCGCGACCAGTGCGGATTGCAGAACGTCATGCACGCGGTGGCGATGGGCGGGTCCACGTTGTTCAGCACGCAGCAAGCCGACAAGAACCGCGTGGTCGAGGTGTGGGCCGTCCTGCCCTGAACGATCTGCTCATCGGTCATGCGCCAGCGATGAGGTTCACGGATGAATGAGGAGCTGCTTCCCCCGGCGACGCCCCTGCTCACCGTGCTGGCAGGCGTGGCGACCGCCGCCCATCCGCTGGCCGTGGGCGCGACGGTTGCAGGCCGCGCGCCGGAGGCGGGGATTCCGCTCCCTCACCCGGAGGTTTCCCGGCAGCACTGCCGCTTTCAATGCGACGGGCAGGGAGGTTGCACGGTCGAAGACCTCGGCAGCCGTTGGGGAACTTCGGTGAACGGAGCCGCCTTGCCCCGCGAATCGCCGCGGGCGCTCCTGCCCGGCGACCTGATACAAATCGGTCCCGTGCTCGTCCATTACGGTTTCGGTCCGCCGCCCGAGAGCGTTGCCCGCGCGCTGGCCGCCGACGTTCTGCTTGCGCCGGGGAGCGCGACGATCCTCGTCGGCGGCCAGGAGGTTTTGCGGATTCCGCTCGGTGGCCAACGTCTGGTTTTGGGACGCGCGCCGGACGCCGACGTGGTGCTGGCCGATCCGAGCATTTCCCGGCAGCACGCGGTCGTCGAACGGACGGCCAGCGGCTACGAGGTGGCGGATTTGCAGAGCCGCGCCGGGTCGCTCGTCAACGGGCGGCGGTTCGAGCGGCACGGGCTGGTCATCGGCGACCAGCTCCAGATGGGGCCGTTCTTTTTGCGTTTCGACGGGCGGACGCTCGCGCGGACCTCGGGCCTGCCGGGGGCGGAGATCGAGGCGCGCCACCTCCATCGGCACGCGGGCGGCACGTCCATCTTGACGGACGTTTCGCTGCGGGTTGAGCGCGGGCAGTTCGTGATGATCCTCGGGCCGTCCGGCGCGGGCAAAAGCTCGCTGCTCGACACGCTGACCGGCCTGCGGCCCGCCGACTCGGGCGAGGTCCGCTACGACGGCGAGGACTTCTACCGTGGTTACGACCGGTTGCGCGCCCTGCTCGGCTACGTGCCGCAGGACGACATCGTTCACCGGGAATTAACGGTCGCCGAAGCCCTTCTTTTCAGTGCGCGGCTGCGTCTGCCCGCCGGGACGCCCGCGTCCGAGACCCGCAAGCTGGTCGCCCAGACGATCACGCGGCTCGGGTTGACCGGGCGTCGGCACACGCCGATTGCGCGGCTTTCCGGCGGCGAGCGCAAGCGCGTCAGCGTGGGCGTGGAACTGCTGAGCAGGCCGTCCGTGCTGTTCCTCGACGAGCCGACCAGCGGCCTGGACCCCGCCGCCGAGTTCAAGCTGATGGAACTGCTCCGCCACCTGGCCGACGGCGGCTGCACGGTGGTCTGCACCACCCACCTCGTCGAGAACGTGTACCTCGCGGACCGGCTTTTCGTCCTCACCGCCGGACGCCTGGTTTTCGACGGCACCGTCCAGCAGGCGCGCGAGACCTTCGGCGTGCAACGGCTGACGGGCCTCTACGACCGGCTCGCCGAGCGCACCGCACTGGAATGGAGCGACGACTACCGCCGCCAATCGCCCGCGCCGAAAGACGCCCCCGAGGTGCTGCCGGGGCGCGTCCCGCCGCCTGCCCCCGGACGGCGCCGGACCGCGATCCCCATCCTGTGGACCCGCCAGTGGACCCTCCTGTCCGCCGACCCCAGGAACTTCCTCCTCCTGCTCGGCCAGCCGCTCGTGATCGCCCTGCTGGTGGCCTGGGCGACGGACGACACCGCGCTCGGGCTGTTCTTCGCGTACCTGTCCACCCTCTGGTTCGGCTGCTCCAACGCCGCGCAGGAGATCGTGCGCGAGATCGCCATCTACCGCCGCGAACATCTGGCCGGACTGGGCCGCCACTCGTACCTGTTGAGCAAACTCACGCTGCTCGGCACGTTGACGGCGGCGCAGGGCGTGTTCCTCTACGGCTGCCTGTGGGCGGCGCGCTGGTGCCTGTACCGCGACCCGGACCCCGGCGTGGCGCGCGGCATCGACGGCTCGGCGCTCTGGCAGCTCGGCAGCATCGTCTGCACGGCGTTCGCGTCGGTGGGGATCGGGCTGGCGATTTCCGCCCTGGCGCGCAGCACGATGCAGGCGGTCCTGGTGGTGCCGCTGGTGTTGATCCCGCAAATCCTGTTCTCCGGGCTGGTGGTCGAAACCAACCAGATGACCTCGCCCGTGGTGTTCGCGCTCACCCGCGCCATGCCCAGCTACGCGGCGCAGACCATGATGGATGTCGGCGCGTTCCTGGACCGGCCCATCACCGGCGGCATCTACAACGCTCACAAAAAAGCCGGTGACCACCTCAAGGACCTGCTCCTGCGCGAATCCGTGGCGCATCCGCCCGGACCCGGGCTGACCAGAGGAGACCTGCGCGCCCTGGCGACGGACGCCTTCCGCACCAACCGGGTTTACCGTCAGCCGGGCGTCGGCGGACGGGCCGCCGGAACCCTGTTGGCCTGGACGTTGGCGGGGGTCGTCACGGCGGCGTTTGCCCTGCGCTCGCGGGAGCGGGGCTGAGGGTGCCCTGTTCGGCCTGAAGGTGGGTCAACAGCGCCTTCTCTGCCGCCAGGATGGCCTTGGCGTCGTTGATCGACTGGCGTTGCACGTAGGGCCACCACTCGTAACGCTTTTTCAACTGGTGGGTGGCCGGATCGTAAAATTCCGCCTGTTCATGGTTGGTCAACTCCGCCAGACTGAGTTCAAACTGGTTGCGCCTCGCCTCCATCATCGAGCGTTGCCTGGAATTCACCGTGCGGAGCAGTTCGATGGTGCGGATGTCGAGCAGTTCCAGCCCGCCCGCTTGCAGCAGGGCGGCGTCGTCCGTCGCGCTGTAGCTGGAACTGTTCATCGACACCCCCAGGCCGGGCATTTCACCGGCGGCCAACCGCCGCTCGAAGTTGGCCAGGAGGGGTTCGTTCTGCGCAATCGCGTCCGTGCTTTCCTCGATGTTGACCCGGGCCTCCCGTTCGAGCGAAGCCAGGATTTGATGCCTGCGTTTGCTGTCGCGCCGGTCCGACTCGAAACGATTGAGCAGAAAAGCGGAGGACACCCCGACGAAGACGATCAGCAATTCCGTCGCCCGGCGACGGGCAGTGGCCCATTTCCGCGCGTGTCCTCTGGCCTTTGGGAGGGGTACGGGGGAGGCGGCCTCTTCGCCTCGCTCCGCTTCCGGGCGGCGGTCTTCAACCATGCTTGACCCTTTCCGTGACGGCCGCTCCCATTTCCGCCGTGCCGACCTTCCTGCCCTCTCCCGCGTAGATGTCGCCGGTGCGGTAGCCGTCGTCGATGGCCGCGCGCACCGCCTTTTCAATGGCCAGCGCCGCCGGGTCCTCGCCGAACGAGTAACGCAGCATCAGCGCCGCCGAAAGGATCTGCGCGATGGGGTTGGCGATGCCCTGGCCCGCGATGTCCGGCGCGCTGCCGCCGCTCGGCTCGTACAACCCGAACCGCCGCCCCGCCCCGGCGCGCGCCGCTCCCAGGCTCGCGCTCGGCAGCATCCCGAGCGAACCTGTCAGCATCGCCAGTTCGTCGCTGAGAATGTCGCCGAACAAATTCTCGGCCAGCAGCACGTCGAAGTCGCGCGGACGGCGGATGAGTTGCATCGCGGCGTTGTCCACGTAGAGATGGGACAGTTCCACGTCCGGGTACTCGCGCCCGATTTCGATCAGCGTGCGCCGCCAGAGCACGCCGTTTTCCAGCACGTTCGCCTTGTCCACCGAAACCAGTTTGTTGCGCCGGGTACGGGCGGCCTCGAAGGCGATCCGTGCGACGCGCTCGATCTCGCTGCGCTTGTAAATCATGGTGTCCACCGCCACCGGGTCGGCGGCTTCCGCGTCGGTGTACTTGGGCTGGCCGAAGTACAAGCCGCCGGTGAGTTCGCGCACGCAGAGGATGTCGAACCCGCCCGCGACGAGGTCGGGCCGCAGCGGCGAGGCGTGCGTCAACGTCGGGAAACACACCGAGGGCCGCAGGTTGGCAAACAGCCCGAAATGTTTGCGCAACGGCAACAACGCCGCGCGTTCCGGCTGCCGGGTGGGCGGCAGGCTTTCCCATGACGGACCGCCCACGCTGCCGAACAGGATGGCGTCGGCCTTTTCGCAGGTTTCCAGCGTGTCGGGCGGCAGCGCGGTGCCTTCCTGGTCAATCGCCGCGCCACCCACCAATGCCTCGGTCAGCGCGAAATCGAGCGAGAATTTCTCCCCGGCGGCGCGCAGCACACCCAGGGCTTCGCGCATCACTTCGGGGCCGATGCCGTCACCGGCGAGGATTGCGATCTGGAGCATGGGATCAATAAAAGATGGAGATGGAACGAAAACCAGGAGAAGTCCGCAGATTCCGCAGATTTACGCAGATGACGGAGAAGGCAGATGGTAGGGGATTATTTCCATCCTTCTTCCCGATCCGCGTCAATCTGCGGAATCTGCGGACAATTTCTACCTTCCACTTCCCAAAAGCTGCGGCCCGGCACCGGGGCTTGCGCCACCGGCACCGGGCCGTGTTGATCCAATCTATGTGGCCGCCCGCGCCGCCTAGTTGTTGCGCTCCGAGGCGGTTTCCTTGAACGAAACCTTCGGGTTGCAATCGCCTGGCGCGGGGTACAACCCGGTGAGTTGGGTGTCGATGGGCTTCTTGATGTGCAACGCGCCTTTCGCATTGTTGCGCCAGCCGTTGGGGTCGGCGTACTCGGTGCGCGGATTGACGTTCTTGAGACCCGTGACCTGGTCTTCCAGGCCGGTGCCGTAAGTCTGGCTGATGATCGTCGGCGTGACGAAGATGAGCAGATCCCGCTTGTTGCGCGCGTTCAGGTGCTCCTGGAACAGGTAACCCACGATGGGGATATCCCCGAGGATCGGCACCTTGGTCATGCTCTTGGTCACCTGATCCTGCAACAGGCCGCCGATGGCCAGCGTGCAACCGCTTTTGATGAGCACGTTGGCTTCCAGCGTGCGCGTGTCGATGATCGGGCTGCTGACCTGCGCGCCCGCGAAGTTGAACACCTGGTCGCCCACGCGGTTGCTGATCTCGGGTTTCACGCTCATCGTGACGAAGTTATCCTTGTTGATGCTCGGCTTGACGACCAGCGTGCTGCCGAAAATCTTGTCCTGGAACCCGCCGAACACCGCCGTCGCCGTCTGCTCGTTAAAATTGAGCTGCGGCACGGGCTGGTTGCGCACGATCTTGATCGTCGCCTCCAAATTGTCGGCGGTCACGATGCGCGGATTCGCCAGGAACTCGGCGTCGCTGTCCTCGTTGAGAAAGCGCAGCGTGGCCGAGAACGAAGGAATGTCGAGGATGGCGATCTGCCCGCTGAGCGCGCTGGTCACGTCCCCCGCGATACCTGAAATACTGGTGTTGCCGCGCAGGAAGTCCTGCGAAACCAGTGACCCGTCGGTGCCCGTCGTGATGGTGGGCGGCGTGGTCGTGAAGGACTGCTGCGTTCCTGCCACGCCGGTCGTCGTGCTCACCGGGCCTGACGAGAGGATGGACGAGCCGCCGTAGCGAAACGTCTTTGGCGAGGCGGAACTGCCGACCACGCCCGCCCAGTTGATGCCGTAGCTCTGCACCGGGTTGGTGTTCACTTCCACCAGGCGCGCCTCGATCATGACCTGCCGGGTGGGCCGGTCCACGCGGGCGAGGAACTCGCGGATGGTGCCCAGGTTGCTCTTGGCCTCCTGGTAGAAAATCGTGTTCGTGCGCTCGTCCACCTGCGGCGGACCGGCCTTGCTCTTGAGCTGGCCGGTGAGCAGCGGGGCGATGGTCGCCGCACGGGCGTAGCTGAAAGTGTAGAAATCGCTCTGCGTCGGCTCGGCGGCCTTCTCGGCGGGCGTCTTGACGTAGTAGACGCCCTTGGTCTGGGCGAGGTCGTAAGCCTGGGCCTGGCAGATCACCTCAATGGCTTGGAGCGCGGTCACATCTTCGAGGCGCATGTTGATCGTGCCGACGACCAGCGGACTGACGATGAGGTTGATCTTGGCCTGCCGGGCGAGCAGACGGAGGACCTGGCCCACATCGTCGCCCTGGAATTCACGGGCGCGCGCGCCACCGGCGTTGGCGGCTCCGGCCGGGGCGGCGGTGTCCACCGGGGGAGGCAGCGGCTGGCCGGGCGTGGCGGGCGTGCCGGGCTGGCCGTTGAGCGTGGCGGGCGGCGGCGCGATGGGGGCCGGGGTGTTGGGGTCGGCCAGCGGCGTCAGCGGCGCCGGGGTGGCTTCGGTCGCGGGCGCGGCGGGCGCGGCAGGAGCGGCGGGCGGCACCGCCGGAGCCGCTTGGGCGAAGAGGCCCATGGCGGTGGGGCGGGCAGTGGGCGGTTGCAGCGGCGTTTGGGCGAGCCCGTCGGTGACGGGTCCGGCCAACGCCAGCAAGGAGCAAATCGCAGGAAATTTACGGATGAGCATAAGGATAAGGAATGGGCCGGGGCTGCGGTGACGACCCTTCCCAAGCAGGAAGCGAACCAGCCCCACGCCATTTCTCTCTGTAAATCGAGAAATATCGGCAGATTTTTCGCACCCAGGCGTCTGCGCCTGCGCCGAAATCCGAATCCCGGATTAAACCTCGGTCTTACCCGGGTCACTTTTCTCGGCGGCGCGCACCGCCGCGACGAGGGCGCGCAGTTTCGCGGGGTCTTTCCGGCGCGGACCCACCTCGCCCTCGACACCGCTGGCCACGTCCACCGCGAAGGGCCGCACCTGCCGCACCGCCTCCGCGACGTTCTCCGGGCGCAGGCCGCCGGAAAGGATCGTCGTCGGATACAGGGCGGCGAAACGCGCGGCGAGCGTCCAGTCGAGCGTGTGCCCGGTGCCGCCGTAAGCGTCGGGCCGGTACGCATCCAGCAAGAGATGTTCGGCGCCAAAGCGTTCCGGGTGGGCCAGGCTCTGGTCGTCCCGCACGCGGATGGCCTTGATGAATGGCCGCCCCGCCGCCTGCAACGACCGGCAAAACGCCTCGTCCTCGTCGCCGTGGAGCTGCACCGCATCGGCGATCCCCTCGCCCAGCAGCCGTTCGATCAGCGCGCGCGGCGCGTTGACCACCACCGCGATCCGGCGCACCCCGGCGGGCAGGTCGCGCAGGAACGCGGCGTCGCGCGCCGGGTCCAGGCAGCGCGGCGAACCGGCGTAGAAATTCAGGCCAAACGCGTCCACCCCGAGTTCGGCGGCGAGCGCGGCGTCGTCCGGGTGCGTGAGGCCGCAGATTTTGATCCGCGTGCGGCCGGCGGGGAGTTCGGGAAAAATCATGCGAAGGCCCCCGGTGAGTCAGGGGCGTTGGCGGTTCGTGCTGCCCGGCAGGCAGGCTTCCACTCTGGCCAGCAGCCGTTCGATGGAAAACGGTTTCGAGAGCAGCCCGCCGACGCCCGGCTCGTGCAGCAGTTCCCGGGCGCGGGGTTTGCCACCGTCCCCGGACATGAGGATCAGCGGCGGCAGCAGGCGCGCGGGCGAGCGTCCGTCGTGCAGGTAGACCTTGCGGATGAACTGGTAGAGCACCGCGCCATCGACCACGGGCATCGTGAAATCGAAGAGGAACAGGTCATAGGTTTTTTTGAGCGCGAGTTCGAAGGCGTACTCGGAGGACGGCGACGTGTCCACCGTGCAAGCGGCGAAGGCGGCGAGCGTTTCGCGCAGGAAACGCAGGATTTCCACGTCGTCGTCCACGACCAGAATCGAGCGGATGTTGGCGGTCGGCGGCATGGGTGGCACGCCCGGGCTGTCGCGCGGGTGGATGGACTGCTATGGTATTCAGGTTTCACCCCGCGTTCAACCTGACTCCCGCCGAGACCCGTCGTTTTTTATGCCCGCTGATTCCGAAGTCCCCCGCGCACTCACCGCCGCCCTGCGCGAACGTCTGGCCGTCATCGCCGACCGCGCCAGCTACACCCGCGACCCGCAGGCGCATTTGGCCAGGTTGCAGGGTGTTTCGGAGCGGATCGCCGCGCTCGGGGGAAATCTGCCTCCGCCGGTCGATCCGCGTCTGGCGCATTATCTGGAGCGTTGCAGCTACGACAAGGCACTGGCGTTTCTGGAAGGCACAGGGAAATGAGGTCCTGACGGATTTTCATTTCCGCAGGTCACTGTACCGGTCGGCCTTGAAGCTCTCGTTGATCTTGTTGAACGCTGGCGACCCGTCGCGCCGCTTGATCGAAAACGCCGACTTGTTCAGGTGCGCCGATTCCATCTCCGCCACCTTGGCCGGGGAGCGGTTGATGCCCATTTCATACGCGCCATCCGCCGGGGCGAGCGGGCGCACTCCGGGCACCGGCGTGAACGTGTTCAGGGCGATGAGCGCCTCGCCGCGCCCGTTGAGTTGGCGGTGGGCGTTGATGAACGCGGTCGGGTCGTGGTAATTGCTGAAGTCCCGCGCGAACGACGACCGGTACATGCCGATGTTGACGTTCTTGCGGATCTCGAAGTGCAGGTGCGCTTCGTACAAACCATCTGCCGTGCCGATGGTCGCAATCTGCTGGCCGCGCGCCAGCATCTGGCCCTCGCGGACCAGGATCGTGTCCAGGTGCCCGTAGAGGCTGTCGATGGTTTTGATCGCGTTGCCCTCGGCGGGTTCGCGGTAACTGTGGCGCACCATGACGACGTTCCCCCAGCCCAGGTGCATGTTCCCGGCCAGGACCACGACGCCGTTGCCCGTGCAAAAGACCGGGTCGCCCAGGTCGGTGTTGCCGCCGCGGTCGCCGTCCCAGTCTTCGCCCAGGTGGCCGTTGGGGGTGAAACCCCGCGCCTTGTGGTAGCCGACGGCATCCGGCCTGCCCACCGGGAAATCGAACCCGTCCGCCAGCCGGACGTTCGCCGCGGCGGCGGGCACGGGCGCGTCGCTCTGGCCGATGACGTGGAACGGCGCGGCCAGCAGGGCGGCCGAGGCGGCGAGTCCGCTCACGGACCACAGGCAGATGACGGGGGTTGGACGCATGGGCCGCTCTCTGTAATGGAAAGGTTGCGGCGGTGGCAAGGGTTTTCGACCAACGCGGGCCTGGTTGCCCCTTCCGCTCGCCCGTCAAAATAGAGATTGTCAGTGGCTTCCACGCCGTTTTAGCCTGTGGCGGATCGTTCCCCCCATGGATGCATTGACCTTTCTAGGCACCGGCTGCGGCTGGCCGACGGCCGAACGCGCGTCCTCGTCGTTGCTGCTCGAAACGAACGGACATCGCTATCTGCTCGACGCCGGGGAACCTTGCGCCCAGCGGCTCAAGGGGCTGGGCGTGTCGTTCGACTCCATCGACGCCGTGTTCATCAGCCACGGGCACTCCGATCACCTTTCGGGGCTGCCGATGCTCATCCAGGGATCGTGGCTGGAAGCGCGCACCCGTCCCCTGCCGATCTATCTGCCGGAGGAACTGATCGCCCCGTTGAAAACCTGGCTCGACACGGTGTACCTCCCGGCGGGCATCATCGGGTTTCCCGTGAAGTACCACGCCTGGGAAACCCTGCCCGGCCACCAGGCGACGCTCGCCGGGAGCGGGCTGCGTGTCCGCGCGTCGCCGACGACGCACCTGGACGGCCTGCGCGCCCTGATCGACCCGTCGGCCCGCCAACGGTTCCGGGCGTACAGTCTGGCGTTCGATTGGCCGGGGACGGGACGGCGGCTGGTGTACTCCGCCGACCTCGGCAAGCCGGACGATCTGGAACCTGCGTTGGTTCAGCCGTGCGATTTGCTGGTGTGCGAACTGGCGCATTTCCCGCCGGAAACGCTGTTTTCGTTTTTGCAGGGCAAGCTGGTCCGGCGGGTCTGCCTGACGCACTTCAGCCCGGAACTCGACTCGCAACTCGACGAAATCCGCCGCCTCGGCGCGGAAATGCTCGGCGGCGGCGTGCCCATCGGGACGATGCGCGACACCGAGCGCGTGGAATTCTAGGGCGTTCTCAGAAGGAGTGTCACCGTCACTTCTTCTCACTCACACCAGGCTTCAGCCCGGTGCCGAGATGACCGGGGCCGCCTGGCCGTTTCAACGGCTTCTCTTGCTGCTCAGTACCGCGTCGAAAGGTAAAACACCGCCCCGGCAGCCACCAGACAGTACACGCCGAACCACTGCCAGCGTCCGGTTTCCAACCAGCTCGACAGCCAGCGCAACGCCAGCAACCCGGCCAGAAAGCTGAACACCATCCCGACGAGGCCCGGCGCGGCCAGCGCGGCAATCTCGCCGTGGGGCAGCGGAGCGGACCCATGGTGCGGTTTGAACAAGCGCAGGGCCTCCCGTGCCACGACCGGGGGCGTCAACACCACCGCCAACGCAAAACTGAACCGTTCCGCGTTGACCCGGGTCACGCCCGCCAGCATCCCCGTGGAAATCGTCGCGCCCGACCGCGAAAATCCGCGAAACGGCAGGCACAGCCCCTGGACGACCCCGATCAAAATCGCCTGGGGCGTGCGCACCTCACCCTGGGCCATCGTCGCCGGTTCAATGGCAGCATTCGCCGCCCGGCTGCGGCCCGCGAGGATGATCAGCAGACCCACCCCGGCCAGCGCGGCGGCGATCAGACGCAGGTTGCCGAAGAGTTGTTCGATCTCCGCGTGCGGTTGGGCGTGCAGCACCACTTTCTCGATGAACTTCTGCAACCCGAAGCCGATGACGCCGGTCGCCACGGTGGCGACGATGACTTGCCGGCAGGTGGCGAGCAACGCGGCCTGCGAGGAAAAATAATCCCGCCGCCAGGCTTTCCAGAAGTAGACGATCACCGCGAACATCGTGCCGGTGTGCAGCATCACGAGCAGAAACGTCATCTGCGGACTGGCCGGATCGAGTCCCAGAAGCTTTTCGGCCACGATGACATGGGCCGAACTGGAAACGGGCAGCAACTCGCAAAGGCCCTGGATGACCGCGAGGAGGAGGACGTGGAGATAGTTCACGAGGGCACTATCTAGCGGGCAGCCCCCGGTCTGCCAAGGAAAGAAAATCGGTCAGATGGCCTCGACGCCCCGTTCTTCGGTGCGGATGCGGATCACCTCTTCCACCGTGTACACGAACACTTTGCCGTCGCCGATCTTGCCGGTTTTCGCCGCTTTGACGATGGCGTCCACCGTGCGCTGCACCCGCTCGTCGTCGAGCACGATCTCGAACTTGACCTTGGGCAGAAAATCGACCGTGTACTCGCTGCCGCGATAGATCTCGGTGTGCCCCTTCTGCCGACCGAAGCCCTTGACCTCGCTGACCGTCATGCCGTCGACACCGACCTCCGCCAACGCCTCCTTCACATCTTCCACTTTGAAGGGTTTAATGATGGCTTCGATTTTCTTCAGCATGTTTCTATTCTTTTCCATCTGGCGGGGGAAAGGCAAGCCCCGAAAGCGGTTCGCCGCCTTCAGGCCGTAAAAAAAGTGTTGTCCGGGCTCTTTTTATGCTATTTGACCGGCCATGCCGAAAAAAGCACTCATCACCGGTATCACCGGCCAGGATGGCTCCTATCTTTCCGAACTGCTGCTCGGCAAAGGCTACGAGGTCCATGGCTTGATCCGCCGCGCCTCGACTTTCAACACGGAGCGGCTCGACGCCGTTTACCAAGACCCCCACAACAGCAAGGCGCACATGTTCCTGCACTACGGTGACTTGGCGGACGCGGTGTCGGTCTACCAGCTCATTGACATGATCAAGCCCGACGAGGTGTATCACCTCGGCGCGCAGAGCCACGTCCGGGTGAGTTTCGACGTGCCGGAATACACCGCCGACATCACCGGCACGGGCACCGTGCGTTTGCTCGAAGCGATCCGCAAAGCCTCGCCCCACTCGCGTTTTTACCAGGCGAGTTCGTCGGAGATGTATGGCCTGGTGCAGGCGGTGCCGCAGACCGAGACCACGCCGTTCTACCCCCGCAGCCCGTATGGTTGCGCCAAGGTGTTTTCCTTCTGGCTGGTCGTGAACTACCGCGAGAGTTACGGAATGCACGCGAGCAACGGCATCCTTTTCAACCACGAGTCGCCCCGGCGCGGGGAGACGTTCGTCACGCGTAAGATCACCCGCGCGGTGGCCCGCATCAAGGCCGGGGTGCAGGACAAGCTTTACCTGGGCAACCTGGACTCCAAGCGCGACTGGGGCTATGCGCCCGAGTACGTCGAGGCCCAGTGGCTGATGCTCCAGCAGGACAACCCGGACGATTACGTCATCGCCACGAACGAAACGCATACCATCCGCGAGTTCCTCGAAGTGAGTTTCGGGCGCGTCGGGTTGGAATACGAGAAGTACGTCGAGATCGATCCCCGCTACTTCCGCCCGGCGGAGGTGGACCTGCTCATCGGCGACCCCGCCAAGGCCAAGAAGCAACTCGGCTGGGAACCCAAGACGACGTTCAAGGAACTGGCGGAAATCATGACCGACGCCGATGTCGCGCTGCTCCAGCACGAGATGAGCGGCAAGAACTACCGGCTCTGATTTCCTCACCGGAGTGGGCCGTCCACCGGCAGGAGCCAGGAGAACGTCTCCCGCTTCTGCCTTTGCTTTGAGTTTCCGCCTTTCGTGGTTAAAATACCGGACTTCCCGATGACACCTTCCAAAAAGATTTTCGTGGCCGGCCATCGTGGTCTGGTGGGCAGCGCGATCACGCGGGCGTTGCAAAAGCAGGCCAAAGCCGGTGAACCGGTGGAGATCGTCACCCGCGCGCGGGCGGAATTGGACCTGCTCGACGGCCCGGCGGTGCGGGCGTTTTTCCTGGCGGAACGGCCTACCCAGGTGGTGGTCGCGGCGGCGAAGGTCGGCGGCATCAAGGCGAACAATGACTTCCCGGTCGATTTTTTGCTCGATAACCTCAAGATTCAGAACCATCTCATCGAGTCCGCCCACGCCGCCGGGGTGAGCAAACTGCTGTTCCTGGGCAGTTCGTGCATCTATCCGAAGTTTGCGCCGCAGCCGATCAAGGAAGAATCGCTCTTGACCGGCCTGCTGGAGCCGACCAACGACGCCTACGCCATCGCCAAGATTGCCGGGATCAAGCTTTGCCAGTCCTACCGCAAGCAATACGGGTCGGATTTCATCAGCGCGATGCCCACGAACATGTACGGGCCGTTCGACAATTTCGATCTGAACAATTCGCACGTCTTACCGGCGATGATCCACAAGTTCCACTTGGCCAAGGTGGCGCAGCGGCCCACGATGACGCTCTGGGGCACGGGATCGCCCCGGCGCGAGTTTTTGCACGCCGACGATCTGGCGGAAGCTTGTCTGCTGTTGCTCGGCACGTACAGCAGCGGCGAGATCATCAACGTCGGCAGCGGCGAGGACGTGACCATCAAGGAACTGGCCGAAATGGTCCGCGAGGCCGTCGGCTACCAGGGCGAGATCGTCTGGGATGCCACCCAACCGGACGGCACCCCGCGTAAACTGATGGACGGCTCACGCATCCGCGCGTTGGGTTGGAAGCCGCGCATCGGTTTGCCGGAAGGCATCGCGGATGCGTATCGCTGGTTCCTGGAAAACTGTGCTTAGCGGTGCCGACCGTTCAGCGAGCGGAAGAAGGCTCCGGGGTGGATGGCACCCGGAGGTCGCCATCCACCTGCCCCCTGTCTACCGGGATGTTTTCTCGCGCATCCTTAGTTAGTCCGGGCGATTGTTCGGGGCCGCCTGCTCGGAACTGCTGCCCTGATCGCCGTCCCGGTGAAAGGTAAAGAACCGCTGCACCTTGGAACCCGCGTTGCGGAGCGTGTTCTCGACGCGGCGATTCGTTTTGTCGATGGTGCGTCCGGCACGGGTAAACAAACCGCCTTCTTCTTGCGCTGGTGGCGGCGGCGACGCGTACACGTTATCACTATCGATCACGACCGGTCCGTTCGAAACGACGGGCGGCGTTCGCTCGATGGTGGTGGTCCTCGTCGTCGTGGTCGTCGCCACCCGTGGCGGCGTGCTGACCGGGTAAGGGGTCGCCGTCACGACTCGCGGCGGCGGCGTGCTGACGACCACCGGCCTCCGGGTCGGTCGCGGCGTGGAGGCCACGACCGCCGGGGGCGTTGGATTGGCCGCCAGCCGCCCATCGGTGGAAATCACCGTGCCATCGTGCGCCGCGACGCGGATCGTGCCCACGCCCATGCCTTCCTTGTTGATGAGTTCGATCTGCCAGAACGGCTTGCCCGTGCTCTCGCTCACCCGCAGGACGTAGTTCAGCGAATCGAAGCGCAATTTCACCCGGCGCGCCTGCGCGTCGGTCGCGTCGAACGCGCCGCTGGAATCCAGGTTCAGGTCCGATAATTTGACCGCTGCGGCGTAGGCTGGCGGACGGGTCAGCGGACGTTGCGCGGTGATCTTGCCGTCTTCCACGTCCAGTTCGCGCGAACCCGCCCCTTCCTTGAGCACGATTTTCCACAGCCGGGGCTGCGGGGCGCCGTCTTTGCCCACGACTTCCACGACGCGGTCGAGCGCCTCCCGGCCCAGGCTCGCGGAGACGACGCGTAACGCCGTGTAGGCGGTGGCATGGTCCGGCGCGTCCGGCGCGGTTTGCGCCCCGGCGGCGGCCACGCACGCGCACGCGGCCAGCACGCCCGCCAGACCGGATCGAGAAAGCAGGGTCGTCATGCCGCCAAAATGAAATCGACCGGGTCGCTTTGCCAGTAAAATTTCGCAAACCGCCGGGGGCGTCGTTTCTCTTGCCAGAACGGGCAGTCTTACCGAAGTTCCTTCCATCGCTTCGTTTCTCATGCTCCCTTCCGCAACCGTCGAACCGCCAGCCGTTTCCGAGCACGCTCCGCTGGAAGACCTGCTCGCCTTGTACAAGGGGTTGGTCGAGGTCAGCACGCTCATCAACGCGATCACGGATTACCGCGAATTATTGACGGCGATCATGGACGTGGCCCGGCGCGTGATGCGTGCGGAGGGCAGCGCGCTCATCCTGCTCAACGAGCGCACGGACGCACTCGAACTGGTGGTCGCCCGGTCGGTCACCGGCGAGGTGCTCGTCGCGCACCAACCCGTGCCTCGCCAGGGGTCCATCGCCGGTTGGGTGTTCGAGCACCGCACCAGCGCCCTCGTCCCGGACGCCTACGCGGACCCGCGATTTTACCGGGGGGTGGATCAAAAGACCGGACTGCGCACCCGCTCGGTCCTGTGCGTGCCCTTGCTCCGGCGGGGCACCCCGGTCGGCACGTTGCAGGTCATCAACGCGCTCGGCGAGCATCGGCCCGCGTTCAACCGGTCGGATCAGGAGGCGCTGGAAGCGTTTGCCACCCTCGCCGCGACGGCCATCGACAAGCTGCGCTCCGTCGAGGAACTGGAACGGCGCGCGCGCTTCGAGCAGCAGCTGGCCATCGCCACGGAGATCCAGCAGAGTTTCCTCCCGGCGAGCCTGCCGGTGCGTGCCGACCTGGCGTTCGCCGCGCAGTACCGGCCCGCGCTGGCCGTGGGCGGGGATTTCTACGACCTGTTCGAGATCGGCCCCGACGAGTTGTATTTCGTGATCGGCGACGTGGCGGGCAAGGGCGTCCCGGCGGCGTTGCTGATGGCGCAATCGCTGAGCCTGCTGCGGCTCATCATCGTGCCCGGCATCGCCCCGGCGGACGCGCTCGCCCGCTGGAACCGGATGCTTTGTCAACGCCCGTTGCGCGGGCTGTTCGTCACGGCGACGCTCGGACGCATCACCCCCTCGCAGGGACTGGTGGAAGCAGCCAGCGCCGGGCACCTGCCGCCTTGGCTCGTGCGCGGCGGCGAGGGCGGCGCGGCCAGCGTCGAGGAAATGGTGGTGAAGACCGGTCCGCCGCTGGCCGTGGTGCCACAGGCGCAGTACCAGCCGAGTTTTCTCAAACCGCTGCCCGGCGAGTCGCTCGTTTTTTACACCGACGGCCTGACCGACAGCGCGCCCGCCGGCCCGGAGGGCGCGCGTCTGGGCGCCGAGGGGGCACGCCGAATGCTTGAGAAAGGATTTGCCAGCCCGCAGCAAGTTGTGGCAACACTATTGGGTGGAGAGGCCGCTCACCGTGGCAATTCCCCCCCGCAAGATGACCTGACCCTGCTGGCGTTTGGATTTCGATGATGAACTCCTTCCAGCCAGTCGCTGCCCGCATGACCTACCGAGAGATCGAGTTCTCCAGCCACGCTGGCAATCTGTCGCTCGTGCGCCGTTTCGTGCGGCAATTTCTCATTGGGGAAGGCTGCGGCGAATCGTTGATCGAATTGATGGTTTTGGGCATCGACGAAGCCTGCACGAACGTCATCCGCTATGCCTACGACAACGCGGAGGATCAGTTGATCCGCCTGACCTTGGAACGCGGGGGCGACCGGGTGCGCTGCCGGTTGCGCGATTTCGGCGCGCGGTGCGACGTGCAGAAGCTGACGGGCCGGGCGTTGGAATGCGTGCGCCCCGGCGGGTTGGGGTTGCACCTCATCAGCCAGGCGTTCGACCACGCGTATTACGTGCGCAAGCCCAAGGGGACGGAGTTGGTGATGCTCAAAACGCTGCCGACCGGGGCAACGCTCAACTGTCACGCGGCGGCCTAGAGCGCGTCCACGGCCGCGCTTGGATGGCAGAGGCTCTCGCTTCAATCAACGGGCTGGACCTTGCCCAACACCGTCGAGTACAGCAACAACCGACTGACCGGACGACCGAATCCCAACGCGAAAACTTCCGCGTAGGCTCTCAACTGCGGACCGTACTTCTCAGACAAGCGACTCAGGAATGACACGTCGTCCACGTCCGAAGACCAGCGTCGGTCAGTCTTCCAGTCGATGATCCACAGTTCTTTCCGGTGCGTAATCAATACGAGGTCCATGATTCCTTCGATCCACTCGTCGGCGTTTCGCGGATGCGAGAACGGCATCTCCGCAAGAAACACCTCTCCATGTTTGAGAAACTCCGCGTGGGCCTCGCCGTCCGTGAACAACGCCAACTCGGCCTGGGCGCGGGCGGTCCAGGCGGTCGCGCGGTTGATCCGGTCGCGCTGCTCCTGCAAGTAACGCGGGCGCGCCGCCGGGTCCCGGGCGGTCCAAGGATAATGCTGCATCACGGCGTGCCACCAATTGCCATAGTCGATGCCGCCGATCCCGGCGAGCGGTTCGTCGCTTTCGCCGTCCGGCAGACCGGCATCCTCGGCGGCGCGCAGCCGGTCGTCCTCGCCGTCGGGTGGGGTGTCGGCGTCGCCGGGCGTTTTCGCCGTCTGGTCATGCACCAGGCCGGACGGCAGAATGCGGCGGGGAATCCGGCGTGAAATCAGCGCGGCCTGTTTCAGACGGCGTTTATTGACGCGAAAGAGTTTCGGGGCGCCGTCCGGTTCGCCCTGGCTAGCCACGGGCGGCGCGGCGTCACCGTCTTCAGTCGGGGCGGGCGTGAACAATGTGGGCAGGTCCAGTTCGTCCCAACGGGCGAGCGCAAGGAAATTGGGGTCGCGTTTTTCGTAGAGGCGGCTGCCGTCGGGCGCAATGAGCAGCCGCTTGGCCCGGGTGAGCGTCACGTAGAGCATCCGCTGGAACTCTTCCGCGCAACGGTTGGTCCGCACCGTTTTGCGCTCGGCATCGACCGTTACCCGGCTGAAATGGATCTCCGTGTGGCCTTCCTGCCGTTCGACGCGCGGGTAGGACTCGCTGCGTTCGCGGATCTCGCAACCCAGGCCCAGGGGGATGACCACCGGCCATTCCAGGCCTTTCGCCTTGAGGCACGTCAAAAACTGCACCGCGTCCTGCGCGCCCGGCTGGGTCGGCACGGGTTCGCCCAGCGCGTTCACCAGCGACCGGACCCAGGCCCGCAACGTGGTGCCCTCGCACTCGGCCCGCAGGGCGCGCGCACGAAATGGGTCGAGCGACGCCGCCGGTTCGCCGATCACGTCGAGCCGCGCGCCGAGGGCCGTCGTTGCCAGCACGGTATCGACGTAGCGGCTCAAGGTCACGCAGCCGTGGCTGCTCACCTGCGCATCGTGCGTGGACGACCCGAGCGCGGGGGAATCCACGGGCAGCTTGGCGCGCAGGGCGTGGAGCACCTCGAGCGCATGCCGCAGCCGCGGGGAGGGCACGCCGTTTTTCACGGCGGGCAGCCGGGGCCAAAAGCTTAGCCCCACCCCGCCGCCGGGCGCGCTCGCCTGCCGGTGCAGCCGCGCCAGGTCCACGTCCGACACCGCGAAGATTTCCCGCAGCACGCCGATCAACTCGAAACGGTCCCACGGATGGATGAGCACGTGCAGCAACGCCGCCGGCCAACTGTAGCGCGCCAGTTCCCGGGCCAGCCGCCGTTGCGAAAGGAGTGCGCCCGGCAGGCCGCGCTCCGCGAAGATCCGCGCCGCCGTTTCCAGCCAGCGCACGCGCGGGCAGATCACCGCCACCTCCGACCACCGGCGGATGCCCAACCCCGCCAGACCCCGCGCCTGCACGAAGTCGGCCACCTGCTCGCATTCGCGGATCAGCCGGGCGTCCAGATTCGGTTTTCCGTCCGCCTTTTCCACCGGCGCAAGCTCCAGCCGCCAGACCGCGCCGTCGGGGCAACCCGGGCGCGGGTCCAGCGCGCGGAACTCCACGAACTCTTGCCGGATGCGGCCCTCCCCGAACACACCGTTGACCGCGGCGATCACCCGGCGCGGGCAGCGCATCGTCACCGAAAACTCCAGGTAGCGGCCCGCGTCGCCCGCCTTGAAGGCGTCGATGTACCGCCGGTAAACGGCGAGGTCCGCCCGCTCGCCGTAGATCGCCTGCTGGTCGTCGCCGACGAAACAAAACCGCCCCGGCTCCGGCCCCGGCGCGTCCCCGTCCCCGGGCCATGCCCCCGGCACCGCCCCGGCCGGACGCGTGATCTCGGTCAGAATGGTGAACATCTCGGCGTCCGTGTCCTGCGCCTCGTCGAGGATGACCAGGTACCCCCGCAGCCGCAGCCGGTTGAGCACGACCGGGTCTATCACCAACCGGCGGCACCAATAAATCTGGTCGCGGAACGTCATCAGCCCTTTGTCGAGCCGGTAGTCACGGTAAGCGCGCGCGATCTTGACCGCCAGACAGCCCGCCGCCGCGTTGAGCCAGCGCGCGTAGGGCTCCAGCGCGGCCGCCACCGCCGCCAGGAAAGTGCCGCTGCCGTGCTGGTACTCGGGCAGTTCGACGAACGCCGCGTCGCCCGCGAACTCTTCCTGCCAACGCCGCAGGTGCCGCTGGTTTTCGCGCGTTTTCTCCTTGGAACGGCCGCCGTCGTCGTCGAGCGCCGCGCTGAAATCCAGCGGCGGCGGGGCGGCCTCGGGATCGAACGCCGTCGCCGTTTCCGTTTCGTCCGGGCCGAACTGCCGGGCGAGGTCGAGCAGTTGGTCGAACGTCAGGTGCCGACTCACGCGCTCCAGCAACGCGGGCGGCAACTCCAGCGCGAGCAGCGCGTCGCTTTCGCAAAACTTTTCCCACAGGGTCCCGGCCTCCCGGTCTTCCAACAAGCCGATGGTTTCCGGCAACCCGAGGAACCGGCCTTCGTCGCGGATGAGTTTGAGGCAAAAACCGTGGATGGTGCCGAAAAACGCGCCCCGCAGGTCGGCCAGCAGGGTCTGGCGGCCGTGCGCGCTCTTGTCGAGGTGTGCGAGCACCAAATCGCGCGCCCGGATGCGCAGTTCCTCCGCCGCGAGCTTGCCGTAGGTCACCACGACCAGCCGCGAGAGCACGCCGGGCCGCTCGTGGCGGCGCAAGGCGAGGTTGGCGATCCGGCGGACAATCGCCGTGGTTTTGCCGACGCCCGCCCCCGCCGACACGCAGAAGTTTTCGTCGAGCGTGTCCGTGAAGGTGTCGCGCGCTTCGGCGTCGAGCAACGGGGCGGCAGGTGGGCTTTCGGTCAGGGTCACGGCGGAAAAAAGGGCGGGCGAGCCACATCATGACTCACCCGCCCGGTTGCGCAAAGCCCGGAACTGCCGGGCCGCGTAAATCATCGCTGCCCACCCACCCGCCGCGTGGACGGCACGTTTTACCTCGTGCCCGGGAGTTTCCGGTCGATTTTTAGAGGCACCGTCCCGGGGAACCGCTACGCTGTCCGCGCCCATGAAATTTCTCGCCTGCCTCTGCCTCGCTTCCGCTGCGTTTATTTTTCCGTGTGCTGCGAAAGAGTACAAACTGCCTGCCGACAAGCCAGCCGTGGCCATCGACATCCCCGACGCCTGGACCCCGGCCGCCATCCAGCGCGGCTACCAGACCCAGACCGCCGATCAGGACGTTTATCTCTCCATCGAGATGACCGCCAACGAGAAGGAGATGACCGCGATCATCGACGAAACCGATACCATGCTCAAGAGCCATAAGGTCGTGCTGGACCGGGCCAACCGAAAAGACAACAAATTCAAACTCAACGGTTTACCTGCGGAAGAAATCCTCTACAACGGCCACGACGAGGACGGTCCGACCATGGTCAGCATCACGTTCGTGACCGTGCGCAAATCGGCGGTCGTGTTCACCTACTGGGCTTCGGTGGCGGGAAACAAGAAACACCAGGACGAACTCGGGAAGATCCTCAACAGCCTGCGCCTGCTGGGATCATGAATCAGGGATTCCCTGATTTTCTTTACAAAAACGAAACCGGCCAGTGTCTTTGGGTCGTATCTGGGCAAACAGTTGACCAAACGGTCATCTTGCACTACCTACCGCCGACATGTTACGTAAAACTGCCTTGACACCCACGTTCGTTCGTTCGCTTCGCGCTGGCTCCTTGCTGCTGGCCGCTTCCCTGGGAATGACCCTCGCCGCCCAGGCTGGCGAGGCCGATTCGCGGACCGCTTCCAGCAAAGACAGCAAAGACAAGAACGTCATCCAGCAACCACCACCCGCCGCGCCGAAATTCTACGTGGAGGTATTGGGCGGCGCTGAATTCGACATTCACGCCACCAAGTTCATCAGTAACGGCAGCACGGTCTTCACGGGCGCCGGTGGCGGCGCGCTGGCCGCCCCGAAGATTCAGTCGCGTGATTTCAGTTCCACGCACGATCCGGTCACCAACGCACGCTTGAATCTCGGCTACAAGATTCTGCCGTACCTTTCGCTCTTCACCGGCTTCACCTACAGCCACGCCAACGGCCACGAGCGCCGGGTCGGCTCGGTGACGGATTTTGACGGCGCGGTGCTCGGCAACGTCGGCGCGCGCTACGACCTGTACGCCAGCCTCGGCGATTACCAGGCTTACTCGGGCCGCGGCGGCTTCAAGCTGACCCTGCCCCGCACGATCCTCGACTTCATCCACGCGCCGAAGGCGCTCACGCCTTACCTCACCGCCTCGGCGGGCGGCAAGTACATCGAGTCCCAGGAACTCCGCTTCTACAGCGGCACGCGTCCGACCATCGTGGACACGGGCTACGGCACGTTGTACGGCAACTCCTGGGTGTTCACCACGGAAGCCGAGTTCGGCTACGAACTCAAGCTCACGCGCAACGCCAGCGTCGTCCTCGAGAGCGGCTACGGCTACGACACCAAACCGAAGGGCGGCTCGTTGCCGGGCGTCAACGGGGTGGACCGTGGCGGCGATCGTCTCTATTCGACGGTCAGCCTCGGCGCGAAGATCAAGTTCTAACGGTTCGTCCGAGACAACCGAATCAAAGCAAGGGACGGCTCAGCACGGGCCGTCCCTTTTTGTATTCGGGCCGCCCCGAAGAATACTTCAAATTTGGGTAACTGATTCGTCTGCCGGGAAAAACGTCACGGACCAGGAAGCTAACCGGCCTGTCCAGGGTCGGTTCCCTTGCTCGATAAAGCTTGGATTTTCCCGGGAAATCGTCTAAGCCTTTCACCGATGCGTTGTTCTCCACTTAAAATGAGCCTCGACCAGGCCGCGTTTGAGTTCTGATGAATCCCGATCCGCAGATCGCAGCGAGACCTGTCGTTCTGTCCGTGGCGGCTTCGCTCGAAATGCCTCTGCCGGAGGCGGTCCCTCCCCCCGCCGACAGGGGCGCCGAACCGGTTTGGAAAGTCCGCGCGGCGGATTGGTTGAGCCGTCGGGGCGCGATCAGCCTCGCCCTCGTGGTTTTGGACGCCGTCGTCTGGGTGGGACTTTATACTTTGCTGGCCACGGTCCGCCGTCAGTACGCCATTGATGACGTGCTCACGGCGGCGGGCTTGAGCCCGGTCGGCGCGGGGAGCGGCGGATTTCAGGTCTCGGTTTGCGTGGTGCAGTTCGCGGCCCTGGCGTTGTGTCTCTTCATCGTGGGCGGCTACGACCGGCGCACCTCGTACCTGAGCCTTAGTTACATGAGCGAGCACCTGATTGCCCTGGCGGCTGCCGCGGTCCTGGGCGGGATGCTCATCTATGCCGTCGCGGTTTTCAATCAGAGCGGCATCCGCCCGAGCCGGGGGGTGTTCCTGTCCAGCCTCGTGGCGTTCGCGCCGCTCTCGTTGGTGTGTCGGCGCGCGGTTGGCCGGATGCTCCGCGCGCACATGGCACGCAGCTTTCTGGTGGTCCTGGGCCGGGGCCAGGCGGCGTGGAAATTTCAGGAGAGTTACCGGGTGGACGGCGAGCACCAGCCGCGCCTCTGCTTCGTCGACCCGCTCCTGGTAAACGCTGGAACACCCACCGTGGACCGCGACCTCCACACGCCCGGGATGACCTTGGAAGCTCTGGCCAGGATGGCGGAACAGAGCCGGGGGGTCGTCGTGATCGAGGAGACGACGCGGCTGCAACCGGAGTTGTTGGAGTGGCTGACCCGCCTGCACTACGAGGAATTACCCGTCTACACGCTGGAAACCTTCCACGAAAAGCACTGGCGGCGGGTGGCCGTCGATACCATCGAAGCCACCTGGCCCTGGCAGACTGAAAGCCATCTGGCGGAGGTGTCCCCGTATTCTCACGCCAAGCGGCTGCTGGACATCGTCGTAGCCGGCGCGGCGTTGCTGATGCTCTCCCCGCTGTTCGCCGCGCTGGCATGGTGGGTCCGTCTGGATAGCGGCTCGCCGGTGTTGTTCAGCCAGCAGCGGGTGGGCCGGGACCGGCGGACGTTCTGGCTGTACAAGTTCCGCACGATGCGGGTCCGCGCGCCCGGTGAGGAGGGTTCGCTCTACACCGGGACCAACGATCCGCGCATCACCCGGGCCGGGGCCTGGCTGCGCAAGCTGCGTCTCGACGAGTTACCCCAACTCTGGAACGTGTTGCGCGGCGACATGAGTCTCATCGGGCCGCGCGCCGAGTGGGACCGCCTCGTGGACGGCTACGAAAAGGCGATCCGTTTTTATCATTTTCGCCACCTCGTCAAGCCGGGCATCACCGGCTGGGCCCAGGTAAATTATCCCTACGGCGCGAACCTGGAAGACACGGTGCAAAAGCTCAAGTACGACCTCTATTATATCCGCCATTATTCCCTGCGGCTGGACGCCATGATCGTGCTCAAGACGCTGCACATCATGATCTGGGGCAAGGGCCAGTAGCGGCGGACGGCCGGACCGACTACGCGTCGCAAGGTTCGACGTGCCACGTCAACTTCGGGTTGACCACGCCGGGTAACCTCTCGCCCGTGCGCAGACTCGTGTTGTCGCGCTGACGCTCGATCTTGAAGGCCAGGATCGATTCCTCGACCGCCAGCCACTCCACGAACGGCACGTCCGCCGCGACGCTCACCAGATAGTTCAGTTCGTTGAGCAGGTTTCCCGGCACCTCGCACCGGCTGCGGAAGGTGCCTGGTTCACGCCGTTGGCCGAACCATCCCGAAGTGCTCTCGTCATACGACTGGAACGCCACCGCACCCTCCGGCGTCGTGAGCCGGAACGACACCCGCAGCTCGGGCAGCGGACTCAGGATCTGGTACTTGATCTCGACGACGAACGACCGCTCGATGTCGATGGCCGCCGCCGCCGTTTGGCCGTTGTCCACGATGCGCACGCTCAGCAGATGAAACTTCGCCCCCGGCGCTTTCGATTCCAGCGGCCACACCCGTTCCGCCCCGGAACTGACGCCCGCCGTCAGGTAGCGCGACACGATCTCGCCCGCTGCTCCCATCATTTTCTGCCGGCCCTTTTCGAGCCAGACCGCCGACTCGCACAATGCGTTGACCGCGACCATGTTGTGGCTCACGAAGAGCACCGTCCGGCCCTCGCGCTTGGCCACGTCGTCCATCTTGCCCAGACACTTCTTCTGGAACTCGGCGTCACCGACCGCGAGCACCTCGTCGATGATGAGGATTTCCGGCTCCAGGTGCGCCGCCACCGCAAACGCCAGCCGCACGTACATGCCGCTGCTGTAGCGTTTGACCGGCGTGTCCAGAAACCGCTCCACCTCGGCAAAGGCCACGATCTCGTCGAACTTCGCCTTGATCTCCGCGCGGTGCATCCCCAGGATCGCGCCGTTGAGGAAGATGTTCTCGCGTCCGGTCAGTTCGGGGTGAAAACCCGTGCCGACTTCCAACAAGCTGGCCACCCGCCCCCGGAGGGAGACCCGCCCGGTGGTCGGCTCGGTGATGCGGCTCAGGACCTTGAGCAACGTGGATTTGCCCGCGCCGTTGCGCCCGACGAAAGCCACGACCTCACCGCGACGCACCTCGAAATTGATGTCGCGCAAAGCCCAGAATTCGTCGGTCGGCAGCGTCGCGCTGGTCCTTGTTCCACCGCTCAGCCGCCGCACCCCCGCTTTGAGCGTATCACCCACCGTCTCGCGGAGAGTCCGGTAAGGGGCGTCGTCTCCGTTCTGGCCGAGCACGTACTTTTTGCCGAGGCCTTCCGCGCGAATGATCACGTTCTTGTCCATCGGGAACTTTGGCGGAAGGCTAGATCACGTCGGCGAAGGTGCGTTCCATCTTGCGGAAGTACCACACGCCCAGCCA
>CAXUGY010000043.1:0-33172 GCA_964250695.1 uncultured Chthoniobacterales bacterium | reverse complement strand
ACAAGGGCGACATGCGCTCGCTCGTCCACAAGGCGTACCGGCAGATCGTCGAAACGGGCAAGGTCCAGCTTTTCAAGAGCCACCGGCCCGACTACCGCGACGGCGAGCAAACCCGCGATTTCCTGTACGTGAAGGACGCGGTGAACCTCACCATCGAACTCGCGGAGACCGCCACGGCGGGCGGGATTTTCAACGTGGGGTCCGGTCAGGCGCACACCTGGATCGAACTGGCCACAGCCATCTTCGCGGCGTTGGACAAGGAGCCGGTCATCGAATTCATCGACATGCCCGCCGCTCTGAGGGGCAAGTACCAGTATCACACCCAGGCCGACCTGACGAAGCTGCGCGGGTACTGCAAAAACGTCGAAATCACGCCGCTGGGCGAGTCCGTGGCCGACTACGTGCGCCACTATCTCGTCACCGACAGCCGGTTGGGCGACGAGCGGAGCGAAGAGGCGTCGCCGGTGGCGGTTCCCAGGGGGTAGGCGTCCCGGGCGGTGGGCGGGCGGCGGCCGGGCGGAGCAGAAAAACACGGGAAACGCCGGGCCGTGTCCAGGGTTTTTTCCAGAGGGAGTGAAAATTTTTTCTCGATAAAAAGCTTGTGTCTGGTCCGGCACGGAATACTACTTGTAGAACAGTTCTTTGAGTGGGATACTATTAGTAGTATCCAGTTCGTGGAAGAGGTACTTCTGGAAGTAGGGTTCCTGAAGTCCCTTTTCGGCGAACACCAGGAAGCTGCCCCGAGAAGGAACGGAGCGCCGGTCGTCACGGCAAACCAAGGTTCCATGTGGCCGCCCGGTGGAAAGCACAAACGACGAAAACGTTCGGCCCGGCGTGGAAGTTCCATGCGCCCGGGAGGGGTTTTCCGCGCGTTTTGTCCAGTCGGCGGAACATGGCAGCCATGGGTTCCGGTCTCTTCGGAGGGGTCACCTGACACTCGGAAACGATTCGTTCGCCACTCCTACCCCTTTTCCCGAAATGCCTTCGTCCATGACCGACCGCGAGACCCAAACTCAATTCGACCTGCTGCCCACCGCCGCCGCCAGTAGTGAGGCGGAACGATTTCTCGTCCGCAAACGTGACGGCCACCTGGAGCCGTTCACGGATGTCCGCATCCAACTCGCGCTGGAAAGCGCGTACCGGGCGGAATTGAAGGTCGGCGACGACCAGCCGCTGCCGACCGAGGTGCGGACTTCCATCGGCTACATGGCGGCCGCCGTGGCGCAAAAGGCGCTCGAACTCGCCGCCGACGGCAAGGAACTAGAGGTGGAGTTGATCCAGGACCTCGTGGAAAACGAATTGATGCGCTCGGGGCAGCACGCTATCGCGCGGTCTTACATCCTGTACCGGGAGGAGCGCAAGAAGGCGCGGTTGCTGCGCGGCCAGCAGGAACCGGCGTCGCCCGGGACCCCCGCGCTCAGCGTGACCCTGCCCGACGGCACGGTGGAACCGCTCGACGTGCAGCACGTCCGCCGCAAACTCATCCGCGCCTGCGCCGGGCTGGAGGATCGCACGGACTGGCGCGAACTGGCCGAGGAAGCCTTGCAAAACCTCTATGACGGGGTGCGTTGCGAGGAAATCGACAAGGCGATGATCTTCGCCGCGAAAGCCCGCATCGAGCGCGAACCGGCGTACAGCTACGTCGCCGCGCGGCTGCTGGTGAACGTGATCTACCGCGAAGTGCTGCCGGGCGACGCCGACGAAAACCTCGACGCCGCCAGCCTGGCCAGCCGCCACGCCGGGCATTTTGCCGATTATCTGCGCAGGGGCGTCGAGCTGGGCCGGTTGGACAGCAGCCTGCTCACGTTCGATTTGCCGAGGATTTCCGCCGCCCTGCACGTCGAGCGCGACACGCGGTTTACCTACATGGGCTTGCAGACGGTGTACGACCGTTATTTGATCCACAACGCGGGCACCCGGCTCGAAACTCCGCAGTATTTCTGGATGCGCGTGGCGATGGGTCTGGCGGTGAACGAGACGGCGGACCAGAAAAACGCGCGCGCCATCGAGTTCTACGAGTTGCTTTCGTCGCAGCGGTTCACGTCGTCCACGCCGACCTTGTTCAACAGCGGCACGCTGCACCCGCAGCTTTCGTCGTGCTACCTGAGCACGGTGATGGATGATCTCGACCACATCTTCAAGGTCATCAGCGACGACGCCAAGCTCTCGAAGTGGGCGGGCGGGTTGGGCAACGACTGGACGAACATCCGCTCGACGGGCGCGATGATCCGCGGGACGAACGGCGAGAGCCAGGGCGTCGTGCCGTTTTTGAAGGTCGCCAACGACACGGCGGTGGCGGTCAACCAGGGCGGCAAGCGCAAGGGGGCGATGTGCGCCTACCTCGAAACGTGGCACCTGGACATTGAGGATTTCCTGGAGTTGCGCAAGAACACCGGCGACGAACGCCGCCGCACCCACGACATGAACACGGCGAACTGGATTCCCGACCTGTTCATGAAGCGCGTGGCGCAAAACGGGATGTGGACGCTGTTCAACCCGAGCGATTGCCCCGACCTGCACGACCTGTACGGGCGGGCGTTCGAGGCGCGCTACGCCGAGTACGAGGCCCGGGCCGACAACGGCGAGTTGCCGCTGCACCGCCGGGTGGAGGCCGTCACCCTGTGGCGCAAGATGTTGACGATGCTCTTCGAGACCGGCCACCCGTGGCTGACGTTCAAAGACCCGTCGAACATCTGCTCGCCGCAGGACCACACGGGCGTCGTGCATTCGTCGAACCTGTGCACGGAGATTTTGCTCAACACGTCGGAAGACGAAATCGCGGTGTGCAACCTGGGGTCGATCAACCTGGCCGAGCACGTCAAAGACGGCGGGATCGATGCCGCGCTGCTCGAAACCACGATCCGCACGGCCATGCGGATGCTCGACAACGTCATCGACATCAATTATTACCCGACCAAGGAGGCGCGGACCGCCAACATGCGCCACCGGCCGGTGGGGCTGGGGTTGATGGGGTTTCAGGATGCGCTCTACATGCTGGAGATTCCGTATGCCAGCGACGCGGCGGTGGATTTCGCCGACCGTTCGATGGAACTGATCGCCTATCACGCGATCCTGGCTTCGACGGAACTGGCCCGCGAGCGGGGAACGTACCAGACGTACCAGGGTTCCAAGTGGAGCCGGGGCATCCTGCCGATGGACACGCGCGCTTTGCTGGCCCAGGAGCGGGGTGGCTATCTCGACGTGGATCATTCGTCCACGCTGGACTGGGACGTGGTGCGCGCCGCCGTCAGGGAGCACGGGATGCGCAACAGCAACACGATGGCCATCGCGCCGACGGCGACGATCTCGAACATCAGCGGGGTCAGCCAGTCCATCGAGCCGATGTACAAGCATTTGTTCGCCAAGTCGAACCTGTCGGGTGAGTTCACGACGATCAACGTGTACCTGATCGAAGCACTCAAGAAGCTCGGGTTGTGGGACGCCGAGATGCTGGACGACCTGAAATTCTACGACGGCGTGCTGGCGGAGATCGAACGGATTCCCGAGCACGTGAAGGACGTGTTCCGCACGTCGTTCGAGATCGAGCCGCGCTGGATGATCGAGTGCGCCAGCCGCCGCCAGAAGTGGATCGACATGGGGCAATCGTTGAACTTGTATCTGGCCGCGCCAAACGGTAAGAAGTTGAGCGACATGTACATGCTCGCGTGGCAGAAGGGACTCAAGACGACGTACTACCTGCGGACGCTCGCCGCCACGCAGATCGAGAAGAGCACGGTCGATCTCAACCGCCGGGGCGCCCAGCCGCGCTGGATGAAGAACAAGAGCGCCAGCGCCAACGTGAAGGTGGAACGCCAGACGCCCGCACCCGCCATGGTGTCGGCCGCCGCGCCCGCGCCGGTGGCGGTAGCGGGAGAAAACACCGCGATCGAGGAAATCGCCGAGCCGGAATCGGCGAAGATGTGCAGCCTGCTCGACCCGACCTGCGAAGCTTGCCAATGAGCAGTGCCTTCCGCTGATTTTGCCTGTTCGCCGTCTTTACCGCATTCAATCGAACCCAACCGGAGAATCCATACGCCCCATGGCCAAGAAAACCGTTGCCGCCAAGAAACCCGCGCCCAGGAAAGCGCCCGTCACGAAACCCAAAGCCGCGCCCGCCAAGAAGTCGGTCGTCAAGACCGTCGCGGGGAAGGCACTGGCATCCAAGAAGCCGCTCGCCAAAGTGCCCCTCGTCAAAAAAGTGGCCGCGAAGGTGCTGCCTTCCAAGGCGAAAGCCGGTGGTAAACCCGCGCTGAAATCGGCGGTGAAAACCAAGGCTGCCACCGTGAAAACGGCGGTGAAAGCCAAGGTGACGGCGGCGAAGGCTGTCGTGAAGCCCAAGGTGACGGCGGTGAAAGCCAAGGCGACGGCGGTCAAAAAAGCCGTTGCGGCCAAGGTCGCGCCGACCCCCGCGCCGAAAGCGAAGGCCAAGCCAGCGCCGAAATCCACCTTGAAGAAAATCGTCGCTGCCGTGGTCGAGCCGATCAAGGAAATCCCCGCCGCCGTGGCGTCGATCCCCGAAAAGATTTCCGAAGCGATCCACCCGACGCCACCGGCATCCAACGCGCCGGGCCCGGCGTAACCCCGGTGGGATTCTTTGCCCGGTCTTTAACCACTCACACCTCTTTCCTGCCATGTCCTGCTGCCACACTTCCGACGAACGACCCGAACTCCACGACCTCGCCAAACGCATCGACGCCGACGACAAACGGCTCATCAACTGCCAGGCCGTCGATGTGAACCAACTCATGCCGCTGAAATACCAGTGGGCGTGGGAACATTACCTCAACGGTTGCGCGAACAACTGGATGCCGACCGAGGTGTCCATGCAGCGCGACATCGAGTTGTGGAAATCCAACCGGTTCAACGCCGACGAGCGCCGCGTCATCATGCGCAACCTCGGGTTTTTCTCCACGGCGGAAAGCCTCGTGGGCAACAACATCGTGCTGGCCGTCTTCAAGCACGTCACCAACCCCGAGTGCCGCCAGTTCCTGCTGCGGCAGGCGTTCGAGGAAGCGGTTCACACACACACTTTTCATTACATCGTCGAAAGCCTCTCGCTGGATCAGCGCGAGATCTTCAACATGTACCACGAGGTGAATTCGATCCACGACAAGGACGCGTTCGAGATGACGCTGACGGCGGACATCATGGACCCGAATTTCTCGACGGACACGGTGGAAGGCGTGCAGAAGTTCATCAAGAATCTGATCGGCTTCTACGTCATCATGGAGGGGATTTTCTTCTACTCCGGGTTCGTGATGATCCTGTCGTTCAAGCGGCAGAACCGCATGGCGGGCATCGGTGAACAGTTCGAGTACATCATGCGCGACGAGAGCACGCACCTGTCCTTCGGCGCGGACCTGATCAACGGGATCAAGGCGGAGAACCCGGAAGCGTGGACGCCCGGGTTGGTGGTGGAAATCGAGGCGATGATCACAAAGGCGGTAGAGTTGGAAATCGCTTACGCGGAAGACTGTTTGCCGAAGGGAATCCTGGGGTTGAACGCCAACCTGTTCCGCGAATACGTGCAGCACATCGCCGACCGGCGGTTGGAGCGCATCGGCCTACAACCCAAATACGGGTCGCGCAACCCGTTCCCGTGGATGAGCGAGACCATTGACCTCGGCAAGGAAAAGAATTTCTTCGAGACCCGCGTGACGGAATACCAGACCGGCGGAGCGTTGAACTGGTAAACCTTCCGGTCAGGAAGCGGCCTGGGGGCGTCATCCGGCGGGATGGCGCCCTTTTATCCACCCGCTGACGGCGGCAGGCGCAGACCGGCGACAGGCTGCGAATATGGAGAAGTCATGTCTTCTCGACGCTCTCCCGCAGTGACGCACGTGCAGGACGATCTGTTCGGCGGCCACGCCCCGGTCCCGTCGCCGCCAGCGGAGGCGGATGGGAAGAAAGTGGCGCGTCAGAAGCTCGTGCTGGTCCATCAACGGCTCTGCCGGGAGTACGGTTGCCCGGTCGGGTATTTCCACGAGCTGACGCCGCTCGACGAACTGGTTTCCTCCCTGTTGTCGCACCGCACGCGCAATTCTGAATCCGGTGCGGCTTACAAGGAGTTGAGGAAGCGTTTTGCCGATTGGGTGGCCGTGCGCGACGCCCCGGTGGGTGAGGTGCGTGATGCGATCAAGACCTGCAACTGGCCCGAGCAAAAAGCGCCGCGCCTCCAGCAGATTCTACGGCTCATCACCGAAAAACGAAGGGGGGATTTGTCGCTCGATTTCCTCGAAACGATGCCGGTGCGCGACGGGCGCGATTGGCTGGAAACCTTGCCGGGGGTCGGCCCGAAAACCAGCGCGGCGGTGTACATCTTCAGCCGGATTCGCGGGCGCGCGTTGCCGGTGGACAGCCATCACCACCGCGTCGCCCAGCGGCTCGGGTTGATCCCGATGAGCCTGGACGTCGGCCCGGCCCACGCGGTGCTCGAAGCGATGCTGCCCGACGAATGGGACGCGCAGACGGTCTACGATGATCATGAAATCATCATGTTCCACGGGCAGCGATGCTGCCATTTTCGCGGTCCCGAATGCGACCGTTGCGTGCTGCTCGACCTCTGCCCGACCGGCCAGGGGCGCCTCGGAAAACAGGTGGCCGAGCAGCCCGCTTCGGAAAAATCTCCGGACCTCGACAGACGCGAAAAGTGAAGGCTCCGTGGCATTCAGTTTGGCCCGGGAAACACGACGCACCGACGGGAACCACCAGAGGCCCAGCCAGGCGCAAAGAACACGACCCACGTAGGATCGGGTGCGTCGGAGGGGAGACTCCCAGGGGTCAGTAACCCGAGGTTGCCTCGGAAAACGCGTAGGACGCCTGGTAAGCGCCGGTGCGTTCTTTTTCGATCTGGCGCAGCAGGTCGTTGAGCAACGCGCTGGCACCGAAACGATACCGGGTGTTCGTCAGCCAGTCGTCACCGAGCGTTTCTTTGACCGCGACCAGAAAATGCAGCGCCAGCTTGGCCGTGCGGATGCCACCGGCGGGCTTCATGCCGATGGGGATGCCGGTTTCCAGGTAGAAATCGCGGATGGCTTCGAGCATGACCTGCGTGTTGGCGAGGTTGGCGTTGCTGCTGGTCTTGCCGGTGCTCGTCTTGATGAAATCACCCGGGCGGAGACCGGCACGCAGGGCCAGAAAACTGGCGGCGCGAATCTGGTCGTAGCCATCGAGTTCGCCGGTTTCGAGGATGACCTTTAGACGCGCCGACCCTTTGGCGTCGCCGCCGCAAGCTGCGAGAACGGCGGCGATTTCGTCGCGCACTTCGCCGACGCGGCCGGAAAGGAAAGCGTTGCGGTTGATGACCATGTCAATCTCGTCCGCGCCATCGGCCACGGCGGCGCGCACCTCCGCGAGCCGGGTGCGCAGGGGGGCCTGTCCGCTCGGGAAGGCGGTGGCCACGCTGGCAACCCGGACCGGACTGCCCGCGACGTGCGCTTTCGCCGCCGCGACGAGCGCCGGGTACACGCATACCGCCGCCGCCGGGGGCACGGTGGGATCGGGCGCGTGCGGCCGGATCGCCTTGGCGCAAAGCTGGGCGATTTTGCCGGGTGTGTCCTGACCTTCGAGCGTGGTCAGGTCCACCATGGAAACGGCGGTTTTCAAACCCCAGAGCTTGGCGTTTTTTTTGAGCGAGCGCGTCGTGAAAGCCGCCGTGCGCGCTTCGACGCCGACCTTGTCCACGGAACCCACGTCATCGATCAGGCGGCGGATGGAGAGCGGCGTCATCAGGTTTCATTAGCTGCTGGCAGGCGAAAAAGCGACCGTTTTCCTATCGACCTGCGCGCCCGCTTTCCCTTTGATAGCCGCATGGATTCTCCCCAGATCATCGTGGTCGGCAGCTTCGTGCAGGACCTTACTTTCCAATGCGCGGAATTTCCTCGGCCCGGTGAAACCGTGATCGGGCAGTTTTTGACGGGACCGGGCGGCAAGGGGTCGAACCAGGCCGTGGCCGCCGCGCGGGCCGGGGGGAAGGTGGCGTTCATCGGGGCGGTAGGACGAGATGCGTTCGGGGCGGGCGCGCGGGCGTTCCAGGAGGCGGAAGGCATCCGGTGGCTCGGGGCCGAAAAAGCGGACCGACCCACGGGAGCAGCAGGCATCCTGGTCAATGCGCACGGGCAAAACGAGATCATCGTCTCGCTGGATGCGAACAACGCGCTGACGCGGGCGGACATCGACGCGCACGCGGCGGTGTTGCGGTCGGCGACCGTGGTGGTCACGCAGTTGGAAGCGAATCTGGAAGCGGAAGCGCGGGCGATGCAGATCGCGCGGGAGGCCGGAGCCACGGTGATCTTGAACCCCGCGCCGATGCGGCCGGATTTTGACGCGGCGTTGTTGGCCCAGGTCGATATCCTGATCCCGAACGAGACGGAATTTGCGGCGTTGATGAACGGTCTGCCGCAGACGCGGGGTGCGGTGGGTGAGAGGTTCGACGAGCGAAAACTGGCGGCGTTGGCCGACGAGGAGTTGCACGCGCTCTGCCTTTTGCTGGGGGTGGCGACGGTCATCGTGACGCTGGGCGCGCGCGGATGCTTTGTTTCGCAGCAGGAAGGTCACGCGCTGATCCCGGCAATGAAGGGAATCGTGGCGGTTGACACGACGGGCGCGGGCGATGCGTTCGTGGGGGCGTTCGCGGCGGCGCTGGCAGAGGACGGCGCGGCGGAGATCGAGCGGGCGGCGCGGTTTGCCAACGCGGGGGCGGCATTGTCGGTCACGCGGGCGGGCACGGCTCCGGCGATGCCCCGGCGGGCGGAGATCGACGCATTGCTGGCCGGGCAGGAATGAGGGATTGTCCGCAGATTCCGCAGATTTTCGCAGATGGAGGAAGGGGTGAGAAGTTTCTTACCCGTCCTTCTTCCCATCTCTTCTTCCCATCTGCGGAAATCTGCGGACAGTTTTTATTACGCCCCAACCGGGTGCCAGACGGTCTTGAATTCGACGAAATCGGCGATCTCCTCGACCCCCTGAGCCGCGTACCAATCCACGGCGCCCGGCGCGCGGGTACGTAGACGCTTGACGCTCTCCGCCGCGCCGAGGCCGAGGGTCTTGCGCTCGGCGTCGGACACCCCGGCGGCGACCACCGCGCGGATGCCTTCGTGCGTGGCAAAGGTCGGCAGCAATTCCGCGCGCCGACCCGTGAGCAGGTTGATGACGCCGCCCGGCAAGTCGCTGACCGCCAGCATCTCGCCGAGCAAAATCGCTGGCAGCGGCGAGGCTTCCGGCGCAAAGGCGACGACCGTGTTGCCGCTCACGATGACCGGCGCAAGCTGGCTGAGCAGTCCGAGCAGCGGCGGGGCGGTCTCGTCGGTGATGAGCCCGACCACGCCCATGGGCTCGGGTATCGTGAAATTGAAGTACGGACCCGATACAGGGTTCGTGTTGCCGATTACCTGCGCAAATTTATCGGCCCAGCCTGCGTAGTAGATGACGCGGTCGATGGCAGCGGAGACTTCACGGGTGGCGGTGGCGTGGGCAAGGCTCGCGGCGAGTTCGGCGGCGCGGGACTCCAACATTTCCGCGAGGCGATAGAGGATTTGGCCACGGTTGTAAGCGGTGCGTTTGGCCCAACCCGGAGCGGCGGCGGCGGCGGCTTCCACGGCGTTGCGCAGGTCTTTGCGGGTGCAGCGGGGCACGTTGCCGAGGAACTTGCCGTCCGCGTCGTGGACGGGGAGAACCCGCGCGCTCTCGGAGCGGATGAACGCGCCGCCGACGTAGACCTTGGGTGTTTTGGTGATGGGGAGGCGGGACATCGGGTCGAAGGAAGAAATCTCACGCAAAGGCGCAAAGCCGCAAAGAGAAGAGAAGAGGAGAAATGGGTTGAAGAATCACCCGAGTTTGACGTAGGCGCCTAATCCCTGGCGACCACCTTCGCGTCCGAAACCACTTTCTTTATACCCACCGAAGGGTGAGGACGGATCGAACTGGTTGAAGGTGTTCGCCCAGATCACGCCCGCTTTGAGCGACGCGGCCATTTGCAGGATGCGTGACCCTTTGTCCGTCCACACGCCGGCGGACAGGCCGTAGGCGGTGTTGTTGGCTTTTTCGACGGCTTCCTCCAGCGTGCGGAAGGTGAGCACGCTCAGCACGGGACCGAAGATTTCCTCTCGAGCGATGCGGTGGCTGGGAGTGACGCCGGTGAAAATCGAGGGCGCGAACCAGAAGCCTTTCGTCGGCAAACGGCAGCCGGGCGGCTGGTAGAGCGCCGCGCCTTCCGCCTCGCCGACGGCCACCATCTCGCGGATGCGCGCCAGTTGCCCGCGCGAGTTGATCGCGCCGACATCGGTGTTCTTGTCGAGCGGATCGCCGACCCGCAGGGTGGCGAGGCGAGTCTTCAATTTGGCGACGAAACGCCCGGCGATGCTTTCCTGCACGAGCAAACGGCTGCCCGCGCAACAGACGTGCCCCTGGTTGAAGTAGATGCCGTTGATGACGCCCTCCACGGCCTGGTCCAGCGGCGCGTCGTCGAACACGATGTTGGCTGCCTTGCCGCCGAGTTCCAGGGTGAGGCGTTTGCCCGCCCCGGCGGTTTCGCGCATGATCGCCTTGCCGACCTCGGTGGACCCGGTGAACGCCACCTTGGCCGCGAGCGGGTGCCGGGCCACCAGCGCGCCGGTTTCGCCCGCGCCGCAGACGATGTTGACCACGCCCGGCGGCAGTTCGGCGTCGCGGAGCAGTTCGGCGAATTTGAGCGCGGTGAGCGGCGTGGTTTCCGCCGGTTTGAGCACCGCGCAGTTGCCGCACGCCAGTGCCGGGGCGAGTTTCCAGGCGAGCATCAGCAAAGGGAAATTCCACGGGATCACCTGCCCGACCACCCCGAGCGGCTGCGGGCGGCGCGGGCCGGGAAAGGCGTAAGCCAGTTTGTCCGCCCAACCGGCATGGTAGAAGAAATGCGCGGCGGCGGTGGGCACGTCAAAATCGCGCGATTCCTTGATGGGTTTGCCGCCGTCGAGCGTTTCGGCCACGGCGAATTCGCGGGCGCGGTCCTGCAAAAGACGCGCGACGCGGAAAAGATATTTGCCGCGCTCCTGGCCAAGCATCTGGCCCCAGGTCGTGTCAAACGCCTTCTGGGCGGCGCGGTAGGCGGCGTCCACGTCGGCCTCGCCAGCGAGGGCGATGTCGGCGAGTTTTTCCTCCGTGGCAGGGTTGACCGTCTCGAAATATTTGCCTGACATCGGCGCGCGGTAATCGCCGTCGATGAACAGATCGTAGCGGGTTCTGAGGCTTGGTTCCGCCGTTTCCGGGGCGGGATCGTAAGGCCACAGATCGCCGAAAATCAGGGCCGGAGCGGCGGGCGTCACCGGTCGAGGGCCGTTGCCGACGGGTAGCTTTCGCTGGCCGTTGGCTCTGGAAGGAGGAGCAGAAGGTGGCACGGGGGGAAACTAACAACACGCGGCGCCGAAAGTCACGCGGCAAGCTGCGAGCCAGCGGGACGCGCTGGGAAATACCGTGCGGTCACCCCAACGAAAGGAGCGGCAGCATGGACCCGACGCTCCTTTTCCTACGCTGAGTGCCTCTCCGAAAAACGCGGTCCCCAGCCCCGGGCGAATTTTTCTGGATCGGCAATGAATTTCAGCGATTCGCAGCCGGTTATTTGCGGCCTGCCTTGGCGGCGGGCTTCTTCAGCGGCGGACGGCCACGACGCGGTTTGGTCTTGTAGGGGTTCGTGTCCTCGGCCAGCACGGCCGCGCCGGAAGGTAAGGTTTTGGCGTGGACTTTGGCCAATGCCCGCAGGAACGTGGAGTTGCTGCCGAGATACTTGAGGGTCAGCAATTCTTCCTTCAATGCGCTGGCCGCACCGGCACGCACGTGCTTGTCGCCCACGAGCCAGTTGATCAGGTTGGTGATCAATTTTTCGCTCGCCTGGCGTTGTCCGTTCTCAATCTTGATCCAGCCCGGGGTAGAGACAAAGCCCTGCGCGCCGAGCGCTTCCTGGGAGAAACCCAGCTCTTGTCGCAAATTCTTGATTCGTTCTCCAAAGGTCATGGTTCGATGGTACTTCCTAGGTCGGTGGTGATGCACTGCGGGACGTTTCTCCAAGCGAGAGAAAGCCGGGTTCCGTGATAAAAATGTCTCCGCTGCCCGGCGATGTATTATCCGCCACTTGGTCGGCCATTGCTGGCTTAACAAGCCGTCACACGGAATGGAGACACCTGCAAGTGTTCATTCGTAAAGAATGTGTCGTCACCGCAGAATTGCAGTCACTTTCTTGAATCCGACCGGGTCGCCAACGGTGGCTTTACATCCGGGACCACTTTTGCCCATGTTGGACCGATGCTGGCAAAAGTTTATTCGGCGGCGGTGCAGGGCGTTGACGCCTACGAGGTGGAGGTCGAGGTGAACGCAGCCGGTGGCAAGCCGCTGGTGGTGGTCGTGGGGCTGCCCGACGCGGCGGTCAAGGAGTGCAAGGACCGGGTGACGACCGCGGTCGCCAACAGCGGGTATCGTTGGCCGCGAGGGCGTTGCACGGTCAACCTCGCCCCGGCGGACGTGAAGAAGGAGGGGCCGGGTTTCGACCTGCCCATCGCGGTCGGCATGGTGGCAGCCGAGGAAGAGATCGACCTGGGGAACGCGGAGGATTGCGTGCTCGTGGGCGAACTCGCGCTCAACGGGGCCGTGCGCCCGGTGCGCGGCGTGCTGGCCATCGCCAGCCAGGCCCGCCAATGGGGCAAGCGACGGTTGTTCGTCCCGGCGGGGAATGCACGCGAGGCCGCTTTTCTCCAGGGCATCGAAGTCTACGGCATCCATAGTCTGCGCGAGGTCTTCGAGTTTTTGCGGGGCGGGGACGGCGCGCCGAAGCTCGTGCCGGTCCGGGAGGATGCGGACGCGTTCTTCGCCGCGCACCAGCAATTTGAAAACGATTTCTCCGAGGTCAAAGGGCAGCACCACGCCCGGCGGGCGATGGAAGTCGCGGCGTCGGGTGCGCATAATCTACTCATGATTGGGCCACCCGGTTCCGGCAAGAGCATGATGGCCAAACGCCTGCCGAGCATCATGCCGCCGCTTACTTTAGAGGAAGCCCTGGAGACGACCAAGATCCATTCGGTGGCGGGCTTGCTCGATGCCAGGCAGGGGTTGGTCTGCGTGCCGCCGTATTCGTCGCCGCACTCCACGATTTCCGACGCCGGGCTGCTCGGCGGTTCCAGTCAACTGACCCCCGGGGAGATCAGCGTGTGTCACCACGGCGTGTTGTTTCTGGATGAACTGCCCGAATTTCGCCGTTCCACGCTGGAATCCCTGCGCCAGCCCTTGGAGGATTTGAAGGTCACCATCAGCCGGGCCTCGGGGACCGTGACCTTCCCGGCGGCGTTCATGCTGGTCGCGGCCATGAACCCGTGCAAGTGCGGGTACTACGGCGACACGCGGCGCGCCTGCCGATGCAGTCCGCTGGAGGTGCAGCGATACCGCGAACGCATCAGCGGCCCGCTGCTCGACCGGATCGATCTGCACGTCGAAGTCGCCGCGATCAAGTACGAGCACCTCGCCGACCAGACCCACACGGGGGAAATGTCGAGCGCGATCCGGGCGCGGGTCGTGGCGGCGCGCGGGGTCCAGCAGCGGCGCGCCGGGAAGACCAACGCGCGGCTCACCCCACGGCAAATCAAGACCTATTGCCGTCTGGACGAAACCGGCGCCGAAATGCTCAAGATGGCGACCAACGAATTGAATCTCTCCGCCCGCGCTTACGACCGGATTCTGAAGGTATCGCGGACCATCGCCGATCTTGACGACAGCGAATCGATTCAATCCAACCATCTCGCCGAGGCGATCCAATACCGTTCGCTGGACCGGGGAAATTGACGCCCTATTGGCGAGGACGGACGCAGGCCGGTTGACAAATCCGCTGACAGACCGCCCTGTTGGCAACGTGTCGTCCCTCTTTGATCTGCCTTTCCTCGAGTTGGAGCGCACCCTCGTGACCGCTGGACTGCACGCGTCCCACGCCCGGCCGCTCTGGCGTGCGCTCTACCGTGGGTTGGCCACCGCGCCGGATTTTGCGGGCGCGTCCGATTTTCTGCCGCCGCTGCGCCGTTGGCTGGGGTCAAACCTGCACCCGGCGGTGGGTGGGTACACGCTCGACGTGCCCGCGCCAGCGGACGAAATCCCCAGCGGCGACGGATTGACGCGCAAGTTTCTGCTCCGGCTCGGGGACGGCCAGACGGTCGAGACCGTGTTGATGGCCTACCCCGGGCGGTTCACGGCCTGCCTGAGCACGCAGGCCGGTTGCGCGATGGGCTGCGTTTTTTGCGCGACGGGGCAGATGGGTTTCGCGCGGCATCTGCGCCCGGGTGAGATCGTCGCGCAGGCGCTGCACGTCCAGCGTGCGTTGCGCGCCAGCGGCCAGCCCGGCTTGCGCAATCTCGTGCTCATGGGCATGGGCGAACCGTTGCACAACTACGACCACGTGATGACCGCGCTCGACATCCTCACGGACACGCGCGGCCTGAATCTGGGTCCAACCCGGATCAGCATTAGCACGGTCGGCGTGGTGCCCGGGATTTTGCGGCTGGCGGACGAGCGGCGTCCGTACAACCTCGCCGTCAGCTTGCATGGAGCGAGCGAGGCGGAGCGCGCCGCGTTGGTGCCCGCGAGCCGCCGCTGGCCGCTGGCCGAACTGATCGCCGCGTGCCGCACCTACGGCGGACGCACGGGACGCCGCATCTTCTTTGAATGGACGCTCATCGCTGGAGTCAACGACTCGCCGCCGGTCGCGGTCCGGCTCGCCGCGCTGCTCGCCGGTTTGGACGCGCACGTCAACCTGATTCCGCTCAACCCAACAAAGGGTTTCGGCGGCACGGCGACGGCACACGATGCCGCCGACGCGTTTCAGGGCATCGTGCAGGCGGCGGGCTTCCCTTGCACGATCCGGCAGCGGCGCGGCATCGACGTGGCCGCCGGGTGCGGGCAACTCCGCGCGGCCAAGGCGAACAAACCGCCGCCCGTGACGGCGTGAGCATCGCGTTCAGGCCCGCCGCGCCCAGCGCAGTTTGGCTGACCCGGCGCGGAGGTTGTCCCGGCGTTCGTGCGCGCCTGGCCGGATCACGTCCGGCGCCGCCTCCGCGTATGTGCCCGCGCGCTGGCCCTCGCGGAAAGCCAGTTTCACCCGGCGGTCCTCGCCGGAATGAAACGACAAAACCGCCACCCGTCCGCCGGGCGCGAGGCACCCCGGCAAGGCGCGCAGGAAGGTGTCCAGCGCGCTGAATTCCTCGTTCACGGCGATGCGCACCGCCTGGAAAACCCGCCGCACGGTGTCGTCCCGATCTGCCCCCGGGACGGCTGCCGCCACCACGGAGGCCAGCGCGCCGGTCGTCGGAAACAGCCGACCTGCCAACGCCACCGCCAGCGCATCGGCCCGGGGTTCGTCCGCGTTTTCCCGCAGGAGCCGCGCCAGCATTTCGGGGCGCACTTTCGCCAGCCATGCCGACGCTGGCAACCCACGTCGGGGATTCATCCGCATGTCGAGCGGCCCGTCGTTTTTCATCGAAAAACCGCGTTCCGGCACGTCGAGTTGCATGGAGGATACACCCAGGTCGGCCAGGATCACGTCTGCGCCCTGGGGCCGGCGCGCGGCGAGCAACACCCCCAGTCCGGCGAAGTTGCGCCGTTCCCACGAAAAAACGTCTGGCCCGAAGCCCGCCGCCAGCAGCCGCGCCGCCGTGCGGGGTCCCTCGATGGGATCAACGTCCAGCGCGAGCAGGTGTCCGCCCGGACCGGCGATCCGCCGCAAAATCCCTTCGGCATGACCGCCGTAGCCCAGCGTGCAATCGACCGCAAACTCCCCGGGCTGCGGCGCGAGCAGGTCCAGGATTTCCGGCAGCAAAATCGGCCGGTGGGTGCCCGCCGGTGTTTTGCCCGAGGCCAGGACTTTTTCGACGGTCTCCGGGTATTCGGCGGCGCGTAATTCCTTGTATTTTTCGTGGAACTGGCGCGGGTTTTTCCCCGCGTAGCGCGGGCGGCGGCGGTGCGTCGGGGGCGGGTCGGCGGGAGGCAATTCAGCGTCCATGGGATTTCGTGGCAAGACCGTGCCGAGTAAACTTGCCCTCGCGGATTGCCTTGATAAAAATGTCTGACTGACCTACCGACTGCAACCATGAACAAGTTTTCCGCCGTCCTGCCCGTACTGGCGTTCGCCACGCTGGCCACCGGGTTCTCCCTGCGGGCCGAAGAGGCCGCGCCGTCGCCGGAGATCGCGCTGGCCAAGCTCACGGATGAAATCCTCGCCGACAACTTCCATTTCCAGCCGCTCGCGGCGGTCGGCCTGGGCTTGCACCAGTTCGACGGAAAATTCGTGGATTTCCGGCCCGCCGCCATCGACGCGGAAATCCAGCGGGTGCGCGATTTTAAAACCCGCCTGGAATCCATCGACGCCTCGCCACTGAGCGCCGCCTCCACCCTCGACTACAAACTGCTGCGGCTCGGGGTCGATAACAACCTGCTGCAACTCGCCGAAATGGGCACCTACGAGCGCAACCCGATCACCTACGCAAGCGCGCTGGATGTCAACGTCTACCTCAAGCGCGACTTCGCTCCGCTGGCCGACCGTTTGCGCAGCATCGTCGCCGTCGAGCGGCAGGTGCCCGCGCTGTTCGCGGCGGCCCGCGAGAACCTCGTGGAAATCTTGCCCAGGCCGTTCGTCGATCTGGCGCTCGACATCGCCAAGGGCAACGCGGACTTCCTCGCGCATGATCTGGTCGATGCCGTCAAGGACGTGCCGGACGCCGCCTTGCAGGCGGAGTTCAAAACCGTCAACGAAAAGGCCGCCGCCGAACTGACCGCTTACGCGGACTGGCTGACCCGGGAACGTCTGCCGCAAGCGGACGATAAATCCTTCGCGCTCGGCGAGGAAAAATACCGCAAGATGCTGGCCGCGAGCGAGGCCATCGACCTGCCGCCCGCAACCTTGCTCAAAATTGGGTTGGACGAACTCAAACGCGAGCAGGGCGTCTTCGCGGCGGCGGCGGCGGTCATCAATCCCGGCAAACCGCCCATCGAGGTTTTCAAGGACATCCAGCGCGACCATCCCACGGCGGAAAGCCTCGTTCCCGACACAAACAGACACCTTGAAAACATCCGGCGTTTCATGGTCGAGATGAACATCATCGACATTCCCAGCGAGGTCCGCGCCACCGTCAGCGAAACGCCCAAGTACCTGCGCGCGGGCAGCTTCGCGTCGTCGGACAATCCCGGTCCGTTCGAGGTGCTGGGCGCGCAGGCTTATTATTACGTGACCCCGGTCGAACCGACCTGGAGCGACCAGGAAAAGGAGGAGTGGCTAACCTCCTTCAACCATTACACGGCGGACATCGTCAGCGTCCACGAGGTCTACCCCGGGCATTACGTGCAGGCGTTGCGCGCGAACGCCTCGCCGATCAGCAAGGTGCAGCGGATCTTTGGTTCCTACGCTTACATCGAAGGCTGGGCGCATTACTGCGAGCAGATGGCCGTCGATCAAGGCTACGGACAGACCGTCGGCGGCGGCGCGAAGGACATCGAGGGCGCGAAGTTCCGGCTGGCGCAATCCGACGAAGCCCTGTTGCGGGTCTGCCGCCTGTGCGTTTCCATCAAACTCCACACGCAGGGCATGAGCGTGGACGAAGCGACGAAATTCTTCGTGGACAACTGCTATTACGAGGAGAAACCGGCGCGCCAGGAAGCCCTGCGCGGCACGTTCGATCCGGGCTACCTTTTCTACACGGTCGGCAAGCTCGAACTGCTCAAGCTGCGGCACGACTATCAGGAGCAGGAGGGCGACGCGTTCACCCTCAAGCGATTCCACGACGCCGTCACCGACCACGGCGAACCCCCCGTGCGTTTCCTGCGCGAAATCCTCCTGAAAGACCCGGCCAAAGCCAACGAAATCTTTTAAACCTTATCTGCTGAAGGCGCCATAACAATCGCACCTACTAAATGGCGCCCGGAGGTCTCCATCCACCTGACCCGACCCTTTCCACCAATGACTTCTTCCCCCCACCCATCGAACCGGCGCATCCTCGTCGCCGACGACCAGGCGGCGGTGCGTGATGCCCTGCGGCTGCTGCTCAAGGGGGAGGGGTTCCTCGTCACGCAGGCGACCTCGCCGGCGGAAACGCTGGCGGCGGTGCGGGCGGACGATTTCGCGCTGGCATTCATCGACCTCAACTACACGCGCGACACCACCAGCGGCCAGGAGGGCCTCGACCTGCTCGACCGCCTGCTGGCCACCGAAGGCGCGCCGCCCGTGGTCGTCATGACCGCCTGGGCCACCGTGGACCTCGCCGTCGAAGCCATGCGGCGCGGCGCGCGGGATTTCGTCCAGAAACCTTGGGAAAACGCGCGCGTGCTCGCCACGGTCCGCACGCAGATCGAACTCTCCGGCATGCGCCGCCGCAACGCCCGGCTCGAAGCGGAAAACGACCTCCTGCGCAACGACTGCGAGACCGCCGGACCCACCACCCCCGGCCTGGACGGATTCGTCGCCCGTTCCGCCGCCATGCGTCCCGTGTTGGCAACCATCGCCAGCGTCGGGCCGTCGGACGCGCCCGTGCTCATCACCGGCGAGAACGGCACCGGCAAAGGCGTCGCCGCCCGCGCGCTGCACGCCGCCAGTGGCCGTGCGGACAAGCCGCTGGTGAGCGTCAACATGGGCGGCCTGAGCGAAAACGTCTTCGAGAGCGAACTCTTCGGCCACGTGCGCGGCGCGTTCACCGACGCGAAAACCGACCGCATCGGCCGCTTCGAACTCGCCGACGGCGGCACCATTTTCCTGGACGAAATCGCCAACGTGCCGCTCGCCCAACAGGCCAAGCTGCTCCGCCTGCTGGAAACCGGCGAATTCGAGCGCGTCGGCTCCTCGCGCACGCAGAAGGCCGACGTGCGGCTGCTCTCCGCCACCAACGCCGACCTCCACGCGGAAGTCGCGGCCGGTCGTTTCCGGCAGGACCTTCTCTACCGGCTCAACACCGTGGAAGTGCGTCTGCCGCCGTTGCGTGCCCGCCCGGAAGACATCCCGATCCTGGCGGCGAGTTTTCTGCAAAAATACCTCGGGCGTTACCGCAAACGGCTCGCCGGTTTCGACCACGCGGCGACCGCCGTGTTGCAGTCCCACCCGTGGCCGGGCAACGTCCGTGAGCTGGACCACGCCATCGAGCGCGCCGTGCTGCTGGCCGGCGGCGAGAGCGTCCGCGCCGCCGACCTCGGCCTGTCGATGGGCAACCCAGCAGCGGGTAGTTCCCCCGGCGCGCCGTCGCTCGAAGAGATGAGTCTCGAAGACGTGGAGCGGTTCCTCATCCAGAAGGCGATGGCCCGCCACCAGGGCCGCGCCGCCGCTGCCGCCGAGGCGTTGGGCCTGAGCCGCAGCGCGTTTTACCGCCGCCTCCAGCAATACGGCCTGTGAACGCGCCGGGTCCCATCCGCGGCGGCGGCGAACCCCAATCACCGCGCGCCGAACCGCTGCCCGACACCACGTCCAGCCTCCCGCACGACCGCGCGATCCAGCTTTGGACGCTGTGCGCGGGCCTGCCGGGCGCGGTGGTTTGCCTCGTGCTTTTGTGGACGGGCGACTGGACGCCCAAGGTGCAGTGGACGTTTTCGCTGCTCGTCGTGGCGGTCTGGCTGGGGTGCGTGCTGGCCGTGCGCGAGCGCGTCATCTACCCCATGCAGACGCTCACCAACCTCTTGACTGCCCTGCGCGAGGGCGACTACTCCCTGCGCTCCCGCCGCGCCCGCCGCGACGACGCGCTCGGCGATGTCATGCGCGAGATCAACCTGCTCGGCGACACGCTCGTCACCCGCCGCCGCGAAGCCCGTGAGGCCGTCGCGTTGTCGCGCGCCGTGCTGGCCGGGATCGACGTGGCCGTGTTCACGTTCGACGACGCGCAACGCCTCCGCCTGGTCAACCGCGCGGGCGTCGAACTCCTGGGCCAACCCGAAAATGAACTGGCCGGCCGCTCCGCCGCCGAGTTGGGTCTGGCGTCGGCGTTGGCGGGCGATGACCACCGCACGCTCGACGCGGATTTCCCCGGCCGCACCGGCGCGCGCTGGAGCCTGCACCGCACCAGTTTCCGCGAGCGGGGCCGTCCGCACCAGCTCCTCGTGCTCGCCGATGTCAGCCAATCGTTGCGCGACGAGGAACGCGCCGCGTGGCAACGCCTCATCCGCGTGCTCGGCCACGAGATCAACAACTCCCTGGCCCCCATTGGCTCCATCGCCGAAAGCCTGCTCACCTTGCTCAACCGACCCGAGACCGAGCGTGCCCCCGACTGGCAGGACGACGCGCGCGACGGTCTCGCGGTCATCGGTGGCCGTGCCCAATCGCTGGGCCGTTTCATGGACGCCTATGCGCGGCTGGCCCGCCTGCCCGCGCCGCAACGCCGCCGCCAGAGCCTCGCCGCCCTCGTCCGCCGGGCCGCCGCGCTGGAAACGCGGCTCACGGTGCAGGTGCAGATCGACGACGGCGAGGCGATGGCCTCCATCGACGGCGACCAGATCGAGCAGGCGCTCATCAACCTGATCAAAAACGCCACGGACGCCGCGTTGGAAACCGGCGGCGGCGTGCGCGTGGGCTGCACGTCCAGCGCCGCTTCCGCCGTGGTGGTGGTGGAGGACGACGGCCTCGGGCTGAGCGGCACGGCCAACCTGTTCGTGCCGTTTTTCACCACGAAGTCGCACGGCAGCGGGATCGGCCTCGTGCTGAGCCGGCAGATTGCCGAGGCCCATGGCGGGTCTCTCTTTTTGATCAACCGGGCGGACGGTCGGCGGGGCTGCTGGGCCACGTTGCACCTGCCGACTTCGTAGCGCGCCCGGGACGGTCGGCTGGCGGGATGTGCGTCGTCCCAAAATCGGGATGACGATGTCCCGATCAGGGGACGCGCGACCGATGGCCGATAAAATCACAAAAATGATAAGTAACTCAACCTGAACTACATGTAAAAATAATAAGACCTTGGCACGGCACATGCAAATAGGGTGGGCATGAACACGAACTATTCCCAGTCCAACCTGATCTTCCGCGACCAACCGCTGTTTACCGTCCACGCTCCTTCCACCCGCCGCTCGTCGTTGCGCGCCGCCTGCCGGGAATCGTCTGACCGCCTGGAAGTGGTGCTGCGTTTCTTCCTGGTGCTCTGCATGTTGACGGCCCTGCTGATCTGCGGCTGGCACGTCAGCGCGTGGCAAAATTCCACCGCCACCGCCGGGCAACCCACCGTGGCCGCCGGGGTGTTCGGCGTCAGTGGCCAGCACGTTTTCTAATCTCGATTCCGCTCCCTTCGTTTCCTTCGCTTCCTCCGCGCCCATGAACATCCCCGAATCGTCCCCCCTCCCGGCCCGCCGGGGATTCGACCCCGCGCCAAAGGCGGGCAGCATGGACGTGGCGCGCTCGCCGCACCTCGCCCGAAAACGCCGCCGCCAACGTTGGATCGCCGGTGGCAGCGCCGCCCTCGCGCTCGCCGGGATCACCGTTGCCCTGGCGCACCTCCGCCCCGCCGTCCCGACCCTCGACCGGTCCTCGGCCTGGACCGACACCGTCCGCCGCGCGCCCATGATCCGGCAGGTGCGCGGTATGGGCTCGTTTGTCCCCGAGGAAATCCGCTGGATCGCCGCCGGGACGGATGCCCGCGTCGAACGCATCGTCGTTTTCCCCGGCGCGACCGTCGAACCCGACACCCTTCTCCTGATCCTCAGCAACCCGGAACTGCGTCAGAGCGCGCTCGACGCCGACGCCGCCACGACCGCCGCGCAGGCCCGGCTCGTCAACCTCCGCGCGCAGCTCGAAGGCCAGTCGCTCGAACGCCAGGCCGCCTTCGCCAGGGCCCAGGGCGACCGCGACACCGCCGACGCCCAGGTCGAGGTCAACGAACGCCTCTCCAAACAGGGCCTCATCGCCCAGGTCGAACTCAAGAAATCGCAGATTTCCGCCCGGGAATTGACCGCTTGCTGCGAGATCGAAAGACAGCGCGTCGAGTTCACGCGTCAGTCCATCGAGCCGCAACTCGCCGTCGCCCGGGGCGAACTCGACCAGGCCAGCGCGCAAGCCGCGCTCAAACACTCCCAACTCGACGCGCTCCAGGTCCGTGCGGGGATGCCCGGCGTGCTCCAGCAGGTGCCCGTCGAGGTCGGCCAGCGCATCAATGCCGGGACGAATCTCGCCCGCGTCGCCGACCCCACGAAACTCAAGGCGCAGATCAAAATCCCCGAAACCCAGGCGCGCGACATCCAACAGGGGCTGCCCGTCAGCGTGGACACGCGCAACGGCCTCGTCGCCGGACGCGTCTCCCGCATCGACCCCGCCGTGCAGGGGGGCACCGTGCTGGTCGATGTGACCTTCAACGGGGCTGCCCTCCCCCGCGGCGCGCGCCCGGACCTGAGCATCGAGGGCACCGTGGAACTCGAGCGCATCGAAGACACGCTGGTCCTCAACCGGCCCGCCTTTGGGCAGGAGGAAAGCGCCGTCAACCTCTTCCGCGTCTCGCCGGACGGCTCCGAGGCGACGCGCGTCCACGCGACGCTCGGGCGCGGCAGCGTCAAGGAGGTCGAGATTCGCGGCGGCCTCCGCGCCGGGGACGTCATCATCATTTCCGACACTTCCGCCTTCGATCAAAACGACCGCCTGCGCCTGAACTGACCCACCGTCACCCTACCCAACCATGAACCCGACCTCACCCGTGCCCACACCCAACTCCCTCATTCACCTCGACGCGGTCAAAAAAGTTTTCCTGACCGACGAGGTCGAAACCAACGCGCTGGCCGGGATTTTCCTGGATATCCAGTCCGGCGAATACGTGGCCATCGCCGGTCCCAGCGGCTGCGGCAAGAGCACGCTGCTGGCGATCCTCGGCCTGCTGGATTCGCCCTCCGCAGGCAGCTACCTGCTCAACGGCAGGCAGGTCGCCAGCCTGTCCTACGCCGAGCGGGCGCGCATCCGCAACCGCGAGATCGGCTTCATCTTCCAGAGCTTCAATCTGATCGGCGACCTGACCGTCTACGAGAACGTCGAACTGCCGCTCACCTACCGCTCCGAACTCGCCGCCGCCGAGCGCAAACGCCGCACGAACGAGGCGTTGGAGCGCGTCGGCATGGGCCACCGCAACCGGCATCTGCCGAACCAGCTTTCCGGCGGTCAGCAGCAGCGCGTGGCCGTGGCCCGGGCGCTGGCCGGGTCCCCGAGCGTCCTGCTGGCCGACGAGCCGACGGGCAACCTCGACAGCCGCAACGGCGAGGCGGTGATGACGCTGCTCGACGAATTACACTCCGGCGGCGCGACGATCTGCATGGTCACGCACGACGAGCGTTTCGCCCGGTGCGCCGCCCGCACGGTCCACCTCTTCGACGGCCGCGTCGTGGAAGACCAGCCTATCAACGCCGCCGCGCCTGCCGCGCTCACCGCCTGAGCACCCATTTCAACTCCTCCGACCATGCTTCACGACCTGCGCATCGGCTGGCGCTCCCTGCTGCGGAGCCCGTTATTCACCCTCACGGCGGCGGGTTCGCTGGCGTTGGGCATCGCCGCCTGCACGGTGATCTTCAGCGTGGTCTATGCACTGCTTCTCCGGCCCCTGCCGTACCTGCGCCCGGCGGAACTCGTAAACATCGGCTTGCGCACCCCCGGTGAGCCGGACAGTCTCGGCGTGCTCGCGCCGGACCTGTTCAAATTGATCCGCCACGACTCTGACTCGGGTCTTTCCACCCTCGCGGGCTTCGGCTACGACTACGCCAACCTGACGGGTGTACGGACCCCGGCGCAGCTCACTGTCCTGCTGGTGACAGCCGACTACTTCCGTGTGTTCGGTGTCCCGGCTGCGCGCGGGCGTTTTTTCACTGAGGCCGAGTGTCGCGCCGCCAGCGCGCCGGGCGTGGTGGTGAGCGACCACTTTTGGCGGAGCTACCTGCGCGGGGATGAATCCGCCGTCGGCGGCACGATCACGCTCGACGACAAGCCGCGCACGGTCCTCGGCGTCATGCCGCCGGATTTTAAGGACCTTAACGACGGCGTCGAACTCTGGCTGCCGCTCGCGGAGGACAGCTCCGAGATGGCCGATGAGGCCGCGCGCCGTTACGTCACGGTGGGCCGTCTGGCGGACCCCACCGGCGCGGGACGCCGGAAGACGGACGTCTACTTGGCAACGCTTTCCAACCGCCTCGTGCAAACGGACCCCGCCCATTACAAGAACTATCGTCTCGGCGCGGGCGCGCTGAAGGGCGGCGTGCTTCTCGGGTCCGGGTACGCGCATTCGCTCTGGCTGTTGTTGGGCGCGGTGGGTTGCGTGCTCTTGGTGACATGCGCCAACGTGGCCAACCTGCAACTGATCCGCGCAGCGTCGCGGCGGCGGGAAGTCGGCATCCGGCTGGCCTTGGGGGCGAGCCGCTGGCGGGTCGCGGGCGGTGCCTTGGCCGACAGTCTCATCCTGGCGGGGGCGGGGGCGGGGCTGGGGGTCCTGATCGCGGCCTGGGGCATAGACGCCTTGATCGGGCTGCTGCCACCGGGGATTTCGCCGTTCCAGGACGACATCCGCCTGAGCTGGCCCGTGCTGGCGTTTGCCGTCGTGGTGGCAGCGTCGGCCGGGGCGCTCACGGGGGTGCTGCCCGCGTGGTTGGCCGGACGGCAGGACCCGGCGGGCTCGCTGGGGGTATCGGCCGGGCGCGGGGCGTCGGAAGGCCCGGGCGGAGTCCGGGTACGCGCGGGGCTGGTGGTGGCCGAGATCGCGCTGGCCCTCGTGCTCCTGGCTGGCGCGGGACTGATGGGCCGCAGTCTGCTCGCTGCCCTTCGCACCGACGCGGGCGTGCGCCTCGACCACACGCTGCTGGTCAACCTTTCGCTCTCGCGCACGCGTTATCCCGACGACGCCCGCAGCGCGGAATTTCTTCGCCGGGTGCTCGCGGCCGTCGAGGCGGTGCCCGGCGTGGCTGGCACGTCGCTGACCAACACGCCGCTCTTTTCGTGGCACGACGAGTTTGGCTTCGTTCTACCCGGCCAGACGACCGAAGCGGCTTGGGCGATCCGTCAGAGGGCGGTCCATGATTCGGTCAATCCCCACGGGTTCAAGACGCTGGGCATCCCGTTGCGGCGGGGCCGGGAGTTCGACGAGCACGATAACGCCGCCGCGCCGCGTGTGGCGGTGGTCAATGAGGCGTTCGTGCGGCGGTACTTTCCCGACCGCGATCCGGTGGGCGCGGTCCTGACCTCGCGGCACACGCATCTTCCCTTCGAGATCGTCGGCGTGGTGGGCGACATCCGCCGCGCCGGTCTGGACCAGGATGCGCCTGCGGAAATCTATACATCCTATCTCCAGCTTCCCAACTATTACGCCACGTTGTATGCGCGTTCGGCCGGGGCGTTGCGCCCCGAGGACCTGACCCGCGCGGTGGAGTCGGCGATCTGGAGCATCGACCCTGACCAGCCCATCGGCAGGGTGACCACTCTGGAGCGCGCCGCCAGCGGCAGCGTCGCCTACACGCGGCTTTACGCGGCGCTCTTTGCGGCGTTCGCGGTGGTGACGCTTGGCCTCGCCGCACTGGGCATCTACGGCGCGGTATCTTACAGCGTCGGCCAGCGCACCCACGAACTGGGCATCCGGCTCGCCCTCGGCGCGCAACGCCGGGACGTGTTGCGGCTCGTGCTCGGGCAGGGGACGCGCCTGATCCTGCTCGGCCTCGCGCTGGGGTTGGTCGCGTCGCTCGCGCTGGCCGGGGTGCTCAAGAGCCTGCTCTACGGCGTCGCGCCGAACGATCCCGTCACGCTGGCGTTCGTCGCGGGCCTGCTCGGCGGGGTGGCGTTGCTGGCCAGCTATCTGCCGGCGCGGCGGGCGACTCTGATCGACCCTTTGACGGCCCTGCGGGAAGAATAACCATCCTCACCACCTCCGATGTCCACCATCTTACAAGACCTGCGTTTCGCGCTGCGGATGCTGCGCAAATCCCCCGGCTACACCGGCATCGCCGTGGCGATGCTCGCGCTCGGCATCGGGGCGAACACCGCCGTGTTCAGCGTCATCAACGCCGTGCTGCTGCGCCCGCTGCCTTACCCGCAGTCGGACCAGCTCGTCATCGTGCGCGAACGCATGCCCCTCTTCGAGACCGGCTCCGTCAGCTATCCCAACTACCTGGACTGGTGCGCCGCCCAGCGTTCCTTCACCGGTCTGGCCCTGGCGCGGCGCGGCAGCTACAACGTTTCGTTCCCCTCGGCCAGCGGGGTGTCGCCGGAGCAGATCGCCACGGCGGAGGTCTCGGCGAACTTCCTCTCGATCCTCGGACTGCACCCAAAAAAGGGTCGTGATTTCACCGGGGCGGAGGACACGCCGGGCGGCCCCAAGGTGGTGCTGGTGAGCGACGCGCTCTGGCGGCGGCGTTTCGATGCCGATCCGGCGGCGGTGGGACGGCGCATCCTGATGGACGGCGTTTCCCGGGAAATCGTCGGGGTCCTGCCGCCGGAGCTGGCCTGGCCGCGTTCGGCGGAAATGCTGGTTCCGCTCGGCGACCTGCGCAAGGACCCGAACCTGCTGGCCCGCGACAACCACGCCGGTTTCACGGCGCTGGGTCGGCTCAAACCGGGCGTCTCGCCGGCGCTGGCCAACCAGGACCTCAACCACATCGCCGCCGAGTTGGAACGCCGCTACCCCGAGTCGAACACGGGCCGCCGGGTGAACGCACAAGACATGTTGATATACACGGTCGGCGATTACCGCGGCAGTCTCTACCTGCTGCTGGGTGCGGTGGGCTGCGTCCTGCTGATTGCCTGTGCCAATGTGACCAATTTGCAACTCGCCCGCGCGTCGGGCCGGGAAAAGGAACTAGCCGTCCGCGCGGCGCTGGGGGCGAGTTGCTGGCGGCTGATGCGGCAGGGGCTCACCGAGAGCGCCGTGCTCGGTTTGCTCGGCGGCGCGTTGGCGTTGCTCGTCGCGCTCTGGGCGATGGACGCGATCATCGTGCTCAGTCCGGCCAAGGTCCCGCGCTTCCGCGAAACCCATCTCGACCTGGCCGCGCTGGGCTTCACGGCGGCGGTGGCGTTGGGCACCGGCCTGCTGGTGGGAATCTGGCCAGCTTGGCGGTTGTCCGGGGTCGCGGCGATGGCCACGGCCTTGCACGAAGGCAGCGCGCGGGGCGGCACCGGCGGTTCGGCCCAGCGTCGGCTCCGGGCGCTGCTGGTCGTGGCGCAGGTGGCGTTGGCCATCGTCTTGCTGGCGTGTGCGGCGCTGACGCTGGAGAGTTTCTGGCACGCGCAGAACGAGCCGGTCGGCTTCCGCCCGGATGGCCTGCTGCTGCTCTCGGTCTCGCTGCCGGACATCCGCTATCCCAAGGAAAAAATCGAGCCGTTCTACACTCAATTGCTCACCCGGGTGCGCGCCCTGCCCGGCGTGGTGTCCGCCTCCACGGGCAACAACCTGCCGTTCGACGACAGCGAGTGGGACAGCACCTACCACCTGACCGGGACGCCCGACACCCCCCCCGGCCAGGCACCCCAGGCGGAAATCAACTATGCCTCTCCCGGTTACTTCCAGACCATGGGCATCCCGCTCTTGCGGGGCCGCGACTTCGACGCGCAGGACATCATTGGCCACCCGCGTGCGGTCATCATCGACGATCTCTTCGCGCGCGCCAATTTCCCCGGGCAGGACCCCATCGGCCGGCACATCGACGACAACCAGACCGACGAGAAGAATCCGCCGCCCCTGACGGTGATCGGCGTGGTGGGCCACACCCTGAACAACCCGCCGGGGGGAGCGGACTCTGTTTTTTCAAAAATGGTTCAGATGACCTATTGCTCGAACCAGGCGGATCAGACGAACGCCACGCTCGTCATCCGCGTGGCGTCGGGCGACCCGTTGCGCTTGGCCGACGCGGTGCGCCGCGAGGTGCAGGCGCTCGATCCCGACCTGCCGGTGGCCGACATCACCACGATGGAACGCAACATCGCCAACGGGCTCACCCCGCGCCGTTTGACGATGGCGCTGCTCGGTACGTTTGCGCTGCTGGCGCTGGTGCTGGCCAGCATCGGGTTGTACGGCGTGATGGCGCTGACGGTGACCCAGCGGACCCGCGAACTCGGCATCCGGCTGGCGCTCGGTGCCCAGCGGTCCAACGTGCTCGGCCTCGTCATGCGGCACGGCGCGACGTTGGTCGCCGTCGGGCTGGCGCTCGGCCTGGCCGCCGCGCTGGTCGCCGGACGGCTGATGACGAGCTTCCTCTACCACGTCAGCGGCAACGATCCGTTGACGTTGGGCATCGTGGTCTTCACGCTGGCGGGCGCGGCGTTGCTCGCCTGCTGGCTGCCCGCGTTGAGAGCCACCCGCGTGGACCCGATGGTGGCCTTGCGGGAGGATTAGCCACGAGCAACCGTTCCATGATAGGCAATGTTCGACGAGCCGGTGTGATTTGACGTAATAACCATAGTGCATTAGCATCGCGCGCTTATGGCAACCAAAACAAACGCACTAGACAAGATCGAAGAACTGCAAAAACAAATCGAAACGCTCAAACAGGAAGCGGTAGATGAGGTTCGGCAAAAATTGAACGAAGCCCGCCGGGTCGTCTCGGACCTGGAAGACGAACTGGCGGGTCTGACGGGCCGCCCTGCCACCGAGGGCCGGGTCCGCCGCACGCGCCGTCCGTCCATCGGCGACGAGGAGTTGAAAGGCCATATCCTCAAGGCGATGGCGGCGGAAGGCAAGCTGGGCATGAACGCCAAGCAACTCGCCGACAAGGTGAGTCAGGACCCCCTGCGCATCCGCAAATTCATCAAGGACAATCCCAAAACTCTCAAGCGCCAAGGTTCCGGCCCGGGCACGAAGTTCTTCCTTCTTTAATCATCTTCTGATTCATGTTCACGCTTCAATCCGTGAACATGAATAAGCAAATCGTCAGCACGATCCCGATTCCGTATAGCATCAGCGTGCCGGAAACGAAGTAGGGATAAAACATCAGGAGCACGCCGATCAGAGCGGTCTTCAGACGCCCCTGTTTCTTGGCAAACGCCAGGGCGACGAAACCGATTCCGCTGAAAAGCAGGTTGCCGATCAAATCCGCGGCGAGCATGGCAAGTCAATCAAGGCGCGTAGGCATTGCCCCGCCAGCGGCGTCCGAAGATCAGAGCGTCCAACGACAGCGCGCCCGGCCCGCTGATGAGCACTCCGACCGCGACGATCAGGTAGTGCGCGGCGACCTCGTAGTTCGGACCGCCTTCCATGTGGACGTAGGCGGCGTGGGCGGGAAGGTGGACCTTCAGGAAAGCGACGATCATCGTGATCGTGATTCCCAACGCCGCCAGCGGGGTCAACCCGCCGACCATCAAGCCCAAACCTCCGGCAAATTCCCCCAGGAAAGCCATGCTCTGCCAGAAGGGGGGGATGCCAAGTGGGTCGCCCCAATGAAACGGGCCGCCGTGAGTGAATTTCTGGTAACCGTGCAGCACCAGGCCCCAGCCGAAGAAAACGCGGATGATGAGCACGCCGAACGCCGCGCGTCCGGTGAAGAAAGGCCCGAAAAATTTATGCACGGGAGAGATTGGCGGAGGGTTTGGCTGACCCGTCTCCGATTCGTCGGGGCAGGGTCGTTTGCGCTTCAACGAGCGACCCCCCGATCCCCGGGCACCCTCCGCCCACCGTCGCCGCCGCCTCGTGGCCGCAGGGAGTTTCCGCCGCCATCACCCCCAGCCCCAGCTTCCGGCACAGGCGGGCCAATTCCTCCTGTTCGGCTGCCGTCAGCACGCTCATTTGTTCGGTGATGTTGCGCGCCTGGCGGGGAAAAATTTCCTCGATCCGCTCACGTCCCGCGTCCGTCAGATGCACCTGCACGTAACGCCGGTCCTCCGGCAGCCGCGCCCGCCGCACCAGCCCGGCTTTTTCCAGGTTATCGACGATCATGGTGATATTGCCGCCGCTTTGCAAGTGCTTGCGCGCCAAGTCGCACTGGTGGATCGGCCCGAGGTGCAACAGCGTTTCCAGCACGCCGAACTGCCCGACGGTCAGCCCGCTGGAGGCCAGCGGACGGCTGGTCCGCGCGATGACCGAACCGGCGGCGCGGATGAGTTTGATGAAAGTTTCCAGGGCGCGGACCTCATGGGCGGGACCCTGATAATGCGTGGGCATATGGACGACGAATGGGCAGCGATGGGGGGCGGTGGCGAAAAGAGCTGGAAGACGGCGGCGTCCGGGACTGCGCTTGGTGAATGTAGCAGGCGCGGCCCCCCCGGTACAAGTCTCCCCTTGAAAACACGGCGTGCGTTTCCAGCCGTCACGCGGATCGCCGATTGCCGGGCCGACGGTGGCGGGTACGTTCCCGCATGGAGTCATTTCAACCGGCGGCAGCACGATGACCGCCGCCCAGGCCGCGCTCATCGCGGCGTCCGGCGTGTTTGCCGGGATGATCAATTCGGTGGCAGGCGGCGGAAGTTTTTTGACGCTGCCCGTTCTCGTCGGCTGCGGCCTTCCCTCCATCGCGGCCAACGCCACCAGCACGGTCGCGCTCTGGCCGGGGACGCTGGCCAGTTTCGGCGCGTACCGCCGGGAGATGGCGGCGCGTCGGCGGTTGGCCGTGGTCCTGGGGGCGATCAGCCTGGTCGGCGGCGGGTGCGGCGCGCTGATCCTGCTGCACACGCCGCCGCTCACCTTCACGCGGTTGCTGCCGTGGCTGACGCTGTTTGCCACCGTCCTGTTCGTGTTCGGGCCACGGGTCGCGGCCCGGCTGAAACTTTCGCTGGGCGAGGCCGACGATCACAAATCGCTGCTCAAAACGGGGACGATCCAGTTCGTCATCTCCATTTACGGCGGCTACTACGGCGCGGGGGCGGGGATCATGTTGCTGGCGATGCTCGCGCTGCTGGGCATGAAAAACATCCACGCCATGAACGCCTATAAGACGCTGCTGACCGCGGCGTTCAACGGGGCGGCGGTGGCGACTTTCGTTCTGCGGGGCATCGTGCATTGGCCGGAAGCCCTGTGGATGATGGCGGGCGGGCTGGCAGGCGGTTACGGCGGCGCGTGGCTGGCGCGCCGGATGCCGCCCGGGCTCATCCGGTCGTTCGTGATTTTTACGGGCGTCGTGACGACCGCGTATTTTTTCTGGCGCGCCCGCTGATGGCTCGACCGGCGTCAGACCGGCAGCATTTGGACCACCCGAGGCAAGAAAATCAAGAGGCCCACGGCCGCCGCGCCCCCGGCGGCGAGCAGCACGCCAGCGGCGGCCAGGTCCTTGGCGTGACCCACCAGTGGGTTTTGCTCCGGGTGGATGGCGTCGGCCAGGGCTTCGATGGCCGTGTTGAACGCCTCCGCCGCGAGCACCGAGCCGACGGCAAACGCCACGAGGCACCATTCGAGGCGCGAAATCCCGAACCACCAGCCCGCGCCGCCCGCCAACGCCGCCGCCAGCAGGTGCAGCCACGCGTTGTGCTCCCGCCAGAGGAGCGCGCGCACCCCGCGAAACGCGTAGACGAAACTGTTCGCCCGCGCGCGGATGCTGAACGGCCCTTTCGCCGGTGGAGCCGCGGGTTTTTCGACGCGCATGGAAGCAGGGACGGTTTCAGACGTGGCCCGCGAGCCGCCACACGGTGTGAACCGCGAAATAAAGCATCAGCGCGGCGGTCGCGCCCTGCGTCACGACCTGCCAGACGGGCGTGGCGAACCGCGCTCCCAGCCGCACGAGCGAGCACAGCACGAAACCCCACAACGCCGCTCCGAACACCACGGCGCCGGCCAGCGTGAGCGACGCGGCCAGCCCCAGGGGTTCGCCACCGGTTTGCTGCGAACCAACCACCCCGAACCAGAAGGCCATGTTCCACGGGCTGGTCAGAGCCAGGGTCAGACCGAGCACGTAGCCGCCGTGGGTGGAATCGAAACGCCGCGCCGGGGTCGCCGCGGTCTTTGCGCCCGGTTCCCGGCTGACCCGCCATGCCCGCCACGCTCCGCGCCCGAACGTCCACGCCAGGAAGAGAAGCAACCCGATGCTGAGCACTCCCAGCGCCGGGCGCACGCCGGGCACGTCGATCAACACTCCCGCGCCCAGCGAAACCGCCACCGCCCACAAAAAATCCCCGCTGCACGCGCCCAGCCCCAACGCCCAGGCCGGAAAAAACCCACGCTCCAGTCCCCGGCGGATCATCTCCGCGTTGATCGGGCCCGGCGGCCACGCCACCGACCAGCCGAGCAGGAAACCCTTGAAGAGGAGCGCGGGCACGGGTCTTTTTCGGCTGGCTTTACGCGAACAGCGCGTCCACCGGCACGCCCTGCGTGGTCACGCCCACGCCTTCGATCACCTCACCGCGCACGTAGGTGCGCTGTTCCCGGTAAACGCCCTCCACCGGACGCCGGTACACCTCCACCCGTGCCGTTGCCCCGAGCACGATCCAGTATTCCACGACGCCCGCCTCGGCGTAGAGCGAGGCGTTCTCCCGGTCCGGCGCGACGCTGCTCACCGCCACCTCCACCACGAGTTCCGCCGTGGCCGGATGCCGTTCGTCAAAGTCGTGCAGCGTCCCGCGCATGACCGAAATATCCGGCTCCGGCATGGAGTCCACGAACCGCAAAGGCTCCTCTTTTCTGGCCGCGTATCCTGGCTTCAACCAACGCAGCAGGAGAATGTACAGTTCCGTCGTGAGGGTGGAGTGCAGTGGTGAGTTGGACATTTTGTTGACGATGAGCCCCCGGATCAACTCCGTGCGCCGGAACGCCGGGTCATCGCCGAGTTTTTCGTATTCGGTCACGGTCCAGCGGCGGACGCGCTCGCGCATTTCCGGCAAATCGAGGATGGCACGCATGGTCCGGCAGCCTACACCGTTGCCGTCCGCAGCGGAAGCTCCTTTTGCCATCCGCTCGCCCGCCGCGGCGCGTGGGTCGTTGAAAAACCGCCCGGTTGACCGCCCGCCGCGCGCGTGCGACTTTTGCCACCGGCATTTTCGCGCTTGTACTAGGGGAGGGCCAAGTCGTATAACGCACATCCGCTCCAGGGAAAGGCGGTGTTTTTCCGGGGGGCTTCACCAGTGATCTCTCGCCAGCCTCAAAGATGAACGAGTCCATGCAGGAAGCCGCGCGCCGGGTGGCGTCGCTCTATCAACCCGGGTTCGAGCACGATGCCTGCGGCGTCGGTTTCATCGCCGACATCGGCGGCGAACGCTCCAACAAGGTGCTGCAATACGGCATCCAGTCGCTTTGCAACCTAGGCCATCGCGGCGCGCTCGACGCCGACGCCAAGACCGGCGACGGCGCGGGCCTGC
>CAXUGY010000042.1:0-36681 GCA_964250695.1 uncultured Chthoniobacterales bacterium | reverse complement strand
TTCACCTCGCGCTCATCTTCGATGCCCTGCGATAGTGTGAACAGGCCCTAGTGCTGGCAGGTTTTAATTGGCGGTCAGGGCGGCTCGTTCATCGCTGAGCAGCCCTGACTTCTCCAGGTAGTAGTCGTACCCACCGCTGTACGGTGTGACCTGCCCGGCGTTCACGTGCAGGACCTTGTTGGCGAGTTGACGGATGAAATGCACGTCGTGGCTGATGAAAACGAGCGTCCCCTCGTAGCGTTCCAGCGCGAGGATCAGTGATTCCACGGTCAGGATGTCCAGGTGGGTCGTCGGCTCGTCCATGAGCAGCAAATTCGGCGGATCGACCAGGAATTTGATCAGGTTGAGACGGCTTTTTTCGCCGCCGCTGAGCACCGAGGTGCGCTTGTAAATCTCGTCCTTGCGGAACAGGAACGAGCCGAGGATGCCGCGGGCCTCGTCCTCGCGGAGTTCGGCGGAACTGTCCATGACCTCTTCGAGCACGGTCTTGTTCGGGTCGAGCGTTTCGGACCGGTGCTGGCTGAAGTAGCCGATCTTGGCGTTGTGCCCCAGGTTGCGCACGCCGCGCTGAAACTCGACCACCCCCGCCAGGATTTTCAGCAAGGTGGATTTGCCAGCGCCGTTCGGGCCGACGAGCACCGTGCGCTCGCCGCGTTCGATGGAAACGTCCAGGCCCGCGTAGACCTGGTGGCTGCCGTAGGCCATGTGGATGCCTTCCAGGCTGATCGCCCGCTGTCCGCCGCGCGGCGGCTGGGGAATCTGGAAGCGGAACGGTTTGCGCGGGGGCACCGGCTTTTCGATCAACTCCATGCGCTCGATCTGCTTGAGTTTGCTCATGGCTTGCGACGCCTTGGACGCCACCTGGCGGAACCGGTCGTAAAACTCGCGCAGGTTGGCGATTTCCTTCTGCTGGTTTTTGTACGCGGCGGTTTGCTGCTCGTAGTGCATCTCGCGCTGTTTCAGGAACGCGGAATAATTACCCGAATAGGCGGTGAGTTTTTGCTCGGCGATCTCGTACACGTTCTCGACGACCTCATCCATGAACTCCCGGTCGTGGGAGATCATCAGGAGCGCGCCGGAATACGTCTTGAGGTAATTTTGCAGCCAGAGCAGCGACATCAGGTCGAGGTGGTTGGTCGGCTCATCGAGCAGCAGGAGGTCCGGCTCCATCACGAGCAGCCGCGCCAGGTGGGCGCGCATGATCCAGCCGCCGCTCATCTCGCGCGCCGGGCGGCCGAGGTCGCTTTCCCGGTAGCCCAGGCCCGCCAGCATTTTCTTGGCTTTCGCCTCGGTTTGCGGGTTGCTCAGGGCTTCGTGCTTGGCGTGGGCTTCGAGGTATTCCGGGCCACTGACGTTGCCTGCTTCCTCGAACTCGCGCAGTTGTTTCTCCAACGTCGGCAGTTCGCCCGCGCGTCCCGTGGCCACGTCCATGACGGACTCCTCGCCGACGGGTTCGCTCTCCTGCGGCAGGTAGCCGATCATCGTCCATTCGTCGCGCTCGACGGCCCCGGAGTCCGGTTCCGCCTGACGCAGGATCACCGAGAAAAGGGTGGATTTACCGGCGCCGTTGGGTCCGACCAGGGCGACGCGTTCGCCGTAGTTTACCTGCATGGACGCGTTTTCAAAGAGCGTCCGGCCACCAACGGATTTGCGGAGATCGCGGATCGTAAGCATGAAACAAAGAAGAGTGAGCGCGGCAACTTACGCCAGGAAGGGCGGGGGAGTCGAGCGTTCGTGCGTTTTGCCGTTTGACAATGACGCGCGCGCCAGCTTTAGAACAAGGGTAGCCATGCAACCGTTTCCCTCGCGCGTCTCCCGTCGATCCCTTTTCATCCACGCCTGCGTTTTGCTGGCGGCGGGAGGCCTGCTGGGTGCCTGCGACCGCCACAGCGCCGACGATTTACCGGAAAGCTACGGCCACGGGTCGAGCCACAACAAAAGCTACGAGCGACACGAAACGGACAGCCTCCGGGGTGGGCACCACTTTTCCGATTCCAAAGGTCTGAACCCTGACCAGGAGCACGACAAGGCGGCCCCCGGGCCGAAGGACAAACCGGACACGACCGACGCGGGCCGGATGTTCCCGAGCCCGGCCAGGTAAGGTGGCCCCGGGGGGCCTTGCGCCCCGTCCCGCCATGCTTTCGCAGATCAAGCTCCGCGATTTCCGGTGCTACGACGCCCTGGAGGTCGAACTGGTGCCCGGGGCGCAATTTTTCACGGGTGACAACGCCCAGGGGAAGACCTCCATCCTGGAAGCGGTGTGCGTGCTGTTGCGGCTGGCGTCTCCGCGGGCGGCGACCCTGACGCCGCTCGTCCGGCACGAGGCCCGGGGGTTCGCGCTCCAGGGCCGCTGGGGGACACGGCAGATGCAGTATTATTTCAGCCCCGAGCGGCGCAAGCTGGCGCTCGACGGCGTGGAGCAGTCCGGCCCGGCGGAATACCTGCGCGTGGCCCGGCTGGTGTATTTCAGCAACACGGACCTGGAACTGGTGCGCGGTCCCGCCGACGCGCGGCGGCGTTTCCTGGATTTCCTGGGCAGCCAGATCGAACCGCTTTACCGGGCCAATCTGCGCGCTTACGAGCGGGCTTTGCGTTCGCGCAACCGGCTGCTGAAAAGTTACCCCGTGCGCTGGCGCGAGGTCGAAGCCTACGACACGCCGCTCCTCGAAGCCGGGCAACTCCTGACGCGTCTGCGGCACAGCCTGATCGAAGAACTCCTACCCTGGGCCGCGCGCGCCCAGGAGACGATCCGGGCAGCGACGCCCAACACGGCGGAGGAACTGACGCTCGAATATCAACCCGGCTCGGGTGAAGATTTCCCGGCCCGGCTCGCCGCCTCGCGCGAAGACGAAACCCGGCGGCGTCAGACCGTGGTGGGTCCGCACCGCGACGATCTGCTGCTGCGGCTGGGCGGGCAGGCGGCAGGGGTGTACGGGTCCGAAGGGCAGCAGCGGACCCTCGCGCTCGCGCTCAAACTGGCGCAGGCCGGTTTGCTCGAAGCCGTCTGGAAACAGCCGCCGCTGCTGCTGCTCGACGACATCTTCGGCGAACTCGACCCGACCCGCCGCAACGCCCTGTTCGCGGCGTTGCCTGCGGGCGCGCAGATGCTCGTCACCACGACCGACCTGGGGTGGTTGCGGGACGCGCCGCCGGGGCCGGTCTGGAAGCTGGACGGGCGCCAACTCGCCGCGGTGCCTCCCGCTAGCCCCTAAAGATGCGCGAGAGAATATCTCGATAGACAGGGGTCAAGGGTGGCTGGCGACCTCGAAGGGTCCTATGCGCTTCGCTCCATCACTCTGAAAACCGCTGTAGCGCGGAAAAGCTTGGCAAGCGGGTTGCCCGAATTAAGCTACGGTTCCCCAACCGAAACGACCCATGGAACCAGTGGCTGAACCGAACGAATTGATGGAGCGCATCCGCCGCGCCGCCGACCGGGAGAACGCCGCGCAGGCCGCCACCCACGGCGCGGGCGGGTCCGCCGGTGAAGCGCGACCGCCTCTTTCGGAAACGTTGCCCCGGTTCATGGCGTCCGCGCTGACCATCGACCTTCTGGACCAGGCAAAGCACCTGCTGCCGAGCGCGCACCGCAAGAACGAGGTGCCAAAGAACGTCCCGAAGCTCTTACGGCCGTTGTACCGCAACCAGGGGGGGGTCAACGGCGTGTTGTTGGAAGTCGTCGAACGCCTCGTCACCGCGAATCGGCAACTCGCCGAACAGATGGCGCAGTTGCGTGATTGGTCGGACGCCGTGGGGCAGGACAGCCTGCAAAACCGGGCCTGGGCCACGGCCACCGACCTGCGTCTGGAGGCTTTCCGGGAGGAACGTCTGCTCGAAATCGAAGTGCGTCTAAACCGTCTGGAACAACCGCCGGGAAACGGGTCGCCAAGTCTCCCGGCTCCCTCCCGGCCTGCCGCGTCGGCAACCGGGGAACCGCTTTCCCTCGAGGATCGGTTCTCGGCGTTGACGGCACGCCTCGCCCGGCTCGAAACGGACCGCGCCAGCCGCGCCGAACTCGCTGACCCACTCGGCGTACGGCCAGGGCGGCTCACCGAATCGGAGGCGCCCCTTGCCCGGTTGCAATCGCCAGCCGATTCCGCTTAGGTCGCCCCGCCGCCATGCACATTCTCATCACGACGACCCAGGTGCCGTTCGTCCAGGGGGGAGCGGAAATCCACTCGTGCAGCCTGCAAGCCGCGCTGCAAGCCGCCGGACACCAGGCCGAAATCGTTGCCGTCCCTTTCAAGTGGTACCCGCCCGAACGGATGCTCGACCACATGCTCGCCTGCCGATTGCTCGACCTGACCGAAGCGAACGGACGAAAAATCGACCGGGTCATCGGGCTGAAGTTCCCCGCCTACCTCATCCCGCATCCCAACAAAGTGCTGTGGATTCTGCACCAGCACCGCCAGGCATACGAGCAATGGGACCACGCGCTCGGCGACATGAACCACTACGGCAACGGCCGCGAGGTGCGCGACGCCATCCGCCGGGCCGACACGCAACTCATCCCGGAAGCCCGCGCGGTCTTTACTAATTCGCAGAACGTTTCGCGCCGGCTCAAGGACTTTTGCGGCCTGGATTCCACGCCGTTGTATCATCCGCCGAACAACGTGGACGCGTTTTTCTGCGCCGAGGCGGAACCGTATTTTTTCTTTCCGAGCCGGATCAATGCGTCCAAGCGTCAGCGGCTGGCGGTGCAGGCGCTGGCGCACGCGGGCACGGGCAGCCGTCTGGTGATCTGCGGCGAGAGCGAGGACCCGATTTATCACGAAAAACTGTTGGCAGACGTGGCTACCCTGGGGCTGCAAAACCGCGTGTCCCTCCTCGGCAGGGTCAGCGAAAAGGAAAAGTTGCGGCTCTACGCGAACTGCCTCGCGGTGGTGTACCCGCCGTTCGACGAGGATTACGGCTACATCACCCTGGAAGCGATGCTCTCCTCCAAGCCGGTGGTGACCTGCACGGACTCGGGCGGTCCGCTGGAGTTCGTCGTGGAGGGTGAGACCGGTCTGGTCGCCGCGCCCGAACCGGACCTACTCGGTTCGGCGTTGGCCCGGCTATGGGAGCACAGAAACGCCGCCGCCGCCATGGGCCGTGCCGGGCGTGCCAGCTATCGCGCGCGCGACATCACCTGGCCCGCCGTCGTCGAGACCCTCGTCGCCTGAGCCATGAAGATCGCGTGGTTCTCGCCGTTGGTGCCCCAGCCTTCCGAAATCGCCAACCACACCGCGCGTCTGGTACCGGAGTTGCGGGTGAACCACGACCCCCGGTTTTTTACCGAAGGACCGGAGGGTTTTCTGGAGCCGGCGCTCAACCGACTCTATCGCGCCCCGTTGGGGGACACGCCGACGGAACTGCTCCTGGCGCTCAACCAGATCGATCTGCCCATCTACAATCTGGGCAATCACCCGGGATTCTTTTCGCGGACATGGTTCCTGAGCCAGGTCAAGCCGGGCGTGGTCATTCTTCATGACCTCAAGCTGCACCACTTCTACGAGGGCATCTTCCGCGCGCATCTGGAAGACAGGGAGCGTTATCTGCGGACGTTGTGGGAATATTATGGCCGGATCGGGCACGAGGCGGGGCTGGCGTACTGGCAGCAGAAGATTTCCATCGACTTCATGGCCCAGCATTTCCCGATGACGGAATGGGCGATCCGCCACGCGCTGGCGGTGGTGGTTCACACCCCGCACGCGCTGGAAACGTTGACCCGGCTCACCCGCACACCCGTCGAGATGATCCCGCTGGCCTACGCGCCGCAAGCGGTCGAACGCCCCGCCCCGCCTGCGGCTGATTTCACCGCGAACGGCGCTTTTACCCAGGCGCGCCGCGTGCGGTTGATCCTCTTCGGCTACCTGAACGTCAACCGGCGCATCGTCGAATTCCTCACCGCCCTGTCGGCCATGCCGGAGCGCGACCGTTTCGAGGTGGCTCTCGTGGGAACGCTCGAAAACCGCGAGGCCGTGGCAACCGCCATCCGCGCGCTCGGGTTGTCCGAACGCGTCACGCTCGCCGGGTACGTGCCGGAAACAGAACTGGAAGCGGCGTTGGACCGGGCGGACCTGGCGATTAATCTGCGCTTTCCCACGATGGGCGAGGCTTCCGGCAGCCAGCTCCGCATCTGGGACCACGCCCTGCCGAGTCTGGTGACTGATACGGAAGGCTACGCGACCATGCCGCCGGACACGGTGTTCTTCGTGCAGCCGGCCAACGAAGCCGCCGACATCCAGAATCACCTCCGCCACTTTCTGCAACGCCCGGACGATTTTCTCCGGTCGGGTCGGCGCGGGCGGCGGTGGCTGTTGGAACACCATCTGCCGTCGATGTACGTGGCGCAACTCGCCGGGCTACTGGACCGGGCGGAGCGACTGCGCTCCCGCCATAATCAACTGACGCTCGCCGACCGGGTTGGGGCGGCCTCGGCACCCTGGATCAACCGGGTCCCCCTCACCGGACGCGAACGGTACTACGCGTCCGGGATCTCGGAACTGGTTTAGAGGGCGCCGCCGTCGAGGACCGCCTCAACCTTTAAACTCGAACAGACCGGTCCGGGCGAGGTCGCCGTTGGTGACCGTGATCGTGCCGTAGTTACCGGCCAGCAGGAAGCCGTCCACCGGCCGCACGCCCACGGGCGTATGGACCCCGGGTTGCGAGGAAGTGAACGTGCCGTCCTGACCCGCGTCGTAGCCGATCAAATCCGCGTCGATGTTGCTGATAGTCGCGGCGGGAGCAAAGACTCCGGCGGCGTCCACGGTGGCGGCGATGGCGGCGATCTGCCGGGCCACCACCTCGTTGACCACGCCGTTGGCCGCGCCGTTCCCGCCACGCCCGGCGAAAATCCCCTGGGGCACGCTGGCGCCGGTCGCAAAGAGAGAGGCCACCGTGGGCGAGGAAATCGCGTCGTTGAATACTCCCAGGTAGAGACCCTCGGTCGCCGTCGTGATGCTCGGCAGGCCGATGAATCCTTCGCTGGAAACGTTCTTGACCGATCCACCCACGCCGCCCACGCCGCCCGCGCTCGCGCCGCCGTCACCCGCCGCAATCGTGTTGATCGTGGAATTCACGTCCTTGGACTGCGTGATGCCCTTGACCGTGCCGCCGCGTCCGCCCGCGCCGCTGCCGGTGGACGCGCCGCCGTCGCCGGCGAGCAGCACCCCCGCGAAGGCGTCGTTGGTCGAGGCGGTGTTCACGGCCAGCGTCTTGATGCCGCCGCCGGTGCCGCCGCCCAGGTCACCCGCGCCGCCCGTGCCACCGGCGACGAGCACGCCGTAACCCAACTGCACGTCGCCGCTCAGCGAGGCCACGGTCGATTTGCTCACCGTGCCCGCGTTGCCGCCCAGGCCGCCGTGGCCGTCGCCGCCCGCGCCGGTCATCACGGTGGCCGAGCCGTCGAGCAGGGCGAAATAGGGGGTCTGCGTCGCCGGATCGACGAAACGGGCTAAAATGTTCTCCACGGCCACGTTTAGACCGACGATGCCGCCGCCCGCGCCGCCGTTGCCAGCCGACGCGTTGCCGCCGTGGCCCGATTCGATGAGCGCGCTGCCCAGTTCGTTGGTGCTGACGCTCAGGCTGCCGAACAGGGCGTTCTGCGCGCCGACGTTCGTCAGCGTGCCGCCCGCGCCACCGGCGGTGACGCCGTCGCCGCCGTTGCCGGACCGGACCTGCAACGCCTGCGCCTCGGGGTTCGTGGAGCTTTCATCGTAGAAACTCACCCCGCTCAGGGAGGCGGGCCCGCCGAGCGTGATGGCCCCGCCCGCGCCGCCGGCGCCGGTCGCCCCCGCGCCGCCGTCGCCGGCGGTCATCTGCACGGTGACGGCGCCGATCCGGGGGCTGCCGCCCACGTTCTGGCCAAAGACCGAGTTGGACGTGGCCTTGGAGATGCTGCCGCCCGCGCCGCCGCTGGTGCCCGTGCCGCCGTGGCCCGTGGTCAGGAAGGCGGACGTGGTGTCGTCCTGGTCGTCGTTCTGGTAGCCCGCGTTCAGGCTGAGCGAGACCTTGGTCAGGTTGCCGCCCGCGCCGCCGACCGCGTCGTTGCTCGCGCCGCCGGAGCCCGTGGTCGCAACCACCTCGTAAGTGCCGCCCGCCGCGAGGACCCCGCCGCCGAGGGTCTGCGTGTACGCAAGCGAACTGACGCCGCCGCCGCGCCCTCCCACGTCCGTGCCGCCATGGCCGCCGTCGCCGCCCACGAAGGAGATGATACGTGGCTCGAACGGCGTGTTGAACGCTTTGAAGGCCGGCAGTCCGGTGCCGCTGAACGGATCGCCCGCCGTGTAAAAAAAGCGGTTGGTCGCCGCGCCAATCGCCGCGATCTGGTAGCTGCCGTTGGCGGTCGTCCCCGCGAAATCATTGAGGAGCCCATCGCTGTTCACCGTCGCGTCCACGGTGTATCCGGTGGTCTGGTAGGAATACAGCGCCACCGCCGCGCTGCCCACCACGCCGACCTCGTCGGTGTTCTTGACGAAGTGCGCCGCGACGGCATCGGCGGCGGTCGGCTGGAAGGTGTTCTCGCCCGCCGACGCGCCCGTCGCGCCCACCAGGATCACGTCCACCTGGGGGATGACGGTGGTCAGGCTCTGGTCGTTGACGTTGATGTTCGTGCTGAACGCGAGCAGCGTGGTCGTCGTCGTGCCGGTCGAACCCACGTCGAGGCTCGTGACGGGCGCGCCCACGGCATTCGGCGCGTTGAACGCGTTGATGGTCCCTCCGGCGCTGAATCCCGTGCCGTTGGCAAAGAAGGTGTCCACGTTGCCCGAAGCCAGGCCCACGAAGAGGTCGTTCGCGCCGACCTTGTCGATCTGTGCGGCCGCCAGGTCGGTGCCCAGACCCGTGACCGTCGTCGGGGTGCCGACAGCCGTGAAATGCGCCGCGCCGTCGTTCTGGACGAGGAAAATCTGGCTGTTGGAAGCGCCGCTGGTCGAGGTGAGGTCGCCCGCGCTGAGCACGGCGATGTCCGGGGCGGTGGTGCCGGTGAAATCCGCCACCGCGATCTTGGTGGGCGAAACGGTCAACGCGACCGAGGACGCGGTGAACGTGCCGTCGCCGTGGCCCAGGAACACGCCCAGGTTGTCGGTCGAAGCGTAGGAAACGACGAAGTCGAGGTGGCCGTCCCCGTTGAGGTCCGCCGCCGCGACGCTGGTGGGCACGGCCCCCTGCGCGCCGATGAACGGCGTGAAACCCGCGTTGCCGCCCGCGTCGGTCTTGGGTTGCAGCGCGATGGAGAATTTCGCGGAACCGTCACCGCCGGTGCTGCCGAGCGAGAGCGTCGCCTCGCCCGTGAGGGTGTTGACCAGGAGCACGTCCTGGATGCCGTCGCCATTGAAATCATCCAGCGTGATCAAGGATTTGCCGCCGTTCACGTTGTTGGTGAAATTCAGCGTGGAAATGGCGCCGCCCGCGCCGCCTGCGGTCGTGCCGTCACCGCCGTGGCCCATGAACACGTCGTAGCGTGGGGAACTCGTCGTGATGGTCGAAGCCGTCAGCGAGCCGCCCGCGCCGCCGTGGCCGCCCGCGCCCGCGCCGCCGTCGCCGGTCTGCACCCGCACGTAGGCGATGGAACCCATGTCGTCGAAATTGGTGATGCTGCCGCCCGCGCCGCCGGTGCCGCCCGCGCCGCCATCGCCCGCGTGCAGGGAAAGCGCGGGGGTGGTCCCTTCGCCGGTCAGCGTCTTGGTGACCGTGACGTTGGTGATGCTGCCGCCCACCTGGCCCAGTCCGGTCGCGTCATCCGTGTGGCCGTTGCCGGCGAAGACTTCGAGCTGGTTCGCCGTGTTGACGACTACCTTGTTGATGCTCGCCGAGGTGTAGGTTTGGGCGAGGTCCTGCGTGAGCACGAAGTTCGTCTGCGTGCCGGTCAGGATGCTGTTGTAATCGACGTTGCCCGTGCTGACGACGGCGGTCGGGCCGTCGCGGAAGATGCCGTCGCCCGCGTACAGGCCGTCGAGTTGGCCGTTGATGTTGACGTTCTTGATACCGCCGCCCGAGATGATGCGCCCGATGTCACCCTCCTGGGTGCCGAGCTTGTGCGTGGCGATGCCCTTGATGTTGATCCCGAGCAGCACCTTGCCGTCCTCGCCGTTGGCGGGGTTGTTGTCGGAATCCGTGAGGCGGCCGTTCGGCAGGAGGTTGGTCACGATGTCGCCCGCGATGTTTCCGGTGATGTCGAGTTGGGTGTGTGCGCCGACCGAAATGCTGGTGATCGCGTTCGAGTTGGAGTCGAAAAAGACGAGGGCCTGGCCGTGCAGCACCTTGACGAGCGTCACGGTGTTGCCGCCGGTGGAAGTTTCACCGCTGACAGGGTTCCCGCTGCCGCCGAGCAGGTTGCCGCCGTTGACGAGCACGGCCGGGGCGATCCGGGCTTCGAGGGGTTCGATGAACTGGAGATTCTTTTTCATGAAAAGGCGGATGGGCGCGTTGGGGCAATGAGCAACCGGCAAGGTGGGCAGCGGGTTCGACGGTGGGCTAGGCCCGGACCGTGAAACCATGTCGCTACGATCAAGCAGGGCGCGTGCCTTGCCTTTGAAGCGCAATGAGCCGCGCGCGTTTCGCTCCGCCATCCCGAGCGGAGGGTAAAGCCCGCAGTCTGGCAACCTTCCAACCGCTGGCCACACCCCTTCCGATGACGAAATCCTGCTGGCGTCCCCTTTCCCAACGGAAAACCACTCTCTCAAGATTGAGAAATCAGCCTTCGAGACCGCGATCAAGCGGGTCCGGTTGGCCCGATCACCTGAAAAATTCCGCGGATCGGAATGGCAATCCACTCGGGCCGGTTGTTCAATTCGTAACCGACCTCGTACACCGCTTTTTCCAGCAGAAATGCCTGCAACAGCCCCTCAAACTCCCTCGGCTCCGCCGGAGCGAGACCTGCCCCGGCGGTAGCCGCCATGTACGACCGCAGGAAACTGCCCGCCACGTAGGCATACCAGCGTTCCGCCCACGCTTGCAACAACGCCGTGTCCTCGGGCAAGGCGGTCACCTTCCGCAACAGCGCGCTGGAAATCGCGTAATGGAACGAGCGCAGCATGCCCGCCACGTCCGCCAACGGCGAACGCTTGAGCTTGCGCTCACCGAGCGAGCGGGCCGGTTCGCCCTCGAAGTCGATGAGGGCGAAATCCTTGCCCGTGAACAACACCTGCCCGAGATGGTAATCGCCGTGGATACGCGTTTTCATCGCGGGCACCCGGCCACGCAGGACCTTGTCCACCTGAGCGATGATCGTCTCCTGCGCTTCGAGCAACCGGGTGGCGTCGGCTTGCAGCGTTGGAGCGAGTGACGGGATTTTGCGCTTGAGACTGGTGAAAACCCGCCGGGTCAGGGTCCCGATGGATTGCAGCAGCGAACGCTGGTAAAGCATGGTGAACGGTTCCGGCGCGAACGAGGGGTCCTCGGCGGCCAGCGGCCCCGCCAGCGCGAGGTGCATCTCGCCCGTGCGTCGTCCGAGCAACTCCGCCCGGCTCGGGTACACGCCACCGATCAACTCCTGCACGATGGCAGGGGCGGTCTTTAGATCGCTGTCGAGCAAGCGGGCCGGGAGGGCGGCGAATTGGTCCGTCAACGCGGCGCGGGCCGCCAGCACGCGTTCGAGGAAACGCGTGGCGGCGTCGATGGTCAACGTCCAGGCGTCGCCCTCGCTGGCGACCCAGTTTTGCAGCATGGCGAGCACCTGCACCGGCTGGTTCGATCCGGCGGGCCGGTATTCGATCTGCCCCGCGTAGGGCGGCACGTTCGGGAAACCGACCTTTTCGCTGAGGAAACGGGTCAGTTCGATGTCCGGGTTTTCCCCTTCCTCCAGCTTACGGTAGAGCTTCAGGAAAAACTGGTGATCGTAAACGAGCGACGTGTTGCTCTGTTCGACGCCCAGCGCGCGGCAGGGCGCGTCAGTCGCCACGGCTTTGAGCAGCCTGCGAGCGTCCTTTGCCACGATCCCGGCCAGTTCGCCTCTGGTCCCGTCGCGGACGCGTTGACGCTTGGAAATCAGCGCGAGCAGCGCCCGCTGGAAACCTTCGTCGGCGCTGGCATCGCAGAGCGCGCCGACCCCGGGCAGCGTGGCAATCGGGCTCGTGGGCGCGGCGGAACGACGGGCTTCCACCGCCTCGGTCGGCAGGATCTGGAGCGGCAGGAGGTAGGTCTCCGGCATCCCCTCCGTGAAGCTCACATCGAGGAACAGCAGGCGAGGGGTGGTGTCCTCCTCGCTGACCGCTTGCAGCCGCCGCAACTCCACCTTCTGGATGGTGCGGGCTTTCGAGCGGAACCAGCGGCACTGGGGCAAATAAGCAGGCAGGATCGTTCCCTGGAGCCGCGCCCGCGCCGGGTTGGCCAGCAAATCCGCGTATGCGTTGACACCTTCGAGTACCGGCAACGCCCGCTCGCCGCCATCCGTACCGAGCAGATGAGCCGTGGTCTCCAACAGCAACCAGTAGTGCCCGTGGGGACCCACGGTCAGGTGGTACGGCGCGTCGGAACGCACCTTGGGAAATTTGTTCTGGCTGAACACCTCGCGCGGCTGCGTGCCCGCGAACTCGGCCAGGTCGAGTTCCACGGCCTGCGCAAACCGGGATAGGTTGACGACCACCAGGATGATCTCGTCCTCGAACCGCCGCAGGAACGTCAACACCTTGGTGTTGTCGGAGGTCAGGAATTCCATCGTCCCGCGTCCGAACGCCCGGTAGCGGCGGCGCATGGCGGTGACCCGGCGCATCCAGTTGAGCAGCGAACTCAGGTTGCGCTCCTGGTTCTCGACGTTGATGGACTCGTAGTGGTACTCCGGGTCGATGATGATCGGGAAATAAAGCTGTTGCGGGTTGGCCCGCGAGAACCCGGCGTTGCGATCCGCGCTCCATTGCATCGGCGTGCGGACGCCGTTGCGGTCGCCGAGGTAAATGTTGTCGCCCATGGCGATCTCGTCGCCGTAGTAGATGATCGGCGTGCCGGGCAGCGAGAAGAGGAGGATGTTGATCAACTCGATCTTGCGCCGGTTGTTGCCGAGCAGCGGGGCGAGACGGCGGCGGATGCCCAGGTTGATGCGCGCCCGCGTGTCGTTGGCGTACATGCGGTACATGTAGTCGCGCTCCTCGTCGGTGACCATTTCGAGGGTCAGCTCGTCGTGGTTGCGCAGAAAGATCGCCCACTGGCAGATGTCCGGGATGTCGGGCGTCTGCTCCATGATGTCCACCACCGGATAACGGTCTTCCATCTGCAACGCCATGAACAAACGCGGCATCACCGGGAAATGAAACGCCATGTGGCACGAATCGCCGTCGCCGAAGTACGCCACCACGTCTTCGGGCCACTGGCACGCCTCGGCCAGCAGCATGGCGTCGGGATACTTTGCTTCGACGTGCGAGCGCAGGTCCTTCAGATACGCGTGGGTTTCGGGCAGGTTTTCGCAGTTCGTGCCCTCCCGCTCGAACAGATACGGAATCGCGTCCAGGCGCAGGCCGTCCACGCCCATGTCCAGCCAGAACTCGAACACCTTCAACACGGCCTTCCGCACCGCCGGACTCTCGAAATTGAGGTCGGGCTGGTGGTGAAAGAAACGGTGCCAGTAATACTGCCCGGCGGTGGCGTCCCACGTCCAGTTGGACGGCTCGAAATCCTTGAAGATGATGCGCGCGTCCTGGTACTTGTCCGGGGTGTCGCTCCAGACGTAATAGTCCCGCTCGACGGACCCTTTCTTCGCCCGGCGCGCCCGCTGGAACCACGGGTTCTGGTCGCTGGTGTGGTTGATGACCAGTTCCGTGATGACGCGCAGCCCCCGCAGGTGCGCTTCCTTCAAAAACGCGCGGAAATCCGCCAGCGTGCCGTACTGCGGATTGACGTTGTAATAATCCGCGATGTCGTAGCCGTCGTCGCGCAACGGGCTGGGATAGAACGGCAGCAGCCAGACCGCCGTCACCCCCAGGCTTTGCAGATAATCGAGCTTGGTCATCAAGCCGCCGAAATCGCCGATGCCGTCGCCGTTGCTGTCGGCAAAAGCTTTGACGTGGGCTTGGTAAATGATGGCGTCTTTGTACCAGAGGGAGGCCGGCATGGTGCGGAAAGTAGAAAATCGAACGACGTGAACGGATACGATGCTGCCCCGGCGAACGCGCGCAAGGCCGAGAGTTTTTCAACGGTCGGAAGCGTCGAGCAGCTTGACGAAACCGCGCTTCTGCCGGTGCGTGGCGCGGACTTCCGCCCGGTAAACGTCCGCCTCCGCCGCGCGGCCCAGGTCTTCGAGCAGCGCGCTGATCTTGTTGAGCAGTCCGATGGCTTCCTTGTACGCGCGCGGTCCGCCTTGCGCGATGAGTGGGCCGAGCCGCGTCTGGTAGAGGTGGAGGGCATCAGCCGGGTGGGTGTGCTCGCGCCGTCCGGCGAGTTGCAGCCAGAGTTCGGCGCGGCAACCCCCCGCTTGGGCCTCCAGCCAGGCCGCGTCGTCGGCGTCGTCCGCCAGCAGGAATTCGACCAGGATGCTGTGGTCCGGCGCGTCCGGCCAGCCGTGCTCGCGGGAACGTGCCGTTTCCCGGGCGAGGTGTTCGCGCGTCAGGCTCAACGCGCGTTCCCGCCAGGCTGGCCATCCGGCTTCGGTCCGGCTGGCGTGGGTTTTGAGACGCTCGAAATGCTCCAGGGTTTGGGCCCGGGCAAACGGCTCCCAGACCAGCGCCGCCGCTTCGTCGTGGCGACCGGACCGCTGATACGCCGTGACCAGGAAATCCCGCAGCCCGGCCTGATCGTGCGGATCGGGAAACGCCCGCCACCCGCGCTCGGCCCAGGCCACCGCTTCGTCGGCGTGTCCGGCGGCGTGGTGACACTCGGCCAGCGAGAGAAAATCGTGCGCACTGGAAAGGTCCCGTTGCTTGACCGCCGTCAGCGTTTCGAGGTCGCCCTCCGTGACGGCGAGGTTTTCCATCAACGCCTGAATCTGGAAACGCCGGTGGTCGATGGACGGCAGCCCATCGCCGGACGGGGCGGGAGACAGCGTGGGCAGGTTCGACCATTCTCGAATCAGCAGCTTGCGCCACGCGGCGAGGCCGACAGTCCCTAAAACCTCCGCATACGTCTTCGCCGCGTTGTTGAACACGCCCAGGCCGCCGTCCAACTCGAAATGGAGCAACCGCTCGGCCAGGGCTTCGGGGTCGGGTCGGGCCGCGCGGCAGGCTTGCAGGTGCCAGCGCTGGAGATCGTCGTAAACGGCGTTCAGGGAGCCGTCGCTGGCGTCGATGGTCTCGCTGGCCCGGTCCAGGCTCACGAGGGCAAGCTCCACGAGGTCCATCACCTCGGCGGCGTGACCCGATTTCAACAGGTCGCCCAGCGGTTGCACTGCTTCCGCCACCCCGTGGACGTAGTCGGGCATCGCGTCGTAATCCACGTAGTCCGGCGCGTCGATGGCATCGTGCAAAATCTGCCGGTACGCGGCGAAATCCGGGGCCTGTCCCGCGTGGCCGCGAACGCTCCGCCCGGCCACGCCGATGGTTTCCATCAGCAGGCGGCGGCGCAAAATGTCGTCGTAATCGGTCGCCTCTAAAAGCAAGCTGACCAGCCGGTCACGCTCCAGGCCCCGCAGGTGCCGTTGGAGTTTTGCCCTCGTCCGCACGTCTTTTTCGGTCCCCGGGTGGGCGGTTGCGTCACTCGGACCACCCGCCCCGGCGCGCTCGGCGCCGAGGACCCAGGTCAAACCCACCGCGACGCAATGTTTACAAAACGCGTTCTCCCGGCCAGCCGCACAACTGCACGAAAAATGGAGTTCGCCGCGTGCGCGCCAGATTTTCACCCGGTACACGCGGCTGCCAGCCACCCGGGCCGCGACGCGGTCCGGCCCGAACTGCACTTGCCGGACACGCTCATCGTTCACGTAAAGTTCCCCGGCGGCGAACGTCTCCTCGCCCGCGAGCTGACGCAAGAGCGGGCGGGTGAGGAAACCTTCGGTGGGCGCGTTCGGCATGTCGGAGATTCAGGGAAGCCTTCCCTCTAGCGGAAACCCGGTCGTTGTTCAACCGGGTTCGAGCCGGCCTTTCCCCCTATTGACGCTCGGGCGCTCCCCCCTATAGTGCAAGGCCGCCGATGCACGACCCTCGCTTCACCCGTAACTTTTGCATCATTGCCCACATCGACCACGGCAAGACGACGCTCTCCGACCGCCTGCTCGAACGCACGGGCACCATCCAGCAGCGCGAACGCCAGGACCAACTCCTCGACTCCATGGACCTGGAGCGCGAGCGCGGCATCACGATCAAGGCGCACCCGGTTTCGATGCAATACCTGTCGAAGTCCGGCCAGGAGTACCATCTCAACCTGATGGACACCCCGGGGCACGTCGATTTCGCCTACGAGGTCTCGCGCAGCCTCGCCGCCTGCGAGGGGGCTCTCCTCATCGTGGACGCCGCCCAGGGCGTCGAAGCGCAAACCGTCGCCAACGTCCATCTGGCGATGAAGCAGGGTCTGACGATCATCCCGGTCATCAACAAGATCGACCTGCCCAACGCCGATCTGCCCAGCGTCCGCCGCCAGTTGGAGGAAATCCTGGCCATCCCGGCGGACGAGGCCATCGAAGCCAGCGCCAAGGCGGGCATCGGCATCGACGATATCCTGGAAGCCGTCGTCGCGCGGATTCCCTCGCCGCCGGTCATGGGCGAACCGGGCGACCGCACCGTGCGCGCCCTGGTTTTCGATTCGATCTTCGACATTTACCGGGGCGTGGTCAGCTACGTGCGCATCTTCAGCGGACGCGTGGAAGCAGGCAGCCCGATCCGGCTCCTGAGCACCGGCGACACCTACGACGTGAAAGAAGTGGGCCGGTTCATCCCGAAGATGTCGGCTTTTGCGGCGCTGGAAAACGGCGACGTGGGCTACATCATCGCCAACATCAAATCGACCTCGCAGATCAAGATCGGCGACACGCTCACCGACACCCGTTTTCCCACGAAGGAACCGCTGCCCGGGTTCCAGGAAATCCACCCCATGGTGTTCAGCGGGATCTATCCCATCAACACGGCGGATTTCGAGAAACTCAAAACCGCGCTGGGCAAGCTCCAGCTCAACGACGCGGCGTTCGTTTTCCAGCCGGAAAGCTCGGTCGCGCTGGGCTTCGGTTTCCGCTGCGGCTTCCTCGGGTTGCTGCACATGGAGATCATCCAGGAGCGTCTGCGGCGCGAGTACGACATGGACATCATCGCCACGTACCCGAGCGTTATCTACGAGGTGCTCAAGACGAACGGCGAGCAGATCGAGGTGGATAATCCCACGCGCCTGCCTGACCCCAGCGTACTCGACGAGGTGCGCGAGCCGATGGTCAAGGCGTTCCTGATGTGCCCGAACGAGAACATCGGCGACATCATGCAACTCGTCATGGACAAGCGCGGCGAGGTCTCCCACACCGAAACGCTCGACGCCCGGCGCATCATGCTGACCACGCGTATCCCGCTCAACGAAATCCTGGTCGATTTCAACGACAAGATCAAGAGCATGACCCGGGGCTACGGCTCCATGGATTACGAATACGACGGCTACCGCGCGGCGGACCTCGTCAAGCTGGACATCCTCGTCAACGGCGAGCCGGTGGACGCGTTTTCGAGCATCGTTCACCGCGACAAGGCCGAGAGCCGCGCCCGTATTTTGGCTGCCAAGCTCAAGGAGGTCATCCCGACCCAGCTTTACCAGGTGTCGATCCAGGGGGCCATCGGCGGCAAGATCGTCGCCCGCGAAAACGTCAGCGCCATGCGCAAGGACGTGACCGCCAAGTGCTACGGCGGCGACATCACGCGCAAAAGAAAGTTGCTCGAAAAGCAAAAAGAGGGCAAAAAGCGCATGAAGAGCATCGGCAAGGTCAACATCCCGCAGGAGGCGTTCATCCAGGTTCTGAAAGCCGGTTGACGCCCCGCTGTCCGCAAAGTATCCCGTTCCGGCATCCCCATGAGTACCGCCCTTTTCCAACCCCGTTACGTCAAGGAAGCGTCGCTCCTCGTCGAGCACGCGCGCAGGCTCCTGCACCGCCGCCGGGACGTGCTGAGCGACGTGTCGGCGGCTGACATCGAGTCGGAAATCGGCCAGTTGGAGCGCGCCATCGCCGAGCGCGACGAGCGGGCCGTCAAAGAGAAGTCCGAGCAGTTGGACGTGGTGTTCGCCAAATCGCACCCCGTGCGTTCCGACGCGGGCTGGCGGGAAAATTGCGAGGTCCTGCTCGTGGCGTTCGTGCTGGCCATCGCCATCCGCGCGTATTTTCTCCAACCGTTCAAGATTCCCACGGGTTCGATGGAGCCGACGCTCAACGGCATCATCGCGCATCCGGTGCCGGTCAAGGAGAGGCTGCCCGGTTTCCTGCGGGGTACGTTCGACAGCCTCTGGTTTGGCCGCGCTTACGTCGATGCGGTGTCGAAGGTGGACGACGAGGTGGTCGGCCTGCAAACCGAGAAGAAACTCTTCCGGGAGTTCACCCGCATCTTTTGCGCCAGCGGGAACAGCTATCTCGTCCACGCACCGATTGCGACCGTGCAACACCCCACCAATGCCGACGGCTTCGGTGTGACCGTCGGACGCGAGTACAAGGCAGGCGAATCCATCGTGCATGGCTACGTGGACACCGGCGATCAGGTGTTCGTGGACAAGTTCACCTACAACTTCCGCCTGCCGCGCCGGGAGGATGTTTTCGTGTTCAGCACCGCCGGGATCAGCGGCATCCGGCTGGACGATCCGCACGTCAAATCCGAGTTTTACATCAAGCGGCTCGCCGGCCTGCCGGGTGACAACCTCCGCATCGACCACCTGCGTCTTTTCCTGAACGGCAAGCTCGCCGAGGGCAGGCAGTTCCAGAGGGTGATGGACGCCCGGAACGGTTACCGTGGCTACTCCAACACGGTGGGGATGTATCTGAAAACCCCCGGCTCCACGTTCGACGTGCCGTTGAAGAGTTACTTCGCGTTGGGCGACAACAGTTTCAACAGCTTCGACAGCCGCGGCTGGGGCGTGGTCCCCGCCGAAAACGTGGTCGGCCGGGGGTTGTTCGTCTACTGGCCGTTCACCCGTCATTGGGGTCCGATCCACTGACGGCCCGGTCCGTCCGGTCCCCATGAACGCGGACTCCGGTCGCGGGGCGTTGCTCGTCGCCGGAGCTGCGGTGGGCTACGTGGTGTTCATGGCGGCCAACCCCGCGCGTCCCAGCTTGCGGGACGGCGGGCGGTGTCTGCGCCGGTATCCGCGCGTTTTCCTGCTGCCCGCCGCGTTTGCGCTGGCCCATGCGGGTTTCAACCTGTGGGTGCGCGCCTACGAATCCTGGACCGTGCCCGGCGCGCCGCCGATCATCGGGGCGTGGTCCGGTTGGCAGCCGCCGCCGTGGGCCGACGTTCTGGCCGCTGGCCGGTTGCCGACGGGCGAGAGTTGCGCCGCGATTTTCAACTGTGTCGTCACCACGTTCCCGCTCTCGGCGCTCGGGGCCGCGCTGTTCCTGGGCAATTGGCGCAGTTCGCAGGGGGTCCTCGCCCGGGGATTGCGCCGCCGTTTCGGCTGGGTGGGGGGTACGCTGGTCCACCTCGGGCTGGCGCTCGGCGCGGTGGCGGCGCTGTGCAAACCGGTCTTCTTCGGCGGCTTGCCACTCCTGAATCTGTATCTGGGCGCGGTGGCCTTGGAGCGGATCGGCGAGATCACCAACTGGCTGAGCTTCGTCTTCGAGTACGGGCTGGGCGTCAGCGTGCAAGTTTACCTCGTGCTGCTCTGTTACGCCTGGATTCGCGGACTGAGCTTCGATTTTGAATCCCTCCGCCGATTCGCCTTGCGCCGGTTTGCCGTGGTGGTCAAATGGTCGCTGGTGATCTTGATCGTCAGCGGCCTCGGGATCAACCTCCCGCTGGTGGTGTCCAGTTTCCAAAACCCGGACCACCGGCTGGACCCGACGCGGCTGATTCTGGGGACGCGCTGGTCTTTGATCGGAACCCTGTTCGTGCTCAACGCGGTGCAAATCCTCCTGATTTTCCACAACGAATCCCTCCTCCGCGCGCTGGCGGACCAGCGGCGGCTCTGGTCCCGGCACGCTTGGCGCCTGGCGTGGTTTCTGGTGGTGGTCGCGCTGCACTTTTTCCTGCTGGAAACCGCCAACGCGCTGTTCCCGCTCGCGCTGGGTCCCTGGACCTGGCCCGCCGCCGTGTGGAATCTGATCCTACACCCGTTGCTCTGGAGCGGATTGGCGAGTTGGTTCCTGGTAAGCTGGGTCTGCCTGTTCCAACGTTGCGAACGCAATCGCCCCGACACCGCCGAGTTGGTCAAATTTTGATGAGCGTGACGCCCGATCCCAACCCCCACGCCGCCCTGCACCCGGCACGCGCACGCGCCGCCGACTACGCCGGACGCTCCAACCTCGCGCTCGCTTTCCTGAGCCTGCCCCGCGACAAACGCGCCGACATGAACGTCTTCTACACGTTCTGCCGGTTGGTGGACGACATCGCCGATTCCGACACGCTGCCGCCCGAGGAAAAATCCGCGCTCCTCAACGCTTGGCGCGAAGCCCTGTGTGCCCCCGCCGCCGTCCCGCCCGGCCCGGAGCAGAAGATGACCGATCAACTCCAGGCGTTGATCGCCAAATACCGTCTGCCGGTCGAGCATTTCACCGAGATCATCGCGGGGATGGAAATGGACTTGTTCAGCCGCCAGTACGCGACCTTCGAGCAACTGCGCGCCTACTGCTACCGGGTGGCGAGCGTGGTCGGGCTGGTGAGCATCGAAATCTTCGGCTACCGGGACGAGAGTTGCCGCCAGTACGCGGTCGATCTGGGCCTGGCGTTGCAACTGACCAACATCATCCGCGACGTGGGCGTCGATCTGGACAACGGCGAGCGCATCTACCTGCCGCTCGAAGACCTCGAACGTTTCGGGTATCCGCCCGCCGATCTGCGCGCCCGCGTGTACGACCAACGTTTCCGCGCGCTGCTGGATTTCGAGGCCCGGCGCGCCGAGGAATTCTACCGCAAGGCCGTGGCCCAGCTCTCCGCGCGCGACCGCCGCTCGATGGTGGCCGCCGAGATCATGCGGGCGATTTATTGGCGGCTGCTGCAAAAAATCCGTCGCAGCCGCTACCAGGTTTTTTCGACCCGCCACCGCTTGAGCAAACCGCGTAAACTGTGGACGTTGTTTCTCACGGCGATGAGGTCCCGTTGGGCTTGAAAGTTCGCCGGGCCATTTTCGAGGCATGACGTTCGTTTGACGCGCGGGCCGGGTGGGCGGACCTTGCCGTCATCTATGCGCAACCGTTTTTCCAAACTTTCGTTGGCGGCAGGCTGGGTGGCAGTGGTTTGCACGGGTCTGACCGCTTGTGACACGCCGACCGGTCAGGGGGCGGGCATCGGTGCCGCTGGTGGCGCGATCATCGGCGGCTTGGCCACCGGGCGGGTCCGTGACGCGGCGATTGGCGCGGCCGCCGGGGCTCTGGCCGGTGCGCTGGTCGGCAACGCCGTCGAACGGTCCAACGCCGAGGCTTACGGCCCGCCGCCTCGGGGTGGCTATCCCGTCGCCACGCCGACCGACCGGCGGGGCATCGTCGTCAGCCCGTACCGTCCTTACCACGAGATCGACGTGCGCGGGGCGCGCCGCGACGACCTGATCCGCGACCCGAGTTGCGGACGCCTGTTCGTCCAGCCCTGATCATCCCGATCAAAGCTTCGCGGCAAACGCGTCCATCCGTGCTTTGACTGCCGGGTCCATGCGCACGAGTTCCGGCCAGGAACGGGTGTAACCTTCGCCGGGCAGTTTGCGCGTGGCGTCGAAGCCCATGTGGCTGCCGATGTTCGGCACGCTGGGCGCATGGTCGAGCGAATCGCACGGGTTTTTGATGAAAGTGCTGTCGCGTTGTGGGTCGGTGTTGGCGCACAGCCGGAAAAGCACCTCGCTGGTGTTGCGCACGTCGCAGTCCTCGTCCACCACGACGATGTACTTGCTGAACATCATTTGCCCCATGCCCCACAGTCCGTGCATGATCTTGAACGCCTGGTAGGGGTATTGTTTGCGGATGCTGACGAAAACCAAATTGTGGAAAACACCCTCCGGCGGCAGCGAGAGGTCCACGATCTCGGGGAAGTTCATCTTGAACACCGGCAGGAACACTTTCACGCTGGCGTCCCCCATGTAGAAATCTTCCATCGGCGGCACGCCGACGATGGTCGCCGGATAGATGGCGTCGCGCCGGTGAGTGATCGCCGTCAGGTGAAACACCGGGTAATCGTCCACCGGGGTATAGAACCCGGTATGGTCTCCGAAAGGTCCCTCGGGCCGCGTCTCGCCGGGCTGCACGTACCCTTCCATCACAAAATCCACGTCCGCAGGTACTTCGAGATCAATCGTCTCGCACTTCACGAGCGAGACCGACTTTTTACGCACAAACCCTGCAAATAAAATTTCGTCCAACCCATCGGGCAACGGTGCGGTGGCGGCGAAGGTGTACGCCGGATCACCGCCCAGGCAAACGGCGACCGGCATCCGCTCGCCACGTTCGTAATACCTCTTCCCGTGGCGCGCGCCGACCTTGTGGACCTGCCAGTGCATCCCGGTGGTCTGCCCGTCGTAAACCTGCATGCGGTACATGCCGAGGTTGCGTTCGCCCGTGTCGGGATCGCGCGTGTACACGTTGGGTAAGGTCACGAATCGTCCACCGTCCTGCGGCCAGCATCTGAGCACGGGTAGATCGGTCAGCGAAAGCTCCGCGGCTTTCGGGTCGCCGTCGAAACGCGCGATGACTTCCTTGCACGGTCCGTCCTTGACGTGCCTGGGCCGCGCGTGGAGCAGGTCGATGCCCTGCTTGAAAAGGTTCCAGCCCTCCTTCAGCCCGGTCGGCGGCTTGGCCTTGAGGATCAACTGCATCTGGTGCGCGAGGTCATCCGCCGACGTACCCAGCGCGAGGTCCATCCGCCGGGCCGACCCCATCGTGTTGATCGCGAGCGGAAAGCGGGACGGTTTTCCGTCGATGGTCGGTTGCTCGAAAAGCAGGGCTTTGCCGCCGCCGGGCGATTTCATTTCCCGGTCGGCGAGTTCCGTGATCTCCAGTTCCGTGGCGACCGGCGCGGCGATGCGGCGCAGTTCTCCGGCTTTCTCCAGGGTGTCAACGAAGGCGGCGAAGGAAGGGTGCGACAAGGTGGCGGGGAAGCAAAGGGTGAATGGTCAAAGACCGGCGGCGAAGCGGCGTGATGGTGATTTACGATTGCCGCCGGGCATTGGAGCCAGATGATCGGCCATTACGGCAAGCCGCCCGGACCCGGACCATGTGCCGTCCGCGCCTTTATAGCGGTCCACCTTGCCCGGACGAACCCTCCCGTGCAGGACGAGTTGCTGGTCGGCGGGCGCCAGCCGGTGCAGTGCCGCCGCGTGATCGTGCGCCCGCCCCCCGGGAGTCGAGCAGGCCGACAAGGTCCATGCGGGCAAGACGTTACAACTAACAGGCGGTAAAAACGACTCATGGCACAAGGAAGACGAGAGGTTAGAGAACCCGGCGCAAAACTGTCAATCTTCGTTTTGATCACGTCCATACACCTTGAATCCGGGGTCTCACGACGTATCTTCTCCCGTGCAAGATCCCTACGGACACCTGATCAGTTATCTGCGAGTGTCCATCACCGACCGCTGCAACGAACGCTGCGTTTATTGCATGCCCCAGGAATTGCAGGAATGGCTGCCGCACGGAGAAATTCTCAGCTATGAGGAGATCGCACGAATCGTGCGGGTAGGCGCATCGCTCGGCGTGACCAAACTACGCGTGACCGGGGGCGAACCGCTGACCCGGCGCGGCGTCCTCGACTTTTTCGCCCTGCTCGCAGACATCCCTCAAATCCGCGACCTCGGGGTCTCCACGAACGGTTCCCTGCTGGCCCGGCCCGTGCCGGAGCGCGGCGGACGCACCATGGCGGCATGCCTGCGCGGCCACGGGGTGCGCACGGTCAACGTCTCTCTCGACACCCTGGACCGCGCGGTCTACCTGGGCATCACCGGACGCGATTATCTGGCGCAGACCTTGACCGGCATCGCCGCCGCGCGCGCCGCCGGGTTCGGCGTGAACGAGATCAAGGTCAACTGCGTGCTCATGCGGGGACGCAACGAGGAGCAACTCGTGCCGCTGATCGAATACGCCGGTGCAAACGACCTGGTGCTGCGGTTCATCGAACTGATGCCGGTCAGCACGACGGACGTGCTCACCGAACGGAATTTCCTGCCGATCGCCGAGGCCCGCCGCCGCATTGAGGCACATTACGGCTCGCTGATGCCGACCCCGCATTTCCGCACCAACGGTCCCGCCAGCTATTACCAGATTCCCGGGTCCGATCAGAAAATCGGGTTCATCGGCGCGATGACCAACCTGCATTTCTGCGAGGGTTGCAACAAGCTGCGCCTGACGTGCGAGGGCCAGTTGCGGCCTTGCCTGGGCAGCTTCCTGGAGTTCGACATCCGGGCACCGCTCCGCGCCGGGGCGAGCGACGAAGAACTGCGGCAGGTGTTCCTCGATGTCGTCGCGCGCAAACCCAAACAGCACGATTTCCGCGACAACTACCAGCCGAACCGCCGGATGGTTGCGATTGGTGGTTGATGAAATCCCCGGTTGACGAAAAGCTGCCCGGCAACCGTCTCTCGCACCTCGCCGACGACGGCACCGCCCGCATGGTCGATGTCTCGGCCAAGCCCGAACAGTTGCGGGTGGCCGAAGCCAGCGGACGAATCTTTCTGGGTCCCGGCACGCTCGCCCTGATCGAGAGCGACGGCATTGCCAAGGGCAACGTGCTCGCCGTGGCACGGATCGCCGGTATCCAGGCCGCCAAGCGGGCGAGCGAGTTGATCCCGCTCTGTCACACGCTGCTGCTCCAACAGGTCGAGGTCAATTTCGAGCTGCGTCCGGACGGGGTGAAAATCGCCTGCTCCGTGCGGACCATCGGGCGCACCGGCGCGGAAATGGAGGCGTTGACCGGCGTCTCCGTGGCGGCGCTCACGATTTATGACATGTGCAAGGCGGTTGATAAAACGATGCGCATCGGCGATGTCGTGCTCGACCGGAAGACCAAGCAGGATTTGGGGTGAGATTCCGGCGGGCGGACCGACAGCGAGGAGCAGCTATGTCATCGACGATCCAGGTAGGCATCATCACGGTTTCCGACCGCGCCGCCGCAGGCGAATACGTGGACCTCGGCGGACCCGCGCTCCGGGCGGAAGCCGCCAGGTACGGCTGGACCGTGGCGGCGGAGGCCATCGTGCCCGACGAGCTGAGCCGGATTCAGGAAACCGTCCGCGCTTTCGGCGCGCAGGGTTGCGGGCTGGTCCTGACGACCGGCGGCACCGGCATCGCTCCGCGTGACGTGACCCCCGAAGCGATCCGCGCGCTGATGCGCACCGAGTTGCCCGGCTTCGGCGAAGCCATGCGGGCGGGGTCCCTGCGGTTGACCCCGAACGCCATCCTTTCCCGTGCCCTGGCGGCAGTGGTGGACCGCTCGCTGGTCATCGCGCTGCCCGGCAAACCCGCTGGCGCCGTGGAGTGCCTGGGTTTCGTCGCGGGGGCCGTCGAGCACGGCGTCAAGCTGGCGCAACGGCTGCCGACCTCGTGTTGATTCGAGTGGACGCGGCAGCAAATCAGCGTTAGAAAGCACGGTCTTCAGCAAGAAAGAGCACGCGCCTAAAAATGATCACGAGCCAATTTTTCCTCCTCGCCCAAGAGGCGACCCCGGTCCCGTCTCCCGCGCAGAACGAGTACCTTCACCAAATCGTCACGAGCCACTTTGCCTGGGGTTTGGCGATTGGCCTCATCCTCGTTTTTCTGACCTGGATCGCCGCCTTGACCAAACGGGGCGAGCTTCGCCGCGAGGTCCGTCGCCTGCGCGAGCATCTCAACACGCAGATGGACATCACCCAGCGCGGCAACGCGGCGATGAAAACGGAACTCGACTCTCTCAAAACGCAGAACGAAAACCTGCGCGTGGCGGTCAAGGAATGGCAGACCAAGCCGGGGCGGGGGGAGATGCGCCAGTTGTCGATCTACGACCGGGCGATCCGCATCCTCAACCAGAACGCGCCGGGATTCTCGCCCGTGTGGGAAAAAGCGGTCAAGGAGAGCGAGGCCGAACTGGTGGAATCCGAGAGCGGCAGCATGGGTTCGGTTTTGCGGCGGGCGTTCCGGCCTTTCGCCGCGTTGGGCAACGGTCCCCGGGCCGATAAGCCTGCCGTCGGCACCTACGATGACGCCAGCGGTTCGCAGGCTCCGCACCAGGATTGAATAACCCTGACCGGGATCAGGGCTGAGGTGTCGGTTTCGAGCCGGGATCGGAGAAGGTGGACTCGCTCGGGCGTTTCCTGGCTTCCTTGTCCGGGTCGGTCTGGCCCATGAGGCTGAACGACGCGCCCATCTGGTGGATTTCGTCCAGCGTCAGGCCGGACGGGATGTAAAGGATGCCGTCAGTGATGGTTTTGTCCACGGCCAGCAGAGCCACGGGCCGGGCGTTGACCGCCGCCACGATGGATTGTCCGCGTTTCTCTGTGCTGAGGGATTGCAGGATGATGCTGCCGTGCCGGTCGAGTTGAAACGCGGCGGAAAAGGTGCCGTCCGACGCTTTGAACGGATAGAAGCCCACGATGTCGCGCTCGCTGAGAGACGGGATTTTTTCGACGATCAACTGTCGCGGCGGGTTGCCGATCTTGACCTGCGCGGCGAAAGTGGGGTCGAACGTGTTGACCTGCGCGTGGAACCGGATCGCGATGGAAGGGTCCCGGTGTTTACTGCCGGCGGCCTGCCCGGAAGGCGACGCGGCCCAGCACGCCGCGAGCACGCCGACCAGCCAGATGGATTTGCGAGCGTGAAAAAGAGGGGAGGCCATGCTCTTGTTTACGGGGGCGGATAGGATTTGCAACTTCGAGACCGTTCTTTTAATTGATGCCTATGACGAAATCCCGACGCTTTTTTCCTGCGGTGCGTTGCGCGCTCGGGCTTTGCCTGCTCGCCAGCCTGTCCGCGTGTTCCCTGTTTCACCGTCATCACGGCTCAGCAGACGCCACGGCGCAGGCCGGTTCCGGGAACGGGAAGCGTCGCGCCAACGCCCGGAAGCTGGACCTGGAGATCAGAGCTTCGCCCGATCCGCTCAAGCTCGGCGAGGTGCGGGAAATTGCCGTGGACATCACCGTGCGCAACGCCACGAAACAGCGCGTCACCCTCAAATTCCCCACCTACCAGATTCTGGAAATCGTGCTCCGGGACGTGGGGACGGGCGCGGTCGTCAGCAAATGGAGCACGGACCGCACTTTCCCGCAGGATACCCGGATCGTGCTTATCAACGAAGGTGAGCGTTTGGAATACAGCGAAAAAATTACCACCCGCGAACTCAAGGCAGGCAGGCCCTATAACTTGGAGGTGTTTTTTCTGGGTTACGAGAACGAACTTCTTGCGAAAAAGGTCCTGATTCCGCAACCCTAGTTTTCTGCGTTCATGACGCTGTTCAGCGATTACCACATGCACCCTCAGGGCCACCGGGTGCAGCCTTATGACCAGCCCTTGTTGCAACCTTGGGCCGACGCCGCCCGGGAACGTGGGTTGCGCGACATTGCTTTCACCGATCACGACCGCTACCACGAAGGGGTGGATTTCGAGGCCATCGACCGCCTCCGAGACAACAACCCTGACCTGCGCATCCGGGCCGGGATCGAACTGGACAACGACCCGGCGACGAGCGCAGCCGGGCGGCGCTGGGTGGAGACCCACTGGGACCGTCTCGATTTCGTGTTGGGTTCCGTCCATTATCTGGCGGCGGACCAGATGTTCGACAGCGCCGGACAGGAGCAGCAGTTCGCCGGTCGGGACATTGACGAAATTTACGCGGATTATTTCTCGCGGGTCCGCGACGTGGCAGCCAGCGGATTGGTCGATTGCCTCGCGCACCTCGACCTGATCAAAATCCATCGTTTCCGCTCGCGGGCACCCCTCGCCGATTTGATCGGGGACACGTTGCGTTTCATCAAAGAGCGAAATTTGGCGATAGAAATCTCGACCGCCGGTTGGCGCAAACCGGTGGGCGAACAGTATCCCGCCGTCGAGGTCATCCGGCAGGCAAAGGAAATCGGGATTCCGTTCACGGTAGCGTCCGACGCCCACTCGCACGTCCAGCAGGCCGAGAATTACGGCCGGTTGGCGGGAGTGCTCGCCGAATGCGGGATCGATGAGGTGGCCATTTACGACCGGCACCGTCGGCAGATGGTCGCCGTTTGATGCTGGCTGCCCCCTGGAGCGCGTCTCGATTGGGTAGCCACGTGGTCCTTTCACATCTCTGTCATCCTGAGCGGAGTGTCACGCAGCCGAAGCACCTTCCGACCGCTGGTAGGCCAGGGCGCGGTGTCTGCCGATGGCCGGAAGGTCCTTCGGTGCGCTCACGCGCTGGCTCAGGATGACAAAGCTTTGCAAGGATAACGCGGCTGGTCCAGTCGGGCTGAGCCCCAGACGATTTATCAGTTTGCTGCCACGTAGGTCTGCACCCGGCTTTTCCAGCCAGGGAGCCAACGCGATTCTCCGCGCTCGGCTGGGGCATGGGCGACGCGTTCGGTCAGAACGCGGGCGGCGGATGCGGCGAACTCGCGCGTTGCTTCCGGCCCAGGACCCGCCCTGGGGTTGCCGGTCATCCCCGCAAGGACCTGGAGCAAGCCCCAACCCCGTCCTTTGTACCGTTCCGTTGGCAAGACGCCTTCCCCTTTGAAATTCACGTAATCAATGAGCGCATAAACGCCGTTGGGCGACCCGGCGACCCTCGCAAATTGCTGGCGCACGTTTGTCCGTTGGTCCGCGTTCAGATCGTCAAGCATCTTGGGCAACGCCGCCTGCAGGCGGTTCGCGCTGAAACGTGCCTGCAACGCCACCGTCCGGGCCAGTAGTTCCCGTAGCGAGACCTGACGCGGGCTGCGACGGTCCCGGAGAAATTCTTCCCGTGAGTTCCACGGACAGGCCTGCACGCCCTTCAGCCAATCTGGCAAGTCCACTCTTTCGGCGGCGAGGAACCGCACGAGTTCGGGGAAGCTTTCCTCGAATGGGCCACGCTTCCTGGCGGGATACCAGATGTAATGACCGATGCCGAGCGAGGCGAAATCCTCGCCGCCGTTCCAGGAGGTCAAGCCCTCAATCGTACCGGCGCACTCGTTTTTCCAGAGTTTCTTGCCGGCGGAAAGCGCTTGCGCGTCGCTGACGGCGATGCCCTCCGCGTGCGTCGCCGCGCCGAACAGAACCAGCGCGGCCAGCGTCGCAACCAATAACGTGACAATCCGCACGGCGAGGGAACGCGGTTTGATCAGGGAGTCGGCGACGTTTTTTCCTTGTCGCCGCCCTTCCTCTCCTTACGGTCCGCACGCATGGCGGCCAATTCGGTCGCGTCGAGCTTGCCGTCGTGGTTCTTGTCGTATTTTTGCAGGCGCTCGGTTTTGCGAGCATCCCGGTCCTTGTCGAAAGCCGCCCGCTCGTCGGCATCGAGAACCCCGTCGTGGTTTTTGTCGTACTTATCGAGCAGGTCCTTGCGCACCGTCGTCTTTTTCTCCGCCGGGGTGGAGGTGTTGACCGCTGCGCCGGGGCTGGGGGTGGCGGTTTCCGTGGCGGGCTTCGACGCGGGAATCGCGCTGGCCGTGGGAGCAGCCGTCTGGGCGGTGGCCGCGGCCAAGGTGACGAAGGGGAGCAGCCCGGCAAACAGCGCGGAGCGGAAGTGGTGGAACGGTTTCATGTTCGCAGCTTCCTCCCGGATGAGTGGTTGTCAACCGGGGGCCGTGGCCGGTTGCGCCGGATCGTCCCGCGCACAAAAGAGCGTTTTGCATTTGCGCCGCCTGATCCTACGCTGTCACCCGTCATGCAAGGAACGCAAAAAGTCGCGGTGGTCGGGGCCAGCGGATACGCGGGCGAGGAACTCGTCGAACGCTTGTGGAAGCATCCGGGCGTCGAGATGGTTTGCCTCACTTCCCGGCAATACGCGGGCCGCTCGCTGGAAGACGTGTTCCCCAGGCTGCGGGGCGCACGTTTCGGCCAGGGCACGCCGCCGCCGGTTTTTGTGACGCCGGACGCCGCGGCCATCGTGGCTTCGGGAGCGCAGACCGCGTTTCTGGCGCTGCCGCACGGGTTGGCCAGCGAATACGCGCTGCCGCTGCTCGCCGCCGGACTGCGGGTCATCGACCTGAGCGCCGATTTCCGACTGCGGGACGCGGCGGTTTACCGCGAATTTCACGGGCACGAGCACCCGGCACCCGGGCTTTTGCGCGAGGCGGTCTACGGCTTGCCGGAACTGCCGGAACGCCGCGACCGGATTGCCGCCGCCCGGCTCGTGGCCGCACCGGGCTGTTACCCGACCAGCGTGCTCGTGCCGCTCGCGCCGTTGTTGCGTGCCGGGCTGCTCGACCCGGCCCAGATCGTCGTCAACAGCCTGAGCGGGGTCAGCGGGGCGGGACGCAAAGCGGAGATCGACCTGCTCTTCGCCGAGTGCAACGAGAACGCCCGCCCTTACGGCGCGCCCGGCCACCGGCACCTCTCCGAGATCGAGCAGGAACTTTCGCTCGCCGCACGGCAAACCGTCACGATCAGTTTCTGCCCGCATCTCGTGCCCCTGACGCGCGGGATCGTCACCACGATCCACGCCGTGCCTGCCGCCGGGAGCGACGTGCGCTCCCTGCAAGCATGCTGGCGGGATGCCTACGGCCACGAGCCGTTCGTGCGGCTTTTGCCGGACAAACAGTTCCCGCAGACCCGCGAGGTCGCGCGCAGCAACTTCATCGACCTTGCCTGGCGGCACGACCCGCGGACGGGACGCTTCCTGCTTTTCAGCTCGCTGGACAACATCGTGAAAGGCGCGGCCGGACAGGCGGTCCAATGTTTCAACCGGATGACCGGTTGGCCGGAAACCACGGCTTTGTAGGAAGTGACCTGGGGTTTCCCTGTCGATCACGGCCCGGAGATATTCACTTCTTCACATCTTTTCACAAAAATCGTCTCGCGCCCGCTAGGGGACTTCCTTACAGTCGGCTCCGCTTCGCTTGAAGCCGCACCCACTTCGATCTAAAGCGCCGACCACGAGTTTGATGGCTACCGATGGAACCTTTCACCCCGTGCCCGGCGGGGTTACCGCCGCCGCCGGGTTTCTGGCCGGAGCGGTGCATTGCGGCATCAAGCACGACCACCCGAAGAAGGCGGACCTCGCGCTGCTGTGTTCGGAGGTGCCTTCCGTCGGCGCGGCGACCTTCACCACGAACAAGATCAAGGCCGCGCCGGTCAAGGTCAGCGCCGCCCATCTGCGCACGAAGGACCTGCGCGCGGTGGTGCTCAACAGCGGCAACGCCAACGCCTGCACCGGGCTGGTCGGCATCGAGCACGCCAAGCGCATGGCCCGCGCCGTGGGCTGGACCCTCGGGTTGCGGGAGCGGCAAGTTCTCGTTTGTTCGACGGGCCGCATCGGCGTGGACCTCCCCATCGAACGGATCGAAGAGGGGATCGTCCAGGCGGCGGGCGCGCTTTCGACCGGCGGCGGCAGGGCGGCGGCGCGCGCCATCATGACCTCGGACACGTTTTCCAAGGAGTTCGCCCTGCGCGAGACGCTGGCCGACGGCAGGACGTTCACCGTGGGCGGCATGGCCAAGGGGGCGGGGATGATCAACCCGAACATGGCTACGATGCTCGGCGTGCTCACCACGGATGCGCCGCTCGAAAAGGCCGACCTCCAGCGGGCGTTGGGCGCGGCGGTGGAGCAGAGTTTCAACCGCATCACGGTGGACGGCGACATGAGCACCAACGATACCGTCATCGCGCTGGCCAACGGCCGGGCGGGCGGCAAACCCCTGGTCGCCGGGAGCGAGGATTTCGCGCGGTTCCAGGCGGCGCTCAACCACGTCACGCGCAACCTGGCGCGCATGATCGTCGAGGACGGCGAGGGCGTGACGCGGTTCGTGGAGGTGCAGGTGAGCGGGGCGGCGACGTTTCAGGACGCGCGCAAGGCGGCGGGAGCCGTGGCCAACTCGATGCTGGTCAAGTGCGCGTGGTACGGCGGGGACCCAAATTGGGGCCGTATTCTCGACGCGCTGGGCTACAGTTCGGCGGCGTTGCGCGAGGAAATGATCGACGTGTATTACAACGGCCTGATCGCGGTCAAGGGGGGTGTGGCCAGCAAGACCCCTCCGGACAAGCTGCGGGAGGTCGTGCGGCAGCGGAAATTTACCGTCCACATCCACCTGGGTCTGGGCGCGGCTGAATACGTCGTTTACACCACGGACCTGACGCCGGGATACGTGCGCCTCAACAAAGGCGAGTGACCGGCGCGGCGAAACATCCGTCCGCGCGCCGGGTTTCCAGCGGAAAGGTGCTTGCTTCCCGCCGCATTTGGAACTTCATTCCCGTCCGCCACGGAGACGGTGTGTCTACCCTCCAGCGCGGCCCCCGCCATGAGCTACGAATCCGAAGTCGAAAAGGCCGAAACCCTCGTCGAGGCGTTGCCTTTCATCCAGCAGTTTCGGGGGCAGACGTTCGTGATCAAATACGGCGGGAGCGCCATGGAAGACGAACACCTCGTCGAACGCACCCTGCGCGACGTGGTTTTCCTGGAAGCGGTCGGGGTGAATCCCGTGATCGTACACGGCGGCGGCAAGGCGATCACCAGCCGGATGCGGGAAGCGGGACTAAAAGCGCATTTCGTCAACGGTTTGCGCGTGACGGACGCCGCTTCCATGCGCATCGTGGAAAACACGCTCGAAACCGTGATCAACCCGATGATCGTCCAGACCATCGAAGCGTTCAACGGCCGGGCAGTCAGCCTGTCGGGCCGACAGGTGTTCCGGGCGCAAAAGCTGTCGCCGCAAGCGAAAGGGCGGGGGGAGACCGTGGACCTTGGATTCGTCGGCGACGTGGTCAGCGTCGATCTGTCAGCGGTCAGCGCAGCCATCGAAGCGCAGCAGGTCCCGGTCATTTCACCGGTCGGCACGGATGAAAACGGCACGATTCTCAATATCAACGCCGACGTGGCGGCCGGGGCAGTCGCCGCCGGGTTGAAAGCGTCCAAGCTCATCTACATCAGCGACGTGCGGGGGATCATGCGCGATCCCGCCCAGGCCGATTCGCTCATCCCCTCGGTCAACCGCGAGTTGATCGGCCGTCTGATCAAGGACGGGATCATCGAGGGCGGGATGATTCCCAAGGTCGAAAGCGCCGCCGCCGCGCTGGGCGCCGGGGTCATGAAGGCGCATTTGATCGATGGGCGAGTCCCCCATTCGCTTTTGATCGAGACCTTCACCCATTCCGGGACCGGCACGGAAATCCTGCCTTAACCGGGAACCCACGCCAGCCGCGATCTCCCCCCATGAAAGCGCTCCTCCTCACCAACGAATACCCGCCGCATACCTACGGCGGCGCGGGTGTACACGTCGAATACCTCAGCCGCGAGCTAGCGCAACTCATTGACGTGGAGGTGCGCGCGTTCGCGGACCAGCAGGCCGACCAAGCCCACTTGAAGGTGCGAGGTTTCCCCAAGGATGCCAGCGGGTACACCTGCCCGAAACCGTTGCGCCCGGCGTTCGCGGCGGCGAGCCGGTGCGTGGATTTCAACACCGTCGAGATCGACGCCGACGTGGTGCATTGCCACACCTGGTACACCCACCTCGGCGGCATCCTGGCCAAGTTGAACTATGGCATCCCGCTGGTGCTGACCGTGCATTCGCTGGAGCCGTTGCGTCCCTGGAAGCGCGAGCAACTGGGTGACGGCTACGATTTTACCTGTTGGGTGGAGAAGACCGCCATGGAAATGGCCGACGCCGTGGTGGCAGTGTCCCAGGAAACGAAGGCGGACGTGCTGCGGCTCTTCGACGTGGACGAGAGCAAGGTCCACCTCGTCTACAACGGCATCGACCCGCAGGAATACCGCGTCAGCGGCTCCGGTCGGGAAACGCTGCTGGCGCAAGGCATCGACCCGGAGAAGCCCTACGTGCTTTTCGTGGGCCGGATCGCCCGGCAAAAGGGCATCGTTCATCTGGTCAACGCGATCAAACACTTTGACCCGGGTTTCCAGGTCGTCCTGTGTGCAGGTGCGCCGGACACCCCGCAAATCGCCGCCGAGATGCAAGCGGCGGTTGCTGCCGCGCAGACCGCACGAGAGGGTGTCATCTGGATCGAGAAAATGCTCGATAAACGGCGGGTCATCGAACTGTACGCGCAGGCGGCGGTTTTCGTGTGCCCGTCCATCTACGAGCCGTTCGGCATCATCAACCTGGAAGCGATGGCGTGCGAAACCGCGGTGGTCGCCAGCGCGGTGGGCGGTATCAAGGAGGTCGTCGTCCACGGGGAGACCGGTTTTCTGGTGCCGCTGAAGCAAATGACCGAAAGCCCGTTCGAGCCGGTGGACCCGGACCGTTTTGCGCGGGATCTGGCGGCGCGGGTCAACGAACTGATGGCTGATCCGGCGAAGCGGGAATGCTTCGGCAAGGCGGGGCGTCGCCGCGCCGAGGAGCAATTCAGTTGGGCGGCGATTGCAAAGCAGACCGCCCGGCTTTATGAGTCCCTCGTAGCCGGGAAGTCATAGGAAGACCACCGGCGCGTTTCTTTTCCCGTGTTTGTCGATCATGTCCGTATTTTCGCAAAGGCTGGTGACGGCGGCTCGGGCAGTTCGAGTTTCCGGCGCGAGTCTTTCGTGCCCAAGGGAGGCCCCGACGGCGGCGACGGCGGCCACGGCGCCAGCGTCGTCCTGCGGGCCGATTCGCACACCGACAGCCTGACCTCCCTGTTCTTCGAGCCGCACGTGCGCGCCATGGATGGCGGGCGCGGCCAAGGCAAGAAAAAGTACGGCAAGTCGATGGAGAACAAGGTGGTGCTCGTTCCCGTCGGCACGCAACTCTACAAGCTGCCGCCCGGAGAAACCATCACCCGCCGCGCCGCGTTCGATCCCGAGAGCGATCCTGACCGTGCCAAGCTGCCGCTGCCGCCGGAACAGTTTCAGGAGGGCGAACTCGAACTGCTCGCCGACCTCACCGAGGTGGGGCAGGAATACGTCCTGTGTCAGGGCGGTCGCGGCGGTCGCGGCAACGTGCATTTCAAGAGTTCGCGCAACCAGGCCCCGACCCGCGCCGATCCGGGCGAGGCGGGCACCGAGGGTTTCTTCTACCTCGAGCTTCGCAAGATTGCCGACGCCGGGTTGGTCGGATACCCCAACGCCGGGAAATCGACGTTGCTCACCTGCCTGTCCGCCGCCCGGCCCAAGGTGGCGCCGTATCCCTTCACCACGCTCCACCCGCTCGTCGGCGTGATGGAGTTTCCCGACACCTACGAGCGGATCACGGTGGCGGATATTCCGGGTTTGATCGAGGGCGCGCACCGGAACGTGGGTCTGGGTCACGAATTCCTGCGCCACATCATGCGCTGCCGGTTGCTGGTTTTCGTGCTGGACATGGCGGGGAGCGAGGGCCGCCACCCGCTCGAAGACCTCGCCAGCTTGCGGCAGGAGCTTTCTCTTTATCACCGGCAGTTGTCGGACGTTCCGTGGATGGTGGTGGCGAACAAGATGGATTTGCCCGAAGCCGCAGAAAACCTGCGGGTCTTCCGGGTGCGTCACCCGAAGGTGGACGCGGTGCCCATCAGCGCGTCCGAGGGCACGGGGCTGGACGCCTTGCGGGCCGCTCTCCGGCACAAGCTGGCCGGGATGCCTGTGCCGATCCAGCCCCCCGCCGCCGCGCCTGCGTGAGGGAAGGACGAATCCGCCGGTCCGTCTGCAGCGGATGGTTGCTGCGGACCGTCCATGCCCGCCGCGACCGCTCGCCTCCCGACAAATATCATGGACAAAGGTGTCCCACCCTCTATTAACTGCGAGCAGTTTCCCCTATGTCCGAACCGCCCGTAGTCGCCAGCTATTGCACCACGTTCCTGAAACGGGAGATGGCGCATATCTATCGTCAGGTTACGGGGTTGCGCCTGTTCAAGACGTTCGTCATGGCCAAGACGCGTCTGAACGCGGATCGGTATCCTTTCGAGGACATCGAGTTGGTGGGCAAGCCGACGAAGAATTTCCTGCGCCGCTTCTACCTGAAGTACATCCTGCGGGCGGAAGCGGTCGTCTACCGGGGCGAATTTCAGGTGCTCAACGGCATTCTGCGGCGGCGGCGCGCGCAGTTGATGCACATCTACTTTGGACACACGGCGGTCCATCTGCTGCCGTTTATCAAGGCGTGGGACAAGCCCTGCATCGTGTCGTTTCACGGCGCGGACATCACGGTGCGCGAGCATCAGCCGGGTTACGAAGCCATGCTGCGCGAAATGCTGCAAACGGTGCCCCTGGTGCTGGCGCGTTCGGAGTCTTTGCGCGACCAACTGTTCCAGCTCGGTTGCCCGCCCGAGCGTCTCGCGCTCAACCGCACCGGCGTGCCGCTGGAGCAATTTCCGTTCGTCAAGCGCGTGCCGCCCAGCGAAGGAAACTGGCAACTGGTGCAAGCGTGCCGTCTCATCCCGAAGAAGGGGCTGGTGACCTCGCTCCAGGCTTTTGCGATGTTCCGCGCGCATTATCCGAACGCCACGTTCGTCATCGCGGGTGACGGGCCCATGCGCGACGAACTCAAAGTCTGGGTGGCCAAGCTCGGCCTCGGCAAGAGCGTGCGCTTCCCGGGTTTTCTGAGCCAGAACAAGCTTTACCAGCTATACATCGCCTCGCACATCTTCTTCCATCCGAGCGAGTTGATGGCGGATTCCAACCAGGAAGGCATCCCGAATTCGATGCTCGAAGCGATGTCCACCGG
>CAXUGY010000041.1:0-37107 GCA_964250695.1 uncultured Chthoniobacterales bacterium | reverse complement strand
AAAACAACAAAAACCCGGCACTCCGTCTGGTCCTCAAAACCGGGGCAAGATCAGATTGTTCTGGAGTCCCTTCGGCATTTGATCCCGTTTGCGGAGCAGTGGGGCATTTGGCGTAGGTTAGCACGCCACCGTTTCTGCCAAGCGGCTACTCCCAAGATGGTGTCGGCTTTCAAGCAGGCACTTACACTTACGGGCACTCACGCGCACAACCTGTGACATTTGTTCCTCCTGTAAGTTTCGGGACTTTGTCTGGCTTCAAAACGAGCGGTTCGACCGTGGTTGTCGCGGAAACGGCAGAACCGTTCGGATGGCGGCAGGACGGACCGCCTGATTTTAGTGGCGAATCGGGGTTGTGCCGACGCGACACAGTCACTAGCGGGGTGGGCCCCGGCAAGATCTATCCAGCATTACGCTCGCTTTCGGCCCACCGCCCTCGGGTTAGCCCCCCCCGTTTGGTCCCCCCGATAGAAATTATTGGGTTCGCTACTGACCACTCAAGACCACAATTCAACCTAAGACCCAGGACAAATTGCCGACGTGGGCTTTGCTGTGTTTGCCGCCCGGCGAGAAAAGCCAGGGGGTCCACCCGTTTTGCCCCCTGCTGCTCTCGGAAGAGGCGCAGGGAGAAGCATGTTTAGCAAGAAATCTGGGCGACGCAAGGGAGAAAAGGTATTTGGGGCTGCTCGGGTCAGTTGTTCGAGACACAGGACAAACTCGGTGAGCAAGCAGCAGGTGAGCCCAAAGGTCCGACAACGAGGGGGCTCAGCTGCCTGTGTGACCTGCACCGGCCTTACAATCAATCCTTGTGACAAATGACGCGACGCGTATCGTTGCGCTCGAGCACCGACCAGTGCCGCCGTGTCCGTATGAAATCCAAGTTCTCTCTGCACCTTTCTCTCCTGACCCTGGTTTGCCTATCCCTCGGACCAGACGTGGACGGCCAAACCGCGCCGACATTTACGACCTTGCACCGCTTCACCGGCGTCAACGGCGAGGGCTCTGACCCTCAAGCCGCTTTGATCCAGGGCAGCGACGGTGCCTTCTACGGCACGACCAATGCGGGCGGGACGAGCAACAAGGGCACGATCTTCCGGCTCTCGGCCGATGAGACGACGTTGACGACGCTGCATCACTTCACCGGTGCCAACGGCGAGGGCTCTGATCCTGACGCGGCCCTGCTCCAAGGCAGCGACGGTGCCTTCTATGGCGCGACCGCCGGGGGGGGTACGAACAGCTCCGGCACGCTCTGTCGGCTCTCGGCGGACGGGAAGACCTTCACGACTCTCTACAACTTCTCTGGCACCGCCCAGGCGGCGGCGGTTCCCAACGCTTTGATCCAGGGCAGGGACGGCGCGTTCTACGGCACAACCGCCGGGGGCGGTACGTACGGTATCGGCACGATCTTCCGGCTCTCGGCGGATGGGAAGACGTTGACGACCCTGTACAGCTTCACCGGCGCCAATGGCACGGGCAATCTTCCAGCAGCGGCTTTGCTCCAGGGCAGCGACGGCGCGTTCTACGGTACGACTCAGGGTGAGAGCGATGCACCGGATAATGGCACGGTCTTCCGGCTCTCGGCCGACGGGAAGACCTTCACAACCCTGCACAGCTTCAACGGCAGTGACCACTACGCTTTTCCAGAAGCGGCTCTGATCCAGGGCAGCGACGGCGCCTTCTACGGCACGACCCTCGGGGCCGGTACCACCGGCAACGGCACGATCTTCCGCCTCTCGGCCGATGGGAAGACCTTCGCGATCCTGCACAGCTTCATTGGCGGCAATGGCGAGGGTGCTGGTCCTTACGGGGCTTTGCTCCTGGGCAACGATGGCGCCTTCTACGGGACGACCAACGCGGGCGGTACGGGAGGCTACGGCACGATCTATCGGCTCTCGAGCGACGGCAAAACTTTCACGACGATCCACACCTTCACCGGTCCCAACGGCGACGGTTCGCACCCTCAATCCACGTTGATCAAAGCCGGCAACGGCGACTTCTACGGCACGACGGCCGGTGGCTCCGGGGGCGACCAGGGCTCCCTCTTCAAGCTGAGTTTTCCCAAGGCGCCCGCGTTCACCGCCCTGTCGATCACCCGAACCGCGACGACGGTTACCATCATCTACAGTGGGACCCCGGGTGCCACTTATCAACCGCAGTACGCCGGAACGCTCACCAGCAATCAATGGACGAGCGCCGGGCCACTTTTGACGGCAGACAGTAGCGGGCGCTTTACTTACACGGATGCGACCCAGCCGCAGCCGCCCGCCCGCTTCTACCGAGCGGTCTCCTCGCCTTGAGCGAAAAAACTCCATGTCCTTGCAAAAGACGGTTCGATCGGTCACCGTCCACATGCGTCCACCTCAGACAAGGTATGAGGTGCTTGTTTTCAGTAGAATCATAGCCAAGAATCAGCCGACTTCTCCTTTCTGCGACCGCTGAAACCCACGCGGTCTCCGTCCAAGCGGGGGCTCAACGGAAAAACGAACGGATTGCCGGACGGTGTCCTCAACCCGCCTTCTGGCGGTGACGCATGATGCCTGCTGCGGCGTTGCGCGTGAAAAGCTCGCCGTTGAAGAACCCTTTGCCCCACTTCCCGTCCAGATCGCGAGTCGGGGCGGCCGCGACGATCCCGTCCACGCCCTTGCCTGCATCGAGCAGCTTCTCAATGCGGTCCTGCACGGTTATCAGCATGTCACGCGCGGCCTTCAGGTCGGCAGGAGTTGCCAGCGGACCGTGACCGGGGATGATGCGGGTCTTGTCGTTGCACAGGGCCAGCGCGCGTTCCGCCGCCGCGGCCATGCCGCCGATCCATCCCTCGCTGGAGTAGTCAATGAAGGGATAAAAGCCGTTGAAGAACGTGTCCCCCATGTGCAGGACGTTGGCATTGGTGAAATGCACGAGCACGTCGCCGTCCGTGTGTGCGGGCGGGACGTGTTGCACGTGCAGCGTTTCGCCACCGAAGACCAGTGTCAGGAAGTCCGGGAAGGTCAGCACGGGCAGGGCGGGCGCGGGGGAAGGGGGAAAAGTGTAGCCGAACGCTTCGATCAATTGATCGTGGCTCATGCGCACGCGGACGTTGTCGTGGGCCACGATTTTTGCGCCGTGCCGACCGAAGAATTCGTTGCCGCCCGTGTGGTCGAAGTGCCAGTGCGTGTTGACCACCGTGGTTACGGGCTTGCCGCCCGCAAAGGCTTCCGCTCCCTTGGCAAGCTTCGGGGCGGTGGGATGCACGCCGGTGTCCACGAGCAGCGCGCCGTCCGGTCCGATGAACACGGCCATGTTGCCACCGGGGCCGCTGAGCAAAGCCAGTGAGTCGGTCAGCTTGGTGGTGACCAGTGGAGAGAACTCGAACCCGGCGAGGTTCTTGTCGATGTTCGGATTGCCGGTCGGCTCGGTGGTGGACTGACTGCTGGCGGGCGCATCTGCGGCGAGGGCCGCCGAACCCATGAACGGCAGCAAGGCGGCACCGGAGGTGAGGGCGGCCAAGCAACGGAGCGCGTCACGGCGCGAGAGAGCGGAAAGAGCGGAGGAGTTTGTGTGCATGGGAAGACGTGAAGGCAAGTTGCCGTGGGCGAGGCAATGAGCAAGTGCGAACCCTTATTGTGACGACGCGCGTCAGACCTCATTGTTTCTGCCTGCCACGTGCCGGTATCAGTTCAAGTCACCCCGTACATATTCGCCGTCATCAGCATGACACCGGTGGCTTCGCGCACGTTGATGTGCCGTGCTGTCAAGATTTGGTTCTCCGCGGTATCCCGCGCGTTCAACACTTCGTCGCTGCCTTTGCGCGCTGTCCAAGCGCCGTACTTCTTCATATAGTAAACCTCCCAGTGTGGAATTTCGGGCGTATAGGCGGCGATTGTATTTAGCTTCGTCGTGCAGGATGCACCCAGGTTGATGGTCTGATGCGGGTTGTTCGGACGACACGCGGTCAGCGGTCGGCTGGGCGCCCGATCAGCCGTTGTGCACGGGCTGTCGGAGTTGATGATCACAGCGGTGTCTGGGCGGTGGTCGATGATCGTGGGGTAGATGCGGTGAAACCAATGCGCAAAATGCTCCTCGGCATGGCCGCCCATCTCCTTGCCACCGTGGTCGAAGTGATAATCTCGGAAGGCATCAGAGAACTTCCTCGTGAGGCCACTAACTACGTTCCGATTCTCCGGTGTCATGACCACACCCAAGTTTGAAAGAACCTTCTGAGCGACCCCATGCATGGCATTGCCTACATAGGGCGAGCTTGAGAAAACGTAATACTCACTGACTGGCGCGCCCTGCTTCTCGAAATAGACTATGGTCCAAAGCGTACGATTCCCCTGAATCCGGCTGATGTAACTCCACGCCTGTCCAATCTTGCGAAATCTTGCCATCATATAACGGGTTCTTTACAGTACATTCGTCGAAACAAGGATAGTCCATCGACCAAGTTCATGATTCGAAGCCCCTCTACGTTGGCCACGGTGGATTTGTTGACCCAGTGAGCCACGATATGCGCGACGCCATTTTAGCGCATTGTTCTACGCTGTGATCGCTTTCAATCCGGCGTGCTAAGGCGTAGCAGGGCTTGTAAAACGCCATGAACATAGTCTCTCCTGTACCAGTTCCCGCTGAGCCATGCAAGCCCAAACTACTCGCCCTAATCCAAGATTTTTACGCGTCAATCGCTATCGCTTGGACACCGAAGAACCGTACCCGCACCGGATCAATCGCTTCATCCTTTTCCACGGCAAGCGCCATCCTGACGAAGTTGGGAGTGAGGCCGTCCGCAGTTTCCCGACCGACTTGGCCGTGCGCGGCGAAGTGGCGGCCTCCATCCAAAACCAAGCTTTGAGGGCCCTGCTTTTTTAGAGCCGCAACGCTGCGTGCGGATGTGGAGAGGCATGTGCCGCTTGGCGGACCTGATGTTAGGAGCAGAACCCGGCAGAAAACTCGTGGGGAATTGAAGCTCCGGATGACGCTTACCAATTACTCGCGCCTAACTGCCGTTGTTCAGCGACTCTTTAACGCGACAGTTGCAAACGATAGAACCTGGGTGCCGGAGCGTTGGCGTCCTGGATGATCATCCGCTTGAAGCCAGAGGCGACGCCGCTTTGGTCGCTCGCTGCGGTGATGGCGGCGGAGGAAACACTCCAGTTCTGCAGATCCGTGGAGACCAGCAGGGCAGTGTGCAAACTCGCGTCAACTCGCAGCACAAAGGTCAGCATGGATGCGCCAGCGCCCGGCGTGACCGCCATCCCGGCAGGAACAGCGTAACGCACGCCGTTGGGAACTCCCGTGCTCGCGGGCGTATCGCCGAAACCACTGCCCGCGGCACCCGGCGTCAGGCCGTTTTGCTGTGCCCATTGCTGGTAGGCGTCCGACGCTTGCACCACGGTGGAGTTCGCGCCTTCACCCGCTTCACTCACCGCGGAGACCACGTAAAAGTACGTCCCGCCCAACGCCAGGCCGCCATCGCTGTAACTGGTCGCCGTGACGCCGCTGGCCACCATGGTGTACGGCCCGCCGCTGGAGGCAGCCCGCTTCACGTTGTAAGTGTTGGCGTAGGTCGGCGCGCTCCAACCCAGGGAAGCCGTGCCGTTCAACAGGGTCACGCTGACCCCCGTGGGGGCCGCCGGAACGGACACGCCGTAGAAGATCACTTCCGACACGTTGCAGGAGCCGTTCGTAGGACCGAGGTAACGCAGATAACGGTAGCCGGTGTAGTTGGAAACCGCCGCCAACGTGTAGGCCCCGGATGCTGGCGTAGAAGTCACGGTGTAGAGCGTGCCGACGCCGCTGCTGAAATCCGGCGTGTTGGAGCCCTGGAAGACGCCGCCCACCATGCGCCCTTCGTAGCCGGAGCGCGGCACATAGTTGATCGCCGTCACCGATTTGTTAACGCCGAGATCCAACCCGGCCCAGTCCCCCGTGACGTCGGGCGCGTCGAAATAGGTGGAGATGTTGCCGTCGAACACCTTGTCGCGGGTATTCGTGCCGTTGTTGTAAGCGCCGGGGGTGCCGATCACCGTGCCGGTCAGCGGGTACTTGGTGCTGGGCGGAGGCGGCAAGGTGGCGCTGATGGTGGCGCGGCCGGTGGAAACAGAGAAATCGGGCGCGACGGCTTCCACCTCCAGATTGAGCGTCGAACCGCTGCCTTTGTGGTGCGCGAGCGGCACGAAGCAGGCGGTGTTCGGCGTGGCGGCTACCCAGGCGGTCGTGTTGTCCGCGTTGCGCACGTAGACGTTGTAATAATAGACGCTGCCGGTGGAAGCGGTCCACTTCAGGCGCAGGCTCAGGGTGTTCGGGTCCACGCTGTTTTGTTGCGCGAGCACGACGTTGGTCGGCGCGGCTGGCACGGTCGCGGCGCCGTTGAAGATGGCGATCCGCCCGACGCGCATCGAGTAGCCGGCCTGAGAGCCGGTGTTGACGAAGCGCAGCGAAAGCGCGGCGATGGTTCTGCCCGCGTAGGGGGAAAGGTCGAGCGTCGCCGTGGTCCACGCCGTCGTGCTGGCAGCCGTTCCCAAGGGCAGGTACACCGGGCTGGCGGGAGCGTCGGCAAAGGTGAGACCCACCTGCATGGCGGCGTCATTGGCGACCCCCGCCTTGTAGACGAGGCGCAACTGGGTGGCTGCCGAAACCGGCAGGTTGGTCTGGTAGAGAAGCGCGGTGTTCACGCCGTCCAGCGTGCCGGTGAACCGCAGCGAACTGCCGCCGTAGTAGGCGTCGTCCAGCACCAGGGCGGGAGTGAGCTTGTTGGCGCTGGTGCTCGTGACGATCCAGCGCCAGGTCGGCAGGATGTCTTGCAAGGACAGACAGGACCACGGATCGGTCATCAGCGTCGTGCCGTTGATGTTGTACAGGCTGCCCTGGCCGATGTTGAAGTTCGTGACGAACGGCAGGCTGTTGATCGGAGTCGCCGCGGGAAAATAATGCGCGATCCCCGGCCAGGCATCGGCGGAACTCGTGCGGCTCGGGTCCTGGTTTTTGCCGACCCAGTAATAGCCTTCGCGGGTGAGGAAGTCGGCCGTGCCGGAGGAGGAGTTGAAGGTCCACTCGGGCCGGTAGATGCCGAGCGACAACACGTGGGTCGAGCCGGACGCAGAGGTAGTCTCGGGAAACAGGTTCGTCCAGGTGAACGAAGTGGTGTTATAGCCGTTGGCTTCGGTATCGATGCCGGCGTATACGTCATAAGGACTGCGGCCGAGGCTGATGGCTTTGGCCCGGGAACTGGTCAGCTGGCTTTGACCCCACCAGAAGTTGAGGAACATCTTGTCCGAGATGGTCGTGCTCCCCGCTTGGAAATACGGCTGGTTATAAGTGGTGAGCGCGTTCTGGTAGTTGATGTAACCATCCTTGTCCATGGAGTCGTACCAGATCAGTTTGAGGGAGGGAGCGTTGGTGCGGAAGTACGCCATGAACGCCTGCATGGCGCTCGCCGTGGTGGCATCGGCGCCCTCGGTCTCCTGGTTGATGAACCACCCGTCGAACCCGAAGTACTGCGCGGCCTGGATCATCTTGTCCGCCACCGGGAAGGTGTTGCCCGATTTCTGGAGGAAGGCGTTTACGTACGCGATATTGCCGCCAAAAACCTGGGGACCGAAGAAGACTTTGCCGTAGATGGGCACCCCGTTGCGGTGAGCGGCGTCGATGACGTGCCCGTTAGGGGTCAGAATCTGCCCGCCGTCCGAGTTCGAGCCGCCCCAGAAGACGAAGCTGTCCATGTATTGCCAGAACTGGGGCGGATAGAAGTTCAGCGACCGGGGTCCCTGGGCTGAACTGTTGGGGTAGCGGTTGAACGCGACGAGCGGCATCACGCCGCCGCCGTTGAACTGGGCGTGCGGGTTAACGTTGAGCGCGGTGTTCGTGGTGCGGGCCGCCAGTGGGACGGTGCTGCGGTTGTAGGGCGAATCCGCGTCGGTGGCCGGGTCCCAGTTTAGGATGGCGGTCGGCGACCACTGCGGTGCCACCGGGTCTCCGGGAACCTGCGCGCGGCTCCATCCGAGATTTCCGAACGCCCAGATTGCCGCGCACAACATGGCGCATCGTGGAAGGAGAGTTGGGGTTGCCTGCATGAGGTGAAGGGTTACGCTAATTTCCCCCACCGATGCCAGGCAACTCCGCCGGCACTTCGCTCAAGAAACTCCTGCTTCTGCGATCACGCCGGGGGGGAAAGACGTGAACAGATAGAGACAAGCTCATCCGTCGCCGAGAAACGACGAGGATGTCAATGACACTTTTTGTACGCTTTCCTTCGAAAGATGCAATGACGAAACAAATGCTGACCGCAGTGGAACCTCCAATCTTTTGGTTCGAACCACGGTGATCAACCCGCGTCCCCGTATGCCTCCATCGGGGGTAATGGCATACTTGGACCCTCGGGTATTGGTCGCCCACCGTACCAGGGTGACGACTCTCCTCCGTGGTGATGGCCATCTCGTGCTCTCGCTTCGGGAAAATGATCATCCATCCAGCGAACGGCCTTTGTTGCCGTGACCGATGTGACTCTGTTCTTCTGCCAGAACTTCCCAGGCAACGACGGCGGCGGCGGTGCGGGTTTCCACCCCGAGTTTGGAGAAAATCTGCCTCAGGTGAGTGCTCACGGTGGTCGGGTGCATCCGGCAAATGACAGCGATGCGACTGCCTCCGGCACCGGGACGAACATCAACGTGCAGGATTTCGCCACGGGCGGCAGCGGCGGCAGCGTTTACTCGACCTATCAAAATGGCGTGCCCACGGGCAACGGGGGCAACGGCGCGACCGCTTCCTCGACGGCCACCGGCAGCGCGACGACGGGCTCGACCTATTCGTTTTACACTGACAACCCGAATTCGGGCACTATTTCCGGCGGGACGGGCGGCAGTGGCGGCCAGGGCCAGGGCGTGGGCTTTCACGGTGGCAACGGCGCTGGGGCCACGGCTTCATCAAATCGCTGGTCTTCACCATCCGCGTAACCGGCGTTGCCGACCGGGTCTTTACGTTCGACAGCACCGACGGCGGCCTCGCGGCGGCACAGACGTTCTTCCACGACCATGTCATCGACCTGGGCGCACTGCCGTCGAACGCCGCCCTGAGCGTCGATTTTGATCTGAGTCTCACCACCCAAGGTGGCAACGACGGTTTGAACGGCGACCTCGTGTTCGGCTTGGCCCCGGAACCGGGAACTTGGGCAACGGTCGTTCTTGGCGCGCTTGGGCTGGCGGTCATGGTGCGCCGTCGCGGTAAACTCGTTAGCCGCTTGATGTGAGTCAGCTTCTCTATTAACTAATTGCCGACGTGGGCTTTGCGGTGTTTGTCTCCCGGCATGAAGCTCGCCGCCTAGCCTGGAACCTCCTACTCCAAGACCCCCCCCGACCGTTCCATAGGGCTGGAGAGCAATTTGGAGATCATCGACGACCCTGCCAACGATCTCGGGCAACTTTTCCTAAAATAGACCTCTTTCGTCATGCGCCTTTGCACGCCCTTTTTGCCCTTCTCCTTTGCGGCTTTGCGGCTTTGCGTGAGGTTTCAGGAACGGTGAAAGAGGTCTGATGTCGTTCATGCAGTCCTCCATCTGGAGACATCAGACAAACGCCTCGGCCACCGTGTCCGCCAGCAACCGACCCTTACGCGTGAGCAGCACCCGTGCGCCCGGCGTCGTCTCCAATAACCCCAGCGCCTCGAACTCCGCCACCTGATCCGGCCACGGCAGCAGCGTTTCCGCCGCGACGCCCCGGTTGGTCCGCAGCCCGAACGCGATGCTCTCCACCTTGCGCATGGCAGGCGGCACGTCTTCCCGGAAATCCGCCGCCGATTCTCCGGCGTGAACCCGCTCGTTGTACAACGCGGTATCCCGCACGTTCGCCCAGCGCCGCTCGCCCACCGTCGAAAACGCGCTCGGCCCCAATCCCAGGTAATCACCCCCCTGCCAGTACGCGAGGTTGTGTGCGCACTCCCGCCCGGGCCGCGAGAAATTGGAAATCTCGTATGGCTCGTAACCCGCCGCCGCCAGCGTGTCCGCCGTCGTCTCGAACAACCGGGCGTCCGCCTCGTTGTCCTGCCGCAACTCGCCCGACACGAACCGCCGGAAAAATTCCGTGTCCTCCTCGTAGGTCAGATTGTACGCGCTGATGTGCTCCGGCCCCAGCGCCATCGTCGCCGCCAGCGAACGCCGCCACAGCTCGGGGGTCTGCGTCGGAATGCCGAAAATCAGGTCGAGGTTCACGTTCTCAAAACCCGCCTCGCGCAAAATCTCGTAGGAACGCCGCGCCTGCTCCGCGCTGTGGACCCGCCCCAGCACCGCCAGAAGCTGCGGCTCCCACGACTGCACGCCCATGCTCACCCGGTTCACCCCGAGCGAACGCAGCAGGCTCGCCTTTTCCAGCGAAACCGTCGCCGGGTTCATTTCCAGCGTCCATTCCTCCAGCGCGCTCAAGTCCAGCCGCACCCGCAATCCTGTCAGCAGATATTCCAACTGCGGCGTGGACAGCGCGCTGGGTGTCCCGCCGCCGAAAAAGATCGTGCGTGGACGCAACGTCGGCAGCGTCGCCTGTTGCGCGTCCAGTTCCAACAGCAGCGCGTCGAGAAAACGCCCGGTTTTGTTACGGTCCGTCGCTTCTTTATAAAACGAGCAGTACGGACAAATTTTCGGGCAAAACGGGATGTGAACGTAGAGGTGCGACACGGTGCCCGCTGCCTCCGGGGCACGGTCCGTTGACAAGTTTCGACAGTTTTCTCCTAGTGCGGACACGTCTTTGCCCTTACATACTCCATGTGTCAGGTAAAGTGAACGCCGTCTCTGCCCCGCGCCGTTTTTTCGCGGGCAACGCGGCGTGGCTCTGGGCGGTGTTGGTTCTCTCTGGCTTGGCTGGAACGCTTTCCGCGCAGACGGCCGACGACCTCGGCACCCCGCTCGCCAACGCCGTCGCGGCCGCTCATCCCAAGCCCGAACCCACCCCACCTCTCCAGTCCCCCCAGGCCCCCGCGCGCTCCACGGTTTATTCCATCCACGAATCGTCTGCCGGCACGAGCCGGGTCCACGCGATGGTTGACCGCCTCGTCGTCGCCGTGACCGGCAAGGAAAACGCTGCCGCCGGTTGGCGCAGCCTCGTGGACCCGCGCGATGTCGTGGGGATCAAAATCAGCGCGACCGGCCAGGGGGCAGGCGCCACGCACCGTGCCGTCATCGAAGCGATCATCGACGGACTGCGCGCCGCCGGAGTGCCCGCGTCGAACGTCCTCGTCTGGGACCGCGATGCCGACGACCTGCGCGCCGCCGGTTATTTGACCCGGGACGGCCGCTCGACGCTCTCCTGCCCCGTCCTCGCCATCGAGCCGCGCTACGGCTACGACGCGAAGGAAATATACTCCGCGCCCATCCTCGGCAAGCTGATCTGGGGCGATCTCCTGTTCCATGGCCACCCCATCGCCGCCGACGAATCCCTGCACGCCGAGCGGCCCGCCTTCGCGCTCAACCCGCTGGACGAACACGCCCCGGCTCTCGTGCCCGGTCCCAACCCGACCCGCAACGCCGCCGCGCTGGCCAGGGAAAACCTCAGCAACGTCAGCCATTACTGCACGATCCTCTCCCGCAAGGTGACGAAAATCGTCAACGTACCGGTGTTTTGCGACAGCTATTTCGCGGGGATCGGCGGCGCGCTTTACAACGTGACCATCCCCAACGTGGACAACTGGCGTCGGCTGGTCGGTCCCCCGCGTTACGGCGTCACTGCGATCCCCGAAATGTACAGCGACCCGCAGCTCGGCGGCAAGATCGTGCTCAACCTCACGGATGGCCTCGTCGCCCAGATCGCCGGGGGCCCCGATTACCAACCGCTCTACGCCCGCCCGCTCGGCACGCTCTACGCCAGCCGCGACGCGGTTGCCCTGGACGCCGTGACCCTGCGCCTGCTGGAAATCTGGCGCGCCCAATCGCACTTGCCCGCGCTCACGGAAAGCGCCGCCCACGTTAAAACCGCCGCCGAAATCGGCCTGGGGAACTACGAGGCGGAAAAAATAGACCTGCGCGCGCTCGAACCTTGAGCGATAGAGGACCCTGCATTTATGGAGATCGAAGATTCAAACCAGGATTCCCGCCCGAAACCGCCCGCTGGCGGGGAAAACTTCTCACCGGGAGAATCTGCTTCCTCGCGCGGCCCGCGCCGCCCTTCGTCGCGGACGGGTGGCGGCAACCGTTCCGGCGGCGAACGCTCGGCGGGTCCGTCGTCTGGTCGCGGCGGTGAACGCCGGGGACCTGCGCCCTCCGACGAGCGGCGCGGTGGCGGCGACCGGCGGCGCAGCGGTGGCGGCAGCGAACGCGGTGGCCGGGCAGACCGCCCCGACGGTCGGCGTTCCGGCCCGAAACGCGCCGATGAACCGAAGCCTGCTCCCGCCCCCGCGCCCTCTGTCCAGACCCACCCATCCGGCTCGGCGCTGGAAGACCTGGGCGGCGATTTTCTGGCCTCGGTGTCCCGTTCCTTTTCGCTGACGATCCGGCTGCTGCCCGACCCGTTGCGCGAGCCGATCACCCTCGGCTACCTGTTGGCCCGCGCGCTCGACACCGTCGCGGACACGCCCGGCGTCGTCCCCGGCACCCGGCTGGAACACCTGCGTGCTTTGCTCGACATGATCAAGTACGGCGCGGACCCCGAAATCCTGCGCCCGCTCCAGCGCGACCTCGTCGGCAAGCAGACCCACGATGGCGAGCGCGACCTCCTCAAAAATCTCGACCGTTGCTTGGCTTGGCTCGAAGCCCAGCCGTTAGAAGATCGCTGGGATCTGCGCCGCACGCTGGCCCGCATCGGTCGCGGCCAGGAACTCGATCTCCTGCGTTTCGGTGAGGGCACCGAGGCCGAGCCCAAGCCGCTCGCCACCGCAACCGAACTCGACGAGTACACCTACTTCGTCGCCGGGTGTGTGGGCGAACTCTGGACGCGTCTCTGCCAGCGGCATCTGCTCGCCGGTTGGTCGAAACGCGACGAAACCGAGATGCTCGCCCTCGGCAAACGCTTCGGCCAGGGGTTGCAGATGGTCAACATCCTGCGCGACCTGCCCGAAGACCTTGCCAACGGTCGCTGCTATCTCCCTGCCGACCTGCTCGCGCAACACGGCCTCGAAGTCGCCGACCTCGCCAATTCCCCCGCCAAGGCCCGCCCACTTCTCAACGACTTACGCCAGACCGCGCTCGCCCATCTCGACGCCGCCTGGGAATACGTCACGGCCCTGCAACCGCGCAAACTCCGCTACGCCTGTGCCTTGCCGGTACTCATCGGCCTGGAAACGCTCGGCCTGCTGGCAAAGACCTCGCCGCTGGAGACCAATGAACGCCTCAAAGTCTCGCGCGGTTCGATCAAATCCCTAATGGCATCCGCTTCGGTCGGCGCATTGATTTCCCCGTGGATGACCCGGCTGCAAGGCAAGCTGCATAAACAGGCTGCAAGCGATAAGTAATTGTCCCCTTCCCTCGCTCCCAAGTTGTACTTGGGAACGCGCTTGTCTGCGAAGTTGCACTTCGCCGCCGCGAACGTCCGAGGAAGCACAGCTTCCGGGACAAGTGCGTTCTCAAGTACAACTTGGGAACGAAGGAAATGGGCGCAACGCCTGATTCTTGGATTCTCGGGTCGCCTCTGACTCACAGCTTGGCCGCGCAGTCGTCGGCCAGCTTTTCGGGGCCAGTCAGTCCACGTATTTTCCATCAAGCCCGCGCACGTGTCCTGAAACAAATTTGTACCGGTGAACCGTCGCCGCGTTACCCGCCGCACTGGTGTACGAGTAAGTCCCATCCGCGACACAGGAAAGTTCTACCTTGTCGCCGTCCGCAACGCGATCAATGCGGCGCATCTTACCGACGGCAACAATCTCAATTTCACCATTGGTTTGCGAGGAAACGAGAATCACGCCTTCATTTGGGGAAACACTGAGCACGGAGCCATTAATTTTAGTGCCGGACGCGGTTTTTGTCACGACGCTTTCACCGCTGCTCACTCGCCCGGAAATCTGATTCCAGATGTAGCCGGTTTCACCGTAGGACCCACCCGATATTGAGCCGGTTTGCAGCGCGGTCGAAGTGCCTACACCGACAGGTTTCGGGGCGTTTGCCACATCCGTTGCGGCTTGGATATTCACTTCGCGCTGACGCCTGGCGATTTCCGCATTCGTCGCCGCCAGCGCGCGGGCAGCCGCATCTTGCATCGCGCCATCTGTTTCTTCAAATGTCGCTGCCTTCCGGGGATCGTAACCGTACTGCTTGCGCGTTGCTTCCGGCAGATCGGCGAAGCCAATCTTCACCATCCCGCCCGCGAACATGTAGGTGATGCCATCTGGCTCGACGCGGAAGACCCGAGCCTGCCTATAGGCTTTGCCCGAAAGCGTAACGAGGTCGGGGAAGGGCGTTGCTGTGGGCCTTGGTGCTTGCGCGAACGCACTGAGCGGCAGGAGCACAAAAGCGAAGAGGAAAAATTTCACCTTGGTCCGTGTACTAAAATCCCCAACACCGGGTCAAGCACAGAAAAATTTCTTGGAAACCGGAGAAAGGAGCGTCAGCGTGAGATATCCGCCTGACTCAGCAGCATAAATCCGTCACCCATCAGCACCGACGCCGCGCACTCGTGGTCCTCGACGTGCATCGCCAAGGCTGCCCGGCGGTTGGGTCGGGTCAACAGCGGATAACTGAAGAAAATGTTTACCTCCGCCGCCAGCAGCGACGCCAGGAGTCGGCCCAGATCGACCGCCACTTCCTCCAGCTCGACCACCACCATCTCGCAGACCCCGAACGGTATCTCGTTCTCCTGAAAAAGCGTCTCGACGATTTCCGGGTCGCTCACGATCAGCCGCACGATGGAAGAATCCGTCGAATCCTGCACGCTCAGCCCGATCACATCCACCGTGTGTACGTGCAGCAACCGCACCACCTCCAACAACGCGCCGACTTTGTTCTTCAGGAACACGGAAAATTGTTTCACGCGCGGTCCGTCAAATTTTTGCGCGGTTTGCGGCAAGATCGCTTCCAAAGCCATAAATGTACGGTATCAAAAACTAACTGAAATTCGGTATTCCCCGGTCCCCGGCTGTTTACCCTTATTTGTACGAGTACAGCAGGCAAAAATCCGTCGGCTCGCCTTCGAGAAGCTGGATGCTGACATAATACGGCCCGCTCGCCACCGGCGACACGCCCGCCGCCGCACGGAAACGATCCTGGAAAAACTGCTCGTCGCCCACCGGTTTGCCCGCCTCGTCGTAGACGGTCACGTTCACTTTCTTCGCCTTGTCGGTCGAACCAAGCGAAAAGTAATACTGGTTACCCGCGTACAGGTTGACCGTGACGATCTGCGGCGTCTTGAGCTTCAACTGCCCGGCCCAATGTCCATCACGGATTTTGTACCCGTCGTTGGTGAACGCCCCGGCCATTTCGAGCGCGATTTCCCGCGCGGCCACCTGCCCGTCGTTCTCGGCGGGTGTGCCCGGAGCCGCCTGCGGCCGACCGTAAACGACGGCGCCAGCCAGCACTGCCAGGACCAACCGGACGAAAAACCCGGGCCGCGAGAAACGCAATCTCGACAAAAAATTCATGAAATCAGTAAAATGGACGCTTCAGCTTTCCCGCTTGGCGATGGTTTTCATCAACTCGGCGGCCTGATCGTGGAGCCGCTGCACTTCCTCCTTCGTCGCGGTCGCGCCGAGCGGAAACGACACCAGCTTGGCCAAGCTGTCGAGCCCCGCGCCAACCGACTTGACGAGCGGTGAATCCTTGACCTTCGGAGAAAGTTTGTCGAGCTTTTCGCGCAGGTAAACGACCAGCGCGGGCTGGCGCAGGATGCACGAGGTCTCCTGGCTGAAATTCTTGAGCACCACGTCGCTCACGACCATCGTGCCGCGAATCCAGCCGCCCAGGCTGAGCAGGGTGACCAGTTCGTCGTCGTGCAGGTTGTCCATCTCCTGTTTCACCTCGTTCTGGAGGGCTTCCAACTCCTCCTTGAGCGAATTCCAGTCGTTGTCGGTGGCGAACTGCTGGATGCTGTTGCCCCGGGCGAGGATGTCTTTGCTGATGCCGAGCGTCTTGGCGAGCGACAGGATATCGCGGCCCAGATTTTTGACCTGCTGGCCGTCCTGCGCCTCGACGGCCACGTAGCCGTCGGCGATCAACCCGCCGAGGTTGAGCGCGGCCTGGGGACGGTCGCTGTACGCCGTGCCGATGGGTCCGCGGGCCTGGGCGGTCCAGTTGGGTTTACATTGTTTGTTGAGCGCGGCGAACAACTCGCCGGGCGTCGGAATAGTCAGCGCGTCGAGCGTGACGGACGATTGCATCTGCTCGGCCGTCAGCGGCGGCACCTCCACGGGCGCGGTCGGCGGGGCCGCGGGCGACGGCGCGGCGGGGGCGTCTTCGGGCGTGGCTGCCGGGGTCGGCTTCTTATCTTTCTTCGGTTTCTGAGCAGGCGCGGCGGCCACCAGCGCGGCCACGCAGAAAAATGCGGCCACCGTGGCGATAAAAGGGGGCGTCTTCCGGCGCAAATCGAACATACAACCGCCGACTATAGCGAAGCCTCCCGCCCCGTGCCAGCCCTGATTTCACGGTGGGCGTCCGGGCGGGTCGGGGCTTGCGCGCGGCCCGGCTTGCGGCCATGCTGCACGTCCCCGACCGCCTCGCCACCCCACCCCAATCCTCTCTCCTTTTCCCATGAAAGCGCGTGTGACCGTCATGCCCAAGCAAGCCGTCCTCGACCCCCAAGGCAACGCGGTGCGCGCCGCGATCCACCACCTGGGCCTGCCTTCGGCGGGCACCGTGCGGGTGGGTAAGTTCATGGAAATTGACATCGACCAGAGCGCCGCCGGGGACCGCGCCGCGTTGGAGGAAAAGCTCCACGCTCTTTGCCGTGACCTGCTTTCCAACCCGGTGATCGAGGATTACCGGCTCGAACTCGGCGAATAATCCTTTCCTTCTTGCCATGAAATTCGCCGTCCTCCGTTTTCCCGGCTCGAATTGCGATCAGGATTGCTACCACGCGCTGCGTGACGACATGGGCGTCGAGACCGAATACGTCTGGCACAAGGAAAACTCGCTCGCAGGTTACGATGCCATCGTGGTTCCCGGCGGTTTCTCCTACGGCGATTATCTGCGCACCGGAGCCATCGCCCGCTTCTCGCCCGTGATGGGCGCGGTCCAGGCCGCCGCCGAGGTTGGCAAGCTGATCATCGGCGTTTGCAACGGCTTTCAGATTCTGTGCGAAAGCGGTCTGCTCCCCGGCGCGCTGATTCGCAACCGCTCGCTGCGTTTCGTCTGCGAGGAGGTGGCGGTGCGCGTGGAAACGAGCGATTCGCCGTTCACCAACGCCACGCCGACCGGCACGATCCTGCGCATCCCGGTCGCCCACGGCGAGGGCTGTTATTACGCCGACGACGCCACCCTGCGCGACCTCGAAACCCACCGGCAAGTGCTCCTGCGTTACGTGGACCCCAAAACCGGCGCGCCCGCCGTCGCCGCCAATCCGAACGGCTCCCGCTCGGACGTCGCCGGGATCTGCAACCGGGCGCGCAACGTTTTCGGCCTCATGCCCCACCCCGACCGCGCCTGCCACCCACGCCTCGGCAGCGTGGACGGCAAGCGTATCTTTGCATCCATGATCCACGTCCTGTCGCTCGAGGAACCGGCCAAGCCCAAGGTGAAAACTCCGGTCAGCGAGATGTCGCGCGTCTCGTCGGACGCGGTGGCCAACATCCGCCAGGGCGGCGACGTGGTGGGCGTTTAATGCTCTGCACCAGTGAAAACCAAAGACCCGCAGACCCACGCGATCATCGGTGCCGCGATGGAGGTGCATCGCCAGCTAGGTCACGGTTTCCTCGAAGCGGTCTATCAACAAGCTTTGGCTCTGGAGTTCGGTGAGCGCGGCATCCCATTTCGCGGTGAAGTCGATTTAACGATCTATTACAAGGATCGGGCGTTAGCTTGCGAGTATCGAGCGGATTTTCTTTGCTTCGATCAGATCGTGGTCGAACTCAAAGCACTCGGTGGCCTCGTCTCCGCTCATCACGCACAGGTGATCAACGAATTAAAGGCAACCGGCTATTCCATCGGACGACTTCTCAACTTTGGGACGCCCAGTCTTGAGCATTTGCGATTCATCCGTTCCAGCCGAGAAGAATTGTCCGCAGATTACGCAGCTTTTCGCAGATTGGGAGAAGAGACGGGCGAATACCGAGTGGAAACCGACTGATATCTCCTCCTCAATCTGCGAAAATCTGCGTAATCTGCGGACAATTTCTTCATGGACGAACCAGCCATCACCCCCGAAGTCATCGCCAAGCACGGCCTGACGCCCGACGAATACCAACGCATCGAAACCATCCTCGGACGCGCCCCCAACTTCACCGAACTCGGCGTCTTCTCCGTGATGTGGAGCGAGCATTGCTCCTACAAAAACTCGCGCCTCGAACTGCGCAAATTCCCCACCGAAGGTCCGCGCGTGCTCGTCAAGGCAGGCGAGGAAAACGCCGGGGTCATCGACGTGGGCGACGGCTGGGGCGTGGCCTTCAAGATGGAAAGCCACAACCACCCGAGCGCCATCGAACCTTTCCAGGGCGCGGCCACCGGCGTCGGCGGCATCATCCGCGATATTTTCACGATGGGCGCGCGGCCCGTGTTCAGCCTCAACTCGCTGCGGTTCGGCCCGATCCATGGCGACACCGACGCCATCCGCGCCAACCGCCGCCTCTTCACGGGCGTCGTCGAAGGCATCGCCCATTACGGCAACTGCATCGGCGTCCCCACCATCGGCGGCGAGATTTATTTCGACGAAAGCTACCAGGGCAACCCGCTGGTCAACGTGTTCTGCCTGGGCGTATTACGCCATGAACAGATTGCACGCGGCGCGGCGAAGGGCGTCGGCAACCCGGTGTTCTACGTCGGCGCGGAGACCGGGCGCGACGGTCTGGCGGGTGCGGCGTTCGCCTCACGCGATCTGACCGACGAATCCAAACAGGACCGCCCGGCGGTCCAGGTCGGCGACCCGTTCAAGGAAAAACTCCTGCTCGAAGCCTGCCTCGAACTGCTCGCCACCGACGCCGTCGCGGGCATTCAGGACATGGGCGCGGCGGGTCTGACGTGCTCCACCTGCGAGACCGCCAGCCGGGGCGGCAGCGGCGTCGAGATCGACCTCAACCTCGTCCCCCAGCGCGAACCGGGCATGACGCCCTACGAAATCCTGCTCAGCGAATCGCAGGAGCGGATGCTGATCATCGTCAAGCAGGGCCGCGAGGCCGAGGTGCAGGCGATCTTCGACAAGTGGGACCTCCCCTGCGCGCGGATCGGCGTGGTCAACGACGACGGCATGATGCGGGTAAAGGTCAGCGACCAGATCGCCGCCGAAATCCCCGCCCGGACCCTCGCCGACGAAGCCCCGCTCTACCGGCGCGAGGCCAGGGCCCGCCCGCCCGAGCCGCCGTTGGACCTCGCCACCGTGCCCGAGGCCGACCCGCAAGCGGCGCTGCTCCAACTGCTCGCCCACCCGACCATCGCCAGCAAGCACTGGGTCTGGCGGCAGTACGACCACATGGTCCGCACCGGCACGATGGTCGCGCCCGGGTCGGACGCCGCCGTGTTCTACGTCCGCGAGGCCGACAAAATCCTCGCCGCCACCAGCGATTGCAACGCCCTGTACTGCCGGCTCGATCCCCGCGAAGGCGCACGCATCGCCGTGGCCGAGGCCGCGCGCAACCTCGCCTGTTCGGGCGCGGTCCCGCTGGCCGTGACCGACAATCTGAACTTCGGCAACCCCCACCACCCGGAAAACTTCTGGCAACTGCGCGAGTGCGTCGAGGGTCTCGCCGAGATGTGCCGCGCCTTCGATACCCCGGTCACCGGCGGCAACGTCAGCCTCTACAACCAGAACCCCGCTGGCAGCGTCGATCCCACGCCGACCGTCGGCATGGTCGGCATCATCGAAAATGAGCGTCACATCACGACCCAGGCGTTCAAAAAGGCAGGCGACGTGATCCTCCTGCTCGGCGCGCCGGGCGACGAACTCGGCGGCTCGCAGTACGTCGCGGTCGTCCATGGCCGCAAGGAAGGTCTGCCGCCCCGGCTGGACGTGGCGCGCGAAATTGCCCTGCACGACGCCGTGCGCGCCCTGGGCCGCATGGACCTGCTTCGCAGCGCGCACGATTGCTCGGAAGGCGGTCTGGCCGTTGCGTTGGCGGAAAGCTGCGTCTCGGGTGCGGATCGCCTCGGCGCGCAGGTTACCCTCGCTACCGCCGGTCAGCGCACCGACGTGGCACTCTTCAACGAAAGCCAATCGCGGATCGTGATTTCCGTGACCGCTGGCAATGCCGCCGCCGTTGTGGCCCTGCTCGACTGGCGCGATGTGCCTGTCCGAAAGCTGGGCACGGTGGGCGGCCCGGAATTGGTCATCGAAGTGGGCGCGGCGCGGTTGGCGTGGCCCATCGCCGACCTGCACCATGCTTGGCACGACTCCATTGGTGACTGCATGGACGCCGCCTGAAGACAGACACCGCTCGCTTTTCGGCGGCCCGTCTGCGATAATCCGGTCCAACTCTATGACCACCACCGAACACGCGCTGGTCGAAGCCCTCTATCGCGTCGAGGGCAAAGCGGAGATCATCAACGGAGAAATCGTCCACTTAGAGATGCCCGGTTACGATCCCAATTTCGCGGCTGGTGAAATTTTCGTGTCGTTGCGTTCGTATGTGAGACGAACACGCTTGGGCCGTGCTGGCACCGACGGGCTTTTTTTCGTGGTGGATCTCCCCCACCGGATGTCGTTCTCCCCGGATGCATCGTACTTCACCGAACCGTCGCCGGGCATGAAATTCGTCGATGGCGCGCCCGATTTCGCCGCTGGGGTACGCAGTGAAAACGATGACGGCTCCACCGCCGAACGGGCGATGGCTGCCAAGCGCGCCGATTATTTTGCGGCGGGCACCCGTGTCGTTTGGGACGTGGACCTTCTCGACGAAAATGTCGTGCGTGTTTTCCGGGACGGCAATCCCGACCAGCCAGCCGTGATTTATCAGCGTGGGCAATCGGCTGAAGCCGAACCCGCTGTGCCCGGCTGGACGATGCCCGTTGACGACCTGTTCGAAGCCTGACTGCTGCCTCCCCCGCCGTTTGTGGATATCACTCCTTCCTCTCCCTACCCGCGCCACGAGTGCGGCGTGTTCGGCATCTTCAACCATCCCAACGCCGCCGCCCTGACCTATTACGGCCTCTTCGCCCTCCAACACCGGGGGCAGGAAAGCGCCGGGATCGTCAGCGCCAAGGGGCCGGGTGAATTGTTCAACTTACACAAGGCCATGGGTCTCGTCGGCCAAGTGTTCAAGGAGGGCGACATTGAGCGTCTGACCGGCACCCGCGCCATCGGGCACACGCGCTATTCGACCACCGGTTCGAGCAACCTCGTCAATGCCCAACCCATGATCGGCCACGGCAGCCGGGGGCAGATCGCCCTCGCCCACAACGGCAACCTCATCAACGCCGACGTGTTGCGCGACGAACTCGAAGCCAACGGGTCTATCTTCCAAACGACCAATGACAGCGAGATCATGCTGCACCTGCTCGCGCAGCCTGTCCCGGGCGGCAGCGCGCTGTCCTCGCTGGCCCGGGCGCGTGGCGCGTTTTCGCTCGTCATCATGAGCGAGCACGAGGTCATCGGCGTGCGCGACCCTTTCGGCTTCCGCCCCCTGGTGCTCGGCAAGCTCGACGACGCCTACGTCCTGGCGTCGGAGACCTGCGCGTTCGACCTGATCCACGCCGAGTTCGTCCGTGAGATCGAACCCGGCGAGGTCGTCATCATCGACGAAAACGGCCTCCGCAGCGAATGGCCGTTCCGGCGGGAAAAGAAAGCGTTCTGCATCTTCGAGTACGTGTATTTCGCCCGGCCCGACAGCCTGATCGACGACGTGAACGTCGCCGCCGCGCGCACTAGGATGGGCCGCGAACTGGCCCGGCTGCATCCCGTCGAGGCCGACCTCGTCGTGCCCGTGCCGGACTCCGGCAATTACGCCGCGCTTGGCTACGCGGAGGCCCTCGGCATCCCGTTCGAGCACGCGTTCGTCCGCAACCATTACATCGGCAGGACGTTCCTCGCACCCAGCCAGCTCATCCGCGATTTCAACGTCCGCATCAAGCTCAACCTGATCAAAGGTGCCGTGAAGGGCAAACGCGTCGTGGTCGTGGACGACTCCATCGTGCGCGGCACGACGGCGCGCGCCCGCGTGGTCAGTCTGCGGGAGGCGGGCGCGAAGGAAGTCCACATGCGCGTGAGTTGTCCGCCGCACCGGTTTGCGTGCCACTACGGCATCGACTTCCCGGACCCGAACAACCTGCTCGCCAACCAGCTTTCGCACCAGCAAATTTGCGAGTACCTGGGGGCGGACAGCGTCGGCTATCTCGACGTGGAGGGGATGGTCCGCGCCACCGGCCTGCCGGAGAACGACTTCTGCCTCGCCTGCTTTACGGGCAACTACCCTGTGCCGGTTGATCCCGCGCTAGACAAATATATCATGGAACGACGGGATTCCCGCGAGAATTACCTCGTGGCGTCCGACCAACATCCCAACTTGTTTGCTGCCGCCCTGAAATAAGTCCGGTCCGGCGGAGAGTGCCCCTTGCCGTCTGTGGATGCCGGGACGTTCGTCCCGCAAACAGAAACGGGGAGAAACGCGCACGTTCCTCCCCGTTTTTTGCTTGGCAAGCGGTTTCTTAAGTCGCCGAGAAGATCCGCGGTCCTTGGAGACCTGTCTGCTGGTTCGAGGACGAGAAAATCGCGCCGTCGATCAGGCCGTCGCCAGCCTCCAGGTTGTTCACGACCTGGTTGGTGGTCGGGTTGAAGTAATCGAGCACGCCGTTCGGCCCGTAGCTGAGCTGTCCGTTCGGGAGCGTGGTCGGGATCGGACGCTTGTCCGCACCCAGGACGCCGTCGGTGTTGGTCACCGCGATGCCCGAGAGAATCCGCACCGGTGCCACCCGGTCTACCGAACCGGCCACGATGGACATGATGCTCGACGCGGTGATGTTGGTCACGTCGCCGTTGACGCCGTCCTGCGCGGGCCGGGCGCCCCGGACCAGTCCGGCCGAACCCGCCACGATGCCCACGTTGCCGACGGAATCGTCGAGCACGAAGCCCGTGTTGTCCGGTTGCGCGAGGAAGTCGATGAGCGCGGAGATCGAGGTGTTCGTCGTTCCGGTGGTCCGGTCGAGGAAGCTGTAGCTCTTGATCGGCGGATTGGTGACGGCACCCAGCGTCGTATCGCGGCTGATGGCGCCGACCGTGCCCGTCAACGTCACGCCGGTCACCGAGCCGCCCGCTCCCACCCCGGTGGTGGGGGTGGTCACCGTGCTGGCGTTGATCGTGCTGCCGCCGTTGCCCGCGATCAGATCGACGGCGGTTTGCGCGCCGACCGGCTGGGTGATGTTCGAGATGTTGCCGCCGTTGCCACCCACCCCGCGGACGTTGCCGAACGCCAGGACGGTGTGCGCGAGATCGGTGGTATCCGAATCGCCGACCAACGTGATGTCCTGCGGCTGGGCGGCCAGGGCGTTGCCGCCTTTGCCCCCGACCACGAGCATCTTGCCGATTTGCAACGCGGCGGAGTTGATCTGGGAGTTCGTCACCGAACCGCCGGTGCCGCCCAGCGTCAGACCGTCGCCGCCCGCGCCGCCCGCCACGACCAGCGGCGTGGAAGTCGCCGTGGCCGTGACGTTGTTGAGGGTGCCGCCGTTGCCGCCCGACTGGCCGTAGCTCGCCCCGCCGTCGCCCGCGATGATGCGGCCCAGGCCGACAAGGGGATTGAGGTTCAAAGGATTGCTCAATAACCCGGTGGCGTTGGAGCTGAAGCTGGTGATCAGCCCACCCGCGCCGCCCACGCCACTGACGCCGATGCCGCCGTTGCCCGTCAACACCGACAGCGTGGTCGGCAACGCCGACTGGCTGGTCGCGCTGTTGATGAACGTGTTGACCGCGCCGCCGTTGCCGCCCGCCAGGCCGTTGCCGCCCGCGCCGGTCGTCAACGTCAATGGACCGGACAGCGAGTTCTGGTTCTGATCCGGGCTGCTGTCGAGGATCGAGCCGCCGTTGCCGCCGGACCCACCCGCCGCGCCGCCGCCCGCACCCGTCGTATAAGTCAAAAAGGAACCCAGAGTGCCGGTTTTGGGAGTGAGGAGCGAATCCCACTTGTTGATGTCTCCGCCGATGCCACCGGCGAGCGCGCCCTCCCCACCGATCCCGGTGATGAGAGTCACCGAAACCGTGGCGACATCGTAAACCCCGGACTGGTTACCCGTGATGGAGCCGCCCTGGCCGCCGTGCAGACCGTTGCCCGCGTTACCGGCGGTGCCGACGAAATCCGTCTGCGTCTGGATGGAGTCCAGGCTCAGGTTGCCACCGCGTCCGCCGTCGCCGCCGATCCCGTTGCCGCCGTTGCCAGCGGTCAGCGAGGCCACGGAGGTCGGAATGGCACCGACGACGTAACGGACCGTGATCCCGCTGGTGTCGCCACCGATCCCGCCGCCGCCGTAGCCGTTGCCGCCGTTCCCACCGATTACGGAGGCATCTCCCAAGTAGGTGGGGGACGCCGGGAACACGATGGCCACCGCGCCCGTGCCGCCCCCGACCTGCGCGGTCAACGACCCGACGACCCCGGCGTTCCCGCCGATGCCCGTGACCGCGTTGCCGCCGTCTCCCGAACGGATCTCGTAGCCGTTGTTGGTTTCGTAATAGGGGAAGGACAACAGAATAGATCCGGTGCCCAGGAGGTAGAGATTCGCTTGCTGATACGCCGTGGTTTCCGGCGAGAGCACGCCGAAGCCGCTCGCGCTCAATCGCGCAGCCGCCCCGGTCCTGGCCGACAAGAGCGGCGTCGTGGCGTAGAAGCCGTCAATCGTGGCCACGTTCGTGTCCTGGGTGTCCGTACCCAACGCGAGGGTCCGGGCGGCCGTGGGGTCCCCGTTGTTGTAATAGAAAGAAGGCGCTCTCGTGACCGGGTCCTGGAAGAGATATTCCCGGACGAACGGGCCCGGGATCTGGGGGAGGAGGAGGATGCCCACCGCGTTGAAGTCGCCGGTACCCACCGGGTCAGACGCGGCAAGCGCCACGCCGTTGCCCGTGTTTTGGATGGCAATGCCTGCGTTGTCCGCGTTGGGAGCGGATCGATTCGTAAACCCGTTCAGCCTGTCCCCCTGGAAACCGAGCAGGAAACTCTGCGGGGTCTGGGTGAGCACCACGACATCGGCGAAACCATCCCGGTCGATGTCCTGAATGGTGAGCGCCTGGATCTGCGCATCGGTGGACGAAACGTTCGTGCCGCCGAGGTTGCGGTTCGTATCGACCTGACCCAGACCGAAGGGAGCGGGGGCCAAGCCGGCAGCGAACGGGGCATGGGTCACCGGATTGGTCGGACTCACCGAGTAGGAAGTGAAACTCTTTTCTCCTTGCTTCGTGTAGAGGAAGATCTCGTTCGCGGCGGGGAGGCCAGTGACCGCGTTCGGCAGGTTCCCGGAAGTCAGCGAAGTGGCTTGCAGGAAGACCGTGCCCGGCAGGTTGAACACGTTCTGCAACGTGGGGGCTGCCTTGGGAGCAGCGGAGTTTGCATAGAAATATCCACTCCCGATAATCTTTCCGGTCGTGGCATCATGTCCCACCGCGCCCGTGTTCGGATCGTGCCTGGCGTCGCCGAACAGAACGCCCACCGTTTGCAGGGGCTGGAAGGTCACCTCGACGATGACGTTTTGAATGTAGGCGATATCCGTGATGCCGTCCCCGTTGTAGTCACCGGCGGCCAGCGCGACCACCGCGCCGGAGGTCTGGTACAAGAACTGGTCGGCCAGGGTCGGCAGCGCGGTTTGCAGCGGGGCGCTGAAGGGATGGTCGCCCACGGTGCTGTGGGTGAAGTTGCGGCTGTTGATCGGATCGAGCGCGGTGCCGATCTGGTCGAGGAACACGTAGACCCCGCTGAAGCTGCTGGCGTCGCCCGAGGCCACGGCGATGTCCGGGCGGCCGTCGCCGTTGAAGTCGCCGACGGTCACCGCCGGGTTGGTCACGCCGGGCACCTTCAGGCTGACCGTCGTGCCGTTCAAAGCGCCGAGGCCGTTACCGAACACGATGTTGACCGCGTTGGGCACGTTGGTGGTGAAGATGGCGTCGCCGAAGCCATCGTGGTTGAAATCGAGCACCTCGGGGGCATAGGTGCCGTCGGGAAGCGGATGGGTGTTGCCCACGTCGCCGATGTTGTGCCAGGTCCCGATGAAATCGTTGCCGATCGGGGTCGTCGTCTCGGGGGTGTTGAAGGCAGCCGAGGTGAAGCTCGCCCCGGTGCCGCCGTTGGTGAACCCGTCGCCGCCGCGCCCCATGTAGACGTGGACGCCCGCCGCGATGTTCGTGGTGGCGAAAGTGGCCGTGCCGCCGTTGCCGCCCGCGCCGAGCAGGCCCGTGCCGCCGTCGCCCGTGTGCAGGACCACGTCACTGGTGACCGAGCCCAGGTCGTTGAACCCGCTGATCGAGCCGCCCACGCCGCCGATGGCGCCGTCGCCGCCGTTCCCGGCGATCACCTGGTAGCCGCCCTCCGCGCCGTGCAGCACGAGGTTGGTGAGGTTGCCGCCGGGCGCGCCCGTGCCGCCGTCGCCGGTGGCCAGAGTGCCGATGCTGAACACCGTGCCCGTGCTGGCGGCCTGGACGTTGCTGATGTCGCCGCCGTGCTCCCCTGCCGAGGGGCGGAAAAGCTGGATCGTGCCCTCGATCTGCGGGGTGTTCGGGTTGTTCTGCGTGAAGTGAAACGACAGGTTGTTGGCCGCCGTGCCGGTGTAGAGGCCGCCGATGGTCGGGACGGCCCCGGTGAAGAGCTGGTCGCCGGTGGAACCGTCGAACTTTGCCGTGAGCAGGGCCGTGCCGACCGTGTCGATGGTCACGCCGCCGATGCTGCCGCCGGCGACCACGTTGCCGTGGATCGAAAAGCTCGTCAACGCCAGACGGTTGAGCGTGGTGTTGCCCGCGATGGTCGCGTCGATGTCCGCGTTGGTGAGCGTGCGCAGGGTGATGCTGCCGATGTTGGTGTCGGTCAGCAACTGGCCGTCGCGCCCGTTGTTAGGGTTGTGGTCGGAATCGGTGAGCGTTGCCCCGGCCGTGCCGTCCAGGTTGGTCACGATGTCGCCGTTCACGTCACTGAAGAGGAGGAGCGACGGGTCGTGGCCCAGCGAATCCTTCCCCAGCGAGATCCCGGTGATTTCGCCCGGGTCGAGGCGTCCGTTGCCGTTGATGTCGGTCGTGAAGACGAGCGCGCGCCCGGACGTGAGGTACAGCAGGTAGGAGCCGGAGCCGCCACCCGCGCCGGTGGTCAGGCCCTGGAACGCGCCGGGCTTGCCGCTGGCGTCGAGCAACAGGCTGCCGCCGACGGCCACGGAGGTGAACTTCGATTCGTTGAGCAGGCCGGCGGGGGCGATGCGCGGTTCGAGTGCTTCGATCAGCACGGCAGGACGCTTGGGAGCAGCGGGGGGATTCTTGCGGTTCATGAGGAGCGGAATGATTACAGGGAAGCGTTCACAGGGATGCTGGTCAGGAGGGCCGGCGTTTCCGCGGGCTGCCGGAGATCAGAAAAGACGAGGTTGCCCGAGGCGTCGACGGTCAGGAGCGCCTCGGGGGCGAAGTTGCGGTCGAAGGTGGGGTTGGTCGCGGCGATGAGGCCGTCGCCCGTCTGGAAGATGCTGGCCCGGGGGGCGTCCGGGTTCTGGACGCTGCCGATGAGGTTGGCCGTGGCAAAGTTGGAGAACGAGCCGTCGGCGTTCCCTGCCGTGGCGAGGTTGCCTTCCAGCTTGATGTCGTCCACGTTGTTGGCGAGGTGGATGGTCGTCCCCTTGCCCGCCACGATGGAAGCAATCGCGTTGGCGGTGATGCTGGTCACATCGCCGTTGAGAGCGGTGAGCTTGCGGCCCGTGCCGCCGACGCCCGCGAAGAGGCCGCCCGCACGGGTGACGACGCCACCCACGAGGCCCGGGTCATAGCCGTATGCCACGCCGGAGCGGACACCGATGTCGGCCACCGCGTCGCCGGGCCGACCCACGTGGATGTCCGAGATGCTGCCGCCCGCGCCGCCCTTGTTGACCGCACTGGCCCCGTCGCCCGCCGCGATGTGCTGCACGATGGTGCCGCCGTCGAGGTTGAAGATTGTCGCGTTGGTGACGCTGCCGCCCGCCGCGCCCCGCTTGGCCGCGGTGGCCTGACCCGCCGCGCCGCCATCGATGAGCAGGACCTGCCCGCTGCCGAGGGTGGAGTTGTTGCCCGTGAGCTGGATCTGGCTGACGCTCCCGCCCGCGCCCGACGCGGTGTCCCCGTTGCCGCCGCCGCCGGCCCCGGCGGTGATGATCGTCCGGTGGGTGGCGAAATTGGTGAAATCGCCCGTGCCGCCCAGGCCGATGGACCCGGTAAACACCGTGACCGAACCGCCCGTGCCCGCCACGCCGCCCGAGACGGAACCCGCGCCGGCGGTGATCAGGACGTCACCGAAGTTGGAAGTGGTCTGATCCACCGCGTTGAGACCGATGAGGATCGGATTGAGGTACAACGGGTTGGGCGTGGTGCCCGAGCCGGTGATGTCGCCGCCGTTGCCGCCCACGCCGCCGTTCCCGGCGGTCATGGTGATGCTGGTCTGGGCCGAGGCGATCACGCTGGCGACGCTGCCGCCGTTGGTGGGGGCGCCGCCCGCGCCCGCGCCGTTGCCCGCCAGGGCGGAAACCGCGCCCCCGAGCGAGACGCCCGCGCTGGTGGCGATGCTGCCGCCGTCGCCGCCCGCGCTGCCGCCGCCCGTGCCGCCGCTGCCCGCCATGAGCGTCACGTCGTAGCTCGCCCGCAGGTCCACGGTCGTCAGGCTGCCGCCCGCGCCGCCCTGGGTCGTGCCGTTGCCACCCTGGCCCGCCATGGCCAAGCCGCTCTGCGCCGCGTAGTTGGCCCCGAGGGCGCTCGCAAGAGAACTCCCGACGAAAATCTGCTCGACGTTCCCCACGCTGGAGACGCCCACCGTGTTGAGGCTGCCGCCCGCGCCGCCCGCGCCCGAAGCGTTGTCGCCGGTCACGCTGCCGCCCGTCCCTGCGGTAAGCGCGTATTTGAAGTTGACGCCAAACATCTGGAAGCTGCTGATGTCGCCGCCGCTGCCGCCGCCCAGGTGGCCGCCGCCGCCCGCGCCGGAACGCACCGCCACGTTGGCGAACTGCCCGCCCACGTCGCTGTTGGTGAGCTGGACGTTCGTGACGCTGCCGCCCGCGCCGCCCGTGCCGCCGTTGCCCACGCCGCCGTTGGCATGGTTGCCGTCGTTGATGGAGAGCAGGCTCAGGTCGGAGTCGAGCATTCCCACCGTGTCGATGTTGCCGCCCACGCCGCCGGAGCTTGCCTGCGACGAGCCGCCGCTGCCCGCGTTGAGGGTCAACTGGTGGGTAAAGAGGTTGGTCAGATTGCCGATGACGATGTTGTCGAGCGAGCCGCCCGTGCCGCCCGCAGAGGAGCCGACCCCGTCGCCGCCGTTGCCGCCGTTGACGACCAGCCGCGAGCCGAGCAGGTTCACCACGCTCAGACTGCCGCCGCCCCGGCCCGCGCCGCCGTCGCCGCCCTGCACCAGCACCGAAGCGGTGAAGCCGTCGGCGTTCGCGTCGAGGTTCTCCGCGACCACCTGCGAGACGTTGCCGCCCGCGCCGCCGTGGCCCTGGCCGTCGGCGAACGGCAAGCCGCCGTGGCCCGCGACCACCTGAATTTCCGCGTTGGCGCCCGCCGCCGTGACGACCCCATCGTCCGGCGCCGCGCCGTAGAGGCTCGAACCGACCACGTCACCGCCCCGGCCGCCCCGCAGGCCCGTGCCGCCGTCGCCCGCGTGCAACAGGATGTTTTGCGTGAGCAGGTCAGCCGACAGCGAGCCGGTGCGGGTGGCAGGGTCAAAAGCGTCGAAACTGGTCGCCACTCCCGTGATCGAGCCGCCCACGCCGCCGCGGAACTCGTCGTTTTCGCCGCCGTTGCCCGCGTGCAGGGTGATGAGCTGGTTGTTGAACGTCCCGGCCACGCCCGCGATGGTCACCCCCGCGATGTTGCCGCCCGCGCCGCCCTTGTAGGCGCTGTTGCCGAAGCCGCCGTCGCCCGCGATGATGTTGAACGCGCCGGTGTCTTCGGTGATCGTCACCGAGGACACGTCGCCGCCGACCCCGCCCAGGCCGCCATCGCCCGCGTGGATCGCGCGCCCGGGAACGAGCGCGGTGATCGCCAGCCCGGTGATCGACGCGCCCGGCTTGAGCAGGGGGAACGGCGCTTCGCTGATCGTGCCGGTCGTCGCGCCCGCGACCCCCGAGAAGTTGTAGGCGACGTTGTTCGTGGCCGTCCCGGCGAGCACGTAGCCCACGGTGCCCCCGACGGTCAGGTTGTTGATGTTGCCGCCCGCGAGGACGTTCCCGGCGACGTTGCCCGTGACCTGGAGCGAGGCGATGGCGAAGCCCGGCTTGCCCACACTCGTCAGGTTGACCGTGTTGCCGTCCTTGGACAGGTTCGTGACGACGTCGCCGTTGACGTTGCCGAAGACGCTCGCCGCCGATTTCTTGGTCAGCGAGAGGCCGACCAGCTCACCGGCCTGCACCTGGCCGTCGCGGGCGTTCCCGTTGGCGCCATCCTGGAAAAAGGCGATCAGGGTCTTGTCCACCGCCTGGAGCGACGGAAAGTTCGGGTTGAACCCGGTGGTGGTGTTGAAAATGAGCAGTTTGTCGCCGTTGCCCGACCCGTCGCCGCTCATCTTGATGGCGTACAGGTTGGCAGGGGCCGAGGCGCCCAGATATTTGGACGCCGGATCGAAGCCGAGATGGTCCGCCGTCGGCGCCGTGTTGTAGGTCACGTAGCGCGGATCGGACGCGGAGTTCGGGTCGTTGGCGAGACCTGTCAGATTGGTGGGGGCGATACGGGCTTCGAGCGGCTCTACCAACAGACGTCCGCCCGGAGGGGGGGTCGAAGACATGGCGCCCACTTACTCATTTTTACCACGGACTGACAAGCACATTCTGTGAGTGTCGGGTGGATAAGTTCACGGCGGGCGCGCGGCGGCGGGCGTTGTTTTTGCCCAAGGGAGTGCGGGCCAAACATTTGCCGCGCGTCCCCGCGCCAGACCCGGCCCGGATAAATTCCGCGAGCGTCAATTCTCGCGCGTGGCGGCACCCGCTACAAACGCCGGGCGGCCAGTCTTCCCGCTGGGGTCGGGAAGCTGGCCGCGTGTGCAGCGCGCCGGGATATGGTCCGGCGGGACCCGGTTTCAATTCTCGCTCAAGATCCGCACGTGGGCCTTGGCCTGGTTCACGACCGGTGTCACCAAGTAACCGGCGTTCGGCGCGAGCAGCACCTTGAACTTTTTCACGGTGGCGGGTTGATCGTTGAGCGATTGCACCGGCAGTTCAATCGAAGTCTGGCCGGCGGGGATGGTCACCCGCCCGGGGATCGGGTTGGTGTCCACTCCGTTCACCGCCGTCCCGGCGAAGCGGAGCGAGACCGTCAAAGCCTGGCTGGCGCTGCCGCTGCGGGCGATGCTAAACCGGGCGGTCTGGCCGTGGGGCGAAGCATCCTTGACCGGCGAGGAAATCGTCACGACCGGGAGCGTGGGGCCGACCGGATCGGCGGGGGTGAAGTCCACCTTGACGTTGGTCCCGGCGGTGTAGGAGACGGTCTTGGTGCGGGGGCTGCCCAGCGAACCACCGGCAGCGGTGATCGTCAGCGTGCCGGAACCGGTCGTGGGCAGCGGGATGACGAAGCCGCCCGCGGCGGACGTGACCGCGTAGTAGCTGCCGCTGTCGGGCGTGACCGTCACGCTGGCGAAGCCCTCGCCCTCGTCGTAGCCGCCGCTTTTGTTGCTGTCCTGGTAGACGACGCCGGTCAGGTAAGCCACGGTGCTGTCGCGCGGCGTGCCGAAATCCTCGGTGATGACCAGCGGGCCGAAATCCTTGATCGAACTGGGCACGCAGGAGATGCCGATTTCCCGGAACGTCGGGTACTGCGGGTCGTCGTTCATCACGTTGGCGCGGTGGTCGAGCGAGGGCACGCCCCAGTCCGCCAGCAGGCCGACGTGGCCGAAGAAGGGGTTTTCCGCGTAAGCGTAGATGTTCTCGCCGATGCCGCTCCACTGGTAACCCTGCGCGGTGATGCGCTGGTCGAACGTGGTGCCGTCCGCGCTGTTGTGAGACTGGACCCCGGCGGCTGCCATGTAGAGCGATTGGCCGCGCGAGGAAGCGTTGAGCTGGGAGTTGAACGCGAGGGGCGGCTTGGCCGCGTAACCGTTGAAATCACTGACGAGCTGGCTCGTGCTGACGTGGTAATACTGGTAGTAGCGCAGGATTTCCGGGTCGGTGGCGTTGGCGAGCATCTGGCCTTCGGCGGCGGGGTTGGCCCGGGCGGCGTTGATCAGTTCGAGCAGGTACTGCTCTTGTGAGGACGGCTGCGGCTGCGGGTAGGCGGTCGTCGGAGCGGCGGTGGCGTGAGCCCCAAAAGCCACGCACCAGGAGAACAACGCGGCGGTCGCGGTGGCAACGCGTTTTGAGCACAGATCGGAAGGATTCATGATGATGAACCCTCCTAATGCAGGCACGATGCCACCCGGACCTCCGTTTCGGTATCATGAAAGGGTCAGGAAGTTTCCCCAGGGGCCCGGCCTCCGGAAATGATTTTTAGCAAACTCTTGCTGTTCATGTGTTTATAGCCGTAAAACCCTCTAAACGGACCGAGGATTGACCGCCGAAAACTCATGAATTTTCTCCGGTGCCATGCCAAACTAACCCCACGGTATTCTCATAATTGATATAAATGTGTTTCTTAATTTTGATATATTGTTATCATTTTCGATACCGCAGGGGTTCGCTTCTCCGCGTTTGGATGATTTTGTGACCAACTTGTTTTGCAGGCTGGTGGAGCGGCGGCGTGCCTTGTGCCATTCCGCCTCGTACCAACGGGCCTGCCGACGCGTCGTTTCCAGTTGCTGCCGCAAGTCGCTGGACCGCTCGGCTTCGGTGCGGTCGTAAAGCTGGTGGGCGGCATCGAGCCACTCACCCAAGCGGTCGAAAACGGCGCGCATCTCCGCTGCCCGGCCCGCGAGCCCTGCTTGCAGTGCGGCGTCGGCTTGCTCCACCCACGGCGGCAGCGGCGTGCCGTCCCGGTCGGTGGACGAGCGGCTCAGGGCGGGATCGACGAACGGAGCGGCTGGCGATGCCGGGGAGGGCCAGGGGAGGCCCAAGGCAGCGCGCACCGGTTCGAGGGTCCCCTGCCAATCGGCCAGAAAATCCTTGAAGTCGATGAGGACGCGCTGCCCGGAACGCGACCCGCGTTCGGCTTCCACGAGGTGACGCAGCCAGAGCAGGTGCGATTTTCCAGCAGAAAACCCCTCGCGGCGCGCCAGGGAGGCCGCGACTTCCGAGGGACGCCGCCGCACGATGACGTAGAGCGGCCGCGTGCCGGTGGCCGACCAGACCGGCTCCCACCAGGGCAACAACCGGCAGAGGCGCGGGTCCTTGATTCCCCAGAGCGGCGCGGTGGGCAGGTCGCGTTGCAGCAAGGCGAGCAGTTCGGCGCGGTAGGGGCCGGTGAGCGCGGTATCCAGAAGGGAGCCGGACGGTAGCGGTTGGGTTTCGTCCCAACTGCCGCCGAGCGCGAGCAACAAGCGGTCGTGCAGATTGACGATGTCGATGTGTTCGTAGTAACCCCGGGCGTTGTCCCCGGTCGCGGGCATCAGGCGGGGGCCGAAATCCACGCCGAGACGGTGCAGGCAACCGGCCACGGCGGACGTGCCGCTGCGGTGCATCCCCAGCACGACCACCGCGCGCCGGGCGTGGGCGGATGGCTCGGGGGTAGAGACAGGAGTGGGCACGGGCAAAACATGCCTTTGCAAACCGCCGCTGACAATCCATGAATCCCTCATGACCAAACTGGCGGTGGCGACCACGGACGAATTGACGGAAGGCCGGTGCCGGGTCGTCACGGTGGCCGGAGTCCAGATCGGGCTGTTCGTGGTGGCAGGCGAGGTCCGGGCGTACCGGAACTTCTGTCCGCACGCGGGCGCGCCGCTTTCAGCCGGGTCGATCCGCGGCGGGATCGTGCATTGCCCGTGGCACGGGTGGGCGTTCGATTTGCAGACCGGCGCGCACGTCGCCAATCCGCGCTGCACGCTCGACGTTCACCGGGTGGAGGTCGTGGAGGGAATCGTGTTTGTTTGGGCTTGACGGAATCGTTGTCCGCAGATTGCGCAGATTTTCGCAGAGAAAGAGGGAGGGTGGAAAGCTTTCTCCTCCGTCTTCTTCCAATCTGCGGAAATCTGCGTAATCTGCGGACAACTTCTTTTTGCCATGCTCGACATCCGCCTCATCCGTGAACAACCCGATTTCGTCAAAACCCGTCTCGCCACGCGCGGCGGGTCCGACGCGGGCGCAGCCGTCGATGCGATCCTGGCCTGCGACACGCGCCGCCGGGCGCTGGAAACGGAGCTGCAACTCCACAACGCCGACCGCAACCGGCTGAGCAAGGAGATCGGGCAAAAGCGTCAGCGCGGCGAGGTCAGCGCGGAGCAGGAGACGCAGGTGCGCGGCCTCGGCGAACAAATTGCGGAGTTGAACCGGAGCGTCGCCGGGGCCGACGAGGAACAACGGCGTTTGCTGCTCGACGTGCCGAACCTCCCCCACCCGGCCGCGCCCATCGGGAAGGAGGCCGCCGACAATCCGGTCGTCCGCGCGTGGGGCGAGCCGCCGTCGTTTCCCGCCGGGCAGGAACCGGAGGACCATCTCAAGGTCGGCGCGCGGCTCGGCTTGTTCGATCTGGAACGCGCCACGAAAATCAGCGGCAGCGGGTTCGTCTGTTTTACGGGCATGGGCGCGCGGCTGGAACGGGCGCTCATTTCGTTCCTGCTCGACCTGCACAGCACGCAGCACGGATATCTGGAGGTCAGCCCGCCGTTCATCATCCGGCGCGAGTGCATGTTCGGCACCAACCAGTTGCCGAAGTTTGAAGAGGATATGTACGGGTTGGAAGACAACACGCTTTTCTTGACCCCGACGGCGGAGGTGCCCGTGACCAACTTGCACCGCGAGGAAATCCTCCCGGCGGACGCGTTGCCGAAGAAGCTCTGCGCGTACACGCCCTGTTTCCGGCGCGAGGCGGGCAGCGCCGGGCGGGAAACGCGCGGATTGATCCGCGTCCACCAGTTCGACAAGGTGGAGTTGGTCAAAATCACCACGCCCGAAACGAGCTACGCCGAGCACGAAAGCCTGACGGCCGACGCCGAGAAAGTGTTGCAACTGCTCGGGCTGCACTACCGGACCATCGAGCTTTGCACGGGCGACGTGGGGTTCGGCTCGGCCAAGACCTACGACATCGAAGTGTGGGCACCGGCGCAGAAGGCGTATCTGGAAGTGTCGAGCTGCTCGAACTTCGAGGATTTCCAGGCGCGCCGGATGAACCTCAAATTTAAGGACGCCGCCACCGGTAAGAACCGGTTTTGCCACACGCTCAACGGCTCGGGCACGGCGCTGCCGCGATTGTACGTCGCGCTGCTGGAAAGCTGCCAGCAGCCGGACGGTTCGTTGCGGTTGCCCGAACCGTTGCACCGGTACCTGGGCACGGACCGCATCGGCTGAGCCGCGCGCTGGGCATGGCGTTCACCGACCAACTCGCCGCCGCCCTGCGGTCATCCCCACCGGAAGAATCTTATCTGGTCGGGGTGTCGGGTGGACGGGATTCCGTTGCGTTGTTGCACGGACTGTCGGCGGCGGGATACCGGCGGCTGGTGGTTTGCCATCTGGACCACGGGCTGCGCGGCGCGGCGTCGCGGGAAGACGCGCGGTTCGTGCAGCGGCTGGCGGACACTTTCGGATTGCCGCTGGAAATGGGCCGGGCGGACGTGCGTTTGATGGCGGCGCAGACGAAATCGTCGTTGGAAACGGCGGCCCGGGTGGCGCGCCATGCTTTTTTCGCCGTGACGGCAGGACGACTGCCGGCACGGGCGATTTTTCTGGCTCACCACGCCGACGATCAGGTGGAGACTTTTTTATTCAACCTGCTGCGCGGAGCGGGGCCGGCGGGTTTGGCGGCGATGGCGGCGGAAAGCGAGTCCGTCGCCGGACCGTGCAAGCTGCGGATCGTGCGGCCATTGCTGTCCGTCTGGCGGTCGGAAATCGACGAGTACGTCCGCGCGCAACATTTGGAATGGCGGGAGGACGCCACCAACGCCGACCCCACACACGCCACGCGCAACCGGCTGCGGGCGGAAGTGCTGCCGCTGCTCGAAAAGACGATGGGCCGGGAGGTGAAGCCGGCGCTCTGGCGAACGGCGGACATTCTCGGGGAAGAAGAAGCGTGGATCACCGGTCTGTTGGCGGCGGAGGGTCCAGCGCCAGAGCGGTTGCCCCGGGCGGCGTTGGCAGGCCAGCCGGTGGCCAAGCAGAGGAGAGTGGTCCGCGCCTGGTTGCTGGCCGGTGGGGTGCCGGGGGTCGGTTACCGGGAAGTGGAACTCACGCGGGCGCTTCTCGATCAGGCGACGCGTCCGGCGAAGGTCAATCTGCCGGGGGGTTGGCACGCCCGTCGGCGCGCGGGGGTGGTGTTCCTGGAGCGTTGACCGTGGTCGCTACCCTCGCCCCGGGAAGGTCAGTTCCGCGACGCCGCTCTTGTCCAACTCGCCGAGGCCCTTTGCGATCAGGCGCTCGTACTGCGCTCTGGTCGCGGCGGCCAGTGGCAGGGTGAGGCCGTGTTCGTGGGCCAGCGTCAGGGCGATACCGCTGTCCTTGGCGGCGTGGGCGGCGGAGAAGAACACGTCGTGCGCACGGTTCTGCATGTCCTCGCCGTCGGTCTGGAGCACGCGGCTGCCCGCGCCGGTCTCGGCGAAGACCTCGCGCACGGTCGTCAGGTCCAGACCGAGCGCGGACGCCAGGCCCAGACCTTCGGCCAGTCCGGCGGTGTTGATGTTCATGACCATGTTGACCAGTGCCTTGACCTTCGCCGCCGCGCCCGCCGCGCCGAGGTAGCGCACCGTCGAGCCGAGGACTTCGAGGAGGGGTCTGGCGCGGTCGAAGGCTGCTTTTTCGCCGCCGCACATCAGGTAGAGCGTGCCGTCGCGCGCCTGGGTGATGCTCGACGCCATGCAGGCTTCGAGGGTCTGCGCGCCGACGAGTTCGGCCAT
>CAXUGY010000040.1:0-37161 GCA_964250695.1 uncultured Chthoniobacterales bacterium | reverse complement strand
TGGCTGGGCGTGTGGTACTTCCGCAAGATGGAACGCACCTTCGCCGACGTGATCTGACGCACCGAACCAAGCCCCCGCACCGCATGGACAAACAGGTCATCATCGACGTGGAGAACCTAGGCAAAAAGTACGTGCTCGGGCGCGACCCGTCGGGGGGACGCTACACGGCGTTGCGCGACGTGCTGGCGGAAAAGTTCGCGGCACCTTGGCGTGCATTGCGGGGGGGTCGTAGCCTGTCCAGTCCGTCCTCGGGTCCGGAAGAGTTCTGGGCGCTGCGGGACGTAAATCTTCAGGTCCGGCGGGGCGAGGTCGTGGGCATCATCGGGCGCAACGGCGCGGGCAAATCCACGTTGCTCAAGGTCCTGAGCCGCATCACCGAGCCGACCACCGGGCGGGTCTCCCTCCGGGGGCGGGTGGCCAGCTTGTTGGAAGTCGGCACGGGTTTTCACCCCGAACTGACCGGACGCGAGAACATCTTCCTCAACGGCGCGATCCTGGGGATGCACCGCGCGGAGATCAAGGCGAAGTTCGACGAGATCGTGGCCTTTGCCGAGGTGGAGCGGTTTCTGGACACGCCGGTCAAACGCTACAGCAGCGGCATGTACGTGCGGCTGGCGTTTGCGGTGGCGGCGCACCTGGAGCCGGAAGTTCTGATCGTGGATGAAGTCCTCGCGGTCGGCGACGCCGAGTTCCAGAAGCGATGTCTCGGGAAGATGAGCGAAGTCGCCAAAGGCGGAGGCCGAACCGTGATTTTCGTGAGCCACAACATGGGCGCAATCCAGAGTCTGTGCGACACCTGCTGTTACTTGAAATCCGGACGCGTGGAAGCGTCGGGCGAAAGCGCAGACATCATCAGGATGTATCAAAACGTCAAAGGTCTATCGAGTGAAACCGCCCGGGAACTGGTGTTTTCCGAGTCATTCAAATTGGTAAGCTGCGTGGCAGTGCCAGACGCCATCCATTCGGGCGATCCCATCACCATTGATCTGACATTTTATGCTGGCGAACGAAACGTGGCCTCTGAATTCAGTGTCTTGTTATATCACGAATACGGACAACGGGTGGCTATCGTAGACATCCGGGCGAGCGAAACGTTGGTTTTTGCGGAAGGGTGTACCACGATCATCCGGGTCGTCATCGGTTCCGTTCCCTTCGTTGAAGGAAGGTACGACATGGGTCTCTGGATCGATTCCGTCGCCGTTAGACGCGAATGCCTGGGGCTGTCGTCCTTCGAAATTCTTCCCCCCGTTTCCGAGGTGGCGCCGCACGAGCGAAACGTGCGCGGTTTCGTCGAGCTCCAACGCAAAGTCGAAGTGATTTCGTCTCGACCGTAGCCGCATGGCACCGAATGCGAACGGTTGAGACGGTGACCGCCGGGGGCTCTGATCAGTGCGACTGATGTTACGCGCATTGCTACGTCCGGGGAAGCGCGCCTTGACCCGTTTGCTGCGGCACGGTCCGTTCAGTTCGGCTTTCCTGGGCCCGCCGAAAGGCTGCTGCCCGTCTACGGAAAATTGGAGCAAGCACTACCATAGGAAAACTGGGAGGCAGCGATGCGAATACCGTGAGCTGCTTGCGAGCGAACCGGTCAGCCGCGAACTCCCGGGAACCATCGAGCCGGATGTGCATTGGAAATTCCTGCCGCTCCTCACGCAACTGCACGCGCCTTGTTTCTGCGCGGTCATCCCGCATGGACGGGTGTGGGGCAGAACGGGAACCGTCATCACACCGGATGACCACTTGCTCGAAGACGTTTCGAGGGAGTCGGCTGTTTGCACAAAACCACATTCCGCGTTGCTCCGTGTCCGGCTTGGTTCGGTTCGGAAGCTCAAGGGCCGGGTGGCCGTTCTCTCCACGGTGTGGAGCAACGTTTATTTCCACTGGATGTTCGACGTGTTGCCAAGGATCGGACTGCTGCGGTCAGCAGGCCTGTTTGACAGCGTGGATGCGTTTATCGTCCCTCAGTACACACTGCCGTTTCAAAAGGACGCTCTGCAACATTTAGGCATCGGATCGGATCGTCTGATCGTCGCCGACGACCCATGGCGCTTTCATGTGTCGGCGGAGGAACTGATCGTTCCATCTTTGCCTTCCGCGCTCGACACGCCGCGTGCCTGGGGCTGCGCGTTCCTGAAAGGAGTCTTCGGCCAGACCGCAAGCCCTGGGCCGGGCCGCCGACGGCTGTACGTCAGCCGCGCCAAAGCCAGGGGTAGGAAGGTTGTCAACGAAGCAGAGGTGCAAACGCTTCTTTGCTCGTTAGGTTTTGAGACCGTCGAGTTGGAAAATTTGGCCCTGGCCGATCAGGCCCGCCTGTTCGAGAGCGCCGATATCATCGTGGCCCCCCACGGCGCGGGATTGACGAACATCGTCTTTTGCCGGGAGGGTACCGTGGTGATTGACCTCTTCGCGCCAAACTATGTCAATCCCTGTTACTGGGTAGTGTCGCAAGCTTGCGGACTGAGATATTTTTACCTGATCGGCGAAGGAGCGCGACCGCCCGTCGGCATTGACCCGGACCGCAAAAGCGACGATATTTTGATCGATGTCCTTGCCTTGCGCCGCCTGCTCATCCAGTGCGGCAATGGGTGAACACGCCAGCGCGTGATCCACCGTCCATGAGTTTCTTGGTGTCCATCATCATTCCTTGTCGCAACGGGGGCCGTTTCCTGGATGCAACCTTGCGATCAGTGCTTGCGCAAACTTGGCCGGCGATTGAAATCATCGTCGTGGACGACCATTCCAGCGACGATTCCCGGGAGGTAGCGGCCCGGCATGCGGCGCCGAATGTGCGTTCGTTCGCCACTTCCAGCGGCGGCGCGGCGGCGGCGCGCAATCGGGGTCTGGCCGAAGCGAAAGGAGATTTTATTCAATATCTCGATGCCGACGATCTGCTGTCCCCCGACAAGATCGCGGCGCAGATGGTCCTCCTCGAACAATCTTTGCCGGGATACGTTGGAGTGTCCGCGACGGTGCATTTCCACGATGGTAGCGACCCATCAAAGGGTGCTGAAGAGAACGGCTGGCCCCTGGTGGACAGCGACGATCCGCTGGGCTGGCTGATCGACCTAGCGGGGCCGGACGGAGGGGGGGGCATGGTGCATCCCGCCGCGTGGCTGACGCCGCGGGAGGTGGCGGAAAGGGCCGGACCGTGGAACGAACGACTCAGCCTCGACGACGATGGCGAGTACTTTTGCCGCGTCGTGCTGGCCAGCCGGGGCCTGAGAAAAAGCAGGGAGGGCCGCTCGTACTACCGCAAATTCCCGGCGGCCTCGCAAAACCTGAGCGCGCAATCGTCCCCGGCCCACCAGCACAGCGCGTTGCTCGCACTGGACTTGCGCGCGGAAAAAATACTCTCCCTCACCGACGATCACCGGGCGAAACGCGGCCTCGCCCGTTATTATCTGGACCGGGCGTGCTCGGCCTACCCCGATCATCCCGAGGTCAGCGATCTGGCCTTGAGACGTGCGCGTGCGCTGGGCATCCGGTCAGATCCGACTTTGCCGTCAAGGAGAAGCAACGCGCTGGCAAAGGTCTTCGGATGGAAAGCAGTCCGGCGGGCGGGGACGGCGTACCATAAGCTTCGCGCGCGATTATGATCGAACGGCGGGATTTCCTCGTGCATTGTTCGTGCAACAGACCAGGCCCGAGGCGGCTGACGGTAGCGACGGAGAGTAAACGCATCCATCCACCCTTTGTTTTGTTTTGAAAATCCTCATCATTTCCGGGCATTGGCCGTGGCCACTGCACTCGGGAGGCAGCGTGGCGCAATTCGGATGGATCGAGTACCTGCGGCAGAAACACGAGATCACGCTGCTCGTTCCCATCCAGAGCCTGGCCCAGCAACCGGCCATCGACGAGTTACGCGGCCTGTGGCCGAACGTCAGGTTGATTCCCGTGATGCCGGACGCCACGGAGGCGCGGCTGACACCCGTCGCGCGGATCAAGGCGGTGATCAGACAATTGCCGGTGATCAAAGGGGCGTACCACGCCCTGGCGCGGAAGCTCAAACCGGTGCCCTTCGGTTCGGGTCAATTGGCGATGCTGCCGAAGCGAGTCGTGGAGACGGTGGCCACCGAAGCCTGCCGGGGCTATGATCTGATCCACGTCGAATACATCGAGATGCTCTCGGCCATTCACTTGCTGCCGCCGGGAGTGCCGAACCTTTTCTGCCACATCGAAATCCATTACGTGATGCGCGCCCGCAGCGTGGACGAAGCCTCGCGGGAGGATACGTACCACGGCTACCTCCTGGCACGGGAAAAAGCGCTCGAACTCGACCTGCTCCGTCGTTACGACGCGCTTGTGACCATGAGTGAAAACGACCGGCAGGTTCTCCAGACGGAACTGCCGGAATGTGACATCCACGCCTCTCCCTTCGCCTTTGTAAACGCCCCCGGCGAGCAGGCCGGTTTCCGAATCTCGAAGTTTGCCGACCGGCTCACGTACATCGGGGGGTCGATGCATCCCCCGAACGTTGACGCGGTACGGTGGTTCCTGGAAACCATGTGGCCGACCTTGTCCGCGAGGTTTCCCACCCTCACGTTTCAAATCATCGGCGAGTGGAACGAGCAAGTGAGACAGCAGTACGGGTCGATCCGAAACGTGGTGTTCACGGGGTTCGTGAAAGACGTGTCCGCGCTCTTGCAAGGCTCGATCATGGTGGTGCCACTGCGCGTCGGCAGCGGCATCCGCACGAAAATCCTCATGGCGATGACCCTGGGTGTACCGGTGGTCACGACCCTGGTGGGCGTGGAAGGGATTGACGCAGTCCATCAGAAAGAGGTGCTGTGCGGCCAGGATGCGGACGCGTTCGTCGAATCGGTTGCCCTCCTGGTCCAGAATCCGGCGGAGGCGGACCGGATCGCACATAACGCGTGGGCATTCGTCCAGAATCATTATTCAGCCGAAGCGGCCGGGGCGCGCCGGGACGAGATCTACCACCTGGTCCGCGCGCGGCGGGCACCGGCAGTCCCGACCGGTTCCCCCACCGGCCACCCCGCATGAAACCGCCCGTCGCCATCCTTTCCTCGGCGATTGCGCCGCAAAGCTCGGAGCATTACGGCCGCGAGCCGTTACGCTACGATCCCGACGCCCGTCTGGAACAAACCCGCTCTAGTATCCAATCACTGCTTGCCCTGGGCATCGAGGAAATTTACCTGGCGGATAACTCCGGTTCGAACTGGCGCGTGGACATGGAACGGGCGTTGCACCCCGCGCGAGTGCAGGTATTCCATCAGCATCCCTACCGCAACAAAGGCATCTCCGAGGTTTACCTGCTGCTCGCCGCACTCCCGGGGCTACCGCCGGGACGACCCATCATCAAACTTTCCGGCCGTTATCAACTCACGCGCCGCCTGGACGAGAGCCTCGGGGAAAACGACCTCGTGGCCCGCGAATCGCGGGGCGTGGGCCTGCCGCATTGCTACCTCAGCACGATTGCCTACGCGGTGCGTGACTCCACGATCTACGAGCGGCTCCTGCGCGAAACCCGCCGTGATATGTTCGGCTTCCCCAGCCGCATCGTGGGACCTCGCTCCCTGGTGAGGGTGCTGCGCAATTCGGTGTTCCCCGACCGGGACACCTACCCTTATGACGACCCGCAGGTTTCCATCGAGCACGCCACCTGGCGCGCGGCTCGCAAGTGCGGTTACCGGCTGCATTCCGTCGAGTCGCTGGGCGTCGCGGGGATCACGGGTCAGACGGGTGAACACCATCTCGAGTGACCCCTCGGGCTGCGCGATTCGCTTTACAATTCCAGCGCAAACGCGAATCTAACAGCCAATTTTACCGACGTATGCTCCCGCTCCACCTATTCTATGAGGAGCCAGACCCCGACCGCTGGCTGCCGTTTGACCGCTACCCCCGGCGCGTCATCCGGCGGGTGGTGCGCGGCCCGACGCCGCCGGGCGGGATGATGCGTTATTTCCTCAATCTGTGCGACGGTTTGCAGAAGATCGGCGAGCCCTTCACGGTCAACAACTACCGGAGTGCGCGCCAAAATCCCGCCGCATTGCTCGGGATCATCGGCAAACCGCACGTGCTCCGCGAGATCCGTGGGCCGAACCCGATCCTCTTCGGACCGGCGGTGTTTTCCCATCCGGTCGACGACCCGTCGCTTTTCGAGTGGTCGCAGGTGCAGAAAGTCCTGGTTTCCTGCGAGTGGATGAAGCAAATGTGGTCGGCCACCTACCCGCCGGAACGGGTGGCCGTGTGGGCGGCGGGAATCGACACCTACTCATGGCAGCCGTCGAAGGGCGAGAAAGACATTGATGTCCTCGTCTATGACAAAATCCGCTGGCGTTACCCGGAACTGACCAGGACGCTTCTCCAGCCGGTTTTGCGTTCCCTGTCGGCCCGGCAACTCAGGGTGGAAACGATCCGGTATGGCTTCTACCAAGAGGAAGATTTTCGGAAGCTGCTCGCCCGCAGCAAGGCGATGATTTTCCTTTGCGAACACGAAACCCAGGGATTTGCCTACCTCCAGGCCCTGGCTTGTGGGGTGCCCATCCTGGCCTGGGACGACGAGGGTTCCTGGCGCGATCCCACGTATTATCCGCACCGCGTGCAGTTTGGACCGACCAGCCCGGTGCCGTACTGGGATGCGCGTTGCGGCGTCAAGTTTCGCGGGCCGGAAGCATTCGAGACCCGGCTCGACGAATACCTCGGCAAGCTGCACGGCGGGGGGTTCGCCCCACGCGATTACGTTCTCGAACGCCTGACGCTGGAGGAGTGCGCGCGCCGATACGTCGAGCACTATCGTCAAGTCGAGGCAGAAGCGAACGCATGAGCGTTGGCGACGCCACCTGCGCATTCGCCCTCCTGCCAGCGGTGTTCTGAGCAGGCGACCTCCCCCTTCTCCCATGCCACCCGACGCCCGCATCATTCTCTCCCACCCCGGCACGGGGGTTTTCGTGCGGCAGATTGGCCAGGCTTTGTTCGAGGCGGGGATGTTGCGCCGCTTTCTCACCACCTTGGCGGACTGGCCGGACTCGCGTTGGCGGCGTTGGGCGGCGCGCAGTTCCGGGCTCGATGAACTGTTGGGCCGCCGGGCCCTCAGCGGCTTTCCGACCACGCTCGCTCGAAGATATCCGGCCCGCGAACTCCTGCGTCTGTTGACACGCCAGCTTGACCGGCGCGGCGTGGCCACGGATCGCGTCTGGGAATGGGCCGAACGGGGCTTCGACGCCTGGGTGGCCCGCCGGGGACTGGACGGCGCGCACGCGGTCTATGCCTACGAACATGCCGCGCTGAGCACGTTCGAGGCGGCGAAGGCGCGTGGGATGCGCTGCCTCTACGATGTCCCCGCGCCCGAGCATGAGTTCGCCCAGCGGGTCCGCGACGAGGAAATTGCCGCTCACCCGGAACTGGACTGCGCCTACGAGCGCCATATCCGCCGGCTGCACGCACGGCGCACCGTGAGGCGTCGGGCCGAATGGCACGCGGCTGACCTGATTTTCACCGGTTCCGAGTTCAGCAAATCAACCTACGCGGCGGCAGGTCTGGATGTCTCCAAGGTGCGGGTCATCGCGCCCGGTGCGCCCCCGGTCTACGCGGGCACCGACAGCGGCGCCGGGCCACGCACGGAGAGACCAGCACGTTTTTTGTTCGTCGGCGCGGTCGCGCTCCACAAGGGGGTTCACCATTTGCTGGCGGCCTGGAAGAGTCTGGGTGTGCCGGAGGGAACGGCTTTCCTGGAGATCGTCGGCGACGTGACGCTGCCGCCCGCGGCGTTGCGCCATCTCCCGGAGTCGGTGCATTTTACAGGCCGGTTGGAGTCGGATGAGGTCTTGCAGCGTTACCGTCAGGCAGACGCCTTGGTTTTTCCGACGCTCTGCGACGGGTTCGGCATGGTCGTCACCGAAGCGTTCAGCCAGGGGCTTCCGGTGATCACCACGCCCCGCGCGGGCGCCGCCGACCTGGTGCGCGCGGGCGTCAACGGTTTCATCGTGCCGGCCGCCGACCCCGAGACACTCGCCCGCACGTTGGATTGGTGCCTGACCCACCGCGAAGATTTGTCGGCGATGCGAGCCGGGGCCCGCGCGACGGCCGCCGCGTGGCAGTGGAGCGACTACCGCCAACGTCTGGTCAAAGAAATCCGGCTGGACCTCTCCCTGGACGGATCCTCTGCATGAGCGCCCCCGCCCGAATTTGCCTCGTGACGCCGGGCAACGTGGCTTCCAACCCACGCTTGGTCAAGGAAGCGCAGGCTCTCCGGGGAGCCGGTTACCATCTGCGCATCGTGGCTGCGGACATCATTCCCTCGCTCAGCCGGTTCGACGACGCCGTTTTTGCGGAGCTGGGCTGCGAGTACGTGCGCGTCAGCTACCGCTGGCCCCGGTGGCGGCACGTCGCCCGTGCCGTCTTGCAACGCGTGGCGCGGATGAGGATGCGCGTGGCGCGCCGCTCGGGCGGACGGTTGGACGTGGCGAGTTGGGCGCATCATCCGCTCAGCCAGGCCCTGGGAGCGGCGGCGGCCCGGCAACCGGCGGACCTGTACCTCGCGCACAACCTCGCCGCCCTGCCCGCCGCCGCCCGGGCCGCCGCGCGGCACGGCGCCCGGCTCGGTTTCGACGCGGAGGATTTTCATTGCGGCGAATTAGACGAAAAACCAGCCAACACGGACGAGCTGGCGGTGCGCGACATCATCGAGCGAACGTTGTTGCCGCGTTGCCAGCACCTGACGGCGGCCTCGCCGGGCATCGCGCGCCAGTACGAACAACGCTACGGCGTGCGTATGGAAACGATCCTCAACGTGTTTCCGCTCTCGGAAGCGCCCGCGAACCCCTCCCCCGGGTGCCTCGCTCGCGGAGAAGAACCGTCGCTGTACTGGTTTTCGCAGACCATCGGTTGCGAGCGGGGACTGGAGGCGGTCGTGCGGGCCATGGGCCTGATGCGGGTGCGCGCGCGGCTGCGGCTGCGCGGCCATCCAGCCGCCGGTTATCCGGACGCGCTGCGCAGTCTGGCGAGGCGGGCCGGGGGCGACGGACTCGCGCGGCGCATCGACGTGCTGCCCGTCGCGCCGCCGTCGGAGATGGCGCGGCTCGCCGCCGGGCACGACGTGGGCCTAGCCCTCGAACAGGTCCAACCGCTCAACCGGGCGCTTTGTTTGACGAACAAAATCTTCGTTTACCTGCTCGCCGGTTTGCCGATCTGCCTGAGCCGCACCCCCGCGCAGGAAGCCGTGGCGTTTGAACTCGGCGAGGCCGCCTGGCTCGCGGACCTGAACGACCCCATGGCGTTCGCGCGGTCGCTCGACGAACGACTCGGCGACCCCGGTCGCTTGCAGCGGGCGCGCGACGCTGCCTGGACGCTGGCGCGCACCCGTTTCAACTGGGACGTGGAACAACACCGGTTTCTCGCCAGCATCCACCGCTCCCTCAGAGCCGGGCCATCGTGATTTCCGTTTCAACCCTCCGGCCCGCCATGCGCCTCCTGCTCACCGCCGATCCCGAACTGCCCGTGCCGCCGAAGCTCTACGGCGGCATCGAGCGCATCGTCGCTTCGTTGGGGGCGGGCCTGCTGGCACGCGGACACGAGGTCGCGCTCGCCGCGCACCCGGATTCCGACCGCGCCGCCGGCTGGCGGCTTTTCCCCTGGCCGGGCAGGCGTTCGCAGCACCGGGGCGATGCGTGGGCCAACATGGCGGCATTGCGCGGGGCGGTGGCGGCGTTCCAGCCCGACCTCGTCCACAGCTTCTCGCGCCTGCTCTACCTCGGTCCGCTGCTCTGGCGCCGGACCCTGCCCAAGGTCATGTCCTACCAGCGCGAGCCAACCGGCCGCACGGTCGGGTGGGCGGCGCGGCTCGCGGGCCGTTCGCTGGTGTTCACGGGGTGCAGCGGGACCATCAGCGCGCAGGGGCGGCAGCGCGGCGGGGGCCAGTGGGAAACGGTTCACAACTTCGTTGACCTGGCGCCCTACGACTTTTCGCCCGTCGTGCCGGACGATGCGCCGCTCGTCTTCCTGAGCCGCATCGAACGCATCAAGGGCGCCCACACTGCCATCGCGGCCTGCCGCCGCGCCGGGCGGCGGTTGATCCTGGCGGGCAACCACGCCGACGACGACAGCGAGCACGGCCGTTATTGGCGCGAGGAGATCGTTCCACACCTGGGTCACGATGGCGTCGAATACGTCGGTCCGGTCGACGACGCGCAGAAAAACCGGCTGCTCGGCCGGGCGGCGGCGATGATCGTGCCCATCGAATGGGAGGAACCTTTCGGCATCGTCTTCGCCGAGGCGCTGGCCTGCGGGACACCCGTCATTTCCTGCCCGCGCGGCGCGCTGCCGGAGATCGTCCGCCCGGGGGTGGACGGATTTCTGGTCCACGACGCCGAAGAAGCCGCCGCCGCCATTACCCGATTACCCTGCCTGCGCCGGGCGGACTGTCGGGCCAGGGCGGAAAACAGCTTTTCCAAAGAGGTGATCGTTGCGCGGTACGAAACGCTTTACCAACACATGACCCGGCAAGCAGCCTGACCATCACGCCATGTTTACCCCTCCCGGTTCCGGGTGCAGTTGACCCGTTCGTGGAAGACACTTTCGCCGCTCATGGATGCTACCCGTTCGCCGCGCCGCGTTCTCATCGTCAGTCCGCACTTCCCGCCGATCAACGCGGCGGACCACCAGCGGGTGCGCATGTCGCTGCCGTACTTCGAGGAGTTCGGCTGGCGTCCCACGGTGCTCGCCGTGCGGCCCGGGGACGTGGAAGGTTTGTCCGATCCTCTGCTGGAGCAAACCCTGCCCGCGGGCGTGGAGATCGTCCGCACGGGCGCGCTCCCGGTGCGCTGGACGCGGCGGCTCGGGCTGGGCAGCCTCGCGCTGCGGGCTTGGCCGAACTTCTGGCGCGTCGGCAGCCGGCTCCTGGCGCGCGAGCGGTTCGACGCGGTGTATTTTTCCACGACGATGTTCGCCGTCATGGCGCTGGGGCCGCTCTGGCGGCGACGCTTCGGCGTGCCGTACATCCTCGATTTCCAGGACCCGTGGCTCGACGATTATTACCGGCAGCCCGGCGCGCCCCTCCCGCCCGGCGGACGCCTCAAGCACGGGTTCAACCAGGGGTTGGCCCGGCTGCTGGAGCCACGCGTGATGCGGGCCGTCAGCGAGGTGATCAGCGTTTCGCCCGCCTACGTGGAAACCCTCCGGCGCCGCTATCCCTTCGTCGCGCCCGAGCGGTTCACGGTGCTGCCCTTCGGCGCGCCGGAGCGTGATTTCGAGATGTTGCCCGGCCTGGACGTGCCCCAGACCGTGTTCGACCCGGCGGATGGCCGACGGCATTGGGTGTACGTGGGCCGGGGCGGACCCGACATGGCGGTGGCATTGCGCTTGTTGTTCACGGCGCTGGCGGCGGCCCGTGCCCTTGACCCGCAGCGATGGGCGGGAGTGCGGCTGCACTTCGTGGGCACGAGCTACGCGCCGGCAGGGCGCGCCGAGAAGACCATCGAGCCGGTGGCCCGGGCCTGCGGGGTGGCCGATCTGGTCGAGGAGCGCACCAGCCGCGTGCCGTATTTCGAGGCGCTCCAGCTCCTGCGCCAGAGCGAGGCCATCCTGGTGATCGGCTCCGATTCGCCCAGCTACAGCGCCTCGAAGCTCTATCCCTGCCTCCTCGCGCGCCGGCCTTTGCTCACGGTGCTCCACATGGACAGTCCGGCGGTGGAAATCCTGCGCCGTTGCCGGACGGGAGAGGTCGTGACGTTCCGGCCCGAAGACCCCGCCGCCAGCGTTGCCGCCATGGAAGCGGCGCTCGCGGCCACCGCCTCGGCCGCCGGGGCGCGGACCACCGGCATCGACCTCGCCTACTTCCGCGCCGAACACGGGGCGCGAGCCGTCACCGCCCGGCAGTGCGAGGTCTTTGACCGCGCGGTGTTGCCTCTTGCCAGCCGCCGTCCCGGGTTCTAACATGCCCACGCCCATGCCTGTCGAAGCGCCCATCGTTCCGTCAACGCCATTTGCCGCACCGCCGGAGCGTGCCACCGGGCGGCGTTTCCGGCGCATCGGCCCTTCGCCGCGCCGAGCCAAGGCCGCGCGGAACCCCTTGAAGCGGTTGTTCTGGGCGGCGTTGATCGGTCTGATCAGCATGGTGGCCGCCAAATCACCCGGCCAATCGCCGGAAAGCATCCTGGGTGCGATGCTGATCGTCGTCTCGGCCATGCTGCCGTCCTACCTCTGGGTGAGCGGCAAGGCGCATGGCCTGCCGCTGTTCCCCGCCTGCGCGCTGAGTTCCACCTGGACCTACGCGCTCCCGTTGGTGTCCGAACATCCGATCATCGTGTTGTTTCCGGGCTGGAACCAGTTGATTGCCGCGTTGAGCGTCACCGGGTTTTTGTTGATCGGCACGCTGTGCTGGTACCTGGCGGCACGACGGAAGCCGCGCCCGCCGGTGACTTGCCTGATGATGGACGAGAAACTCAGCCAGCCCTTGCTGCTGACCGCGTTGGCCGTGTGCATCGTTTACTCCGTCGCGGCAGCCGCCGGTTGGCTCCGGCTATCGACCGGCGCGGACTCCGTTGCCCGTGCCATTGTCACGGCCGTGGAGGCGATGTCCTGCTTCGTTCTCGGCTACGAACTGGGCTCAGGCCGGATGTCCCCCGGCTCGAAAGTGACGTTTTTCGCCTCGGTCGGCGCCCTGCTCCTCTCGATTATGCCCGGCTTGCTCCTGATCGTGGCGATGTGCCTGATGGCCGTCATGCTGATGGGTTACGTCGTGGCCTCCAACCGTCTGCCGTGGCTGGTCTGCGTGGTGGGGCTGGCGGCGTTCGGTTTTTTGCACCTCGGCAAGGCGCCGATGCGCGAGAAATACTGGCACGAGGAAGAAGACCCGACGGTTTCACCGCTCCAGTACCCGGGCTTCATGCTCGAGTGGGCTCAATCCTCCATGCAAGCCCTCCGGCATGGCAACGCGGACGACGATGCTTCCGAATCACTGCTCGAACGTGCGAGCCTCATGCATTGGCTGTTGTATTTCGAGGCCGTCACTCCGACTGGCGTCCCCTTCCTGAACGGGGAAACCTATGCGGTGATCCCGCAGTTGTTGGTCCCTCGCCTCTTCAACCCGGACAAGCCGCGCAGCCACGAGGCCACGTACATCCTGGCGGTTCATTATGGCATCCAAACGCGCGAGGACACTCAAAACACCACGATTGCCTTTGGCCTGGTGAGCGAGGCCTTTGCGAACTTCGGCTTCCTTGGCATCGGCGCGCTGGCGGTGGCGCTGGGAAGTTTTTACGGGCTGGTGGCCCACTGGGCATCCCGGATGCCTCTGCTCTCGCTGCGAGGACTCTTCGCCGTGTTGATCGCCAGCTACTCATTTCAAGCGGAGTTTATCTCGACCTACTACGCGGCGGCTCTCTTTCAATCGACCATCGTGATGCTCGTGCTGTCCGCCGTGTTGATGCGAACCCGGCCGGTGAGCCGCGCGCAAATTCGTTTGTCCTACTAGGTCTTGCCCGGGGTGACGCCTGTCTTGCCATGGTTCCTTTCCGTCTGGCCATCGTCGCCAGTCACCCGGTCCAGTATTACGCGCCCTGGTTTCGCTTCCTTGCCGCCACGGGCCGCCTCGACCTGAAGGTCTTCTACCTGTGGGACGGCGGGGTAAGCGAGCGGCTCGATCCCGGCTTCGGCCACGCGGTGCGTTGGGACGTGCCGCTGCTCGACGGCTACGCGCACGAGTTCGTCCCCAACACCAGCTCCCGCCCCGGTTCAGACCGGTTTGCCGGGCTGCGTAACCCCACGCTGCCCGCCCAGTTGCGTGCGTTCGCTCCCCGGGCTGCTTTGCTCATCGGCTACAACTACCAGAGCTTGCTGCGCGTCATTTTCGACCGCTGGCCCCGACGCCCGCCCTTTCCGCTGGTCTTCCGGGGCGACTCGCACCGGCTGGCGCCACGACCCGACAGCCTGCGCGAACGGCTGCGCCGCCTCGCCATCGCCGCCGTGTACCGGCGCTTTGCCGCCGTGCTCTACGTCGGCCAGGCCAACCGGGAATACTTCCGCTGGCACGGTGTTCCCGAGGAACGCCTGTTCTTCGCTCCGCACGCGGTGGACAACGACCGTTTCATCACCGGGTTGGACGCCACGGGCCGGGAGGCGGCGGCCTGGCGGCAAACGCTCGGCATCCCGGACGCTCGCCCGCTGGTCGTCTTCGCCGGGAAGTTCGAGGACAAAAAGCGACCGCTCGACCTGCTGGCGGCCTTCGCGCAACTCGGGCCTGGTTTCGGCGCGTCCTTGCTCTACGTCGGCGCGGGTCACCTGGAGGGTGAACTGCGTGCCCGCGCGGCCCCTTTGCCCCACGTCCATTTCGCGCCGTTCCAGAACCAGAGCCAGATGCCGCGCACCTACGCGGCGGCGGACCTTTTTGTCCTGCCGAGCTGCGGGCCCGGGGAAACGTGGGGCTTGGCCGTCAACGAGGCGCTGTGTCTGGCGAAACCGGTGGTCGTCAGCACCCACGTCGGCTGCGCGGCAAACCTGGTCGAGCCCGGCGTCAACGGGCTGGTTTTCCCGGCGGGCAACGTCGCTGCCTTGGCCGGGGCCTTGCGCGACGCGCTGTCGGACCGCGAGCGACTGGCACGCTGGGGGGCCGCCGGACGCCGCCGGGTCGAACAATACGGCTACGCGCAGGCCAGCCAGGGGTTGTTCGAGGCGATGGACGCCGTGGAAGCCCACCGCGCTTCCTGATCCCCGCCAACCTTGAACCAACCCATGCGCGTCACCCATTTCCAGCGTCGGCCCATGCCCGGGTACTTCAGCCTGGAACACCTGTTCCGCGACGTGCGGGCCGCGCTGCCGGCGGGAATTGATTGCCGGGTCCACGTGGCGCGCTTTGTCAGCCGGGGACTCTGGAAGCGGGTCTACAACGTGCTGGAAGCGCCGTTCTTCCGGGGCGAGGTCAACCACGTCACCGGCGACGTGCATTACCTCGACCTCCTGCTGCCCAAGCGCCGGACCTTGCTGACGATCCCCGACTGCGCGTCGCTCGAACGTCTGCGCGGCTGGCGTCGGGAAATCCTGCGCTGGTTCTGGTACACCCTGCCGGTGCGCCGGGCGGGGCTGGTTTCGGTCATCTCGGAAGCGACGAAGGCCGAGTTGCTGCGGCACGTGCGCTGCCCGCCCGAAAAAGTCCGCGTGGTCGCCTGCTGCGTGTCGCCGGCGTACACGCCCGACCCGCGCCCGTTCGACGCCGGGCGGCCCCGCCTGCTGCACATCGGCACCGGGCGCAACAAAAACCTGCCGCGCGTCGCCGCCGCCCTGGCCGGGATTCCGTGCCGGTTGGAGATCATCGGCGCGCTCGACGCCGGGCAGGAACAAGCTCTCCGCGCCCACGGCATTGACTACGGAGCAGCGAGCGGGCTGTCGGACGACGAGATGGCCGCCGCCTACCGGGCCTGTGACCTCGTGATCTTCGCCTCCACCTACGAGGGGTTCGGCTTGCCCATCGTCGAGGCAAACGCCACGGGCCGCCCGGTGGTGACGAGCGGTTTGCTCTCCATGCCCGAGGTCGCCGGTGATGCCGCCTGCCTCGTCGATCCCTTCAACGTGCCTTCGATCCGGGCGGGGGTCTTGCGGGTGATCCAGGACGCGGCGTACCGGGAGCAACTCATCGAAAACGGCTACCGCAACGCCCGCCGCTTTACTTCCGCCGCCATCGCGCAAAAATACGTCGCACTCTACCGCGAACTGCTCGCGCCCGCCGCTTCCCGCCAGCCGTGACCTCGACGCCGCTTCATATTACCCATGTACAGGGCATTTTCTCCCCGGAACACGGCGGCCCCTGTTTTTCGCTGGCGAACTACTGCCGTGGCCAGGTGGCGGCGGGTCATCAGGTCAGCGTGCGCGTGCTGGAGGGCTACCCCCATACCTCGCCCGCCCTGCGGCTGGAGCCTCCTGTGGACCTGCGGGTGTGCCGGGTCGAACGCCCGCCGCGCCTGGGAGCTTCCGCCGCCCTGCGCCGCGTACTCGCCGCCGACCCGACGCCGGACATTTATCATCTGCACGGGGTTTGGCTGCGGGCGATGCACTACGGAGCCGTGGAGGCGCGGCGGCGGCGGCGGCCCTACGTGGTCGAGTTGATGGGTGCCTACGAAAAATATCCGCTCCGGCAGAAGTGGCTGGTGAAACGGGTGTCGCGCTGGTGGTTTCAGGATGCCCTCCTGCGGCGGGCCGGGTGTCTGCACGTCAACTCCCGGCACGAGGCGCAGGCCCTTCGGAAACTGGGTTTCCAGGCGCCGGTCGCCGTGGTGCCCGTGGGCGTGGACACGGCGGCCATCGCAGCGCGGGCGCACGTCGGCGTGGCGGCATTCGACCCGAAACCCTGCCCGCAGCCGTTCGTGCTGTACCTGGCGCGGATTCACTCGAAAAAGGGCATCGAACTACTGCTGCAAACCTGGGCAGCGGTGGCCCCGCGCTTCCCCGGCCATTTTCTTGCCCTTGCGGGGGATGGTGACGCCGATTACATCGCCCGCTGTCGGCAACTGGCGGCTGATCTGCGCCTGACGGACCGCTGCCGGTGGCTCGGGCAGGTGAGCGAAGCGGAAAAAAGCTGGCTGTTCCGAAACGCGGAGGTCTACGTCCTGCCCAGCTATTCCGAGAACTTCGGCAACACGGTAGCCGAAGCCCTTGCGCACGGCACGCCCGTGGTCACCACGCTCCATACCCCCTGGACCGCTCTCCCGGACGAAGGCTGCGGCTGGATCGCCGATACCACCTTGAAATCTCTGGGCGCGGCGCTCGCGCAAGCATTGGAGACCAGCCCGGGGGAACGTCGGCGGATGGGTGAGACCGGGCGGCGGATGGTCGAGGAACGCTATTCCATCACGTCGGTCATCCGGCGGCTTGACCGCATCTACGCTTGGCTACTCGGCGGACCGCGCCCCGACGATCTCCTGGTTTGAAGATCCTGGCGGTGGAGCTGACGTGAATCCACGGCTCACGCTTTGGGCCGAGGCTCGTCGCCCCCTGCCGGTGCCGAACGCCCGGGGGAGAGAAACAACCGTTGCTTGACCTCCGCGGTCCGATTGTTTCAAATTGGTGGAACGAAAATTGTTTTAAAGTGCAACCGATCAGTCTTTCCAGGGTTCATGCGCGTAACCGCCGCCGGTGTGCCGATCGCGTGCGTCCCGCTGAAACCACCCGGGAAATTTTGCCTGCTAACTTTCGCTTCACCGCGACCATCTGGAAACCATGGATTTCAGCCTGTTGATCTTCCTTCCCGCCGTGCTCGGCGCCGGTTATGTGATCTGGAACCTCTGGTTCAAAAGGGTCGCCGCGCCCCTTCAAAAGACGCAGACGCGAAGGCGGGAGGACGCTCGGGACTGGCAACGCCGGTTCGGCACGGAATCGCTGCTGACGGCGAACTTCCTCCAGCCCACGCAGAACGAAATCCTCGAAACCCTCTACGTCCTGGACCATCTGACGCCCGGTTGGGAGGCGGGCGATCCCGCGCTGGAGGAGCGCCATTTCTTGGACGAGCTGGCGTTGAATTTTCCGACGTTGCGCAAGCCGACTTGCGAGTTTCCCCTGCCCTTCGCGGAAAGCTTGTCCGCGCTGTCGTCACGGGCGCATGGCCCGGGCACTCCGCAGGTCCGCGAGGAGGTTGTTGCCGCCAAGCGCGAAGAGTTTCGGGTCGCCCGCGCTCAGGCCAACGCCCTGGACCAAATCGCCTCGGGACCGGCCGGTCCCACGGTGATGACACCAGGCAGCCTGCCGTTCCGCGCCTCCAACGAGGAACCCGATCTCCGCCGTGGCAATCCCTGGCCCGCCAGGGTGGCGGGGGCGGCGGTGCTGGGCGCGGCCATCTTCGGGATCGTGCGTTTGCGGCCGAACGGCGCGGCCCTGCCGTCGCCGCCGGAGCAGCGGGAAATGGAACCGGCGTTAGCGGAAGGAACACCAGCCCCGACGCCGGTAACGGCGGGATCTACGGCCAAGGCCCCCGCCATCGCAGGGGAGGAACCAGCGGCATCCCCGGCACCGGCTGCACCCGCCCCGCCGACACCGCCACCGGCACTTGCCATGGCGTCGGTGGCGACACCTGACGCGGTGACCGTGCCACCTGCTTCCTCGACACCCGACCCGCGAAAAGTCGCGCTGGACCAGCAAATCGCCGCGTCCAAACAGCGCGCGCTCGGCAAGTACCCGTCGCTGGCGGTCGAGGGTTCGGAAATCAACCTGCGATTCGTGTTCAGGTACAAGGCTCTCAGCCAGCAAAACAGCGCGCGCCTGCTCGATCCGAGTTGGCCGGAGAAACTTGTCGAAGAGTGTGCCGCCGACTCGGGAAGCGCCGTCAAGCGCAGCGTTTATTCGCAGGCCCGCGCCAATCATTGATGAGTTAATGACGGTCCTACAGCGGTTTTCAAAACGCTTGCAAGCGTAGCTCTGAGGTGGCTGGTGACCTCCGGGCGCCATGGGTCTTCCTTGCAGCGAAGCGGCCTGACTTCTCCGCCCGACCAGTTTCAATCGTTGTAAAAACGGCTGTAAAAGTTTCGTTGCCGAGCGCTGCCGCGTGATTTATGGCGGAGGATGCCGCTTTCCGACATTGCTCTGGTCGCGCCACCGGCGAACGCGCTCGCCGCGATCACGGCGGACGCGCTGCTCTCGCCCATCGAAGTGCTCTCGTCCGACGATTTCGGGGGCCGCGCGCCGGGGTCCACCGGGGAGGAATTGTCGGTTCGCTATCTCATCGACCAGTTCCAAGCCCTGGGGCTGAAGCCGGGAAATCCCGACGGCACCTACGTGCAGGAAGTTCCGCTGGCCGGACTGTGGACCAAGCCGACCCTGACGCTCGACTTCGGCCAAGGGCCGATGCCGTTGCGTTATCCGCAGGAATTTGTCGCGGCGACCGCCCGGCTGGTTCCCGGGGTCGCGGTGGAAAACTCCGGGATCGTTTTTGTCGGCTACGGGATCGTCGCGCCCGAGTACGGCTGGGACGATTACAAGGACGTGGATGTGCGTGGCAAGACGATCCTGATGCTCATCAACGATCCCGTGCTGCCCGATCCGTCCGACCCTGCGCAGATCGACGGGACGATGTTCAAAGGACTCGCGATGACGTACTACGGCCGTTGGACTTACAAGTATCAGATTGCCGCCGACAAGGGCGCGGCGGCGGCGATCATCATCCACGAGACGGGGCCTGCCGGTTATCCGTACTCGGTGGTCGAGACGAGTTGGCAGCGGGAGATCTACGAGGTGGACGCGCCGGACGGGAACCTGGGCGCGGTCGCGGTGCGTGCGTGGATCACGCTCGACGTGGCCAAACAGTTGCTCGCCGGCTCCGGCCAGGACTTCGACCGGCTGAAGGCAACGGCGCAAAGCCAGGATTTTCGGCCCGTGGCCCTCGGCACGGAGGCCAGTTTTACGGTCGATAGTCAATTGCGCTCGTTCAAATCCCGCAACGTGCTCGCACGGATCGACGGCAGCGACCCTGCACGGCGCGACCAGTGGATCATTTACAGCGCGCACTGGGATCACCTCGGGCGAGGGAACGAGGCGGACGGCACGCCGCGAATCTTCCGTGGCGCCATCGACAACGCCTCGGGAGTGGCCGCGCTACTCGCACTCGCCCGGGCGTTTATGACGCTCGATCCCGCGCCGAAATGCTCCGTGTTATTCCTGTCGCCGACCGCCGAAGAATCCGGCTTGCTCGGCGCACGCTATTACGCGGCCCATCCGCTCTATCCTCTGGCGAAAACGTTGGCGAACATCAACATCGATGGCGTCAACCCCTGGGGAAAAACGCGCGACATCGAAAACATTTGCGCGGGCAACAGCACACTGGACGATCTGTTTGCCGCGCTCGCCGGTGTCCAGGGCCGGGTCGTGGTGCCGCCAACCTACCCGGAGAAAGGCTATCTCTACCGCGCGGACCACTTTGAATTTTTCAAGGAAGGCATCCCCTGCATCTACCCGAATGGGGGCAAGGAAGTCCTCGGCCACCCACCGGAATACGGTCAGCTCAAAAGCGCGGAATACACCGCGTGCCATTACCATCAGCCTTCCGACGAGATCGACCCGGCATGGGACCTCGCGGGAGCAGTGCAGGACACGCAACTGCTGTTCGCGCTCGGTTACCAGGTGGCCGTCGGGGACCACGTGCCAGCGTGGAAGCCCGGCGGAGAATTCAAGGCGAAACGCGACGCGATGCTCGCCGCACAGGGCGATTGATCGGGTAGCGGGAACAGCATACCGGCGGTCGGGGTCGAACCGACACTCCCTTGCGGGAACAAGATTTTGAGTCTAGCGCGTCTGCCAATTTCGCCACGCCGGCCTTGCTGTTGGTCTACTCTCCGCGATTGACTTACGTTCAAGGCAAGGAATCGCGATTTGCTTCCGTGCGACGCTTTGCGCTGCTGTCACGGCGTAAAACGCGCCATCACACAGAGCAAAGGAAGTGGGAAGGATAACCACGCGCCGAGTTTCCGCCTAGTTTTCGATGGCCGCAAGCGGAAAATCACCGGTTTGTGTCAACGCGGCACCCGGTGTGATGCCCAGAATCAGTTGATTGCAACGGGGAGACGTGGCTAGGGAGGGAATCGAACCCCCGACACGAGGATTTTCAGTCCTCTGCTCTACCGACTGAGCTACCTAGCCGCTTTGGAAAGGGATAAGTAATTCGCTTATCCATGCCCGCAACGCAAGCAAAATTCTGCGTGAAACCACGCCCAGCCATCTCAGGCCGCGGGCGCATTCGATACGGACGCCCGTTCCGGTTCGCGGATCGTGGAATGCTTGGCCCCCCAACTGCGCCAGCCCTCGGTCAATTCGAGCCACGTCCATCTCACCAACGCCTTGAGCATCGGGCGGGAACTCCCGGCATTGAACGTGAAGCCTGGAAACAGATACCGCCGCCCGGCGTTATGGCGACCAGACAGCCCCCGCGCCCGCCGGACCCGTGCCATCGCCGCGAAACGCCGGTTGTAGAAACGCATCAGATAAAAAAACGGCGTGGAAGGCGGCAGCGAATAAATCGGGCGCACCAACACGTCCGCCCCACGCCGGAAGGGCTGCGAGGCCACGAAGAGATAATACAACCCAAGATCGAAAAGAAACGCGATCCGAAGTAGCTCGAAGTCACCCATGTACTCGTATTTGTCCTGATAAATCGCCTCAAACCAACGGCGGTAAGCGCGCACGTAATCCCGGTTGTGCCGGTCGATGCGCTCCGGCACATCCGATTCCCCGCCGCGTTCGGCGACGATCAAATCCGCCGCCGCCGAAGCCGTGTAAGTCATCCAATCCAAGCCGGGACTGTAGAATGGGTCGATGAACCCGGCGGCGTCACCCACCAACGCAAACCCGTCCCCTGCGAAGGTGGTGCTCGAATACGCTAAATTCCGGCGGTAATGGATGTCGTCCTCGCGCCAGTGGGCCTTTTCCAGAAGTTCAGCGGCCATCGGGTGACGCTCCAACAAGAAAGAGCGCAGCCGCTCGCCCATGCTCGGACCCGGAGGCAGCGTGACCAACCGCTGATCGTAAACCAGTCCGATGCTCACGTCCCCACCTTTGAGCGGAATCCACCAACTCCACCACCCCTCACCCATCAGGTGATTGGTCGCCATGTGACGCATCCCGTAAGAGGCTGCCGCCCACTCCGGGTATTTGCCCTGCAATTCCAGCCCGTCGAAATTTTTGACGCCCGTCCAGCGCGACCAGACGGCGGCGGTCGGATGGTCTTCGTTCACCCGGTGCCAGCCTTCCTGCCGGGCGAGGATGGCCCGCACGCCCGAGGCGTCCACCGCCCAGCGTGCGCGGATCGTTTGCTCGCGGCCGTCCGCTTCACGGATCGTCAGCCGCTGCTCCCCGCCGGGGGACAGCTCGATTTTCGTCAACTGCGCGGGGCGGCGGCACTCGGCCCCTTGTGCGACCGCTCGTTTGAGCACCTCTTCGTCGAGCACGGCCCGGTCCACCATGAACGCCGGGACCCGCGACAGGAACCGCCCGCCGATCTCGCTGCAATCGTCGAAATTTTCCACGTCCGCGTTGGCGAACCAGAAGCGCAATCCCTGTTTGACGTAATGATGCTCGTTGAGATGATCCGCCAATCCGAGCACCCGGTTCAGAAAATAAGTGCTGATCTCGATGGTCGATTCCCCCACCCGCCGCTCGAACGCCGGGGATTTCTCGATGATGAGCACCCGGAGCGCCGGGTTTTTCTGCAAGATCACGGTGGCCGTGGACGCGCCGGAAATCGCTCCGCCGATCACCGCGACATCGTAAAAATCGGTCGCGGGCGGCAGCGGTTGCTCGTGTGGCTCGTGCGAGATCATGTTTCCCTTGTAACCCGAACCGGCGCAGACGACAATTCGATTGTTGCCGAAATTCTTCCCACCGCGCTGATTCCGCACCGGGCATCCGCTTGACGAATGTTGTAAACTGACCACATTCCCGCGCTTCCGATCAAAATGATGACCCGACAAGTCCCGCCGCTCGATACCCTGGAACGACAGCTCGTCGTCCTGTTACGCGAACGTCTGCTCGAAACCCCCGCCGCCTTCGAGGCGTCCACCGACCTGTACAGTTTGGGCATGGACTCCATGGCCATCATGCAGTTGCTCATCCTGATCGAGGAGGAATACGGCGTCGCGCTGCCGGAGTGCGCGCTGACCCGTCAGAATTTTACCACGGTTCAGCAGTTGGCCCGGATCATCCAGGCGCAGGGGCGCACACCCGCCGCGTAGCCGCGTCCCCGATGTCCGCCGCGACCGCCACGCGCGTGCCGTTCCAGGTCGCCGATAGCTTCGCGCTGGCGCTGGACGATTTCATGCACCGCACCCGGCAAGGCGGGCACGTCAGCCAATCGGTGTTGGAACTCGACCGGCCGCCTGATCTCGACCGCCTGCGTGGCGCGCTCCAACGGGCGCTGGCCAAGCACCCGCTGCTGGTCGCCCGATCCCGCCGCGACTGGAAAACGCTGCTTCCCTACTGGGCGGTTCCGGTTCCCCCGCCGGGTCGGATGCCGCTCGGCTTGTGGAGCGAAACCGGTTCCGCAGGCCAACTCCCGGGGGCCGCCCCCACGCCCGACGCCCGCGAGTTGCTCCAGGGTGTGATGATGCAACCGCTGCTTCTGGTGGCGGGATTTGTTTGCAACGCCCGGCTCGAAGTGGTCGAGCGGCGGGGCGGCAAGTGCCTCGTGGCTTTATCGTGGTCGCACCTGCTCATCGACGGCAAGGGCGCGGAATTGTTTCTGGCTGAGCTGGCCCGGCTGTGCGACGGGGTCGATCTACCGGACGACGTGCCGGCATCGCCCCGTCCAGCTTTGGGCCTGGTGGCGAAATTCCGCAAAACCCGGCCCGCCATGCACCATCTTGCCGGTTTGCAGGAAACCGGCACGCCGTCCCTTGGCGGACCCAAGCCTCGCCAGGGCAAGGGGTATTATGAGGTGCTTGCTTTGAGCGTGGAGGAATCGGCGGGCGTGCGGGCGCGGATCGACGCCCTGGGTGCCGTGCTGTTTCCCTTTACCGTCTACGTGGCGTGCGTGGCCCGGGCGCACGACCGCGTTTTCCGGCAGCGGGGCAAACTGCCGCCCGGGTACGGCATCAGCGTGCCGATCCAGACCCGCAAACGCGGGGCGCGCGGGCCGCTTTTTCACAACCACGTCGCGGTGTTATATTTCCATCCTCGCCGCGAGCACCTGGACACGCTCGCAGCCACGGCCGCCGCGATGAAAACCCAGTTCGCCGCCATGACCCGCGCGAAAATCAGCGAGTCGTTCGACGCCGTCCTCGACCTGATGCGCCGCGTGCCGACGTGGGTTTTTCTGTGGATCATCCGGGCCCAGTTCAAGGGCGAAATCTGCTCGTGCTTCCATTCGTACACCGGCGCGTTTGCCCCGGAACTGACCGGGTTCGCCGGCGCACGGGTGACGAACGCCTACCACCTTCCCTGCCTGGGAATACCGCCCGGCACCGGGATCTTTTTCGGCGACCACGAGGACCGCATCAACGTCACCCTCTCCTGGCGGGAAGGCGCGCTCGATGACACGGAGCGACAACTCATGGTGGCTCAATTGCGCGCCGATTTACTCGGAGAACCGCCGCCATGAGCGAGACCTTCGACGTGTGCGTGGCCGGTGGCGGCAGCGCGGGCCTGGCGGCTGCCGTCGCTGCTGCCCGGCTGGGCGCGCGGACCCTGCTGGTGGAACGCCACGGCTCGCTCGGCGGGATGGCCTCGGCGGCGTTGGTTCACTCGGTGTGCGGCCTTTATAAATTGCCCGGCAAGGGCGCACCGGCGGAACTCGCCAACGACGGCTTCGCCGCCGAGTTTGCGGGACGTTTGCTGGCGAGCGGACACGCCCACGGCCCGGTGCGCATGGGGCGCGTGGACGTGCTGCTGCACCGTCCGGCAGCTTTCGCCGCCCTGGCCGATTCGCTGGCCAAAACGGCAGGCCCCCGGCTTTCGGTCCGTCTGCACACCGAGCTGACCGGAGCCGACGCGGAAACCGTGACCCTCGCCTGCCGGGGGCGTTTTCAGCAAATCCGCGCGCGCGCCTGGGTGGATGCCACCGGAGACGCCGTGTTGGCGGCGTTGCGCCACGCGCCGTTCGAGATGGAACCGACGGAGCGCCTGCAACGACCGGCGTTCATTTTCGCCCTGGGCGGCGTGGACGCAGCCGCACTCGATGACGACGGGCGGCTGCGGCTGGCGCGGTGCCTCGTCGGCGCGGTGCGGGGCGGGACCCTGCCCGCAGGCATGCTGGGCGCACACTTCCGGGCCAGCCCACAGCCCGGAGAAGCCTTCGTCTCCATTGACCTGACCGGCGGCACGAATTTTGACCCGCTGGACCCCGCCTGCCTCACCGGCCTCGAAACGGAAGGCCGGGAACTCGGCGAGCTGCTCACCACTTTTCTGCAACGGGAGGTTGACGGATTTGCCTCCGCCTACGTGGCGGCGTGGCCCAGCCGGGCGGGCGTGCGCGAAAGCCGCCGCATCGCGGGCCGGTACCGGCTGACGGCGGAGGACATCGCCGCCGGCACGGAGTTCCCCGACACCGTCGCCTGGTCGGCCTGGCCCATGGAGTTCCGCGAAAACGCCAACGGCCCGCGCCTGCGTTTTCCCGCCGAAGAGCGGGCGTGCGGCGTGCCGTTGCGTGCGTTGCAGGCGCGGGACGACGCCTCGCTTTTCATGGCGGGCCGCTGCCTGTCGTGCAGCCACGAAGCACAAGCCTCCCTGCGCGTGATCGGGACCTGCCTGGCCACCGGCGAAGCGGCGGGGCTGGCTGCCGCGATCCGGGCCGACCAGGGCCGTTGCGACGCCGCCGGGGTCCGCGCGGCCCGGGTGCAAATCGCCCGATGAACCTCGTCCACGCCATCTTTGAAAAGGCCGACCGCCGCGCCACCGCGCTGATTTGCGGCCACGACGAAATTTCCTACGGCCGCCTGATCGAAATGACGCAAGCGGCGGCCAAACGGATCGGGACCTCCCCGGCGGCCCGGGTCGCGCTGGACTGCCCCAACGGCGTGGCCCACGTCGTCTTGGCCCTGGCCATCGTTCACACCGGGAAATGCCTCGTGCCGCTGGCGAGCGAACTCGCCGCACCCGAGCGAGAGCGCGTCCTGCGCGAAACCGGCGTGGGTGCCATCGTGGACGGGGGCGGCGGCATCCGGGAGACGCCGCTCGCGCCGGACCCCGGTTTCGATGAGCAAGCGCTTGGCGCGCTGAACCCGGCGTTCATCCGCTTCAGTTCCGGCACGACCGGCGCCAGCAAGGGAGTGGTCATTTCGCACGAAACCCTGCTGGCCCGCGTCGTCGCCGCCAACCGGGGGCTCCGCATCGGCCCGGAGGATCGCATCGTCTGGATTCTCCCGATGGCTCACCACTTTGCCGTGTCGATCATGCTCTACCTGCTGCACGGCGCGACGACGGTCATCGTCAATTCTCACCTGGGCGAGGAGGTGCTCGCCGCCGCCCGTCTGCACGGCGGCACCGTTCTCTACGGCGCGCCGTTTCACCACGCGCTGCTCGCCACCGAACCTTCCGGCAACCCGTGGCCGACTCTCCGGCTGGCGGTTTCCACGGCCGCCGCGTTGCCGCTGCCCACGGCGCAGGCGTTCGACGCCCGTTATGGCGTGCCGCTTTCGCAGGGTCTGGGGATCATCGAAGTCGGTCTCTCGCTGATCAACCTCCAGGCTGCCCGGGAGAAGCCCGGTTCGGTGGGCCGACCCCTGCCGGACTTCCAAGCCGAGGTGCGCGCGGGTGACGAGCTCTACCTGCGCGGACCGGGGATTTTCGACGCGTATCTGCGCCCGTGGCGGCAGCGCGAGGCGGTCCTGGAAGACGGCTGGTTCCGCACCGGCGACCTCGCCCGCATCGACGCGGACGGGGACGTTTTCCTGCTGGGCCGCAGCCATTCGGTCATCAACGTGGGCGGGCTGAAATGCTTTCCGGAGGAAATCGAAGCGGTGCTCAACGAACTGCCCGGCGTGGCTGCCGCCCGGGTCAGAGGCCGGGAACACGCGCGGTTCGGCGCGGTGCCCGTGGCGGAAATCGAGCCGCGCGAACCGGCCCGCCCGCCGACGCCCGGAGAGATGGCAAGTTATTGCCGCCGAGCACTTGCCAGCTATAAGGTTCCGGTGTCTTATCAACTCGTCGAGCGCATTCCACGCACCGCCAGCGGCAAGATCCAGCGATGAAAAAACGTGTCGAAACCGTCGGGATCATCGGAGGGGGTCCGTCTGGACTGGCGCTCGCCTCGTTGCTGGCGATCAAGGGAGTGGACGCGACGGTGTTCGACGATGGCCGCCGCCCGGATTTGATCGTGGGCGAATCGCTCGTGCCCGGTGTCGTGCCGGTGTTGCGGAAGCTCGGCCTGGAGGAACGGGTCGCGGCCATCGGAATGCACAAGCCGGGCGTCTCTTTCACGATGCCCGGCAAGGAGCGGGTCAATTTCAACTTCAAGAACGTTTCGCGCTGCGGGCTGCCGGAATACGCCTACAACGTGCCGCGTCCCGCGTTCGACACCCTGCTCGACGAACGTGCCACCGAACTGGGCGCGCGCCGCGTGCGGTCCCGGGTAAAGCTGGAACGCCCCGGCCCCGGCCAACTGCGTTTGGCCGATGAAACGCTGGCCCAGGCTCCCTGGCTGGAAGGCAAGCAGCCCGACCTGCTGGTGGATTCCACGGGCCGCGCCCGCCTGTTCGCCCGGACCTTGGAAATTCCGTCCACCGCCGGTCCCCGCAAGGACGTGGCGCACTTCGCCCACTACGAAGGTTTCGACGAAAACGAACCGCGCGGACAGGTCATCATCGGCTGGCTGGAGCGCGGGTGGAACTGGCGCATCCCGCTGCCAAACCGGCTCTCGGTCGGCGTCGTCATGAACAAGGAAGACGCGGCCAGGCTGGGTTCCACGCCGGAAGAGCGGCTCGAAAACGCCATCGCCCGCGACCCCGTGCTCGCCGCCGCCGGAATGGATCGCCGCCGCCTCACCGGGGTGGCGACGTACACCAACTACCAGCTCGTTTCCTCGCGGGGGTTCGGCCCGGGCTGGGTCATGACGGGTGACGCCTTCGGGTTCGTCGATCCCATGCTCTCGCCGGGCTTGTGGCTCGCGCTGCACTCGGCGGAAACCTTGTCCGAAAACCTGGACGATCTGCCCGCCTTCGCGCGCCACATGAAACGGCAGCTCAAATCGTGGATGGAGATGATCGGCCATTATTACAGCGGCCGGATTTTCTCGATGTACCACCAGGGCGTCTCTTACGGCGAGAAGTATCCCAGCGACGCCTGCCGCGCCGTGCAACTGCATTTCGACACGATGGTCGCCTGCATGGCCTGTGGGGCGACGACTCAATCGCTTTATGGCCGGGGGATGCTCAAACTCATGTCCAGCCGCGCCGTCTGGGGCAAGGACGCCGCTGCCCTCGCCATCCGGTAAACGCCACGCATCACCATGGAGGCCATCGTCCGCTTGTATCGGGGTCGATTGACGCGCGGCTACGTGCGCGGCAAACTGCGCGACGATCCGGTTTTCCCGGCGGCTTTCGATCTTCTCCGACAGATGCCGCTGCCGGTGCTCGACCTCGGTTGCGGCATGGGTCTCCTGCAATTCTACCTGCGGGAACGCGGCTATGACGCGCCGCTGGTCGGAGTGGATTTCGACGAGCGGAAAATCCGGCACGCCGACCGCGTTGGTCAGCAAACTTACACCGATCTGACGTTCACCACGGGCGACGCCGGTTCGGTGGCAAGCTTCCGCGGGCACGTCGTGATCTTCGACATGCTGCATTACCTGGATGCCGGGCGGCAGGCGGCGTTGCTCGCCCAGGTCGCCGCACAGATTGCGCCGGGCGGCTATTGCCTGATCCGCGACACCTTGCAGGACGGGACCTGGCGTTTCCGGGCGACCGAACTGGGCGAGTTCTTCATCACCGCCGTCACCTGGCAAAAAGGCGGCGCGGTGCATTACCCGACGGTAGACGACACCTGCGCGCCGTTCCGCGAACGCGGCTTCTCGTGCGACGTGCGCCCGTTGTGGGGACGCACGCCTTTCAACAGCTATTTGTTTACCTTCCGCGCCCCCGCGTGAAGCCACCCCCACACCGGTGGGATCAGGAACACGGACACCGCCGCATCGAGCAGCAACCCGAGCGCGCAGGTCTGACCCAGGCTGGCCAAACCGGCGTGGTTGGCCCAACTGATCGTCCCGAACCCGGCGGACGCCGACGTGGCGCACAGGCAGACCACCAGCGCCAACTCCCGGCGGGCGGCATCCACGTCGCCGCCGTTTCGCCGCAGGGCCAGCAGCAGCAGGATGCTGTAATCCGTGCCCGTACCCAGCAGCAACAGCAACGCCGCGAGGTTGAAGACGTTCCACTGCAACCCGAGCAAGGACATCGCCCCCGTCAGACACACGAACACCAGGGCCGTCGCGCCGACGAACACCGCGAGCGAACGCCAGTCGCGGAACGCCAGCGCCAACAGCCCAAGCACCACCGCCGCGATGCCTCCGATGGCCAGCGCAAACTCGCGCGGGATGACGTGCCGCAACTCCGTCGTGAGCAGCGGCCAGCCCGTCAGATAAATCCCTTCGCCCCGCACGGCGGTGTCCAGCGATTCCTCGTGTCCCGGAACGGGCTGGACGTAGCCGAGCGCGTACCAACGACCGTCGGCGTGCTTGGCCAAGCGGCGCAGAATCCACCGGCTGGCCTCGTTGTCGGGCCAGATGGGTGTCCGCTGGCCGGACCAGGCCGCGCACTGGCGCAGCACGGCGTCGGTCAGGGCGAACGCCTCCGGTTTGAAACCGGCGTCGAGCACCGCCTGGAGCAAGCGCGGGGCGTCCCCGGCCAACGGACGCAACCGGGCCAGATTCGCTTCCTGGTTCATCACGTTCGGCCAGAGCGGCAACGCGGTCCTGAACGCCTTGACATCGCCGTGTCGTTGCGCCGCGGAGATTTGTGACTCGGCGGATCGCAGGCGCCGGCGGACGGTCTCCACGTCGCTGCCTTCCACGACCAGACTCAGCGGCTCGCTCTGCCCTTCCATGAGCCGCCGTGAAAGCTGGTCGAGCGCGGCATACGCTTCGCTGGCCCGGGGACGCAACGGCTTCGCCGAGAAGTCCGCGCTGGGTGGCCCTTTCACCGCCAGCGTCCCGAGCAAAACCGCGAGCAGCGCAACCGTACACCACGCGCCGACCCGATGGAAACGCGGCGACGCCAGCCAGCCTTCGACGGCGGACGGCGCGTGGCCCCCGTCGCGCTGGTGCCGCCGCAGGGTCAGCGGCGCGAACACCGTCAGCATCACCACGGCGCCGACGACTACCCCGACACCGACGAGATTCCCCAACTGCGACAACCCCGGCAGGCTGCTCACGTTCAACGCGAAAAATGCGGCGGCGGTCGTCCCGGCAGTCCAGGCGATGTACTGCAAACACTGGCGTTGCAATTCCCGTAGGGTGCCGGTGTGGCGTTGTGAGCGTTGGTAAACGAAATACCCGTAATCGACGCTCAGGCCGATCATGATGGCCGCCGAGCCGACGCCGATGACCGTGAGTTGATCGAAGAACAAACCCGCCGCCGCTAGGGTCAGCGTAAAGATCAACACCAGCATCGCCTGGAGCTGCCACAGCGGCCAGGCACGCCGGTAACACCCCCAGAAAATCAGCGCGATGATGAGCAGCGTCACCAGCCCGGAGGATTGCATGTCCCGCTGCATGCTGGAAGAGATCGACGCCACGATGGCCGGTTCGCCCGTGAAACCCAGGCGGCAGCCCCGTTTGCCTTGCCACGGAGCGGTCGCGCGGCGGATTTCCTCGATCCAGGCGACCGTGTCGTTGTAGTTGTCGAAGTGCCGCGCCGCTTCGACATAGACCACGTGGAACGTGCCGTCGGCGGAAGCGAACTCGGACTGCGGCGCGCCTGCCATGAGGGTCGATCCCGCCAGCGGCCCCGCCAGATCGAACGGATCATAACTCAGGAGGGCCACTTCCTGTGGGGAGACGGAATCCGTGAGCCGTTCCAACGTGTTGCGCAGCGTGTCGGCCGCTTGGGCTGGCGACAGGCGGTCGGTCAGTGCGCGGACCGTTTCCGGCGGCTGGTTGATCGCCAGGAACGCAAGCAATTCCGCCAGTTCACCCGGTTGCTTCTCCCAGGGCGGGCGCGCCACGGCCCGCTTGACGAGGCGAGGTTCCCGGTTCAGCCGCTCGGCGACGGCGTCGGCGGTGGTTTCGGCGGTTTGCGGGTCGGGCGCGTCGAGCGTGATGATGAGTTCGTCCGGCTGGGCGAAATGTTTCAGGAACAGCGACAACCCCTGGACCTGATGCAGATGCGTCGGCAGCAGCCGCAGGATGTCCACGTTGAAGCTGATCCGCGACAGGCCCCAGCCGACGCACCCCAGCAGCGCCGCCAGCGCCATGGCCTGCCAGATCCGGCGCACGCTATTTTTTTGCATCGACCACCTCGTAACCCGCCGGGTCGAAGTCGAACACGTGCGGGTCGATCTTCGCGTTAAACCGGACGTTGTTGAACTCGTTGCGCAACGACGAGCCGTCGCGCGTTCTGGCTTCAAACGACAGCAAATAACCTGTTTCCGTGTCAAAATCCAGGTGGAGCGCGGCGAGGAATCTGGCGGCCTGCGGGTCGCGCGGCTGAAGTTCGACGTGGCAGCGCGTGCCGGTCAACGAGAGGGTCAGCACCGCAAATTGCCGGTTGAAATCCTCGAAGTTTTTCGCCATGGGAAAATCCATCATCGGCAGCGGATTGGACCCGCCCGGCTGGCCGAGAGCCGCCGTGTCGAGACGTTCCGCGCGTTTTTTCGTGGGCTGGATCAGGTAGGCGGCGTCGCCCCGGCGCAGCACGACCGTTTTTACCGGGTTGCCCAGTTCCCAACGGAAGGAGTGCGGCGCGCTGAACCACAGGCGGCCCGGGCTGGCGAGCGGGTCGCGCAACGCGTGAAAACTGCGGGTCTGGGTAAAATCCGCCTGCACCGAACGGATTTCGCCCTGGCGCGCCAGCCAGCGTTTGAGCGGAGCGAGGTCCGGGGGATCACCGGCCAGAGCCGAACTCGCCGCTAAAGCAAAAGCCACGCACAAGACGGAAAAGCGCATCACTGGAAACATTTGGTGTTGAGCAAGGTCCTGAAACCAACGATCCCCTTCCCCCCTTTTCGGAACTGCCGCAAGATATTTTCCGCGAGCAGCCCCGGTTGGAGTTCCCGGAATTCGTGACGAGTGCTTTTCAACTTTGACGGGAACGCATTGTGGTCACTAAAACCGTGAGGTGATGACTGCCGTCGTCGCGGCTTTAGGGCGTGGCGGGTTCGACCTTTGCAGTGCCCCGACGGCGGCTATGCTCGAGCCGTCGATCTCCCTTCGTTGTGGCTTGCAAGCAAGATTTGCGGGCGCATCATAAAGCCTGATCAATCGCTGCCGGGAGTGGCGGGTCTGCTCGGTTCCTGAGAGTTGCTTTTCTCCCACCGTCGCTGAGCTTGAGTCCGTTCACGCCATGAAAATACCCTGCCTCCTCTTCGCCATCCTCGGATGGGTCGGGTCCACCGCTCCGGCTTTGGCGGGCTCGGAAGCATACGAGCTTTTCATCTGGAACCAGCACAACGGAACCGCCAAAGATCGGGGAACCGCGCTCTACCAGATCGAAGCCCTCAACGCGACCAGCACCGTTTGGAAGTCGGAAGAACTCAAATTGGAATGGAGTTCCACGAGTGACCCGCAAGCCAGAATCGAGATTCCCGCGCAACGTTTCGGCATCGACGAGATTCGCCTCCACATCCTGAAATGGATCGGGAACGGCGGTGGGCTTTCCGAGTTGGAGTTGCGCCAGGGCAGAATCAACCTGCCGGCGAAGTGCAAGGTGGCGGTGAGCGAGGTATACGGGAAAGACAAACGTTTTTCGGCGGATTCCTTGGTCGATGGCGTCAAGAGTTCCGAGACCATGTATGTCGGTTACTGGCTCCTGCCGGACGGCAAGCGTGGGGATGTGTTCATCACCCTGCCGAAACGGTAAGGTCGAACCAATCGCTCCGGCAAAAGGCGGCCGAGGGGTCGGGCTTTTCTGCACTTCACGTCTTGGGTCACCCGTTTTGACGGCTCGGTGCCTCCCCTTCCCTGTCCGCTTGCGCTTATGTCACCCGTTCCCCGTCCGCCCCATTTCTGGATCGACGTGGGCGGCACGTTCACCGATTGCATCGCCTGCCTGCCTGACGGTCGTCTGCGCACGCACAAGCTCCTGAGCACGGGCCGTTACCCCACCCGCGCCGACGCCGCCTCTACCCCCGCGCTCTGGCGCGACCCCGCCCTGTGCCGCGCGCCCGCCCGTTATTTCACGGGCTACCGCTTCACCTGCGACCTCCCCGGCCACGGTCAAACCGTGCGGACCATCGCCGCCTTTGATGCCGCCGTCGGCACGCTCACCCTCGACACCCCGCTGCCCGTCCTCCCGCCGCCCGGCACCCGCGCCGAACTTTCCTCCGGCGAGGAAGCCCCCGTCGCGGGCATCCGCTGGCTGCTCGGCCTTGCCCTCTCCGACCCGCTCGGCGCGCTGGACGTTCGCCTCGGCACCACCCGCGCCACCAACGCCCTGCTCGAACGCCGGGGCGCCCGCACGGCCCTCGTCACCACCGCCGGTTTTGCCGACGCCCTGCGCATCGGCTATCAGGACCGCCCGCAGCTCTTCGACCTGCACCTCTCCCAGCCACCCGAACTCTACGAGACCGCCGTCGAACTCCCCGAACGCCTCGCCGCCGACGGCACGGTCCTCCTCCCGCTCGACGAACCCGCCGCCCGCGCGGGTCTCGCCGCCCTCCGCGCCGCCGGGATCGAGTCCCTCGCCGTCGTCTTCCTCCACGCCTACCGCTACCCGGTCCACGAGCAGCGCGTCGGCCAACTCGCCGCCGAACTCGGCTTCGGGCACGTCTCGCTTTCTCATCAGGTCAGCCCCCTGCCCAAGCTCATCTACCGGGGCGACACCACCGTGCTCGACGCCTACCTGACCCCCGTGCTGCGCGGCTACTGCCGTCGGCTCGCCGCGCAGATGCCCGCCGCCGACCTGCGTTTCATGACCAGCGCGGGCAGCCTCGTCACGCTCGAAAATTTCAGCGGCAAGGACGCCGTGCTCAGCGGCCCGGCGGGCGGGGTGGTGGGCATGGCGCGGATCGCTAGCCGCGCGGGTCAGGCCCCGACTTTCGCCTTCGACATGGGCGGCACCAGCACCGATGTCAGCCGCTGGGACGGCCAGACCTTCGCCCGCCGCTACGAGATGGAAGCGGGCAGCGCCGGCAGCGTCCGCCGGATGCGCCTGCAAACCTCCGGGCTGGAGATCGAGACCGTCGCGGCGGGCGGCGGGTCGGTCTGCTGGTTCGACGGAGAAAAACCCGCCGTCGGCCCACGCAGCGCCGGGGCGGACCCCGGTCCCGCCTGTTACGGGCGCGGCGGCCCGCTCACCGTCACAGACTTGAATCTGTTCCTGGGCCGCATCCCCCGTTTCCCCTTCCCGCTCGACCGTGCTGCCGTCGAGCACCGCCTGGATGAACTCATCGCCGCCATCCTCGCCGCGACGGGTAAAACCTACGCCCGCGACGAACTCGCCGCCGGGTTCCTGCGCATCGCCAACGCCGCGATGGTCGCGCCCGTCAAGAAACTCGCCGCCGCCCGGGGCGACGATCCGCGCACGGACGCGCTCGTGGCGTTCGGCGGCGCGGGCGGCCAGCATGCCTGCGCCGTCGCCCGGGAACTCGGCATGACCCGCGTCCTCTGCACCCCACACGCCGGGGTCCTGAGCGCGCTCGGCATCGGACTGGCCGGGGTGACGAAATTCGCCGAACGCGCTTTAACCCCTGACACCGACCCCGCGCCGGTCTTCGCCGAACTCACAGCGGAACTCCGCGCCGCCATGCAAGCCGACGGCATCCCGCCCACCGCGTTCGTCCCGCCGCGCCGGTTGCTGGAAATGCGTTACCGGGGGCAGGACGCCCGGCTGACCGTCCCCGAACCGCCCGACGGAGATTTCCACGCCGCTTTCACCCGCCAGCACCGGCAGCTTTTCAACTTCGTCTTCGCGCGCCGCCCGGTCGAGACCTACGCCGCGCGGGTCGAACTCGGCACGATCCCCGAACCATTTCCTGCCGCCACCGCGACCCCGCACGCGCATCAACCCGCCCCCGCCTTTTTCACCGACGCCTGGCACGAGTCCGGCGGCTGGCAACGCACCGCCGTCTTCGAGCGCGCCGTGCTGACGCCGGGCACCCGCCTCGACGGACCCGCGATTGTCCTCGAACCGGTGGCTACGGTCATCATTGAACCCGGCTGGACCGCCGAGGTCACCGCCCACGACGACCTGCTCCTTTCCTCCCCTCCTCCCCATCAGCGGAAATCTACGGAATCTGCGGACTTTTCCGTTGACCCCGTCGAACTCGAACTCTTCCACCACCGCTTCACGTCGGTCGCGGAGCAGATGGGCGCGGTCCTCCGGCGCACGGCCCTGTCCACCAACGTCAAGGAACGCCTCGATTTCTCCTGCGCCCTCTTCGACGCCACCGGCGCGCTGGTGGCCAACGCCGCGCACATCCCGGTCCATCTCGGCGCGATGCAGGAATGCGTCCGCTGTCTGCGCGCCGACGTGCCCGACCTCCGCCCCGGCGAGGTCTACGTCACGAACGACCCTTTCCGGGGCGGCAGCCATTTGCCCGACGTGACCGTCGTCACCCCCGTCTTCACCGCCGCCTCGCCCCGGCCCGCCTTCTTCACGGCCAGCCGCGCGCACCACGCCGAGATCGGCGGCATCACCCCCGGCTCGCTCCCGCCCGACGCCCGCACGCTCGCCGAGGAAGGCATCCTCATCCGCGCCTTCCGTTACCGCACCGCCGACCCCGCCGCCAGCGACGCCGCCCTCCGCGCGCTGCTCGGGTCCGGCCCGTTCCCCAGCCGCTCCATCGAGGAAAACGTCGCCGATCTCCACGCCCAGCTCGCCGCCAACCAGACCGGCGTCCTCCTCCTCTCCGAGCTGCTCGACCGCCACGGCCTGCTCGTCGTCACGGCCTACACCGGCCACCTCCAGCGCGCCGCCGAGCACCGGATGCGCGCCGCCCTCGCCCGGCAACCCGCCGGGACACGCGCCTTCCGCGACACCATGGACGACGGCACGCCCCTCGCCCTCGCGCTCACCGTCCGCGCCGACGGCACCGCCACGTTCGATTTCACCGGCAGCGGCCCGGTCCATCCCGGCAATCTCAACGCCAACCCCGCCATCGTCGCCAGCGCGGTCATTTACTGCCTGCGTTGCCTCTTGGGCGAACCCGTCCCGCTCAACGCCGGTCTGCTCGCTCCCGTCGAAATCATCCTCCCGCCCGCTACCCTGCTCCACCCCACCGGCGACCCCGATCCCCGGCGTTGTCCCGCTGTCGGCGGCGGCAACGTGGAAACCAGCCAGCGGCTCGTGGACGTGATCCTGGGCGCGCTGGGCCTCGCCGCCGCCAGCCAGGGCACGATGAACAACCTCCTCTTCGGACGCGGCGGCGCCGACGCGTTCGGCTACTACGAAACCATCGGCGGCGGCGCGGGCGCATCCCCCTCTGGTCCGGGCGCATCGGCGGTCCACGTTCACATGACCAACACCCGCCTGACCGACCCCGAAGTCCTGGAAGCCCGTTATCCCGTGCGCCTGCGTTCCTGGTCGATCCGCCACGGCAGCGGCGGCGCGGGTCGGCACCGGGGCGGCGACGGCATGGTGCGCGAACTCGAATTCCTCGCCGCCCTCTCCGTCTCCCTGCTTACCAGCCGCCGTCTGACCGCTCCCTACGGCGCGGCGGACGGCTCTCCCGGCCAACCGGGCCGCAACCGGCTCCGTCGCTCGGGCGAAACGGCCTTCACGGACCTCCCGCCCGCCGGGACCATTGAGGTCCACCCCGGCGATGTTCTCCGCCTGGAAACCCCCGGCGGCGGCGGCTGGGGGCCTGACGAAAAGATTGCTAATCCATCATCGGAAGCGTTAAATATCATGCCATGAGCGCCCTGCCCAAACGCTATTTCACCCAGGAAGAATACGCGATGCTGGAAGAGAAAGCCGACTACAAGAGCCAGTACGTCGCCGGAGAAATCTACGCCATGTCGGGTGTGCAACCTTGGCATAACCGCATCGCGCAAAATCTCTCCGGGATGTTTTATGTTCGCTTCCGTGGACGGCCCTGTGAGACTTTTTCCTCCGACGTCAAAGTGCGTGTCAAAGCAGGTGACCTCTGGACCTATCCCGATTTGTCCGTCCTGTGCGGTCAGCCGAAATACGACACCAGCGCCCGCCCGAGCAGCCTGCTCAATCCACAGGTCATCTTCGAAATCCTTTCGCCATCCACCGCCGCCTTCGACCAGGGCGAGAAATTCGAGCGTTACAAGCGCATCGACTCGCTGACCGATTATGTGCTGGTAGCCTCCGAAAAGATGCGGGTGGAACACTATGTCCGGCAGGACGGCGGCGGCTGGCTCTACCGGGAATACCACGACGGCCCAGACCTCCTGAAGCTCGCCAGCGTCGAGGTCGAACTCCCGCTGGCCGAAATCTACGAGCGCGTGACTTTTCCCGAACCGGGCACGGACGTTTAGAACGCCAAGCGCAGAAACTCCTCGGCGTTAGCGCGGCTGACGGAGGGAAACCCTTCCAAGAAACCGCCGAGATCGTAGCCGTTTTGGAGATAGTCTAGGGCCTGTTAACACTACTTGTCAGCTCCGTGCGTTTCCGGCAAGTTGCG
>CAXUGY010000039.1:0-37869 GCA_964250695.1 uncultured Chthoniobacterales bacterium | reverse complement strand
CCGCCGCTGCCAGCGGCGGCGGAGTCCGTGCAGCAGGAGGCCCAGCAGGACCAGCGCCGCCCCCACGATCAAGGCGCGGAACCAACCGGTCTGGTAGGCGAACGGCTGCAGGTGAAAGGCCATCGTCGCCCCCTGCCTATTCCAAACCCCGTCGGCGTTGGCGGCCTGGACGTGGAAGCGGTAGTTCCCCGGCGGCAGGTTCGTGTAATGCGCCGCCCTGTCTGTGCCCGCCTCGGTCCAACCCGCGTCGAACCCTTCCAGCCAGTAACGGAAACGATTGGCCTCGGGGTTCACCAGACTCAGTGCCGTGTAGCGAAAATCCAGTTTTTGCGTGCCGGGGGCCAATGCAAACAGGGGGTTGTCCTTCCCGCCTCCGGTTGCCTTCGTCGCGTCCGCGGTCGCGCCCTTGCCATCGGCTGAAAGTTCCTCCACGTACACGGGCGGCGGCACGGGATTGACCGACACGCGCGCCGGGTCCACCATGGCCGCACCCTTGATCGTGGCGAACCAGAGCCGGCCGAGCCGGTCACGACAGACGACCGGCTGGTAGCCGCCGTTTCCTTCACGCGAGCGCATCCCGTCGGCCACCCCGTAGGCGACGTGCGGAATCGAGGGGATTTTCCCGCGGTCGAAGCGCGCGAAGTCCGCGAGCGCGACGCGGGAGACGCCCTTGTTGGAACTCATCCACAGGAAACCCTGGGCGTCTCCGAGCATGCCCCAAGTCGAATTATCGAAGAGACCTTCCCGGACCGTGTAACGGGTGATCTGCACCGCACCGTCATCGGCCACGCGGAGGCGGTACAGCCCGGAATAAGTCCCCACGAAGAGGTCGCCCGCGCCGTTGGAATCCTCAAAAAAGCAGAGCGCGGCACCCTCCAGCCGCCCGGGGCCGGCGCTCGAAACGGTCGTCATCCGCCCGTCCGGCCACCGTCGGCTCAGTCCTCCAAGCGTGCCTATCCAAAGGTTGCCGTGCTGGTCGGCGTGCAGGGCGTACACCCCGTTGGCGGCCAGACCGGTGTCGGCGGTCAGATGCGCCAACACCGCACCGTTCCGTACCTGGTAGACGCCGCTGTCTGCGCCGACCCAGAGGTCCCCGGCCGCGTCCCGGCAAAGCGTGCTCACGGCGCTGCGGTCCAGGTCCTCGCGCAGGGGCAGAAGTTCCACCCTGCCATCGCGCCAACGCGCCAGGCCCGCATTCGTGCCCACCAGCAGGGTGTCATCGTCGTCACCGCGTGCGATGCTGAGCACGCGGTTGTCGCCCGGCCGGCGTGGCGAGGGAGCCAAAGGATAGTTGACCACCCGCTCTTCCCCGGGGGCCAGCATGCCCAGGCCGTTCTCGTCGCCGATCCAGAGCCGCCCGCGCGCGTCTTCGAAAACCGAACGCACGTCCTCGCCGGCGAGTCCTTCGGGGAGGCCGTAGTTCACGAAGCGCGCATCCCCGAGCACCTCCAATCCGCCCTGCGTGGCGATCCACAGATTCCCTTCCCGGTCCTCGCAAAGGTCATTGACCGAATCGTGGATCAGGCCGTTCTCCGTCGTGAGTGCCACGGGGGGCGGTCCGGTGCCGGATTCATCGCCGGGCCCGAGGCGAAAGATTCCGCTGCCGTGGGTGCCTACCCAGAGCATCCCGGCACGATCTTCGAGCAGCGCGAGCGCCCAACGCCCCGCCAACGCCGGGTGGGCATGGAAGGTGCCGTCCGGAGCCAGTCGGCCGATGCCGGCGTCGCGGGAGGCCACCCAGAGTCCGCCGCCCCGGGCCGGGATGAGACAATCGATCCTTTTACCCTCCCAGCCGGGCAGCGGGTCAAAGCGCCATCCATCCGCGGCGTTCCCGTCCCCGTGCTGCCGGTAGAGTCCATTCACCGTCCCCAGCCACAGGCGCCCGGCCCCATCCCGGCACACCACGCGGATCTTTTCCGCCGGCCAACCCGGGGTTCCCATCGTAGGACCCGTCACCTTCCCGTCGGGACTGACCAGGATGAGCCCGCGGACCGTCCGGACCCAGGACGTTCCGTCCGCCGGGTCGTGGAAGACGACGGTCCCGGACTGGTTGGCGGGGGAGGCGGCAGACGGGAAAGGCTGAATCTTTCCGGCCACCAGCCGGGCGAGACCGCCTGCGGTGCCCAGGATCAGTTCGCCGGGGCGGCGGGAGTCTTCCGTCACGCTGTGGACGACGTTGTTACCGATCTCCGGATCATTTTTCCGGTCAAAAATCCGGCTGCGTACCCCGTCAAAACGCACCACGCCCTCCTCCGTGCCGAGCCAGAGATAACCATCGCTGTCTTGGGTGACGCTGAGAACATTGCTACTGGGCAAGCCGTTCTCCGGCCCCCAACTCCGGCGCTGGTATTGGGTGAGCGCGCGGGCCGGGTCCAAGGCCAGCGCGCGCGGGGCGGGAACCGCCAGGAAACCCCCGAGCGACAGCGCCACGGTCAGCAGGGAGGACGGGATGAAGCCGATCCGCGATTTAGGGGCGTGGCAGAGTGAACCGGATGAACGCGCGGTCCGCCCCCGGCAGGAAACGGTGTTTCTGGTGCAGAAATTCATCATTGCGAGCTGACGTTGCCTTCGCCACAAGAGCTTTTGAGCATTTGTCGAGCCAAATCATCCTGCGTCCAAAGTCCAAGGAGGATAACAGGACAAGTCTTTGATACCACCGACGCGGTGCCGGGTGGTGTTGACCTGACCCCGGAAAGTTAGACATGACGAGGCTGGAGTTCTGCTTCACGGAGAGGAAGCAGGACCCACGAAAAAGAGCCGATTCAACGCGGAGCAGATCACTGGCACTTGACGCGAGGCCGACGGCGGCCTGGCGAAGCACGGCGCGGGCACGCTCATGCTCCGCTCAGGATGACAGAATCTACGGGCCGCGAGGCTTACCCAATCGGGATGCCTCTCAGCGAGCGGAAGAAAGGTTCCGGGGTGGATGGCGGCCTCCGGGCGCCAGGGGTCCTACTCGCAGCGAAGCGGCCTGACTTCCCAGGCTAGCCCCCCCACGTTCACGGATCGATGAAGTACACCATGCGCGCGGTTTTCTGCTGCTTGCTGCTCGGTGTCGGCGGGGTCAGGAGCGCCGTCAGCTCGGGTTTCAGCGCGTAGGTGTGGAAATAATAATCGTCGAGCAGCGCGCTGTACTGCGCGGCAGGCAAGACCGCGCGCGCCTTCTGCAAGGCGTCGGTCGCCCCGGGAAGATCGTTGTGCTGCAACGCGAACGCCGCCGCCGTCAGCAGCCAATAACCCCCCGGCGCGGGCTCGTGCAAATGGGCGTCGATGCCCGGTTTCACTTCCGCATCCTGCCCCAACTCGATTTGCGCCAGACGCAGTTTCAGTCCCGCGCATTCCCGCTGGCTCTCGCTCTCCGGCTCGCCCTCGGGCAACCGCTGCAAGGCCTGGCGGAATTTGTCGATGGCGTCCTGGAGCCGTCCCTGACGCCGCAACACCTCGCCCCACCGGTAATAATTGTCGGGGTTGAACGGGTCGATGCGCGACGCGTCGGCGAACGCCTCGCCAGCCCGCTTGAAATCCCGCCGCCGCGAATAGGTAAATCCTATCCCCTCGTTGACCGCCGCCGCCGGCAGGGGTTGCATGTAAGGTTCGAGCAGCCGGGAAAGATCGGCCTCCGCGTCGTTGGTGTGCCCGAGGCGGGTGGTCAGCGACCCGATGTAAATGTCGAGTTCGAGCGAGTTGCCGATCTGTTTTTTGAGGTCGAGCGCCTCGTCCTTGGCTTTCTTGAGGTCGCCGCTCTGGTCGGCGGCGAGGATCTGGTCCAGCTTGCCCAGGAGGGTCGCGCTCCAACGCGGCGCGGGCGCCGACGCGGCGGTGGCGCTGGCCCGCTGGGCGGCGGCGTCGGTGCGGGACGCGCCCCGGCCCACGAGAAACGCCACGATGGCCAGCCCCGCGCTGAACATGAAAAACAGCACGCTCCGGCCCCGGCTCGGCGCGGTCCAGGCCATGTCGTCGGGTGGCGCGGTCAGACGAGGCGTCAGTTTGGGCAGCGCAAGCGGCGGGGGCGGCGGGGGCGCGGCCGCACGTTCGGGGTCGGTGGAGACCGGCGGATCAGCCTCTTCCGCGCCGGTGGGGGCTGCCCCGGGTGGAGCCGTGTTCTTTTGGACGAACCGGTTGATCCTCGTGCGGGATTCGGGTTCGGCGCTCTCGGTCTGTTTGCGCGCGAGCAGCCGTTGCAGCAGCGTGCCCAGGATGAGGATTTCGTCGTCCTCGCCCTCGGTGAGATCGTATCCTCCCGTCGGCTCGACCTTCTTGTGACGCCGCTTCTGCGGCAGGTATTCCGGTGCGTTCGCTTCCTCGGCGGTGGGCGGAGTCGGCTCCGGGGACGGCGGTTTAGGCTCCGGGGCAGCGGGTGATTCGGAATCGGCGCTCATGGGTCAGGCAGGATTAGGAGCCAATGATCAGGAGAAGACTGGAATAAATGGTTGGGCGGAACCGGTAGGCGCGGCGTCACCCGAGGGGACGGCCCGGAACCTTTCCGGAGCAATCTACGGGCCTCGGGTCAGGGTGGCAACGCAATAACGATCCCGGCGGCGCGTCCCGGGCGGGCGGACTTTGCCGTTTGCAATCGCGCGGCACCCGTCACACACTGCCCACCGTGCCGGAAAACCGCTGTCTGCACCTCGACCTCGACGGAGCCTGGACGCCCGGTGTCCTGGGTCTGCCCACCGTCGATTGCCGCCCGTGGGGACCGCGCCTGCGCTTCTGCGTGCCGGACGCCGAGCTGGAGGCGTTCCACGCCGCCGTCGCCGCCGACCTGGGCGCGGCCCGGTTCCTGGTCTACGGCTCGGGTGATTTCCATCACCTGAGCGCGCTGTGGCTGCGCCGCGTCGAGGCCCCGGTGACGCTGGTGAGCTTCGACAACCATCCCGACTGGGACATCCGCCCGCCCAGGTGGTGCTGCGGCAGTTGGATGAACCGCGCGCTGGATCTGCCGCAGGTCGAGCACGTCGCCGTCTGGGGTTGCGGGAATTTCGAGTGCTGGGGCTGGCGCCGGGTATGGGGCAACCACCGCGACGTGCGCGCCGGGCGGCTGGCGGTGTATCCGTGGGCGGATGACCGTTCCGCCGCCGCCCAGGCGCGGCCCGGGTCGATCACACAGGGGAACTGGCGCGAAAAGTTCGCGTCGTTCGCCGCCGGGCTGGCGGGTCGGCGGCTGTACGTCACGGTGGACATCGACGGCCTGCGCGGGGAGGATGCCGTGACCAACTGGGAGAACGGCCGCTTCTCGGCGGAAGACGTGCGCTGGGCGCTGGGCGTTTTGCGCCGGCACGCGGCCATCGTCGCAGGCGACCTGTGTGGCGCGCGTTCGGACGCGGTCTACGCCCGGCGCACGCAACGCTTCGCCTCGGAAACGGATCATCCCGCGCTGCCGCCGTTCGACCGGGAGAAAGCCCTGCAAATCAACGGGCGGACGCTTGCGACGATCTGGCCGGAGTTGACCGCCGGTTGACCGCCCGCGTCGGGCCTAACTCGCCGCCACCAGCATCACGCCCGCCGTGATGAGCAGCGCGCCGACCACCAACGGCAGCGTCAGCCGCTCCTTGAGAAAAAAGCTCGCCCCGACGGTCACGATGATGACGCTCATCCCCTGAAACGGGAAGACCAGGCTCAGGTCGTTGCGCTGCAACAGTCCGAGATTGACGAAAAACGAGATCGTCATCCCGAAGATTCCCCCGGCAAAAATCCACGCGCGGCGCGAAAATGACAGGGGGGACGGCGCGGTGTCTTCGTGATCGTCACCCAACGCCCATTTGAGCAGAAGCTGCCCGGCGACGAGGGTCCCCAGCGCGACGAAAATCAGGGTGAGCGTCAGCGCGCTCATCGCCGTTCGTCGAGGCGGGCGTAAGGCTTGGCGACGACCATCAGGCCCACCACCACCAGCACGATGCCGCACCAGCGGCGGAACACGATGGCTTCGCCCAGGAAGATCCAGCAACTCAGCGGCACGAGCACCTGGACGGCGTTGGTCAGCGGAAAGGCCACCCCCAGCGGCAGCGTGCGGATGGCCGTCATCCAAGAAAAGAAACTCAACAGCGTGAACACGATGCTCAGCCACGTCCAGCCCGACGCCAAACCGGTCAAGCCCAGCCAGGGGGCCGCCGAGGGCAGGTGCTGGGTGGCTTCCGCCCCTTTTTTGAGAAACACCTCGGCCGCCGTGCCGGAAAGGATGCACAGCCCGATCTGCACGAAGGGATTCAGGAAAAGCGGGCGTTTCGCGGCGGGCGGCTTCGACATCAAAAATGGGAAAGGGGATCAGACCGGCGTGGGCTTGTCTATCTTGAAGGACATCTCGACAAACGCAATGGCCGTTCCGTTGGGAAGTGTTACGGGCAGAGGGCGGGTTTTCCACGCACCTCCATGCCCGTAGCGTCGCGCCGGGCGTCAGCCGGTGGAATCCTGCCGCTTGCGCTCCTTTCAAATCCAAATCACAACCGCTCCGCGTTCGGAAACTGCCGCAGCAACGGTTCCTGGCGGGTCGGCGCGGCCAGCGGCGCAAACCAACGCAATGCCAGGTTGACCACCGGCGAGGTGTGGCGCGCGTACAAATCCAGCGGGACCAGGCTCATCCGCAGGCGCAGCTTCGGGTCGTAATTGAACGGGGAGCTGTAATACTGCGTCAACCCGTGCGCCAACGCCCAGCGCACGATATCGCGGAAGGTGACGTGGTAGAGGTGCAGCGCGCTCGCCGCCGCCTCGTCCAACCCGAGGTCGTTGTCGTAGATGGCCCCGTCGTGGACCGTGCAGAAACTGAACGCCACGATCCGCCCCGCCTGCCGCCAGATGAAGTAGCGCGTCTGTTCAGGCATCCGCTGGCCCAGCGCCAGGAAATACTCCGCCGTGAACACCTCGAAATGCACGTCCCCGCGCCGGGCCACGCGCTCGTACAACGCGTGCAGCGCGGCGGCTTCGGCGGGCGTCACCTCGGTTTTCACCTCCAGCGTGATCGGGTCCGCCAGCATATCGACCTCGCGGAACTTGCGGCGCAGGCTCTTGCGGGTTGCCTTGCCGGGGCGCGTTTGCAGGTACTCGTCGAACGTGGCGAAATCCAGCGGCAGGCCCACCGCCGGCAAGCTCGGCAGCCGCGTGTAACGCCCGCACGCCGTCAGCGGTTGCATCGCCGGACGGTACGCCTCCGGGAAATCCTTGAACAGCACGAGCGACACCCGCTCGCCGCGCGCGAAAAGGTCCACGGCCTCGTCGAGTTCGGCGCACACCGCCGCCGGATCATCCGCCGGGTCGAGCAGGCCGATCTGTGCGTCGCCCACGATGCACCCGGCCATCAGCATCCGCAGAGTGAGCCGTCGCCGCCACGGCCGCAGCCACGACCGCAGCCGTGCGGACAGGCTGACCGTCAAATCCTGTTCGACGAAAAACAGCGGCAGGATCGCCCGCACCGGGGCGTTCTCGCCGCGCGCCGGGATCGCCCGCAACACGAGGTAACGCTGGGGAAACTCGTGCGCGAAGGTCTCTTCGAGCGTCTGGTAGTAACGGTAGTCCTTCCAATGCGGCGGGAAGGCCGCCTGCCAGAGCAACGGGTCCAGGCAGGCCAGCCGGTCGAACACCTCGAAAGCGTGGCCGGAGCGCGTCCGTCCGGTGAACACCGGCGCGGACGTTTCGAGAACGGGGGCTTGCAGGGTCGCGCTCAAGCCGGGGTGGCGGGAGCGATTTCGCCCGGCTGCTCACCCCTGGGACGGCTCTTGGTCGGCAGGTCGGGATCGAGGAACCCGAGCATGTGCGGGGTGCTGAGCACGCGGGTGCCCGCCTCGCGTTGCTTGTGCTGGATCTGCTCGAAGAAGGCGTGCATCTTCGTCCAGTGGCACTTCGGGCGGAAATGGTGCTCGGCGTGGTAGCCGTTGTTGAAGAAAATCCAGTTGTACACCTTGCCGTAGGAAGACACGCCCCAGGCAATCGGCTCGTCGGGGTTGCCGCCGAAATGCCGGTAGTAACCGTTCAGATAGCTGAAGCAATGGCCCAGGTACATGAAGGGCAGGAAGAACACCACCCAGCGCCAGTTGAACCACGCCATCACGGCCAGCGTGATCATGAAGGTCGCCAACTCGATGTTGCCCCAGCGGACCTCCGTCTCGCCGCGTTTCTTCAACTCGCGGCTGATGGCGGCGGGGTTGTCGCGGAAGAACGACAGGAACGTGTAGCTCCAGACGTTTTCGGCCTCGTCGTCGTGGCCGTGGCGGTAGATGCTGATCCAGTCGGTGGTCTCGCCGTGTTCATCCTGCTTGTCGCTGTTGCCCTTGTGGTGCTGCATGTGGACCACGTCGTAGTAGGTCTGCGAGAAGCAGCAGGCGACGCTCTCGACCACGCTGAAGAGCCGGTTGAGCAGCGGCGAGCGGAAGTACGGGTTGTGGATGAAATTGTGCGAGATGCCGTTGATGTTGGCGTTGATGCAGAACGCGTAGAGCAGCCCGAGGCTGATCAGCACCCACAGCGGGGCGACCGGGAAAAGGAAGTACAGCGCGAAGAACAATCCCAGATGGCAAAAAGCGGCCACGGTGGGGATGATGTCCCAGCGGGTGTAGGCGAACAACTTGGAGTCGGTCTTGGGGATTTCGATTTTGATGGGTTCGGCTTTCATAGGCAATCGCGGTAGATTGGTAACGGATTTGTCGAAAATTGTCAACGCCGGAAAACGATCCTTTGTAGCGGAAAACGCTACGGAACTAGGAGAGATCGACGTGGTTCTCGAAGCGTGGCAGCAGCTTGTCGTAGCGGGTCGGCTCCAACCACGGCGCGACCCGGGTGAAAAACGGGTTGATCCAGTTTGTGACGTGCCGCACGTACAGGTCGAGCGGTTCGAGCGCGAACCGCAGGTGCAGCTTCGCCTCGTAATTGAGCGGGGTGCTGTAATACGTGTGCAGTTTTTCCCGGCACGCCCAGTCGAACAGGTCGCGGATCGTCACGAAATACAGCGAGCGGTCCAGCGCCACGGCGTAATCCAGCCCGAGGTAGCTATCGTACAGCACCCCACCGTGTACCATGCACAAACTCATCGCCACCGCCCGGCCCGCCTGCCGCCAGACGAAAAACCGCGCCCGGTCGCCCATCGTCCGGCCCAGTTCGCAAATGTACGCCCGGGACAATTCCTCGAACCGGTACGACGAACGCGCGAGCACCTGCAAATACAGCGCGTGAATCTCGTCCACGCACTCGGTCACATCCGTGCGGACCTCCATCGTGAGCGGCGGACGGTCGTCGCCCTCCGCACGGAACTTGCGGCGCAGGCTCTTGCGCGTTGCTTTGCTGAGGCGGCGCGCCAGATAATCCTCGAACCCGGCGTATCCGCGCAGGTCGATGGTCGTCGCCGGGAATGACGGTATCCGCGCGTAGCCGTACCGTTTGGCCACCGGCGTCAGCAGCGGGCGGTGGTCCTTGGTAAAATCCTTGAACGTAATGATGAACGCCTTTTGCGCCTTGCCGTAGAGATGAAAGGCTTCGAGCAAACCGGCGGCAGCTTCGGTGTCTTCCAAACCCCGCACCAGCCCCAGGTGACCCTCACCCGCCGTGCAGCCGACCATGAGCATCCGCAGCGTCATGAAGCGCGGGAACGTCCGCCGGAGACGTTCGACGTGCGTCCGCAGCCCCGCGCTCAGGCCCGCGAGGATATCCTGGTTCGTGAAGAAAAACGGCTGGAGCGCGCGCACCTCGCCGGACCGGTCGCGCAGCAGCAGGTAGCGGTAGTGAAAATTCGCTTGTCGGAGCGTCGTTTCGCAAAGGCGATAATAGCGCCCGTCCTTGGCGTGCCGGTCGAAGGCGGCCTGCCAGTCCGCCGGGTCGAGGAGATTGGCGTGGTCCACGATCTGGGCCGTGCCAAAGGGAGTAGGGAGAGTTTCTGCGTTGAAGGAAGACGAAGGCTTGCCAGGCATGAACGGTGAGCGGTGGACAAAGGGGTCGCCACCCTGCGGGACCGCCGTCCAAAAAGCAAGTGCCGCTCAACGGCCAAGCTTTGAAAAACGACGCCTTGCGCCCACGCCCGCCATCCCCAACAACAGCATGCCACCCAGCCAGGTGGCCGGTTCGGGCACCACGACCAAGTTGAAATCCGTGGGAGTATACATCGCCTGGAAAAGGCTGCCGCCAAAGTTGTAGAAGCCCCCGTTGTCGATGCCCGCGAAGGTGCCTCTTAGTCTGTCGTCCGTGTGGAACAGGTGAAGGACCTGACCAGCGGCAAACATCGCGTTGGGATTGACGTTGAGCGTCAGGGTGCCGCGGTTAAAGTCAATTCCCCCACTGGCCAGCAGTCGGTCGTAGAGCGTGGCGCTGTTCACGTCGAAGATCGCGCTGACGTTATTGCTCAAGGTGAGCGCCCCGACGCTCAGGGTACCGACGGTGGAGGATGCTCCGCCCACCCCGACGTTGTTGCCGGGGTTGAGCGTGCCGCCGCCGCTGACGCTGACCGCCGCAGCGATGCTGCCCGTGCCCCCGAGCACACTGCCGGAGTTGCTGACCGAGAAAGCGCCCGTGCCGCTCTGGGTGCCGTTGACCAGCAGCGTGCCCGCACTGACCGTTGTGTTGCCGGTGTGGGTGTCGCTGCCGCTCAGGGTCAGGGTGCCGGTGCCGATTTTGCGCAGGTTGCCTGGGCCGCTGAGGCCGCCCGCAAAGGCCGCCGGGCTGGTGTTGTCCGCACCCACGACCAGCGTTGCGGCACCCGTGAGGACGTTGCCGCCGGTGGAACCGCCGCCGGAAAGTGAACCGATCTGGGTGTCGAAGCCGTTGAGGTCGAGCGCCGCCCCGGCGACGTTGGCCAAGGTGACCGCCGAGTTGGCGCCTAAGGCGCTGCTGGTTCCACCAATTCCATTGACCCCGGCCTGAAGGGTGCCCGCGCTGATGGTGGTTGGCCCCGTGTAGGTGTTGGCCCCGGAGAGCGTGAGCGTGCCACCGCCCAGCTTGGTCAAGCCGCCGTCGATGGCGGGTGCTCCGGCGGCGGCATCATGCAGGAGGGGTTGGGCAATCGTGACGTTGTAGCTTTGCGTGTCAATGAGCGCCCCGCCCACTGCCGTACCGGTTGCACCGCCGGATTGCACGTAGGCCGCCGACAGCCCCTGCAAGAAGCTGGCGCTGCCGCCTGCCGCCTGCAAGGTGCCGCCATTGAAGTTGAACGTCCCACTGCCTGCAACCCGCTGCACGCCGTTCGCCGTCATGGTGCCGCCTTGGAGGTTGACCGTGCCTGCGCCGGTCGCATTGTAGCCGAGGTAGAGAATGCCCGAAGCGGCAAAGGTGCCGCCGGTTTGGGTGAAGGTACCGCTCCCGCCTCCGCCGATCACCACGCCGTGGTTCGTCGAGAGACTGCCCCCGTTGAGCGTATAAGTGCCACTGCCGTCGGAGCTGTATCCCACGATGAACTGGGAAACCGCGTTGCTGACGCTGCCGCCGTTCTGCGTCAAGCTGCCCGCGCCGTTGTAGCCGACGATGATTTGGCCGGGATTGAGCGTGCCGCCGTTCACGGTGGCGGTGCCACGGCTGCCAGCATTGTAGCCAATGAAAAATGGAGCGGTGCTGGCGAAGGTGCCACCGCTCTGTCTATAAGTGCCTGTGAGCGCGCCGTTGCCGATAAAGGTCGGACCCGTGACGAAGTTGCTGGTGTCGGCCATGGTGAGCGTTCCGTCCACCGTCAGGGTGTTGGTGGAATACCCCGCATTGATGCTGCCGCTGCCGTTCAGCGCGAGGATGCCGTTCGAGTAAACGCTCACGGAAGTTCTGCCCAACGAGGCATCATCACCGAGCACCAGCGTCGCCACCCCTGTGCCATCGCCCACCCTAGTCGTACCGGTGTAAGTGCTCTGGCCGGAAAGAAGGACTGAATTGCCGGAGATCGCCAAGCCGCCAGTGCCGCTGAGGTTGACGGAGAGGTTGCTGATGACATTTCCGGCGGCCACTGACAGCGTGTAACCGTTGGTATCGATGCCGCCGGTAAGATTGAGTTGTCCTACTTGGCTGAGTCTGAACACCTGAGATGAGCCTAGCGTGATCGGGTTTTCAATCGTCTGCGGCACCTGGCTATCCATGTTAATGCTGAAGCCAAAGGAGGGACTGGGACGCAGAGTTAAAGTGGAGCCCTGGAGATCAAAAGAGATGTTTCCTGCAAAGTTGATTGCCCCAATGGTGTAGGGGAACGAGGCGATAGAAACTGCGTGGTCGGCACGGCCGGTCGCAGAGTTGAACACCAGGTATGTCTCATCGGAACTCGACGGGGCGGAGTTTCCTGACCAGTTATCCGAGAAGTTCCACAGGGGAAGCAGCAGATCGTTGCCCGTCCAAGAATATAAAACAACACCGAAGGCAGGCGCAGCAAAGGTCCCCGCCAGCAAAGCGGCGAGGAGCAGTGCGCAGCAACGTGAGGGATAACGGGCAGGGGATTTCATTGAACGGGCTGGCGCAAGGTAAGATTCGCGCCGAATTTCTCGTGTTTTTCGCATCCTGCAAATCATGACGCGCATCGTGTTCTACCGGAGAGGGTTGCTCAAGGATAGGTCCTTCTGGGATCTCGTACACCACACAAAAAAGGATGGGCGCAGTCGCCCATCCTTAAAATTTGCCGATGTAGGGAAACGCTTCTATGCAGAGGTTACACCGCCGCCGTGGCTTGCGCCGTCTCGGCTTGCAAGGCTTGGTCCTTGTCCTTCATCGCCGCGCGGCGGGAGAACTTGACGCGGCCCTTCTCGTCGACACCGATGCACTTGACGAGGATCACGTCGCCGTTCTTGACCACGTCCTCGGTGTACTTGACGCGGAAGTCCGCCAGTTCGCTGATGTGGACGAGCCCTTCCTTGCCGGGGAGCACTTCCACGAAACAGCCGAACTCCTTGATCGACACCACGCGGCCATTGTAGATCTCGCCGACTTCGATCTCCTTGGTCATGCCCAGGATGATCTCCTTGGCCCGTTTCATCGCGTCGCCGTTGTTCGAGTAGATGTTGATGCTGCCGTCGTCCTCGATGTTGATCTCCGCGCCCGTCTCGGCCACGATGCTCTTGATCGTCTTGCCGCCGGGTCCGATGATCAGGCCGATCTTGTCGGGGTTGATCTTGACCGTCTCGATGCGCGGCGCGTACTGGGAGAGTTCCGTGCGCGGCTTGTCGAGCGTGGCGTTCATCACTTCGAGCACCTTCGTGCGTTTTTCCTTGGCGTCGCGGATGGCGGCGGCCAGCAATTCGTGGGAAACGCCCGGCAGCTTCAGGTCGAGCTGAAACCCGGTGATGCCTTCGCTCGTGCCGCAGAGCTTGAAATCCATGTCCCCGTAGTGATCCTCGCTGCCGATGATGTCGCTCAGCAGGGTATGGCGCTTGAGGGTCTTGCCGTCGTCCTCGAACTCGGTGACGAGGCCCACGCTGATGCCCGCGACCGGGCGCTTGAGCGGCACCCCGGCGTCGAGCAAAGCCAGCACGCCCGCGCACACGCTGGCCATGCTGGTCGAGCCGTTGGACTCCATCACCTCGCTGACCACGCGGATGGCATACGGAAACTCGTTGTGCGGCGGCAGCACGCCCGCAATCGAACGCTCGGCGAGCGCGCCGTGGCCGATTTCGCGGCGGCTGGTCGAGCCGGTGCGGCCCGTTTCGCCGACGCTGAACGGCGGGAAGTTGTAATGCAAAAGGAAGCTCTTGCTGCTCTCGCCGCCCGTGTAGGCGTCGAACTCTTGCGCTTCCTCGCCCGAGGCCAGCGTCGCCAGACAGAGCGCCTGGGTTTCGCCGCGTGCGAACAGGGCCGAACCATGCGCCCGGGGCAGCAGGCCGACCTCCGCGCTCAGCGGGCGGATCTCCAGGTAACCGCGCCCATCGACGCGCTTCTGCTTGTCGAGGATCGAGATGCGGAACGCCTTCTTCTGGATGTACTCGAACGCGGACGAAATCTCGAAAGCGGCGGCGTCCGGGTACTTCTCCAGGATCGCGGCTTTCACCTCGGCCTTGAGCGCATTCACCGCTTTGCCGCGCGCGGCTTTGGTCGGGTTGTAGATGGCGGCTTCGATGCGGTCACCGGCCACCTGATAGGCAATTTCCTGAATCTCTTCGCGCACCGCGAACAGCGGCATGACGCGCTTTTCCTTGCCGGCGGCGGCGATCAGGTCGCGTTGCGCCTGGACGAGCTTCTGGACGTGCGTCTGCGCAAAGGCCAACGCCTCGATGAACCGGTCTTCGGGCAGTTCCTTGGCCTCGCCTTCGATCATGATGATCTCGTCGTAGGTGCCCGCGAACACGAGGTCCAGCGTGCTGAACTCGCGCTGGCTGTGGGTGGGATTGACGACGAACTCGCCGCCGACCAGACCTACACGCACCGCGCCGATGGGGCCGCCGAACGGGATGTCCGATACGGACAACGCCGCCGACGCGCCGTTGATGCAGAGCAAATCCGAGTCGTTCTCGCCGTCCGCGCTCAGCAGCGTGGCGATGATCTGGGTGTCGTAGAGATATCCCTTGTTGAACAGGGGCCGCAACGGACGATCCGTCATGCGGCAGGTGAGGATTTCCTTTTCGCTCGGGCGACCCTCGCGGCGGAAATAGGAGCCAGGAATCTTGCCGACGGCCGCCGCCTTCTCGCGGTATTCAACGGTCAGCGGGAACCAGTCCTGGCCCTCCTTGACGCTGGTCGCGCTGACGGCGGTGACGAGCAGGATCGTGTCGCCGTAGCGGACGGTGACGGCGCCGTCCGCGAGGCGGGCGATTTTGCCGGTTTCAAAGGTGATGGGGGAGGCGCCAACCTGCGCCGTGGTGCTGTGAGCCATGGATCGAATCAATGAGATGGAGGGACGAAGGAGCGTGTCTGCGGTCTGGCCTTCCCTTAACTCGTAGGCTTCAAGCTTTCGTCGGGCCGGGGGGACGGAGCCGCCAAAGCCTGAAGCCTAGGTGTTAAGTGGGGAAGAACCGGGGCAACCGCCCGTCGTCCGGGTGTTTGCGGCAGGCAGCCGGAATGGCCGCGAGCCTGGGTACAGATAGCCGAAAACGATCCGGGGTCAACAACAAGAAGGCGGCGTTTGGTGAAACGCCGCCTTTTCAGATCAGGGAAACCCCGATGAAAGAATTACTTACGGAGGCCGAGGTTGCCGATGACCTTTTTGTAACGGTCGTTGGCGGTGTGCGCGAGGTAATCGAGCAGCGAGCGGCGGCGGGCGACCATCTTGAGCAGGCCGCGGCGGGACGCGTGGTCCTTGACGTGGCTTTTGAGGTGCTCGGTCAGTTCGGTGATGCGGCGGGTGAGCAGGGCAACCTGGACATCGGCGCTGCCGGTGTCCTTGTCGTGGAGTTGCAGCTCCTTGATGTCGGCGGTTTCAGTAGTGGCCATGGGGCAAGGGAAAAGGGTCGGGTAAACTCGGGAGACCCAACAAAGCGTAAAACCGGCGGCTTGCAAAGGGAAATTTCGTGGCGGGCGGGTCCGGCTGCGGCAGCCAACCTGCCAATCTCTCCGCCGGTGGGCCTTCGTGGCGTCTGGAGGTCGCCATCCACCCTGACCCCATCGACGTGGCAACTCGCCATCGGCACCCGGCGAAAAAGCGGGAAATACGAAAATTTAGTTTGCAGCAGTCGCAGGCGTCGCAGGCGCATTAGACGGGCGGATTTTTCCGTCTACGTTCTCTGAAAAGCTGCTTCATGCCTCCTCCGCCCATGACCACCCCTCCTCCGTCCACGCCAACGTCCGCCGGGGCCCGGTTGCGCGCCGCCGTGGAAGCCGAACGCCCCTTGCAGATCGTCGGCGCGATCAACGCCTACAGCGCCCTGCTGGCGGCGTCGGCGGGGTTCCGCGCGCTGTACCTGTCGGGCGCGGGGGTGGCCAACGCTTCCTACGGCTGGCCGGACCTGGGGATCACCTCGTTGCACGACGTGCTCGAAGACGTGCGCCGGGTCAGCGCGGCGACGGACCGCCCGTTGCTCGTCGATGCCGACACGGGCTGGGGGAACGCGTTTTCCGTCACGCGGACCGTCAAGGAAATGATCCGGGCCGGGGCGGCGGGGGTCCACCTCGAAGACCAGGCCACGGCCAAGCGTTGCGGGCATCGTCCCAACAAGGAACTCGTTTCCACGGACGAAATGTGCGACCGCCTCAAGGCCGCTGGCGACGGACGCACCGACCCGGCGTTCGTCCTGCTGGCGCGCACGGACGCGGCGGCCAACGAGGGCGTCGAGGCCGCCATCGAACGCGCCTGCCGTTACCGCGACGCCGGGGCGGACATGATCTTCGCCGAAGCCCTCGGCACGCTGGACGAGTACCGCCGGTTCGTGGAAGCGGTCGAAGTGCCCGTGCTGGCGAACATCACGGAGTTCGGCCGGACGCCGATGTTTACCGTGGACGAACTCGGCGGCGCGGGCGTCCGCCTGGTCTTGTACCCGCTCTCGGCCTTCCGCGCGATGAACGCCGCCGCGCTGGAGGTTTACCGCACGATCCGCCGCGACGGCACGCAAGCCGCCGTTCTGCCGACCATGCAGACCCGCGCGGAACTTTACGAGTTCCTAAACTATCACGCCTACGAGGATCAGTTGGATGCGTTGCGTGGGGAGTCGAGTCGCAAGCTCTAAATTTCAAAGTGGTCAAATCATGTGATGGTTTGCAGTGGAACTGGCGTTAGTTTTCGCAGACGGACGCTGCCCGCTCACTTTTGGCCGCTGGCAAATACGCTTGGCGGGCGTGTCCTCGCCTGCGCCCACGATACAAACACTTGGTACTTAGCGGTTACGATTTATTGGTGATCCCCACACAAAATATTGCTTGCACCAGCGCAACATTTTCGATACAAATCTTCTACCCCCATTGCTGCCTGCCTGACCGGCGGTCCAGCAATCATCAATAGATATAGCGGCCTTCCCCGTCCGTCTCCCCCCTTTCCCATGCGCAAATCTACCCGTTTCCCCTCTGTCTCCCGTCGCGTCCAGCCCCACCGTGATTCCTTCAACCGTCTGCGCGCTTCGGCGACGACATTGACGGGTCTGACTACTTTATTCTTTGGGGCAGCCTTGGTGCCGCAGGCCGAAGCGGGTCCCGATGCTTGGTCAACCGCCCCGGGCAGCAATACTTTCACGGGGATCAACTGGACGACGGGAACGACGATTCCCGGTGCGCCGACGGGGACCATTGTGGCCGGGGACGATCTCTATTTCGGCACGTCCACCATCGTGGCGTTGAATAACGACGAAGCGGCGGGTTTCAGCATCAACAGCTTCAATTTCAATGCGGGCGCATCCGCCTACACGATCACCGGCAACTCGTTCGCGCTGGGCGCGGGGGGCATCACCAACAACAGCACGAGCCTCCAGACGATCAACGATGCGTTCACGGTGGCGGGCACGAGCACCTTCACGACGACGGCGGGCGGGGGAAACCTCGCGCTGGGCGGGGCGATCAGCGGTGGGGGCGGACTCACCAAGACCGGGGCGGGCACCTTGACCCTGACGGGTTCGAGCACTTTCACCGGGGCAACCAACGTTAACGGTGGTACGTTGGTACTCGGTGCTAATAGCGGGCTCTATAACTTTGGAGGGAACGCGGGCGTCATCAATGTAAACAGCGGCGGCACGCTGCAGTTCTCACGCAACGATTCGATTGGCGGTTCGGCTGGGCCGAGTCCGGTGACCGTCACGGTGACGGGTGGCACCTTGACGAATTCCACCGGAAGTTACACGTCGATCACCAGCGCCAACTTCAACGGCGGGACCATCATCGACAACGGTGGGGCGCAGGCCGGTTATGCGGCCTTCCGCCTGGGCGGCACGGTGACGATTGGCGGAACCACGGCTACCAACTTCAACGTCGGGACCGTTGTCACCACTGGCAATGTCAACGGCATCAATCTTGGAGTCGGCAACTCCAACGATACGACCACCTTCAACGTAGGTGACGTGACGGGTGACGCCACTTCTGACTTGAACGTTAACGACATCCTCAGAAACTCCGGAAATTCGACCACCGGAAACGGCCTCACCAAAACTGGTGCGGGCACGATGACGCTGACGGCAGCGAATTTGTACACGGGGTTGACGACCATCAGCGCCGGGACGCTGGCCACGACCACCGCCGGGGTGATCGGTAACATCACCAACAACAGCGCGCTGGTGTTCGATCAGACCCTGCCGACTACGGCGCTCGTCTCCGGCACTTACGCGGGGGTCATCAGCGGCACGGGAACCGTGGCCAAGAACAATGCTGGGACTGCGATTCTGAACGGCGCGAACACTTACTCTGGTGCGACGGCGGTCAACGGTGGCATCCTGTATGTCAATGGTTCGCTGAGCACGGCGAGCGCGATCTCCGTGGCGAACGGCGCGCGCCTGGGCGGCACCGGGACAGTGGGAACCGCCACCATCGCGGCGGGCGGCAGCGTCGAGGGTGGGCAGAATAACGCGGGTCGGCTCACCTTGAGCGGCCTGACCTTCAGCGGGGCGGGTACCGCGATCTTCGGCAACCTCGCCAACTACACCACCACCCCTGCCATCGCGGCGGGGGCACTGACGGCCAACGGCGGGGCGAACTCCGTCGCCCTGACGATCAACGGCACGATTCCCGGAGCGGGCACTTACCAGCTCATCAGCTACACCGGGGGAGCCATCGGCGGCACGGGACAATCCGCCTTCACCCTCGGAACGCTGCCTAACCGGGCGACAGGCAACCTGGTCTTCACCACCGGCTTGATCGCCCTGAACGTCACCGGTTCCGATTTCCTGATCTGGACCGGCGGGGCGACGAACACGTGGGACACGACCAATCCCAACTTCAAGCTCAATTCCAACGGACAAGCTGCGACCTACATCAACAACCCCGGTGACTCGGTGGTGTTCGATGACACGGCAGGCGCCGCGCACACGACCGTCAATCTTAACTCGGGCAACCTCACGCCGACCAGCGTGACGTTCAACAACAGCGCGCTCAACTACACGTTGCAGGGTGCCAGCGCCATCACCGGCGTCACCGGTCTGACCAAGACGGGCACGGGCACGCTGACGATCAACAATAACAACACCTACACGGGGTTGACGGCCATCAACGGCGGCATCCTTTCTCTTGGCAGCGCCGGAGCGGTAGGAACGACCAGCACGATCTCGTTCGGCGGCGGCACCTTGCAGTACAGCGCCAATAACACGACGGATTACTCGAGCCGCTTCTCCACGGCGGCCAACCAGGCCTACAGTATCGACACCAACGGTCAGACGGTGGCGTTCGCCTCCACGCTGAACAGTGTGGGAGGATCACTCACCAAGTCGGGTGCGGGCACGCTGACCTTGTCAAGTTACAGCACCCTCCTGGGTGGCACTACGGTCAACGGCGGCACGCTCGAATTGAATAGAGGGGGGCAGACCGGGACCGTTCAAGGACCCATCACCGTCAATGCGGGAGCAACTCTGAGCCTGACGGTGAACGACGCCTTGGGCTACGACGGCGGCAACTTTGTTCCGGTGATCAATGTCAACGGTGGCACCGTGACGGCGGCGACGGCCACTTTCAATGAAGGCTATCTCACCGCTTACAACCTGACTGGCGGCACGGTCAACGGTGCTGCCCTGTTCCGGTTTTCCCCTGCGAATCCCATGGCTCCTGCCGCGCTCGGCATCACTTCAAACGCTAGTGCGACCACGTCCGTGTTCGACGCCAGAATTGATGACTTTACCGGGAACCTGACTTTCAACGTGGCAAAAGGCACGACCGCTACCGGCACGGACCTGCGGGTTTCCGGCGTAATCGGCGGCGTCGGCGGGCTGATCAAGAACGGCGCGGGCACCATGATGTTGACGGCGGCGAACACCTACACGGGAGCCACCACGGTCAATGCGGGCAGCTTGATCGTCACTGGCAGCACCACGCTTGGCAGTGCGGTCACGGTTAACAATGCCGGGTCGGTCTTCGGCGGAACGGGTAACGTTGGTGGAACGGTGACCATCGGCAATGGCGCGGTCCTCACGGCGGGCAACAACATGTTAAATGCTCCTACGACCGGTGCGCTTTCGACGGGACCGTTGACGCTGCAGACGGGCAGCACCTTCAACGCTTTGGTGGTGAGCGGCACCAACTTCAGCAGCCTTACCGCGTTCGGCACCACGGTCCTCACCAATGCCGCTTTCAGCATCAGCTTGGCGAATGGCGCGACGTTTGTCGATGGGACGGTCCTGCAACTGGTGATCGCTTCCGATATTAGCGACACTCAGTTCACCAACACGACTTATACGGTGGGAGGTTATCAGTTTACGGCTGACTACACGACAGACCCGGGGTTTTTCGACGTGGATGTCAGAGCCGTGCCCGAGCCAGCCAGTTGGGCCGGATTCCTCCTGGTGGGGTTGGTGGGCGTCTCCCGACGGCAAAAGTTGAAAGAGTGGTTGCGTCTCGCTCGCAGCTAATCTCTGCTGCATCAACGGGAGCGGCTTGATAAGAAGCTCAGCCGCTCTCGTTGCCGCTACTGCGGGTTGATCCATTTGACCCAAACTTTCCACGCGAAAGGTGAAATCAGTTTTTCACGGCGAACGAGGCTCCGGTAAAGGCTGGCATCCCTTGTTCGATTAGACCTCGTTCACCCTCCTGAAACCTCACGCCAAGCCGCCAAGGAAAAGGCAAAAAGGGGGTGCAAAGGCGTATGACGAAAGAGGTCTATTGCAGAAGGGCAATATCCACTTTGTTCGGGCCGCTCGTAGCGGGGTAATCATCGCAGCGAGGAATTAGAGCGTGTCTCAATTAGGTTTAGTCCTGCGGCTCGCGAACTCTGTCATTCTGAGCATGCCGAAGGACCCTCCGGTCGTCGGCAGACATCGTCGCCTTGCCTACCGGCGAAGTGTTGGAGCGAAGCGCGAAGGACCTGCCGGGAGGTAACACCATAAGCAAAGCGCGCGTCTTCTCCATGGCGCCTGGAGGTCGCCAGCCACCTTCGCTCAATGAACTTGGCCACCGCTGTAAGACGCCACGATTCGGGAGCGAATGAAGCGAGGTCGGCATGCGGGCTTCAGGAGAGCGCGTATTTTTGTCGGGTCTTCGGGCAGCGAAGCGGCCAGACTCAAACCGGCTATCAATTGGTTGACGCCTGCCAAGACTAACTTCTGACCAAAGTGCCCACCGCAAGCCGGAAGTTGTCCGCAGATTCCGCAGATGTTCGCGGAGGGAAGAGAAAAAGAAGTTGCTGCTCTCCTGGCTTGGTTCCAACTCTGCGGCAATCTGCGGAATCTGCGGACCATTTCTGACCTTTGTCAGAACTCTACTTCAACCGCAGCGCGATGAGGGGGCAGAGGGGCGGGGAAAAGGCACGCTTTTGCCCCACGTAAAAAATCTGGCCACTGCCCGGCTAATGATCTATGCTGTGCTCGTATCGCTATCCTGCGCTGCGATTTATCACCCCCTTTGCTCTGTTCCATCCCCCAAATGCGACCAAGCCTTTTGCCACCTGTCGGTATCTCCATGGGAGGACTGCACTCCGTGGTCGCTCAAGTGAGTTCGTGGTCGGGTAAGATCGAGTTGCCGTCGTGGCGTGGACCGGGCACCGACGAGCGTTTTCCATGGGCACTGCTAGTCGGCAGGCCACCCCGCGGACGGTTCCATGGCCAGAGGCCGCATTGGACGACCGTTCTCCCTTTCTCCTGAGTTCCTTCCCCTCCCTCCATGAAAAGTTCGCGTCTTTTGATCCTCCTTGCCGTATTGCTCTCGGCAGGGTTAGTCGCCGGTGTTTTTCTTTTTAAGAAACTTCCGACCGCAAATGTGTCCGCCCAACAGGCGGCGCGTCCCGCCCCGGCGGCAACCTCCCCGCCCCGCGCGCCTTTACCCGCTGCCGGGTCGTCTCCCGCGACGGCCGTGACCCGTCTCCAGCGTGCCGCCCGGATCATCCGCGTCGCCGACGCGATTCCCGGTTCTCCCGGTGCGAACCATGTTCCAACCAAAGCCGATGAACTCTTGCGGGACGCGCCGCCGCCGCTGCCGCTGCCGCCGGATTTCCTCGAAAAGATGGTGGATAAAACAGGCAAAGTCGCCAGCTTCAAGCTCCCGGGCGGAGCCACGGCGCTCGGCACGGTGGAACTCGTGCAGCGAGACACGGACGGCAACCTTTCTCTCGTGCAAGGCCGTCTTAGCGAGCCCTCGCCGGGGTTTTTTTTCTTCGTCAAGGAAGCGGCGTCCGGCGTGGCGGGCGCGTTCTCCGGCAATGCCCGCTTTGATAACGGCCAGATTGCGTACCGTGCCGAACCGATGGGACCCGCCGGTGCGCCGATGCTCGTTCCCCGGCGGCTCGATCAGGTAATGTGCCTCGGCATGCCCCCGCTGAAGAAAGCGGGGACCGGTCCCACCGAGAAAGCCCCGCAGACTTATCCGACCACCGCCCCGGCTCCGGTTTACAACAACAACGTCGTCTCGCTCCAGACCTTGCCCGGCGCGAAAGCCGTCGTGTACCTCGACTTCAACGGCGGACCGGGACCGTGGGTCGGCTGGGGCGATTTCGTGGCTTTGCCTTCCGGGTCGACCAACGCGGAAATCCGGGAAGTCTGGCAGCGCGTGGCGGAGGATTACCAGGGGTTCAACGTCAACATCACGACGGACGTGCTGGTCTTCAACAAGGCCACGCCGACCAATCGCCAGCACGTCATGATCACGCCGACGAACACCGCCGCGCAAGGCGCTGGCGGGGTGGCCTACGTGGGTTCGTTCAACACGAGCGCCGACGAGGTGAACTGGGCGTTCTACACCACGGGCAAAAACAGCGCGGAGGTCGTCTCGCACGAGATCGGGCACACGGTCGGGCTTTCCCATATGGGACAGAACTTCGCGGACGGCACACACAATGAATACTACCTCGGGCAAGGTTCGGGCGACGTCAGCTGGGCTCCGATCATGGGCGGGGCTTACTACGACAACCTGACCCAGTTCTCCAAGGGTGACTACGCCAACCCGAGCAACACGGAAAACCAATTGGCCATCATCGCCAACAACAACAATAACTTGGCCTACCGTGCGGACGACGACGGCGCGACGTTCGCCACGGCGAAATACCTCGAAATCCTCGACAACAACACCGTGTCCAACGAAGGCATCCTGGAGACGACTGGCGACGTGGATGCCTACCGCTTCACCGTCACCACCAGCGGCCAGGTTTCGATCACCGTCAATCCCGTCAACGCGAGCCCGAACCTCGACATCCTCGCGTCGATCTACAAGAGCGACGACAGCACCCTGGTGACCTCCGCCAACCCGGCCACGACTCTGCCTGCGACCGTCACCGCCACGCTGGCACCGGGAGATTACACCTTGAAAGTGACCGGCACCGGGTACGGCAATCCGCTCACGACCGGCTATTCGAACTACGGCGTCGTCGGCGCGTACCTGATCAGCGGCACGGTTGCCAACGGCGTGAAGCCGGAGCGGTTCAGCGTGGCCGAGAATGTGGCCAACGCGACGGCGGTCGGTACGGCCACCCCTCGCAATTCGCACGGTTCGAGTGCATTGACGTACTCTATTTCCAGCGGCAACGCGGGCGGCGCTTTCGCGATCAACGCGTCCACCGGGGCGATCACGGTGGCCGACCGCACCAAGCTCAACTACGAGACGATCTCCACCCGGTGGGACGTTCCGGCGGCCATCCCGATGTTTGTCACCATCACGGATGCGGCCAACCCGGCGCTGACCGAGACGGTCCGGGTCGTGGTCACAGTCACCAACGTCAACGAAGCGCCGACGATCACCGGCGGCGGTTCCCTGGCGATGATCGCCCGCACCCCCGTGGGCACGCCGCTCCTCCAGGTCACCGGCAGCGACCCGGATCAGTTGGATTATGTGACGTATTCCATCCCGACCGGCAACACGGGCGGGGCGTTTGCCATCGACGCCTTCGGGCAAATCACGGTCGCGGCCATCGTCAATCCCACCACCACGACGGTTTACAACCTCACCGTGCGAGCCTCGGACCAGGGGACGCCTGCCTTGACGGCCGACACGACGGTCACCATCACCGTGGTGCCGCTGGCCGCCGGGTACACGCCGGGGACCATCGCGGACGCCTTTTATGACAACATCAACGGCGGCGCGGTCAGCGACCTGACGGGCAGCGCCAACTTCCCTTACAACGCGAGTTCGGAAGTCTATCTCACCTCGGCGGATTATGAGACGGACCGCGGCGAAAACTACGGCAGCGCCATGCGTGGTTTCGTCATTCCGCCGACGACGGGCAGCTACACCTTCTGGATCGCGTCGGACGATTGCGGGGAACTGCGCATCAGCCCGGACACGACCCAGGCGAACGCCGTGGTGCGCGCTTCGAACACCAACTACACCGACCCCTACGTGTACAATGCCTTCGCTTCCCAGCAATCGGCCGCTCTGACCCTGACCGCCGGACAGCCCTACTACATCGAGGCACGCCAGAAGCAGGGCAACGGCGGCAACCACCTGTCGATTGCCTGGCGGGGTCCGAGCATCACCCAGCAGGTGATTCCCGGACGGTTTTTAGCGCCGTTCTATGAGAACTACGTGCCGTCCGTTCCCGCCACGACCCTCCGGATGCGTCGTGACGCGTACATCGGCAGCGCGGTCGGCACCGTTCCCGTCACCGACCCGAATCCCCAAGACGGGCACAACGCCTTCACGATCACAGGTGGCACGGGCGCGGGCCTGTTCAGCATCGATGCCGCCACGGGCCTCGTGCGCGCTAAAGCCAGCCCGTCCTCGCTGGCGGTCGGGGCGAGTTACACCCTGAACGTCAGCACCTCGGACACCGGGACGCCGGTCCTGTCGGGCAGCGGCACGGTCACGGTCAACGTCATTGATCCGGCGACGATCAATCTCACCAGCATCGTGCAACAGATTTGGACGAACATGCCCGGCTTCAACGTGGCCAATCTGACCAGCGACGCGCGCTATCCCTATGCCCCCACCACCACGCGCCTGCTGCCCACCTTCGAGGGACCAGCGGGCCTGGGTGACAGTTACGGCACGCGCGTCCGCGCGCTGGTGACCCCGCCGGCGACCGGTTCTTACACCTTCTACATCTCGAGCGACGATTCGAGTTCGCTGCTGTTCAGTACGAGCAGCAGCGCCGCCGGTGCCACGCAGATTGCGAGCGTCAATGGCTACACGAACCCTGGCGTCTACACGGCCCAGGCTTCGCAGACCTCCGCGGCTTTCTCCCTGGTTGCCGGTCAGGCTTACTACATCGAGGCATTGCAGAAGCAGGGCAACGGCGGCGATTTCTTGCAGGTCGCCTGGACGGGACCCAACATCGCCAGCCCGGCCATCCTCCCGGGCAGCATGCTACAGCCTTACAACCTCAACGCCACGCCGCAGTTCAATAATTCCCCGTACACTTTTTCGCTGCGGCCCAACTCGCCCAACGGCACGCTGGTCGGCGCGCCGTCCGCGACCGACCCGGAAGGAGGCACGTTGACGTATGCCATCCTCGCCGGAAATTCCTCGGGCGCGTTTGCCCTGAACCCGGCGACGGGTGCCATCACGCTGGCGAACAGTTCGGCGGTGGCGCCGGGCCAGACCTTTGCCTTGACGGTCGGCGCGCAGGACGATGGCGTCGGCGGGGTGTATCCGCTCGGAGCGGTCGCCGCGCCGGTCACGATCACGATCCCGAAACCCGTCGAACAATGGCGGCAGGACAACTTCGGCGCGAACGCTGGCAATGCGGCCATCGCGGGCAATTTTGCCGACCCCGACAACGATGGCTTGGCCAACCTGTTGGAATACGCGCTGGGGACAAACCCGCTGGTGAGTAATGCCAGCGCATCGGTCATGGATCGAGAAACGATTGGCGCCAACACCTATCTGCGGCTCACGATCACGAAAAACCCGGCCGCTACGGACGTAACGTACAGTGCGGAAGTGACCGGCGATCTGACGACCCCGAGTGCGTGGAGCAGTTCGAGCGTGGTCGTGGAAACCAATACGGCGACGACGTTGCGGGTCCGGGACAGTGTGGCTACCAGCTCGGCCGCGCGACGGTTCATCCGTTTGCGAGTGACGGTCCCGTGACGGGGCGATCCGGGACGATGGAAACGGCGGTGCGGAGCCGCGTCGGACCCCAGAAACTCCTTGCTCTTTTGCGGATCGTATGGATAAATCGTCGGCCAATTCCCCCGTGAGGCCTGCGACGGCATGCCTCCATTCAGCCGCCGAAGCGCGTTGGTTGACGTTCCTTCCCCACATGCTCAATCGCCTGTCGTTCCCTTCCGCTCTTCGCCGCGTCCGGCATCGCCGCATCACCCGCCACTTGCTGCGCGTCCTGGCTACGATGGCCCACCGGCTCGCGGCCGTCGCCCTTTGCTGGGTCGCCTGTAGCGCGCCAGCGAGCGCCGCAACGCTGACGTGGGACCCCAACACGACCACGGCCGGGGCGCAGGACGGCTCGGGCACGTGGAACACGACGGACGCCAATTGGTTCGACGGCGCGAACGACGTGGTTTGGCCCAACACGACGGACACCGCCGTCTTCGGAGCGGGGACCATCGGCACCTACAGCGTGACGCTGGGAACGGTGAACGTCGGCGCGCTGAATTTCAATCAAGGCGGCTACACTCTGACCGGTGGGACGCTCACCCTGAATCCCGTCAGCGCCCCCACCGGTTTCACGGTCTCGACTGCCGGTGGCGCGACGACCATCAGCAGCCCCTTGGCGGGCACGGCGGGCACCCGGCTGACGAAGACCGGCCCGGGAACCCTGGCCATCCCTACCATCTCGGGCGGCACGGCGGCCAACCCGACGATTGGCATCGTGACGGGAGGCGCCTACAACGCCGCGACCGGGTACTTCGACAGCATCCTCTCGATGTCTTACGGGAACGCCTTCGGGACCGCGCCAACCACCGCCGCCATCCAATTCCTGCTGGACTCCGGCACGCTCGCGTTCACCGGCGCCAACTCGTTTGCCATCGGCACGACCCGGGTGACCAAAGTCAGCGCCGCCGGCGGGGCGATCATCGACGCAGGCGGCAATAAGTACGACGGCCAGATCCTCGACAACGCGGGCTCGAACACCTCGTTCTACTTCTCGAACCCCTCCGGCGCCACCAGCACGTTCGAGAGCACCGCGGTCATCAGCGGGCCGGGCAGCGTCACCTTGAACGGCGCGGGCACCACCGTCTTCCAGGCGATCAACACCTACACCGGAGCCACCGTCGTCAACCGGGGCACGTTGCAACTCAACGGCGGCTCGCTGGGCACCAACAACCTCTCGGTCGCTCCGGGTGCCACGCTGAGCTTGCAGGGCGCCTACCTGCGCTTCGATCTCAGCCTGAGTTCGGATCGTTTGACCGTTCCGGGCAATCTGGTCACCGGCGGCGTCAACTACCTGCGGCTCGGCACCGGCAACCTCGCCACCCTCACGCCGGGCACCTACCCGCTCGTCCGCGGCACCGGCAGCCTCACCCTGGCAGGTGCTTATCAGGTGGACGGAGGCGCGAGTCTGACGGTTCCCGCGTCCAGCCTGATCAGGCAGTTCGGCGGCACCACGGTGACCGGCGGCACGAACGGCGGCACGTTTTACCGGTTGACGCCCCAGCCCTCCGACACCGGCGCGCAGGTCGTGATCGCCCCCGCTCCCGCCAACGTCATCAACGAGATGCCGCTGGGCTCCTCGATCACCGAAGGCGCTTCCAGCGGGGAGACCTACGCGGGCGGCGGCTACCGGAGCCAGTTGTACCAATCCCTGGTTAACGATGGGCGTTTCACCCCGAATTTCGTCGGCAGCAACACGGTGTTGAATAATGGTTCCACGCCGGGCTACAACGTGCTGACGGGGGCCAACCAGTTGCATCACGAGGGGCACGGAGGCTATACCACCGCGCAGATCCTGACGAATCTGAACAACGACGCCGGTACCAGGAACAACGGCGGCGGCAACTGGCTGGCCGCCGGTAACGGGGTCAACCCGGACTATGTCACCCTCAGCGTGGGTGGAAACGATTACGGTGGCGACGGCACCCAGACCACCCAGCCCGTCAACCGCGTGGACGCGATTGCCACGTACATCCAGCAGCTCCGGCCCGCGTCCAACGTCCTCGTCTCTAACTTGTTCTACCGCACCCAGACCACGACGGACGGCTCGGGCAACACCGTGAAGGTCGGTGACCTGCAGAACACCTATTTCAACCCCGCCATCCCCGGCGTCGTGTACAACCACGTGCTCGCCGGCCAGCACGTTTCCTTCGTGGACAACACCGCGGTGACCCCGAACGACAGCACGGTGAACATCGGGTCCGACGGCACCCACCCGTTGACCTCCGGCTACACCATCATGGCCACGGCGTGGTACAACGTGCTCGCGTTCGGCTCGGCCTACTGGACGGGCAGCCAGGACGGACAATGGAGCACCGTCAACGCGGGTGGCGCGACGAATTTCGCGCAGAATTACCCACTCACCATCCCCCGGCAAAACGCGCTGGACGCTGCCACGGACGTTTACTTCAACAACAACCCCGGGGCGTTGCCGACGACCCTGGGAGCCGATCTGTCGGTGCGCGGCGTCAACTTCGCGGCGGGCGCGGCCGGTCCGGTGACGGTCGCAGGGGGCAATATCCTGACCATCGGGGCGGGGGGCATCACCGCGCAACAGGGCACGGGCGCGCACACGATCTCGGCGAAAGTGGTCGCCGGGGTCGAGCAGACCTGGGGCAACGTTTCGTCGAATCCTCTGACCATCAGCGGCAACATCAGCGGGACGGGGAACATCACGACGACGAGTTCCTACACCATCCAGGCTCCGGTCTCCGCCTCGAACAGTGGCACCACGGCCCAGACCTACACGGGTACGGGCACGATTGTCATGTCCGGCGTCAACACCAACTCCGGCGGCATCACGGTCAAAACCGGCACGTTGCTGGTCAACAACCCGAGCGGTTCGGGCACCGGCACGGGCCCGGTCAAGGTGGCCCGCGGTGGGATTCTCGTCAACGACGGCAGCATCAGCGGCAGCGTGGTCGTCAGGGGAGCGGCGCGTGGCAGCGGCACCTTTGGCGGCGCGGTGACGGTCAAGGCCGGGGGTAGTTTCTGCGGGGCGGCTACGATCCGCGGCCGGTTGAGCATTGAAGCTGGCGCGGTGGTGGCTCTCTCCGGTGGCACGCTGACCGCCAGTGGCGGCATGATGAACCACGGCACCGTCCGCCTGACGCACGGTGCGCGGTTGGCCGTGAGCAGCCTTGCGGACCGCCGGACGGACCGCCCGGGTGCCGTCGTCGGGGAGCGTGGCACGGTGTCAGCCGCGGACCGCGCCGCCACGTTCATCAACAACGGCACCTTGAACATCATCCGTGGCGGGTTCAGCGCGCCCGATGGTTTTGCCAACCGCGGTGTTGTATGGACTCCCGCGTGGGACGGCCTGCAAGCTCTCACCGCCGACAACGCCCGCGCCTGGTTCAGGCACTGCGGCTACCAGGGGGGCTTACCCGACTGAAGATGGCTCTGACCGGTGCCTTCAGGCACGGCGATGAATTCGTGCCGGTCTGCGATCCGTGACGCTCGGTAACTTTTATTTAACATTCGGGAACTTTTTTCTTGCCACGAACGTCAAGATTCATATAAAAGCAGCAGTTAATTTACCTCATATACTTACTGGCTAGTGTTTCCCAGTAGATGACCTAAGACCCCGCAGACAACCATCCTCTCTCCTCCCCATGCGCAAATCGACCCGTTTCCCCTCCGCCTCCCGTCGTGTTCAGCCTCGCCGTACTCCGCTCGGCCGGACGGTTGGCCCGGCCCAAGTTGCCGCCGTGTTTTCGGCGCTGACGCTCGGGGCGGCCATCGCCCCACACGCTTGGGCGCAGCAAAGCGATGCTTGGTCAACCGCCCCGGTAGATGGTACTTTCACGGGGATCAATTGGACGACGGGAACCACGACGCCCGGCGCGCCGACGGGGACCATCGCGTCAGGGGATAATCTTTATTTCGGCACGTCCAGTATCACGACGCTGAATAACGACGAAGCGGCGGGCTTTGGCATCGGCAGCTTCAATTTCAATGTGGGCGCATCCGCCTACACGATCACCGGCAACTCGTTCGCGCTGGGCGCGGCGGGCATCACCAACAACAGCACGAGCCTCCAGACGATCAATGATGCGTTCACCCTGGCCGCCACGAGCGCCTTCACCACGACAACCGGCGGGGGCAACCTCGCGCTCGGCGGGGTGATCAGCGGGGTGGGTGGCATCACGGTTGCCGGGACGGGCATCACGACGTTGAACGCCATCAACACCTTCTCCGGTGGGACGACCGTCAACGGCGGCACGCTCGCGCTGGGTGCGGGCGGCGGGACTGCGGCGGTCCAGGGGACCGTTACCATCAACGCCGGTGCCACCTTGAATCTGACGGCCACCGACGCCTTGGGTTACGCTGCCGGGCAATCGGTCACGGCGCTGAACGTCAACGGCGGCACCGTGAACAGCTCTGTGGCTGGCAATAATGGCTTTCTCACGAACTTCAACCTGACCGGCGGCACGGTTTCCTCCACGGGCGGCGGCAAGTTCTTTTTCGGCGGGGCGGGCACGAGCCTCACGTCCAATGCGAGTGCGACCACTTCCGTGTTCAGTGCTCCGATCGGGATTCAAAACACGGCTCTGACCATCACGACGGCCGCCGGATCGGTGGCGAACGGTGGAGCGGACCTCGCGATTACCGGTGTCATCAGCGTATTCGACACCAACGCCGGCACTGGGATCGTGAAGGCTGGCAGTGGCACGCTGGCGCTCACCGGCGCGAACACCTACACCGGCGGCACTGCGGTCAACGCCGGGACGCTCGCCGGAACCACCATCGGCCTGCAAGGGAATGTCACGGACACCACGGCCGTCATTTTTGACCAGACGCTGCCGGTTCAATTTGGCGGCGCCACCATCGCTTCGGGCACTTACGCGGGTGTCATCAGTGGTGCCGGCACCGTCGCCAAGAACAACGCCGGCATTGTCATCCTCAGCGGTGCGAACACCTATACCGGCGCGACGGCGATCAACGGCGGGATTTTGTACGTCAACGGCTCACTGGCGACCGCGAGCGCGGTTTCCGTGGCCAGCGGCGCGCGGCTGGGCGGCACGGGGACGGTGGGCACGGCCACGATTGCGTCGGGCGGCAGCGTGGAGGGCGGTCAGAACAAGGCCGGCACGTTGACCCTCAGTGGGCTGACCTTCAACGGGACTGCCACGGCTTTCTTCGGCAACCTCAGTAATTACACCACCACGCCCGCCATCGCGGCGGGTGCGCTGACGACCACCGGGGCGAACTCCGTTGCCCTGACGATCAACGGCACGATTCCCGGAGCGGGCACGTACCAGCTCATCAGCTACACCGGGGGAGCCATCGGCGGCACGGGACAATCCGCCTTCACCCTCGGAACGCTGCCTAACCGGGCGACAGGCAACCTGGTCTTCACCACCGGCTTGATCGCCCTGAACGTCACCGGTTCCGATTTCCTGATCTGGACCGGCGGGGCGACGAACACGTGGGACACGACCAATCCCAACTTCAAGCTCAATTCCAACGGACAAGCTGCGACCTACATCAACAACCCCGGTGACTCGGTGGTGTTCGATGACACGGCAGGCGCCGCGCACACGACCGTCAATCTTAACTCGGGCAACCTCACGCCGACCAGCGTGACGTTCAACAACAGCGCGCTCAACTACACGTTGCAGGGTGCCAGCGCCATCACCGGCGTCACCGGTCTGACCAAGACGGGTACGGGCACGCTGACGATCACCAACGCGAACACCTACACGGGCCTCACGGCGATCAACGGCGGCATCCTCTCGCTCGGCAACGCCGGGGCGGTGGGAACAACCGGCACGATCTCGTTCGGTGGCGGCACGCTGCAATACACGGCCAGCAACACCACGGATTACTCGGGTCGCTTCTCCACGGCGGCCAACCAGGCCTACAGCATCGACACCAATGGCCAAGCGGTGACATTCGCTACCGCGTTGGGGAGTGCGGGTGGTTCCCTGACGAAGTCGGGCACGGGCGCATTGACCCTGTCGGCTTTCGAAACTTACACCGGTGGCACCATCATCAACGGCGGCACCCTCACGCTGACCAAAGGCGGCGGTGCTGGAAACGTCCAGGGGGTCGTGACGGTCAACGCGGGTGGGACGCTGAATCTGGCGGCGGGTGATGCGATTGGTTATAACGCCGATGGCACTCAGGTTACGACGCTGAATGTCAATGGCGGCACTGTGAACAATTCATCGAATGGCAACGAAGGTTTCCGCACGAATCTGAATTTGACGGGTGGTGCTGTCACCGGCGGCGGAATACTTCGGTTCAATAACGCCACTGCCGGCAGTACCAGCATCACGTCGAACGCCAGTGCGGTTTCCTCGACGATTGCTCCGGGTGTCGATGCGTTCAACGGACCTTTGAACATCAATGTGGCGAGCGGAACGGTGCCGAGTGGAGTGGACCTCTTGATCTCTGGACCGATCTATACCAATTCCATCGTCAAGACCGGAGCTGGTTACCTCAATTTGACCGGGCAGGGCACGTTTACCGGCCCCGTTACCGTGAGTGCGGGGAGGCTCAACATTGGCGCATCCTCGGCCGATAACGGCTCCAGTGGGCCGCTGGGCCTTTCAAACAACGGAAAAACGATCACGGTCAGCGCGGGTGCGACCTTGTCTGGCACGAACACCAATTGGTTTGGCAACCAGGGCAACACCAACCTGCCGACGATCACCGTGAACGGCGGCACCATCACTGCAGCCCGCTATACCGCGGTCGGCCCGTTGAACCTGAACGCGGCGAGCATGGTTAACACCGATACCACTGACACTGGTAATTACCAGTCCTTCGCTTTGCGCGGCAACGTGACGGTTGGCGGGGCTGCGGCTTCGACGATCTCGACTACGGCGGCGAGCGCCACCACCGGCGGCGTGCATCTGGGAACAAACACGGTCTTCACCGTGGCGGACGCGACCGGTAACTCAAACGTCGATCTGACGGTCTCTGCGCCGTTGCGCAACGTATCCGGCGATTTCGGTGCCGGGGCCGGTGGGTTCACGAAGGCGGGTCCAGGCACCATGGTGCTCTCCGGTGCCAACACTTATACCGGCCCGACGGCGGTCAACGTCGGAACCTTGCTCGTCAACGGCAGCACCGCAGCGGGTGCGGTCACCGTTGGCACGACTGGTGCGACCCCGACGACGGGTATCTTGGGTGGCACGGGAACAATCGCGGGCGCGACAACCGTTAATGCTGGCAGCACGATCACGGGGGCCGATGTGGGCACGGTGGGCGCGCTCACGTTGCAGTCTACCGTGACTCTGACGGGTGGCACCTACGTGGTGGACATCAGCGGAGCCACGGCGGATAAGCTGACCATCACGGGCGCACTGACGTTGACCAATGCGAACATCACGTTTAACGGCACGCCCACGGCTGCCAGTTATGTGTTGGCCACCTTCGCGTCGGAGACGGGCACCTTCGCAGGCACCGCGCCGAGCGGCTACACGTTCCAGTTCAACGCCAACGGAACCGAGCTGGATCTGACGTCGACGGCAGTGCCGGAACCTGCGACCTGGATGGCGGGATGTCTGCTCGTTGGGTTGACCGGTCTATCGCAACGTCGCAAGGTCCGCACTTGGCTCACCCTTGCGCGAGGCTAATCCTCTCCCCCGAGCGGACGACAGGCGTTCGCTCGGGGTCGGTGGCCGGTGCAGTGATGTAACGCCCAATCGGTGGTGCCGCTGGCCTCGGCGCGCCGCTGGTGGAGCGAGGCTTCTTTTATACGCGGCTACAGCCGTTTCTACAACGCTTGAAACTGGTTAGGCGGAGAAGTCAGGCTGCTTCGCTGCGAATAAGACCCATGGCCTCCAGAGATACTCTTGCAAGCGTTTTGAAAATCATTGTAGACCTCTTTCACCCTTCCTGAAACCTCCCGCCAAGCCGCCAAGGAAAAGGCAAAGAGGAGAAGAACAAAAGGGTGTGCAAAGGCTCATGACGAAAGAGGTCTATTGAGCAGGGGGGCGTGAAGGCGCCTTTGGGGCGCAACGGCTTCGTGGGCAGCGCGGGAATGCTCGACGTCCTGTTACAGCGTGATGCCGAGAGGGGATACGGTAGGGCGGGACACGCAAAGAATCCGCCACTATCTTCAAGCACAAGAAGCCAAAGATCAAGGACTTGGACTCACTGGAAATTTCCGGGTGCGGCTAACCTGTGAACACTGGAATCCACGAACCAACCCAACCAAAAAAAGCCGCTTCAAGCAGCTTATCCCTGCCAGTCGCCAGCTCTGCCGGGGGCTTCTGACTGGCCATTCGTGGCTGTGAGTTCCGCGACCTGCTTCTCCAAGGCCCGCAGCCGACGTACCATCTCCGGGAGTTGCTGCGTGGCGATGATCTGGCGTTTCGTCTGTTTATCGGGCATCGCCGGTATCCCCCACACCGTGCCGCCCGCCGGAACGTCACGCATGACACCCGACTTCGCGCCCACGGTCGCCTGAGGACCGAGTTTCAAATGACCGGCGATCCCTGACTGCGAGGCGATGACCACGTAATCCGCCAAGTGCGTGCTCCCGGCGAATCCCACTTGTCCCATGATCAGACAGTGCCGACCCATGACGACGTTGTGTGCGATATGCACGAGATTATCGATTTTCGTGCCTGCCCCGATCACCGTCGAGCCCAGGGCGGCGCGATCAATGCAGGTGTTTGCACCGATCTCCACGTCGTCGTGAATGACCACGTTGCCGACCTGCGGCACCTTGCGATGCTGACCCGCATCGAAGACGTAGCCGTAGCCATCGGAGCCGATGACCGTCCCGGCGTGAATCCTCACCCGGTTGCCAATGATCGTTTGCGCATACAGCACGACGTTCGGGAACAGGTGGACGTTCTCGCCCAGGTGCGTTTCGTGCGCGAGGTGATTTCCTCCCATCAGGACGGAGAGCGCCCCGATGCGCACGTCCTCACCAATCACGCAATGGGGGCCGACATGAGCCGTCGGGTCAACCTGCGCGGAGGCGGCGATCCTGGCGGTGGGATCAATGCCCGCCGTGAACGGCTGCGCGGGAAAGAAAATCGGGAGCAGGTGCGCCACCGCGATCCTGGCATTGGCCACGCGGATCAGCACTTTGGTCGAGGAGGAAAATCCTCCCGAAACGAGGATGGCGGCGGCGGCGCTCTTTTCCGCCGCGTCGAAGTGAGCCCGGGTGTCGGCAAACGTCAGGTCGCTGACTCTGGCGTCCTCCGCCGCCGCGATGCCGCCGAGGAGCGTCGATCCGTCACCGGCCACTTGACCGCGGACGCGTTGTGCCACTTCCGCCGCGGTGAGGGTCGGCATATTCAGGCAGAGGCCGGGTTGGCCGCCGGCAAACCGGTCATCCGTTGCGCCCCGACGTCCCAGACCTTCAAGCGCAGACAGCGCACGATCTCCAAGGGGTGGAACGAGGTGATCTTCGGCGATTGCAGTTCCGGCATGGCGGCCATGACCTCGGGCAACCGGTAAAAAGGAATCTTGGCGTTGAGATGGTGGACGTGGTGATAACCGATGTTTCCCGTGAACCAGGCCATGACCCGCCCCATCCGCAGGTAGCTCGACGATTCCAGCGCGGCTTTCTCGTAGGTCCAGCCGGATTTTTCATTGAAGGAAACATCGGGGAAATTGTGCTGCGCGTAGAACAGGTAAGTCCCCACGGCGTACATGACGAAGTGCGGCAAGGTCTGGGTCAGCAGGACCCCTTGCCAGCCGATCCCGTAAAAGAGTGCCACGCCGATGGCCACATGCACCACGAGCGCGATCAGGCCATCGGCATGCTCCCGGGGGCTGTCCATGAACGGGGCGAGGCACATGCTGAAAATAAAGGTGGTCGCATATCCGAAGAGGATCGTGAGCGGATGCCGCGCCGCGAGATACAGGACGCGCTCCCGGCGCGGCGACTTCGCATACTGGGCCGCCGTCATGATCGGAAAAGAGCCGATGTTGGAACCGCGCAGCTTCGAATTGTGGTTGTGATGATGGTTGTGCGAATGCCGCCAGACACTGCTCGGGCTCAACGCCAACACTCCGAACACGCGCATCAGTCCTTCGACGATCCGCGAGCGAGGGAAAATCGCGTGGTGCTGCTGGTCATGGTAGATCACGAAGAACCGGATCAGCAGCAGTCCGGTGAGCACGCTGCAAACGAGCTTGGCGACCCAGTGGACGTTCCACACGGTGCCCGCGAGGGCGGCGGCCAGCAAGGACGCGGTCGAAAGCAGAGTCCACCAGCTCTTGATGGGAATTTCCTGCGCGTAGGATCTCGTGGCCAAGATCAGTTCGGGTCCCGTTCTCATAGCACTAATGGCATGTCCTATTTACACGGGGAATTCCCTCATTGTCCATCAGGGATTTTCCTAAACTTTGCGGCGCGGCGACCCCGACCCTGTCACTCCGACGAGAGTTGGTGGAGGCGGATGAGTCAGAACCGCGCGATGGTGTGGCCATGCAGGACTCACCCAACGCACAAATCGGGTGCGTGCGTTATCTCAATTCCAAACCGCTCATCCATGGACACGACGCAGAGGTTTCCTTCGAGGTGCCTGCCAGTTTGGCGGACGGCCTGCGCGACGGGCGGCTCGACGTGGCGCTCTCGCCGATCTTCGAGTTGATCGCGCACCCGGGCTATCTGGTGGTCGATGACGTGGCCATCGCCAGCCGGGGGGCGGTGTTCAGCGTGTTCATCGCCTACGCGGGCGACCTGGACCGGCTGCATACGCTCTACCTCGACCATGATTCGCGCACGTCTTTCAACCTCCAGCGCGTGCTGCTGGCGGAGTTCCACGATTTGCAGCCGGGTTGCGAACCGCTGCCGGGAGGCCGCCCGCCGGACGAACTGAAACCGGGGGAGGGGGCGCTCATCATCGGCGATCCGGCCATCGCGTTCCGCCTGCGGCACGGCGACCGGTATCGCTATTTCGACCTGGGCGAGGAGTGGCGGCGGGCGACCGGGCTGCCGTTCGTGTTCGCGGCGTGGCTGGTGCGGGCGGGCACGCCGGGGCCGGAGGCGTTGGGCGACCGGCTGCGCGCGTGGCGAAAAGAAGGGCAGGGCAGGGTGGAACACATCGTGGCATCCGAGAAGCGGTTTCCGGCGGAACTGAGTCGGCGGTACCTGACGGAATTCATTCGCTTCCGGCTCGGTGCGCCGGAAAAGCAGGCCATCCGGGAATTCGCGCGCCTATTATATAAGCATGGCGTGGTCAAAGGGGGGCCGTTCGAGGAACCGCGGTGGGTGTAACCGGCCATGACCAAAGCGATTCCTGCACACTTTGCGCTAGGTTTGGCCACAGGGGTTTGTCTACACTGTGGGCCGTCCGTTTTCCTTCCCTGAGATGCCATGAACGTTTTTGATTCCACCGAGAGCAAGATTCTCGTCACCGGCGGGGCCGGTTTTATCGGCAGCGCCCTCATCTGGGACCTCAACCAGCGCGGCGTGGACGACGTGCTCGTGGCCGACTTCCTCGGCACCGACGAGAAATGGCGCAACCTGACGCCCCTGCGCTTCCATGACTACTTGGAGGCGGACGACCTCCTGCACCGGGTCGAGGCGGACGACCCCGCGCTGTCGGAAATCGAGTTGGTTTTCCACCTCGGGGCCTGCTCCGCCACGACCGAGCGGGACGCCGGCTTCCTGGTCCGCAACAATTTCGAGTACACCAAAACGCTGGCCCGGTGGGCGTTGGCGCACGATGCCCGTTTTGTATACGCTTCGTCGGCAGCGACTTACGGAGATGGTGCGCACGGCATGAGCGACCTGGAAAACGACATCAGCGTGTTCCGGCCCCTGAACATGTACGGCTACTCGAAGCATCTGTTCGACCTGTACGCGGCGAAGCACGGGTTTCTCGACGGCATCGTGGGGTTGAAGTATTTCAACGTGTTCGGTCCCAACGAGGATCACAAGGGCGACATGCGCTCGCTCGTCCACAAGGCGTACCGGCAGATCGTCGAAAC
>CAXUGY010000038.1:0-38075 GCA_964250695.1 uncultured Chthoniobacterales bacterium | reverse complement strand
GCCGTGACAAACTTCATCCAACAAAGAACACGCCTTCACGGTGCGTAACTCCTGATGGATTAGCCCACCCTCCGGTGGTAGGGCGACCGCTCCGGTTGCCGGGGAGCACGCTTGGCGGTTCGTTTCGGCGCAAAGCTGACCCCAAGCGGGACAGGCTCTAACCTGAGAGTCCGCGATAGCGAAAGTCAGTGAAATGTGCGTGGCCATTGCCGCTGGCCGCCAGCGCCGGGCGCGCCGCTTGATACCCGCCATGCTGCCCATTTTGGTTGAAGTCCGACACGTCAAACTCCGCGAGCAGACTCTGCCATTTCTGACCGTCCTCGCTGGCAAGGATCTCCACGCGATTTTTTCGGTTCACCATTCTCAGCCACGCCGTATCCACCCGCCACTCGCGAGCCGCGAGTTTTTCCTTCGGTCCAAACACATTGAGCTGGCCGTTCTCCAGTTCGACGAATACCGCCACTTTGGGATTGTATTCCAAGCCGAGTGCGGCGCGGCTCTGAGATTCGATCTTGGCGACGACTTGCACCTCATAGCTCTCATCCCGCGCCATGATCGTCAGCGGCGAACTCTCGGCGTAGGAGTTGCCTTTCGCCCGGACGTTCAGCGTGCCGTCGCCGACCTGGAAGCGTTGCATATCAGACTCTTTCCAGGCACCCCACGTTGCTTTGAGGGCAGGCGCTCTGAAATCATCCGATAACGCGATCATCGGTCGTTGCGCCACCCCCATGGGCGCGGGCATCGGCTCGCCCCGGCGCGCGCCCAGCGGCGCCCGCGGCCAGCCGTCGCTCGTCCACTCCACCGGCTCCATCAAGGTGTTGCGGCCCAGGGATTGGAAGCCTTTCCGGTAGCCATGATAAACGAAATACCAGCGATCATCCGGGGTCGAAACCAGGGTCCCATGTCCCACCGACCACCACGCTTCGTCCGCGCTGTAGGTGTGGATCAGCGGGTTGTAGGGCGAGTTCTCCCACGGACCGAGCGGCGACCGGGAACGCGCCACGATGGCCATATGACTCGTCGGCGGCCCGGCGGTGCCGCCCTCCGCGCAGATGAGGTAGTAGTATTCGCCGCGTTTCGTCAGCTTGGGGCCTTCCAGCCACTTCCCTTCGGTTTTCCAATCCTGGGGAAAAGTCCAGCCGTCATAAACCTTTTGGCGCGTACCCACCGTGGACAGGCCATCGGCGCTGAGTTCGATGGCATGGCCCCCGGCAGTGTAAAGATAGCGTTTCCCATCCGGTCCCACCACATGGCCGGGATCAATGTCGTCAATCTTCAAACTGATCGGTGCGCTCCAGGGGCCGCTCGGGTGCTCGGCATGGACGACATAAATGCCTCCCATGGGAAAGTAGATATAGTAGTGTCCGCCATGCTCGACGAGTTCGGGCGACCAGACTTCTGCGTAAGGATTATGCGTGTCGTTGATCGCGTGCGCAATGGGTGTCCAGTTGACCAGATCGCGCGAGTGCCAGATCACCAGGGCGGGCGCATAGGCATAACAATTGTGGGTCATGTAGAAATCCCCGCCCACGCGCAGGATGGTCGGATCGGAATAGTCGCCGGCAAAAAGCGGGTTCTTGAACAGGGGCGGCGCAACACCGCCCACCGCGGAACTTTGAGGGATTTGGCCGGAAGCTTGCAGAAAGGGACCCGCCAGCGCCGCCGCTGACGCTCCCGCCGTCAATTTGAGTACGGCGCGGCGGGTCAGTCCGGGTTTTAAATCTCCCGCTTGGAATTCCGCCGCTGCCGTCATCTGGTCTTTTGGGTTTCTCTCCCGGTGTCTCATTTGATGCTTTGCCTCCGGCTTCGTCGGCGCACGAATGACCCGTGGAGACTACGACAAAATCCACGGTCCCGACAATGGATAAAGATCCACCGCCGAAACAGACGAACGAACCCGGTTAAATAAGGCGGGGCCTGCTCGTCCGACAGGGGTGAGCGGCATGGAAAAACCGCTTGGGAAACTTCATCAAAAAGGCATCCATGGGTCAAGGAAGATCCTGCACCCGAGCGGCTCCTGTGGTACGTTTCACCATGGCTTTCCCTCTTTCCGTACTCGATCTCGCGCCGCTGAGCGCAGGCTCGACCGGGACCCAGGCCCTGCAAAATTCGCTCGACCTCGCCCGGCACGCCGATGGCCTCGGGTTCCACCGCTATTGGGTCAGCGAGCACCACAACCTGCCCAGCGTCGTTTCCACTTCGCCCGAGGTGTTGATCGGCCATTTGGCCAACGTTTCCGAGCGGATGCGCGTCGGCAGCGGCGGCATCATGCTGCCCAACCATTCACCCCTGCGCATCGCCGAGGCGTTCCGCACCCTGGCCGCGCTGCACCCCGGGCGCATCGACCTCGGGTTAGGCCGTGCGCCCGGCTCCGATGGCCGCGCCGCCCTGGCCCTGCGCCGCACGAAATCCGGCTCCGGCGACGACTTTCCCGAACTGCTCGCCGAATTGCGGATGTTCGGCGGCGAAATCCCGTTCCCTCCGAACCACCCGTTGCGCACGGTGCGCGCGCTGCCCGACGACGTGCCGCTGCCGCCCGTGTGGCTGCTCGGCAGCAGCGATTACGGGGCGCGGCTGGCGGCGGAGATGGGCCTCGGCTACGCGTTCGCGCATCATTTCAGCGCGGACTGGGTGACGCCAGCCACCCGCGCCTACCGCGAAGGGTTCCGCCCGACCGCCGGACGCCTCCAAAAGCCGCACCTGATCCTGACCGTCAACGCCCTGGTCGCGCCGACCGACGCCGAGGCCGACGTGCTCGCCGGGACGCTCGACCTCTGGGCCGTGCGCCGGGCACAGGGACAATTCGCGCCGCTGCCGAGTCTGGAAGACGCGCGGACCCATCCGTGGACCCGACCCGAACGCGAGTTCGTGATGGATTTTCGCACGAAGATTTTCGTCGGCAGCCCCGGGTCGGTCCGCACCCGGCTCAACGCCCTCGTCGCCGAAACCGGCGCGGACGAACTCATGGTCACGACGATGGCGCACGAACACGCCCTGCGGAAACGCAGTTATTCGTTGCTGGCGGAGGCATTCGGGCTGAACGCCAGCCAATGGCGGCAGGCGGCCTGAACCCCTACTCGCGCATCAGCTTCAGCAACACGATGGGATCGACCGGCTTGACGAGGTGTTGATCGAATCCGGCCTCGCGGGAGCGGCGGCGGTCACCCTCCTCGCCGTAGCCGGATACCGCGACCAGCATCACCTCTTTTAACCCCGGCTCCTGCCGCAAGCGCACGGCCACCTCGTAGCCGTTCATCCCGGGAAGACCAATGTCCAGGAACACAAACGAGGGTTGGTGCAAAATGGCGTTTTCCACCGCCGAGGGCCCGTCGTAGGCCACCTGCACGTCATACCCGCTGCGGGCGAGGATCTTCGCCGTGCCGCGGGCGGAATCCACGTTGTCGTCCACCACCAATACCCGGATGGGTTTGGCCTCTTCCGTGGTCCCGGCATCCGTGGCCGCCACCGGCACGGCGTCGGGTGGTGTCGGCGCGGGAACCGCAGGCAGGCGCACGACGAACTCGCTGCCCTGGCCCGGACCCTCGCTGGTGGCGTGGATGCTGCCGCCGTGCATCTGGGTCAGTGACCGCACCACCGTCAACCCGATGCCCAGGCCGCCCTCGCTGCGCGCCAGCGAACGGTTGCCCTGCGCGAATAACTCGAACATCTGCGGCAATTTGTCCGGCGGGATGCCCACCCCATTGTCCCGGATGCTGACTACCACCTGCCCGTTCTCGCGCGCGGCCCGCAGCGAGATTCGCCCGCCGTGGTCCGTGTACTTGGCGGCGTTCGTCAGGAGGTTGACGAAAATCTGCTCCATGCGCACCGGGTCGCCTTCCAGGGACACGGGGTCGGCGGGCAGGAGGATGTGCAGCGCGTGACGACGCTCGTCGACCAACCCGCGCACGGCGTCCACCGCCCGGCTGAGCACCTTGGAAATGTCGAGCGTTTCCTTGCGTAGCTGCACCATCCCCTGGGTGATGCGTGACACGTCGAGCAGGTCGTCGATGAGCCGGTTGAGCTGGTCGGTCTGGCGATGGATGACCTCCATGCTCCACTCCACGTCGGCGGCATCGGCCTGGTGACTGCCCAGGGCGACGGCGTTGCGGATGGCGGCGAGCGGATTGCGCAGTTCGTGCGCCAGCATGGCCAGGAATTCGTCCTTGCGTTTGTCGTTCGCGCGCAACTCCTCGTAGAGCCGCGCGTTCTCGATGGCCCCGGCGGCGATCTGCGCGAGTTGCGCGAGCACGGCGGCATCGTCCGGGGTAAAGGTCCCGGTCATCTTGTCCAGCAGTTCGATCACGCCGATGGGTTGACCACCGTGGCCGAGCAGCGGCGTGATCAACGCGGGCGGTCGGGCCGCGCCTACCGGCAATTCCTCGCTGCCGGGGGTGACGACGACCACGGGTTGCACCGTGCTCTGGGGCTGCCCGGCGGGGGTGGCGGTCGTGACGGCATGGCGGGCGCCGATGAGAGTGCGGGCCTCTCCGGCGATGATCCCTAGAACCGAGCGGACGTCGTGGGCGGCGTTGAGCCGGGTGGACGCGGCGGCGAGACTCTGGAGCTGCTCGCTGCGGCGCAGGGTGGCCTGCTCCGCGCGCTTGCGGGTGGTGATGTCGAGCGCCGTCCCGATGAACCGCTCGGCCCGGCCCTGTTGGTCGAAAAGCGCGCGCCCCATCAAGGCGAGCCAGCGTTCGACGGCGTCCCCCTGGCCCACCGCACGGAAATCCACCTCGAAATACCCGCCACTCTCGGGCTGGAAGGCCCGTCTCATGGTGTCTTGCGTGCGCTGGCGTTCGTCGGGATGCACCGCCTCCAGGAACAATGCCATGCTGACCGGCGCGCCCGGCGGCAGACCCAGCATCGCCCGACACAGGTCCGAACAAATCAATTCACCGGTGGCCGGGAAATAGTCCCAGGTGCCGAGGTTGGCGGATTCGGTGGCCATGCGCAGCCGCTCGGCGTTTTCGTGCAGCGATTCCTCCGCGCGGCGGCGGGCGGTGATGTCGAGCACCACCCCGGGGAAACGTCGCACGCGGCCCGTGTCGTCGCGCTCGGCCCAACCGCGCGCGATCACCCAGCGTGCGGGGCGGTCGGGATGAACGAGCCGGTACTCGACCTCGTAATTTTGTCCTTCGCGCACCGCCCGGGCAATCGCCTCGGTGACCCGGTCGCGGTCCTCCGCGTGGATGGCGGCCTTATAATGCTCAATCGGTCCGCCCCGGGCATCGGCGTCGGAAACGTTGAAAAATCCGGCCAGGTTGCGGTCGGCGAAAACGTGGTCCCCCTCGATGTCCCAGATCCAGGTGCCGATCTCCGCCGCGCCGAGCGTCGCTTCGAGCCGGGCGCGCACGTCGGACATTTCCGCGTTGGAACGCAGGTCGGCGGTGATATCCTCCGCCCGCGCGATCAGGAAGCGGGGCGCTCCCTGCGCCGTGACGGCGGTGGGATTGACCTTCATCCGCCAGAAGCGTTCCTCGAAGCCGCCTCCGGCCTCCGGGGCGCGCGGAACGTCGTAGCGGTACGGAGCGAAATGTCCGGTCTCGCCCGTGCGGCAAAGGCGCTCCAGCACGGTGAGCACGTCGGCCGCGTTGCTGGCGGCGGGATCGTCGGGATGGGCCGGGAATATGTCGAAAAACCCCTTGCCGAGGATGCTCTCGCGTTGGGTCGTGGTGCTTTCCAAAAACGCGCGGTTGGCGGCCACAATAGGGTAGGGGGGCGCCGCGCCCATGACGAAGAGCCGTTCGGGCGAATCTTCAAACAGGGCCTGGAAATCGGCCGGGAGGAGGGTTGCTACCGCGTCCATTGGAGTAAGGCGTTGGCGTCCAGAGACATTTTCATCCACGCACCGGGGAGGGGTTCATACGAACTACTGGCATGACACCGGGCCGTAATCATCCTTCTTTCGTGGCAGACCGGGCGGCGGGCTGCCTCTTGGGCGCTTTAATCGGCGATGCGCTCGGGGTCGGGCCGCATTGGTACTATGATCTGGACGAGTTGCGGCGCGATTTCGGCCCGTGGATCGAAGACTACACCGCGCCGAAACCGGGGCGTTACCACGCGGGCATGACGGCGGGCGACCTCTCGCAGACCGGGCTGATCACTGTCGCGCTGCTCCGGTCGGTCGCGGCACGCGGCGACTACGTGGAGGCCGACTTCACCCGCTGGCTGGACGAGGAATTGCTGCCCCGGCTCGACGGCAGCCCGCGGAACGGTCCGGGCGGCTACACGAACCAGGATATCCGCGACGTGTACCGGCGGCGCGTGGGGGAACGTCGGCCCTGGGGCGAGTGCGCCAGCCCGGTGGATACCGCCGAGGCGGCGGCGCGGCTGCCGGTGCTGGCCGCGCTTTACGCCCGGGACCCGGCGCGGGGGGCGCCACGGATGGCCGCGCATTGCCGGTTGACGCAGGACGACGGGCTGACCGTGTCGCTGAGCGTGGCGTTTGGCTGCGTGCTTTCGGCCTTGATCCGGGGTGAAGCGATGGACGCGTCCATTTCCGACCATCTCATGGATCTGGTCCACGACGGCGTGCTGCCGTTCGGGCACGTCACGGCGCGCGGCAACCGGCCCCCGGGCAGCGACGACGCGGATGCCGCCCCGATTCCGGGCGGAAGTTTTCCGTCGCCGGACGGCGTGCTGCTGCCCGGATACTGCGCGGAGGCGGCGCACGACCCGGCGGTCCGCATCGAACCGGCCTGGAAGGTGTGCGGCGTCTACGGGCTGCCGTGCGCGATCTACGGGCCGCTTCCGGCGGCGTATTATCTGGCGGCGCGGTTCGCCGGGGATTTCGAGAGCGCGGTGCTGCACGCGATCAACGGCGGCGGCCAGAACCTCAACCGTGCGAGTCTGACCGGCGCACTGGTGGGCGCACAGGTCGGCCTGAGCGGCATCCCGGCGCGTTTCATCGACGGGTTGAGCGGCGGCGCGGAACTGGTCGAATTGGCGCGGCGGGTAGGCGGGTAAAACTCACCACCAAGGTCCTGATGGCTCTCCGGGCCAGTCCCATTTTTGCCGGGTCCGGCCGCCTCACCCGCCCAGCCGCCGCGCTTCCCAGATTTGCTCGAAGGAAATCCCCGCCTCGCGGTTGAGCGCACGGGTGCCGCTGGCCGCGATCTTGTGCAGCAACGCCAGCCGTTCGTGATCCTCCAAATCCTGCCAGACCGGCTTTTCGCGCAGTTCGAGCCGGTCGGCCCGGCGCACCAGCAGACCCCAGTGCAGCGGAATCTCGTGCGGCTGGAAAATGCCGTCTTCCGCCACCACGTAAAAAAGGTTCCCGCACCGATAACGCACCAGCGCGTCGAACTTCGTCTGGTGGAAAAGCCGCTTCTGCAACCGGCCGATGCGGGCAAGCGTCTTCTGGTAACTCTCGTGTTCCAGGTCGCCGAAATCGTGGCTCTGGTAGTCCTGAAAAAGCGAATCGCTCACCCGCAGCGACGGGTAATGTACCCGCAGCGTCCGCTCCAACTCGACGCGCCGCTCGCGCAGGTCTTTCAACTCGGCCAGCGTTTCGCGGGTGGAGCGGGAATCCTTCAGGAAATCCGAGCGGGCCTGTTTGCACTCGAAAACCGCCGTGTGGCCCAGCGTGTGGCAAACCATCACCCGGTGGGTCATCGCGGGCAGGGCGGGGTCGTGCGCGCGGACCTTGATCCGCCCCTTGCTCGGCATGTACGCGGCCAGGTCGGCGCGGTAGCGGCAGCTCGGCAGGCTGACCTCGTAGGCGCACGAATGGTACCCCTGTTTCTGCGCCCAGAACAGGGCCAGCCGTTTGAGCAAAAGATGCGCCGACGTTTCCCCGCGCCGCGGCGGGGCCGGGGGTGGCAGCGTATTTTGCTCGTCCAGCGCGGTGCATTCCGCCGTGAGCGCATCCTCGGCGGCGTCTTCTCTGCGTTGGTTGATCGGGGGGGCCGTGCGCCGCTTGCTCATCGTGGTCACTCCCGCAGCCAGCCAGCCACCGCGCGCGCCCAGTAGGTGATGATCAGGTCCGCTCCGGCGCGCTTGAAGCTGGTCATCGTCTCCATGACGGCGGCGCGTTCGTCCAGCCAGCCGTTCGCCGCCGCCGCCTTCACCATGGCGTACTCGCCGCTGACGTTGTAAACCGCCGTCGGCAGCCCGAACGCCTCCTTCACCCGCCAGAGGATGTCCAGGTAGGGCAGGCCGGGTTTGACGATGAGCAGGTCGGCGGATTCGTCCACGTCGGCCGCGGTCTCGCGCAGGGCTTCGCGGGCGTTGCCGCTGTCCATCTGGTAGGTGCGACGGTCGCCGTACCGGGGCGCGCCCTCGGCGGCATCCCGGAAAGGGCCGTAAAAGCTGCTGGCGAACTTCGACGCGTAGGACATCACCGGCGTGCCGATGAATCCGCGCGCGTCCAGGGCCGAGCGGATGGCCCGTACCCGGCCGTCCATCATGTCGCTGGGCGCGACGATGTCCGCCCCGGCGGCGGCGTGGGAAACGGCGGTCCGCGCGAGCAGTTCGACCGTAGCGTCGTTGAGCACGTGGAAGTGCCCGTCGTCGTGGCGTTCGGTCACGCCGCAGTGCCCGTGGCTCATGTACTCGCACAGGCAAACGTCGGTGATGACGACCAACTCCGGGTCGGCGGCCTTCAGCGCGCGGACGGCCCGTTGCACCACGCCCTCGTCGTCGTAAGCGCCGGACGCCTGCTCGTCCTTGCGCGCCGGGACGCCGAACAACAGCACGGCGCGCACGCCCAGGTCACGCGCGGCCCGGGCCTCGGCGACGGTTTCGCTGATCGTGAGCTGCGCGACGCCGGGCATCGACGCAATCGGCTGGCGTTGCGTGATCTTCTCGCTGACGAACAGCGGCAGGATCAGGTCGGCGGCGCGCAGGGTGGTTTCGCGGACCATTTCGCGTAGCGCGGGCGTGGCGCGCAACCGGCGCGGGCGGCGGGCAAGCGAGAGGTCGAAAGGCGGCGTCATCGGGGAGCCGGACCATACGCCAACCGCAGGATGAATCGCAAGTTTGCGCCGGGGTAAAACGGTGGAAAATCTCTGTCATCCCGAGCGGAGTGTCACGGAGTCGAAAGCCGAGTCTGCGAGACCGCCGTAGGCAGCCGAGTCTGCGAGACAGGCGAAGCCAAATCTTCCGGCCGCCGGTAGGCACCACCTCGAACTTCAGGGTTTCATCAAATGCTGACAAGCGCGACGGACCCGGCGCAAGCGAATCCAATCACTTATGCCCATCAAGACTCTTTTCACCGCCCACGCCGACGCCACCGGAGGTCGCAACGGCCACGCCCAAGCCGACGACGGACTCGTCAGCGTGGACCTCTCCGTGCCCAAGGCCATGGGCGGTCCCGGCAAACCGGACACCACCACCCCCGAGCACCTGTTCGCCGCCGGTTACGCGGCGTGCCTGGGCGGGGCCATCGAGCACCAGGCGCGCGTGCTCAAAGTGCCCGCGAAATCCGTGGACGTGAAATCCGCCGTGAGCATCGGCAACAGCGAGGACGGCGGGTTCGGCCTCGCGGTGGACCTGGACATCACGGTGACCGGCGTCTCGCAGGAAGACGCGGAAAAGGTCGTGGCGGCCGGCCACGCATTCTGCCCTTACTCCAAGGCGATCAAGGGCAACGTGGACGTGAACATCAAGACCACGGTGGTCTGACGCGATCCGTGCGTGCAATGCATGGCCCGGGTGAGCTAGACTACTCGCGCCATGGATGATGTGCCTCCCTCCTCAGCGACGCCTGCCCGCCCGGCGGCGGACTCCAAACCACGCCGGGTCATCACCCGGCCCGACCGCGCAAAGGCCGCGCGCCTGCCCGGCACTTACGCCGCGAACTTCAGCGACGACCCCAACTGGCGGCGCGGCGTGACCGTGCTCTGGCTATTGTTCGGGCTGGCAGCGGTGGCGGAACTGTTTCACGCGCTGTTCATCGTGCTCTCGGGCACGCTGGACTGGCCCGGTCCGGGCGATGTGGCGCGGCTGTGCGTGGAGGGGGTGGTTTTCCTATTGTTGTGGGTGGGGTGGAGTTGGCCGCGCTGGGTGTTGGTCGCGGTCGATTTTGCGTTCGGGGCGTGGTTCATCATCCGGGTGATTGCGCCGCTGCCGTCCGATGTCATGGCGGCGCATCCCGAGGTGCAGGTGGTCCAAAGCATCACGACCATCCCGCAACTGGCGCTGGGCATCGTGTATCTCGTCAGCGCGGGCTACCTGGCGTTTTCGGCGGACGTGATCGGTTTCACCCGGCATCGGCGTGAGGAAGGCCGGGGCTGGGTGGTTGCGCCGATTGCGTTGATCGTCGCGGCCTGGGTGGCGCTGGTGTGCAGTCTGGCGCCGCTCACGGGGTGGTGGTTCGAGCAATGGCGACCGGACGCGGGTCGGTTTGCGGCGGAAAGTTTGCGCGCCATGTCCGGGCATTGGGACCCGGCCTCCTACGTGCAGCGGGCGGACGCGGATTACCTGAAAACGTGGCCGAAGGATTACCGCGACCCGACGTTCGGCACGTTATCCGGCCTGGGGCCGGTACAGACGATGCCGGAGATCCAGACCAGCGAGGGCCATCCGACGAGCAGCCCGAACGGCGGGAGTTTCGTGGTGAGATATCACTGCGAATTTGGCCGGGTGAGGTTTGCCCACGGGACCGTTCACTACGGTTGCATGGTGAGCCGACACGTCCTGGGCGCGTGGCGGCTGGAAAATATCGAGGTCGAGCAACCCGTGTTCGACCCCGCCCCGTGACAGGGTCCTGATGGCTCTCCGCGCCAGTTCCTATTTGTCTGAAAGACGCTCAGGACTTCGTAAGCCGCTTCAACCCAGCAGCTTTTCCAGTTCGTCCACCCGGCGTGAGAACAGCGCCAGGGCCGAGTTGACCGGTTCCGGCGTGGAAAGATCCACCCCCGCGCGTTGCAACGTTTCCAACGGGTACTCGACGCCGCCGGATTTCAGGAAGCCCAGGTATGCCTCCACGTCCGCCGGGCCGCCGCGCAGAACCTTCTGCGCCAGCGCCACCGCCGCCGAAATGCCCGTGGCGTATTTATAGACGTAGAACGCGTTGTAAAAATGCGGGATGCGCAGGCATTCGAGGTCCAGTGGCGGGTCGAGCGTGAACTTCGGCCCGAAGTACGCTTCGAGCAGACCGCGATACGCCGCGCCGAAGCTTTCCAGCGTTAGTGGTTCGCCCGCTTCTTCCATGGCGTGGACGATTTTTTCAAACTCGGCGAACATCGTCTGCCGGTAGATCGTGCCGCGCAGGTCGTCGATCTGCCGGTTGAGCAGGTAGGCGCGCATCTGCGGGTCGGACGTGTTTTCGAGTAGGTGGTGGGTGAGGAGCTCCTCGTTGAAGGTGGACGCGACTTCCGCCAGAAAAATCGGGTAGTCGTAATCCTGATACGTTTGGGTATTCTGCGCGTACCAGGTGTGCATCGAATGGCCCGCCTCGTGCGCCAGCGTGTAAACGTCGCTGAACACGTCGGCCTTGTAATTCATGAGGATGTAAGGCGGGTTGCCGTAACTACCCGATGAAAACGCGCCGCTGCGTTTGCCCTTCGTCTCGTAACGGTCGCACCAGCGGCCCCGGCGCAGTCCTTCTTCCAACGTGGAAACATACGTCGCGCCGAGCGGCTGGAGCGCGGCGACGACCAGCGTGATGGCCTCGTCGAAGCCCGTGTTTTTCTCCACCCCGCCGACCATCGGCACATAAGTGTCGTACTGGTGGATTTCGTCGAGCCCGAGCACGCGGCGGCGCAGGTCGTAATAGCGTTGCAGCGGCTCGAAATTTGCCCGCACCGACGCGATCAGGCTGTCATACAAGGCAACCGGCACCCGGTCGGAAAACAGCGCCGCTTCCAGGGCCGACGGGTGGTTGCGTGCCCGGGCGCGGAACACGTCACCCTTGACCGAACTGGCGAACGCCGCCGCCAGCGTGAATTTGTGGTCGGCGAACTCCTGGTAAAACTGGTGGAACGCCGTCTTGCGCAAGGCGGGGTCGCGTTTCTGGAGAAAAGACGAGTACGAGCTTTGGGTGAGTTCAACCTCGTGACCGTGCTCGTCGCGGATCGGGCCGAACTTCATGTCCACGTTGGTCAACTGCGCGAACGTCTCCCGGTGGCCCGCCAGCGCCGCGCTTCCGAGGGCGAGGAGGCGTTCCTCCGCTTCGGAAAGGATGTGCGGCTTGAAACGGCGCAGCTTTTCCAGGCGGATTTTCCAGGGACCCAGCACCGGGTCGTTCAAAAAGCCCGCGAACGCCCCGTCGGGCACGGCCTGGATTTCGGGTGCCACGAACGCGCCCGCCTCGTCGATGCGAGTGAGCAAGTTCTGGAGCTGCGCCATCCGCGCGAGATAGCCGGCGTCGCTGCCGTCCTCGGAATTTTGCAGCGAGGCGTAGCCGTAGAGACGTTCGATCTTGAGGCCGAGCTGCTTTTCAAATTCCAGCGCGGCCAGCAGGTCGTGCGCCGAATGGCCGAGCTTCCCCTTGAAATCCGCGAAGCGCGGATAATCGCTTCGCACCGCCTCGAAGTCGGCCTGCCAAGCGGCCACGCTCGGGTAGAGCGCGGTCAAATCCCAGGTGTCGGCGGCGGGCATTTCCGCGCGCAACGGGACCGTGCGGGCATCAGGGGCGTCGTCGTTTTCTGCCTTATGAAAGATGGACGGAATTTTCATCGGTGTGAGGCCGTCAGGTTGGGACGGCGCCGGGTAATGTCGCCGTGGTCTCCGCCAGCTTCAAGCGGTCTCTCGACCACCAGGTTCCCCGGGAGGAATTGTGGTCACAAGTCGATAAAACACAACGAATTGAGCGGTGGAACCCGGGTAATAAAATGGTGAATTCTTCACGAAAATATAATGGAAAACCTTTTGACGGAACCGGGCATTTCCCCCACGATGCGCCCGTCGATTTCCAACCGACGCACCACCACAGAAGTAAGGGGGATCGGGCCGTGAATCTATCAGTATTAGACAAAATCGCAGCGCACGCTCCCGCCTTGTCGGAGCTGATCGAAGCCTATCGTCTACGGCACGAAACCAACGTGCGCGCGGCGATCATCAATGCCGTGCTTTCTTCGGAGGTTCGCTACCTGAGCCGCGAGGAGGTTTTGTACCTGGCTTGGCTCAAGGCGGATAACGACAAGCGGCTGCGGATGCTCGACGAAAATCTCAAGCATCGGTGGCTGGAGAAGCAGTGCCGGCAGCAGACGAGCACGCGAGCAAGGCCCCGGACCGCCCACCCCGCTACCCGGCGGCTCGTCCGGTAAGCACCCGGCCGCCGTGCATCCGGGCGAGGCTCTCCTCGGCGGTCGGTTGGCCGGTGTGCAGGTGCCCGAACCGACTTTGCCATGAGTCGGGCAGCCGGATGGGTCGGCCCGCCGGCATCTGCACCAGCGCCAGCATCTGACGGCAGCGGATCAGCAGCGCCCCGTCGGATGGCCGCGTGATCGTGAATGCGCACCAGAAACGGATGCGCTCGACCCGTTCGAGCCAGCCGTCGATGGCGAGCACGTCGCCCAGCACCGCCGGGCGTTTGTAGTCGATTTCGGTGCGCACGACCACGGGATACTGTTTGCTCTGCGCCATCTCGGCCAGGCTCCAGCCCAGTTGGCCCGCGAGGTGCGTGCGTGCCGTTTCGATGAAGCGCAGGTACGCGATGTTGTGGACCACGGCGGCGCAGTCCGTGTCGAAAAACATCACCTGTTCCTGCGTGCGGATGCGGGCGGCGTCGGGCGTTGGCTCGTCCATGGAAAAGGTCAAAGAGCCAGCGCGCCGAAGAGGTCCAACTGTGACGGGTCGCGGCTTTTCGCAGGCCCGGCCACCGGTGTTTCGGCCACGCGGACGGCGGTGGCGGTTTCCGGTTCGCCGGGGATCGGGTCGGGCGGGCGTTCCTCGACGGTCAGGCGCACGCTGATTTCCGCCTGCGAGGCCGCGATGATTTCCAGCGTCGCCGCGCCGTCGCCGCCCTGGGTGCGCATCGTGTGGATCGCCAGATCAGGCCGGTTGCAATCGCGGCTCAGGTGGCCGAGCACCGCGCGCCGCAACCGCGCGCCGCCCGCGAGCATTTGCGCGACCACGGCGGCGGCGGCCTCGTTGGAAAGGTGGCCGTGTCGGCTCATGATCCTTTGCTTGACCGACCAGGGGCGTTTCGTGTCCGCGCTGAGCAGCGCGCTGTCGTGGTTGGTTTCGATGAGCAAAGTCGTCGCCGCGCGCACGCGTTCGTGGACCAATTTGGTGGCGAACCCGAGGTCCGTCAGGTACCCCAGGGCGGCGCGGCCATGGTGGAACATGTAGCCCACGGGATCGACGGCGTCGTGCGGCACGGGAAACGTTTGCACCGCGATGTCCTTGATCTCGAAATCGCCGCCGGTCTTGAAGAGACGCCAGTTGCCGTGCGCGGCGAGACACCCGCCGTCGTGGCGCAACACCTCGGCGGTCAGCGCGTTGCAATAGATGGGCAGTTCCTTGAACTTGCGGCACAGCACGTCCAGGCCGCTGGCGTGGTCGCAGTGTTCGTGCGTGAGCAGCACGCCGTCGAGCTGGTCCGGGGCGACCCCTGCCTGGGCGAGCCGCGCAACGGTCTGGCGCGCGCTCAGGCCCGCATCGACGAGCAACCGGCAGTTTTCGGTGGTCAACAGGGCGCAGTTCCCCGCGCTGCCGCTGCCGAGGACCGTGAGCGTAAACATGCGTGGCCACTATAAACCCGAAGCGGCCCGCGCACGCAAACGGAAACGCGTCCCAACGCAAATCAGACGGTGCCGTCCGTCTCCGCACCCGGGTCGCGCGCCGGGGCGGGCAGCATCAAAATGCGCTGCTTCTTCGCCGGGTAATCGAGCGCGTGGAAGGCGCGGATTTCCTCCAGCCGCCGCAGCCCGTTGAGCGTGTCGAGATAGCGCGTGTATTCCACGGCCAGCTCCGTGGTTTCGAGGTAACGCCCGCGCAGGTTCGGGTCGTGGTACGCGTGGGGGTCGTGCCGCGCGAACAGGTGGAACCGCAGCCACCGCCGGTCCGTGCGGGAAACCTTCTGCGCCTTGCGGAAGAACGCCACGAACATCAGCAGCACCAGATACGTGTCCACCTGCGCCTGGAGTTCGAGGTTGCGCGCAAACTCCTCGCTGCCGATGGCCCGGCGGCCGCGCTGGAACTGGAGCGCGGCGTGCAGCGCGTGGTCGATCTCCTCCACGAAGGCGATCAGCGAGCGGATGTTCGCGTCGTTGAGACCCGCGCGCGGGTCGTGTTTTTCGAGCTGGTCGATCAGCCACCGCGAATAATAGATGCCGACGTGCAACTGGCCGTCCACGGTCCGCAAAAACGTCCGCGCGAGGTGGCTCAGTTCGCGCGCCGAGGCCCCCGCCGCGCGGGAAAGTTGCCCGCAGCGTTTGCCGTCGATGAGGCAATCTTCCAGGTTGATGCCGACGGTGGCATACGTGCGCTCGAACAGACGCTGGATTTCGCTGAAGAGGGTGGGGTTCATCCGAGGAGGGTCAGCCCGGCGTGCGTGGCGGCGGTATCGTCGCCGAGGTTGAGCAAGCGGTCGGCGAGCTGGTTGAGCGCGAGCCGCACCTCGTGGAACTGCTCGGCCAGACGGTTGAACACGTCGGTCAGCCCCCGGTGGCGCGCCACGGCGTGACCCGCCACGGCCCGGTAGCTCGCCCGGCCCACTTCCTCGTAGAACGAGCAGCCCGGCGCACCCCGGCGGGAGCGTCGGCGCTCGATGTTTTCCGGGAAGATGCCGGTCAGGAAGAGCGTGTAATCGCCGAGTTTCGCCCGCAGGAAGAACGCTTGCGCCGGGTCCGCCTGCTGCAACGCGGCGAGCAGGTCGGAAAGGTAAATCCGCGCCCCCGGTCCGCCGTGCGCCGAGGCCGGGTTGCGCAGGGCCGCCGTGCGCGTGAACTCGTCGAGCAGCGACGCCAGGTAATCGCACAACGGCCGGTCGTCGATCCCGGCGCGCCGCAGGACGTGTCTGGTCAAAACGTAGAAGTAAAACTGCGGCGAAATGGCCAGGTGGCTATTTTGCGACAGGATCGCTTCCGAGAGGGCCGGTTGGTCGAGCAGCGCGTCGCGGGTGTCCGCGTCGATGAGCAGGCTGACCAGCGAGACCGACTCCCGCCGGGAGGAGGAGAGCGCGCGGACGATGAAATCGAAATCCGCCGCCGTGAACCGTGTTCTGCAGTTGGCTTGAACCACGGAATTCGGGAGGGAGCATCGCGTGTGCCAGAATCCGCTTCCGGCGGTGAATCGACGCAACAATCAGGGTCCGCGCTCGCCCGGGCACCGCGACACGGCGATCTGCACGGTCCCTTGCGATATAGCTCTTGAATCCTGCCGCCATCGTCCTGCATTCTCCCCGTCTTGATGCCGTCGCCGACCCCACCGCCAGCCGCTGCCGGGCCGTCCGTCGTCCCCCGGCGGCGCGCGGGCTGGGTCCGGCGGGGGGTGCGGCTGGCCCTGGTCGCGCTGCTGCTGGGCACGTTGTTGTGGGCGGGCTGGTACGTTTACAATCGCGGCTTCACGCGCAAGTGGCGCGAGCAACTCGCCGCCGAGCTGCGCCGCCGGGGATTTGATTTCACCGCGAGCCGGTTGACGCTCAATCCCTTCGAGGGCCTCGTCGCCGAGGATGCCGACCTCTACCTGCTCGACGAGCACCACACCCACCTCGCCGAGATCAACCGGGTAGCCGTGGACATCGACGTGCGCCGTCTCATCCAGGGCCAGCCCTTCCTCAACTCGCTCGACCTGCGCGACACCCGCCTGACCCTGCCCGTGGACGTGGCCGACCCCGAGGGGCCGCTGCTCAAGGTGCGGCACCTCAACGCCAAGGTCTCCTTCCTGCCCGGCGAGGTCCGCGTCACCCAGGCGCAGGGCGATTTTTACGGGCTGCAAGTTTCCGCCAGCGGCTCGCTGCTGCACCCGGAAAGCTTCAGCCCCTCCGGCACGCCCGCCGGTCCCGACGAACGTGCGCGCCGTCGCCAGTGGGCGCGGGCCATCACCGGCGAGATCGAAAAAGTCCGCGCCGACCACGCTCCGCCCAGTCTGGAAATCCGTTTCCAGGGCGACCTCGCGCAACCCGCCGACCTGCGCGCCTCCGCCCAGTTGCAAGGCGCGGGGTTACAGCGCGGCGCCTACCGCCTCGAACGTCTCTTGTTGAAGCTCGACTACGCGGCGGGCGCGTTTCATCTGCGGCAGGGTGAACTGGCCGACCGCCGCGGCGCCCTCGCGCTGATGGGCGATTTTACTCCGGGGAACGGCGAGGTGCGTTTTCAGGTCCAGAGCGGGGGAATCAACCCGCCCGGGGTCACTCCGCTGAGTTCACCCCGTCCCGGGTTGGACCTGCCCGCCCTGGTGCATGAATTCGTCGATCCTGCCCTGCTGCGTGACTGGACGTTGCGCGACACGCCGCGCTTGCAGCTCGACGGCCGTCTGCGCCTCGGCCCGCCTCCCGCCGTGGCCGACACCGCGCACCCGCTCCCCGCCGCGCCCGCGCTGCAACTCACGGGCCGGCTCGCCCTGGGCCGGTTCACCTATCATCTGGCCAACCCGGACCGCGCGTTTGATTTCGACCGGGCGGAAACCGATTTTTCCTGGAACGGCGACCGTTGGTATCTGCGTGACCTGCGGCTGGCGCGCCCCGGCGGCAACGGCCAGCAGCAGGTGGCCGCCGACGTGCTTTCCGAGCCGGGTCAGGCGCGGGTCAGGCTCACCAGCACGGTGGACCCGATGGGCTTCGTCTCGCTGCTGCCCGCACGCGGACGCGAGGCCGCCGCGCGGCTGGAATTCCGCGATCCGCCGCGCGTCGATCTGGTGGCCACGGGCCGCTCGCTTTCCGACCTCGCCAGCCTGAAGGTCGAGGGCCAGTTCTCGCTCGGGCGCACCCGCTATCGGGGCGTGGGCCTCAATAAACTGCACGGCGATTTCGCCCTGGCCAACGGGTTGCTCAGCGCGCGCAAGGTCACGCTCGAACGCGACGAGGGCGTCGGCACGGCGGACGCGATCGTCTACAGTTTCGAGAAACACGAGGTCCGGCTCGACAACGTCCACACCAGCCTCGACCCCGGGCAGGCGGGCGTGTGGCTGGACCCGGACGTGTACCACGCGATCCAGCCGTTCCGTTTCCGCAAGCCGCCCGCGCTCTCGATCCACGGCAACGTCCAGTTCGACGGCGGGCGCAACTCGCGTCTCGTCACCGACATCAGCGCGCCCGGCGGGATGGACTACGTTTTCCTCAAGAAAAACCTGCCCTTCCAGAGCATCGCCGGACAGGTGGTTTTCACCGAGGAACGCTTGTGGCTCAACGAGGTCCACGGCGAGATTTTCGGCGGCGAGGCCAAGGGCGCTCTCAACCTGGCGCTGGGGCGCGTCAAGGATTACGTGGCGTCGCTGGACGTGAAGAACCTCGATTTCGTGCGGCTGACGAAGCTGTACTTCAACTACGATACTTCCAAGGGTCTGCTCTCGGGTTCGTACCGTTTCACCGGCACGAGCGACGACGCGCGCACGCTGCACGGCGCGGGCGCGTTGAACGTGGAGCGCGGCAACGTGTTCGCTATTCCGTTCATGGGTCCGTTGTCTACGATCCTGGGCAAAGTGATGCCGGGGCTCGGCTACGACGAGGCGCACGAGGCGAGCGCGGATTTCCTGACGGACGGCGGCAAGATTTACACCGGCAAACTGAACGTGAAGGGCGTGGGTTTCAGCCTGTTGGGCGGCGGCTGGCTGGGCTACTTGGACAACACGATGAATTTCCATGTCCGCATGAACACCCGCGGCCTGCCGGGCGCGGTGTTGCTGCCGGTCAGCAAGCTTTTCGAGTACCGCTCGGAAGGACCGCTGGACAAGCCGGTGTGGCGTCCGATTCTGTTTACGGCCCCGCTCTCGGCCCTGGTGAAGCGCCCGCCCGCCGCGCCGAAGCCAAACAACCCAAGGTAGGGAGGCCTTTCCGCGCCAGTCCCTGTTTCTTCCGACGGGCCGGGAAGCCAATTTTCAGTGGCCGACCACCGGCACTTGCTGCGTCAGGCAATGGAAAGCCCCCAAGCCCCAGATCAACTCGCAGCAATCAATGGACACGATCCGCCGACCCGGGAACGCCTGCCGCAACACCGCCGCCGCCCAGGCGTCGTGCGGATCGTTGAACGTCGGCAGCAGCACGACCTTGTTGCCGATGTAGAAGTTCGCGTAGCTGGCCGGTAGCCGCTGCCCGTCGCGCACGATTTTCGAGGGCATGGGCATCGTCAGCACGCGTAGCGGCGTGCCGTCTTCCACGCTCATTTCGCGCAGGTGGTGGAGGTTGGTTTGCAGCGGCTCATAGTTGGGGTCGTGCTCGTCCTCCTCGACCACCGTGACGACCGTCGTGCGGTCCACGAAACGCGTCAGGTCATCGACGTGCCCGTCGGTGTCGTCGCCCTCGATGCCGTCGCCCAGCCACAGCACGTGGCGCACGCACAGGTAGTCTTTGATGACGGCCTCGATCTGCGCTTTCTTCAGGCTCGGGTTGCGGTTCGGATTGAGCAGGCAGCTTTCGGTGGTCAGCAGGGTGCCCGTGCCGTTCACGTCGATGGAGCCGCCTTCGAGCACGATGCCCGGGTGATGCACGGGCAGCCCGCCCAACGCCTCGGCGATGCGGGTCGGCACGGCGTCATCCAGGTCGAAAGGCGGGTATTTCCAGCCCCAGGCGTTGTAGTCGAAATCGAGCACCGCCATCTGCGGAGCGTCGGTGCGCGTCAGGAAGATCGCGCCGTGGTCGCGGCACCACGGTTCGTTGGTCGGGATGTGGAAAAACCGGACGTGCGCGTAACCGCCGGGCAGCGCGCCCAGGTGCCGCCGCACCTCCGCTTCCTGCTCGCCGCTGCCGACATTGATGTGGACCGCCTCGCTTTCCGCCAGGGCGCCCACCATCTTCACGAGGGCCGGGACCGCCCTGGCGTAGCCGCCGCCGGGGAAGGAGATGCCGTCCGGGCGCGGCCAGGAAAGCCACGTCGCCGCGTGCGGTTCCCACTCGGCGGGCATCCGGTAGCCGAGGGCTGCCGGGGTCGGTGGTTTTCCGGTGGGATCAGTCGGTGGAAGCATGAGGAACAGAAACGAATCGGCGCGCCTCCCTCCGCCGGTCTCAAGGGCGCGGCTTGTTGACCAGAGAGGTCTGGCGCAACCGCGCGAGGTAGGCGGCCTCCGCCCGTTGCGCGCTGTGGATCGAAACCGCGCTGCGTTCCACGGCGCTGAGCATGACGTGAATCTTGACTTCCTCGGCGACGTACTGCCGGAAGTCGGCGCGCGTGGCGTTCACCGACAGGAGCTTGGCGTCGAGCTTGGCGTCGCTGTTGTTGAACTTGGCGCGTTTGTAATCCTGCACCGCCTCGTCGAGATCGCCGTCCGAGAGCCGGGGCCTGCTGCGGTTGTAATCGTAGACGACCAGCGCCCGGTCCACCGGGTTGGACAGTTCGCTGCCGAGCAGCGGACGATAGATGGGCTGCCCGTTGACCGTGCCCACCGGCACGTCCGGCGCCGGGGTCGGCCTGGCCCGGGGAACCGGGGTGAAACGCGGCGTGGCGGCGGGCGTCTCGTCGGGCATGGTGGTCGTTTGCGCGGGGACGGACAGCGGGAGCGTCAGGGCGAGAACCGTGAAGAGGAGGCCGCCGAGGACAGGGCAAGAGAAAGTTTTCATCGGGGGAAAATCAGGCAAGCAAGGTTTCGGCGGTGGACGCTTTCTCTCAGGATGTCATCCGCTGGCCGGGGGTCAAAGAAAAGTTTTTCCATGCGGCGGTCGCGCGCTCAGTCGATCAGCCGCCGGGTCACGTCGCCGTAGGATTCGATGCGCCGGTCGCGCAGGAAAGGCCAGTGGGTGCGTTGTTCCTCCACCCGCGCGAAATCGATGTCCACCAGGAGGATTTCTTCCTCGTGGACGCTGCCCTTGGCGATGACCGTGCCCGTCGGATCGCACGCGAAGCTCTGTCCCCAGAACTCGATCCCCGCGCCGCCCGCCGGGGCCTCGTGCCCCACGCGGTTGACCGCCGCGACGTAGCAGCCGTTGGCGATGGCGTGCCCGCGCTGGATCGTTTCCCAGCTCGAATGCTGGGCGTGCCCGTGTTGCTCCTTTTCGCCGGGGTGCCAGCCGATGGCGGTCGGATAAAAAAGAAGCTGCGCGCCGCTGAGCGCCGTCAGCCGGGCGGCCTCGGGGAACCACTGGTCCCAGCACACGCACACGCCGAGCTTGCCTTTCCGCGTGTTCCAGGATTTGAACCCCAGGTCGCCCGGCGTGAAGTAAAACTTCTCGTAATAGAGCGGATCGTCGGGGATGTGCATCTTGCGGTATTTGCCCAGCAGGGTGCCGTCCGCATCGAGGATGATCGCGGTGTTATGGTACAGCCCGGCGGCGCGCCGCTCGAACAGTGACGCCACGATCACCACGCCCAGTTCCTTCGCCAGCCCGCCCATGATTTCGCTCGACGGCCCGGGGATCTCCTCCGCCAACTGGAAGTATTTGTGGTCTTCTTCCTGGCAGAAATACTGCGAGGCGTACAACTCCGGCAGGCAAACGATGCCCGCGCCCTTCGCGGCGGCCTCGCGGATTTTTTCGACGGCCCGGGCGCGGTTTTCGGCGGGGTCGGACGAGCAGCGCATCTGCACGAGCGCGAGACGGGTTTGCGAAGAGGTGGGCATGAGACGAAAGGAAAGCTCCGCCAAAACCAGAACCCGAAATGACAAAGATGAAAGCCGAAAGTGCCTCGGAACACGTTAAATTTTTGTCGAACCCTCTCCATCCCATGAAACGCATCCTCCTCCCGCTTCTCGCCTGCGCTCTCGTCAGCCTGCCCGCCGTCCGCGCGCAGGATGCCGGCTCTCTCAAGGACATCCCCATCGTCATCCACACCGACAAAGGCGACATCGAAGCGACGATCTTCGCTTCCAAGGTCCCGATCACGGCGGCGAATTTCCTCAACCTGGCCCAGCAAAAATTCTATAACGGTCTCAAGTTTCACCGCGTCATCTCCGAGTTCATGATCCAGGGCGGCGACCCCGAGGGCAGCGGCAAAGGCGGCCCCGGCTACACCTTCGAAGATGAAGCCAACGGCCCGCGCCATTTCGACAAACCGGGCGTCTTCGCCATGGCCAACCGCGGCTCCAACACCAACGGCAGCCAGTTCTTCATCACGCACAAGGCGGTCTTCCGCCTCGACGACGGCGAAGGCTCGGGCCATTACACCATCTTCGGCCAGACCACCAAGGGCCAGGAAGTGGTCAACGCGATCACCCAGGGCGACAGCATCAAATCCATCGACATCCTCGGGCCGACCGCGCCGCTTTTCGAGTCACAGTCCAAGAACATCACGCTCTGGAACGGCAAGCTGGCTTCCGCCAAAGGGAAGGCGAACTGAGATGAACAACGATCCATCCGCCCGCCGTCTGCTGGTGTTCGCCGATCCCGCGGCCCTGGCGCGGGCGGCCGCCGAGGAAGTGCTCCGCCGCATCACCGCCGCCGTGCGCACGAACGGCCGGGCGTCGGTCGCGCTTTCCGGGGGCTCGACGCCCAAGGTGCTCTACGGTTTGCTGGCCGACGAACCGGCGTTCCGCGAGCGGTTGCCCTGGGCGCAGACGCACTTCTTTTTCGGCGACGAGCGGCACGTCCCGCCGGACGACGAGGACAGCAACTTCCGCATGGCTAGCGAGGCCATGTTCGACAAACTCGCCGGGGTGTTGCCGCCGGAAAACATCCACCGTGTCCAGGCCGAAATGCCCGACGCTTCCGCCGCCGCCGCCTCCTATTCCCGGGAAATCGGCGCGTTCTTCGGCGAAGCGCCGCCGCGCTTCGACCTGACGCTGCTAGGCATGGGACCAGAGGGGCACACCGCCTCCCTGTTTCCCGGGACGACCGGCCTGCGCGAAACCGCCCCGGTGGCCGCCGCTTACATCGAAAAACTCGCCGCCTACCGGATCACCTTCACGCCGCCCACGCTGAAAAACAGCGCGGTTCTCCTGCTGCTGGTCGCCGGTAAGGACAAGGCGGATACCCTCGCCAACGTGCTCGAAGGCCCCTCGGAACCGGACAAATTTCCCGTCCAGGGGATCAGCGCGAGCGACGGCGAAACGCTCTGGCTGCTCGACCAGGCGGCGGCGGCTGACCTCGCGGATGCGCCGTCGGGCAAGTGACGCGTCATGGCCGACGAAAAGTCCATCCTCGAAAAAAGCGAGGTCCGGGAACGGTCCATTTACGCGGGCTGGTACGCCGACAAGGACAAACTCACCGATATCCTCACCAATTCGCAGTACGACGAAACGGCGCGTTGCACGGCGATCCTGGCCGCGCTGGCCTGCAAGCTGCGGTTTCCGTTCACGCTCGGGCACATGCGCGCGGTGATCGGTGGGGATTACTGGTATCAGCATTGCAGCATCCACTACGTCAAGGCGGTCAGCGGCAAGCAGTTCCTCTACTGGAACCACAGCGAATGGTTCTACGTGCTCATCCCGAGCAAGGTGGAAATGACGCGCGCCTACGGGGTGTCGTTCGTGGCGGACGGGCGGCTGCTTTCCGGGTTGCCGGGGCTTTCGGGCACGATGACGATGCCGCTGGAAACGCCGATCAGCCGGTTCACGCTCAGCCATCCGTTCCTGGAAAGCGAGCTGCACGAGCCGGGACGCATCCTGTTGAGCAAGGGGTGAGGTTGCCCGTGCCGTTGTCGTCAAGGTAGGGATGGCTCGGAGAGCCATCCCTACCTGGGTTACTCTTCCGCCCGCAGGATTTCCAGCGGCGGGTGGTCGCACACCCCCCGGCTGGCCAGCAAACCAATCGCCACCGTCAACCCCGCGACGATGAACCAGCAGGCCACCATCGCCACCGGCGACGGTGCCCACGGCAGCTTGAACACGAACGTCGCCAACGCCCAGTTGCCCGCCGCCGCCAGCAAAATCCCCGTGAACGCCGACAAGCTGCCCAGGCAAAAATATTCCACGGTCAGGATGCGGAAAATCTGCCGCCGGGATGCGCCGAGGGTCCGCAGCAACACTCCCTCTTTCACCCGCTCGTACCGTCCGGTCAGGATCGCCGCCGCCAAGACCAGCAGCCCCGTGCCCACGGTGAACACTGACAACAACCGCACCGCCGCCGTCGCCTTGTCGATGATCCCTTTGATCGTCGCCACGATCAAGCTCAGGTCAATCGCCGACACCGTCGGGAACTGCTTGACCACGTCCGCCTGCGTTTGCCCCGAAACCGTGGCGTCCGGCGCGCGGGTGACCAGCACGTTGAAGGTCGGCGCGGCTTCCAGCACGCCGGTCGGGAACACCACGAAGAAATTCGGCGCGAAGCGGGACCAGTCCACCTTGCGGATGCTGCCGACGGTCGTGGCGAACGGAATCCCCTGCACGTCGAAAACCAACGGGTCGCCCACGTTGAGGCGCATATTTTTCGCCATGTCTTCCTCCACTGAAACCGGCACGGGCCGGGCGGGATCGACGCCGCTGCCCTCCGCCGCATGGGGCGTTACGGTGCCCCGGACGAGGGTCTCCGTGTCGGTGAGCCGGTCGCGGTACGTCGAACGGTATTCATGGTGCAACCGCCAGCCGTCGATGCGTTCCTGCTTCGGTCCCGGTTTTTCCTCGGCGAGTTGGTCCACCGTCTTGCCGCGCGCGGAGACCAGCCGCATCGTCACCGTCGGCACGACGCCCATGACCGGCAGTTGGTGGGCGCGCACCGCCGCCGCGACGGCGTCCTTCTGGTCGGTTTGCACGTCGAAGAACACGAGGTTGGGCTGCGTGGCGTCGTCCCCCTTTTTATCGAACTGCCGCAGGAGCACATCCTTCGTCAGATACATGCCGAGCAACAGGAACGTGCTCAGCCCGAGGGTGAAAACGAGCACCAGCGTGCGGTTGTTGGGCCGGTAGAGGTTGGCCAGACCCTGCCGCCACTCGAACGGCCAGCTTTGCGGGAACCACCGCCGCGCGGCCTTCATCAAGCCCCACGCCACGAGTGCCAGCAGCCCGAACGCCACGAACAGCCCGCCCGAGAACCCGAAGCCCAGGCGCCGGTCGTGGCTCTGGAGCCACGGAAAGAGCAGCAGCGCGAGGAACAGGAGTCCGTAAGCCAGCCAGCGTAACGGGTCGCGGCGGCTCGCGGCGGCCACGTCGGCCTCGTTGCTCTCGAACGCCGAACGCAGGGCCAGCAGCGGCGGCGTCCGGCGCACGGGCAGCAGCGGCAGCAGCACGAAGAGCGCGCACGTCAGAAACCCGACGCCGATCCCTTCGCCGACCGCCGGCCACGAAATGCCGAAGCGCAGGTCGATGGGCAGCACCCCCTGGAGGAACAGCGGCGCGACGCTCTGCAACGCCACGCCCACCACCGCGCCGCCGATGGCCCCGATCAGCCCCAGCGCGAGGGCCTGGATCAGATAGATCACGAGCGTTTGTTGCGCCGACGCCCCCAGGCAGCGCAGCACGGCCACCGTGCGCAGCTTCGTCTTGAGGTGCGCCTGGATCGCGCTGGCCACCCCGATGCCGCCCAGCAGCAGCGCGACGAAACTCACGAGGTTCAGGAAACGGTTCACGTCCGTAAACACGCGCCCGAGCTGCCGTTCGCGGTGGGCGACGGTGTCGGTTTCGAGCAGGCGTTGCTTGAACTCGTCCTTGTGGTCGCCGACGAGCTTCTGGACGTTCGTCCCGGCAGGCAGTTTCAGGTACGTAAAATAACGGATGATGCTGCCCCGGACGGTGAGCGCGGCGGGCAGCCGGTCGCGCGGAATCAGCACGCGCGGAGCGATGCTGGCGAACGCGTTGGCCTCGCCGGGCAGCTTGGTGACCGCGCCGAGGACCGGCAGCGTTTCGCCGCCGATGCTGATCGGGTCGCCGATGTGTACGCCGTATTGCAACAACAGGCTTTCCTCCAAAAGCGCGCCCTTGCCGTCGAGAAACGCCCGGGCCGCTTCCGGCGGACGGGTCTCGATCTTCCCGTAGAACGGGTAATCCCCGGTCAGCGCGCGGACCTGGGTCAGGCGCGAGCCGCCGGTTTTAGGAAACTGGGTCATGGAGGCGAGCCGGGTTTCGCGGGCCACACCGGTGCCGCCGAGCGAGGCGACGAACCGCTCCGCGTCGGCGTCGAGCGGCGCGCGGGCTTCGACGATGAGGTCCGCGCCGACGAGCGTGCGCGCCTGGTCGTGGATGGCGCGTTGGAGGTTCCACCCGACCGAGCCGATGGCCACCAGCGCGGCGACGCCGAGCGTGAGCGCGGTGGAGAACACGAGCAGCCGTCCCCGGGAGCGGCGGCTGTCGCGCCAGGCCATCCGCCAGACCCAGGGATCGAACAGGGCCGGGGTTGACCGGGCAGAAGGGGTGACGGTGGTTGTGCTCATGCAAGAGAAGGTCCGCAGATGACGCAGGGTAACGCAGATTTTTGTTCTTTTCTTCAATCTGCGGAAATCTGCTTCATCTGCGGACAAATTATCCCCGCTGCGCGTCGCCAAACATGGCATGCAATTCCTCACGCAAATCCTGTTTGTCGTAACTCCTCCGCACGGTGACGCGCAGCACCGGCACGCCGGACTTCCGCATCGCCGCGTCGAAAAAACGGTCGCGCTCCCGACGGTCCGCGCGCTGGTGCGAACGGTCGTCCAACTCGATCACGCCCACCACCGCAAACGTCCGCGCATCGCACAACACGAAATCCGCGTGCTTGGACGAAATCCGCCCGAACGCCGCGAACCGCCGCTTGCCCGACACCCCACTTTCCACCTGCAAGATATCCCCGAGCCGCACCTTCGCAAAAAGCTGGTAGTCACCACCGACCGCCTGCCGCAGCACGACGAAGAACGCCCGCTCCGCCGCCGTCAGCAGCGCGGGCGCGGCCACATATGGCAGATCGACCCGGCCGCGCGCCACGAACGCCGCGACCAGCAACAGCGCGAGAACCGCCGTCGTCGTCAGCCCGGCGGGTGACTGGAGCCAATGCCCGACGCGCGCCCCGTCCCAGCCCGGCAACGTCACCGGCCAACGCCCGTCCGCCGCGCCGCTCACGGAATCGCGGTTCTCCAGAATTGCAGCGTGCGTTCCCCGACGACCCCAGGATCAGCGGCGCAGACCCGTTCCAACGCGGCCAGAAACGCCCGCGCGTGACCCGGCAGTCCCAGCGTGCCGAGACAGGTCAGGATGCGCGTGATGCGCAGCAGATTGTGATCGCCGAAATGCAGCCATCGGCGTTGCCGCGTGTCCCAGTCAGGGCCGGTCTCGACGGCAGGCTGGCCGTTCTCCGCGCGGAGCACGAACCCATAAAAAGCGAGCATTTGCTCGAAGGACGCCAGCAGTTCGAGCTTCAGTGTTTCGTCGCTCAGAAACCGGCGGATCGTCGCCTCGTTGAGCAGCGGCGCGTCGGGGTTGAACCGGCTGCGGACACGCAACGGAAACAACCACTGGATGTAATCGTGGACGCTTTCCAGACGGTCGAAACCCCAGCGCCGGATGTCGCGCAAAGTCCTGCCCTCGGAGTCCGGCCCTTGGCCGAGATAGAAACGGATCAGCGCGTCGTCAGCCATGTCACCGTTGGTTTGTTTCATGGGATAGGAACGGATTCAGTCACTCCGATCATGGGGCCGAGGTCCATATGGAAATCGTTTCGCTTCAGAGCCGGAGCGTACAAGCTCGAAACGGAGCCGTCCAAAAAGAGCGCGTCGGGACAATGCAGCGAGTCCCGGAAGAAAACGGCAAACTCGTAGAGATTGATTTGATCCTCGCTGATGGCAAAAATGGCGGTGTCAGGATTTGGCACGCCCACGCCGTTGCGAAAGAGCCGGGAGGTCGATTCTGGATGGAATGCCGGGTGGACCTTTCCCGCCGACACCAACAGCGGGCCAGATTGCGTCGCCAGCGTGGCCTGCTCCTTGCACCGGGCATACCCGGACGATTCCATGACCCGGGCACCGCTCGGAGAAACGCAGAAGACTCCGTTGGGTTTCAGAAAGAAATTGCCGATTCCCGGCGCGAGGTTCAGCGGCGCCAGGGTCTGGCGATCTCCCACGCAAAGTCCGACCGGAGCAAAACCCGGGTGAAACATCCCGGCGTTCATGGCGAATACCAGGTTTCGACCGTTTCGCTGGAGAAGAGTCACCAAAGGATCAAATCTTCTGAGCGGCTGCCCCGCCTCGTCGCGCAGAAACACTTGCAAGCGTTCCTTGCGAACGTTTACCCGGCAGAAGGTGATGCGCTTGCCGTCAACCTGCGACTCGCCAAACTCGACGGCCTGCGCCGGGCAGGACAGGACCAGCAGCGCACAGCCGGTTGTCAGCCACCGGGTCATTTCCTGCCGTCCTCCACCATCGCGCCGTCGCGCAACCGGATGGTGCGTCCGGTGCGGGCCGCGAGTTCCAGGTTGTGCGTGACCAGCACCAATGCCGTGCCGGACTGCGCGTTGAGGTTGAGCAGGAGTTCGACCACGCGCTCGCTCGTCTCGGCGTCGAGGTTGCCGGTCGGCTCGTCGGCGAACAGCAGCCGGGGCCGGTTGATGAACGCCCGCGCCAGGGCGACGCGCTGTTGCTCGCCGCCGGAAAGCTGCGCCGGATAATGCCCGCGCCGCGCTTCGAGACCGACCTGCCGCAACAACTCGGTCGCGTCGGTCGTCAGCGTCGCGTGGGAACGCCGCGCCGTGCCGTCGCCGTAGCCGCCGCGCAGTTCGGCGGGGACCATCACGTTTTCCAGCGCGCTCAAGGTCGGCACGAGCTGGAAATTCTGGAACACGAACCCGGTGTGCTCGTTGCGCAGCCGGGCGCGGGCGTCCTCGTCCAGGGTTTCGAGCGCGGTCCCGGCCAGGCGCACGGTGCCGCTCGTCGCGCGGTCCAGCCCGGCGCACAGGCCGAGGAGGGTGGTCTTGCCGCTGCCCGAGGGGCCGACGATGGCGCACGTCGCCCCGGCGGCGAGAGAAAAACTGACCTCCCGCAGCACGGTCAGGTCGCGCTCGCCGCTGCGGTAAGTTTTGGTGAGACGCTGGACTTCGAGGACTGGGGACGTGTTTTCCATGACGGGGTAGCGGATCGGTCAGCGCGCACTGTAACCGCTTCCGCGCCTTTCCGCTCGCGGATCATCCGCTGGCCGCGCTTTTTTTGCCGGGCAAGGCAGGCAGGCGATTTACGAAACCCGCTTCCTGGCCGATAGGGTTGGATGCCGACCCGCCGACTCTCACCGCCGCGCCCTGCTGCCGCCGTTTTCGGGTGGCTGGCGGCGGCGCTGGCATCTTTGATCATGAGCGTTTCTCCTCTTTTCGGCCAGCAAACCCCACCCGCCGCCCCGCCGAACGCGCCGCGCACGATCCTCTTTTTCGGCGATAGCCTCAGCGCCGGTTACGGGCTGGCCAACGCCGCCGAAGAGGCGTTTCCCGCGCTGATCCAGCGCAAGCTCACGGATGCCAGGCTGAACTACCGGGTCGTCAACGCGGGCCTGAGCGGCGACACGAGCGCCGGGGGCCTGCGCCGCATCGACTGGCTGTTGCAACACCCGGTCGATCTCCTGGTGCTCGAACTCGGCGGCAACGACGGCCTGCGCGGCCTGCCGACCCAGGAAACCGAGCGCAACCTCCAGGCTATCATCGACAAGACCCGCGCAAAAAATCCCGGGGTGAAAATCGTCATCGCCGGGATGCGCCTGCCGCCGAACCTGGGCGTGGATTACGTGGCCCGGTTCATCGCGGTTTTCCCCGCGCTGGCCAAGCACAACCCCGACGCGGTGCTGCTGCCGTTCATCCTCGAAGGCGTCGGCGGCGATCCCCGGCTCAACCAGCGCGACCAGATCCACCCCACGGCGGAGGGTCACAAGGTCATCGCCGAACTGGTCTGGCAGACGTTGAAACCGTTGCTGTAGAACGACCGGAAACGGTTGCGTTACCCGCCGCCGGGCGCGTCGGTCGTGCGGGTGACGAGCTGCTGCAACGCGCTCTGCAACGTGGGGAACTTGCCTGACGCCAGCCAGTTGGCCGCCGTCTGGTTGACGAGCGCGCGGTGTTCCATGATCGGCATCTGCGTGATGGTTTCCGGCGTCAACAGCGTTTCCGACACGAACCCCGCCGGTAATCCCAGCCGCGCGAGGAACTTGTCCTTTTCCGCCTCCGAAACGTCCGCGCGGTTGAGGTACGTCTCGGCCTGGGCCAGTTGCGCCGGTTGCGAGAGGTCCACGCTGCCCATGTAATCGGCCCGGCGGAGCGGGGCGTCGGCGAGCACGGCGGGGTTGGCGTTGAGATAGGTGGCCACCTGTTCGGGGGCCGTGCCGCTGAGCCGTTGCAGGGCGATCAGGGCGGCACGCCCCGCCGGGGTCGTGGTGGACGACAGGGGGGCCAGGTCGTTGATGATCGTCGGATCACCGGCGTAGGCGGCGGCGTCGAACGCCTCCAGATAACCACCGCTCGGCGCGGATTGCCACGGGGCGTACTCGATCAGTTCGCGCGCCTTGGCGGCCAGCAGACTTTTGGAACCGTCCGGGTCGGCCCAGGCGAGGTTGCGCATGGCCACGGCCCATTCGTCCGCCGACCCCTTGGTGGCCAGCGTGGCCCGGGCCACCTCGGCGGCGTCGGTCGTTCCGGCGGTCTGGCTGACCGAACCGAGTTCATCCATCAAAAAGGTGCGCAACGAGGGAGCGTCGTCGAGCGTGTGGCCCTCCCCGAGCTTGAACCCCAGACCGCTGGGCGCATCCTGCCCGCCGTCGAGAAATTGCCGGATGGCGGCGATGGCAACGTGCGGCTCCGCTTGCCGGAGTGCTTCGCGCAACGCTGTGAGCGCCGGTTTCTTGTTGGGATTGGTCGGGTCACGCAGCACGGCCAACGCCTGGCTCAGCGTTTGGCCCAGCCGCACTACCGCCGCCGGATCGGCCTTGGCGGGCATCGGGAGCGGGAACGGCATCTCGACCGCCTGTCGTCCGCCCGCGTGAGTCGCCCCCGCCGGATGCGCGGATTCCGACAAATGCCGCAGCAAACCCAGGGCGGCAAAGATCAACGCCACCGCGCCGACGAGCAGGAAAAAACCGAAGCGGGTCAGCGGGCCGGGCGAAGGAAGGGCCATGGGACGAAGAGAAGTTCAACGCGCCTGACCACCGGGTCAGCACCCGGACCTGCCGACCCGTTGGGGCGAACCCGCCAGGCCGGTGCCGGGTGGCAACGGCAGAGTCTTACTGAACCTTGATCAGCAGCGACGACTTGCCGTTCGGGGTCGCCGTCCCGTCGTAATTCACCTGCAAGGTGGTCAACGTGCCAGCCCGGACGTTGGAAGAGAAGGTCACGCGGAACGTGGTGTTGGAAGTCTTCACCACGGTCACCAGCGGCTGGGTGGCCGTGCCGGGAGTGGAGGAGACCAGTTTCAGTTCGGAATAGCGGTCCGTGGTGGGCTTGAGCACGGTGCCATCGCGCGACGGTTGGGAGAATACGATGGTGGTCGTGTACGTATAAGTCTGGCCCCGGCTCACGGTCGTCGGACCGGTGACTTTCACCCGCTTGATGAGACCGGCGGTGTACTCGGCGTCCGCGAGGAACCTGCTGGCGGATTTGTCAATGGCACGGACGAACGACCGATTGAACGTGCCGGTCGGGTCGTTGGCACCGCTGGAAACCACCGCTTGGACGGACTGGTGGACCCCATCGGGCACCACGTAAATCGGCCCGCCACTGTTCCCTTCCTCAAAGGCAACCTCGTCGTTTTCGTAAATGGCGCTGCTCGTCGTCGAGCCTGCCCCCACGAACGGCGTCGCCGGAACGATGTAGGTCATGGTCCGGGCATCGAAAGTTTGCCCCGGGTAACCCAGGATAAACGTCGGGACCGACGGGTCAGCCAACAGGCTGGGGGTAACAAGGTAATTGCCCCAGTCCGCGTCGATGGGGGCTAGGGGGACGAGAACGAGTCCGAGGTCAACCTCCACGACGTTCAGCGGGAACGTGCCGGTAGGAGCGGCAGTGATCGCCGCCTGGTATCCAGCGAGGGATTGGGCGGAGATGATTTGATCCTTGCTGATCGAACTCGTCTCGTACAAGCCCCGGGTAAAGGTGCCGTTGACGATGAAACCTCCGGTCGGACTGAAGACGACGTGCCCGGCGGTCAGCACCGTGTGGCGACGGAGCAGCGTGCCGCTGGCGACGCCACCCGTGTCGCTCAGATCGAAGATCCGTCCGGTAAAATTATACGGCTTGCTCTTGGCGTGCGTGAGACCGATGGGCCGGGCCGCTTGGATCACCGTTTGGGCCGGGGACGGACGGGCACCGACCGCCAGCGAGAGCGCGATCAAGGCAGTTGGCACAGCCGAGCGGAGAGGGCGGAGAAAGGGAAACGCGAGAGACATCGAAAGTTGGATGGGGGGAGGATTACGGGGACACGGGGTCAATGCGCTTAATCTACTCCTTTTCCACCCGCTTGTAAACAGTTTCCTCGGGCAAAAACACGGGGAAACCCTGATCCAAAGCCGAAGGTCACGGCGGAGAATGACTTAGCCATGAAAAGAAATCACGCTACTCGTTCAACCGCCGAACAGCTTGCGGAACGACCGCAGGAAACGCTTCGGAAACGGGTCCCCGTTGGCCGGGGTCTGCGTCGGCGGCGGGGTCTCGCCCGGGGTGACCGGCGGCTGGCCCTGGCCGGTGAGCTGCGCCTGCCCGGGGTGAGCCGTGCAGACCAGGCGCGGAATCCGGCTCACCGGCAGGTCGATCACGTAGGACGTGCCCGCGTCCTGGCAGCCGTCCGTGGCCAGTTCGTTGGAAAACCGGCACACCCGCACCCGCTTGAGCGGCTCGGGCGGCTGGAACTCCTTCGACGGATACCGCTGCGCCGACGCCTTGCCCAAGACCTGACACCAGATCGGCAACGCCAGCGCCGCGCCGTAGCCCTTGGCGGTGATCGTCTGCGGGCGGTCCATGCCCACCCAGACGCCGCAGGTCAGGCTGGTCGTGTAGCCGACGAACCAGGCGTCCTTGAAATCGTTGGTCGTGCCGGTCTTGCCCGCGCCGTGGCCGGTGAACCCCAGCGATTTCGCCTCCGCCGCCGTGCCGCCCCGGCCCATCACCTTTTCTAGAATGGTGTGCGTGATCCACGACGCCCCGGGTTGCAGCACGGGCTTCTCCTCGTGGGCGGCGCGGTAGATCATCTGGCCCTCGGCGTCGTCGATGCGCTCGATGAAGTGCGCCGGGCGACCCTGGCCATTGTTGGCGAACAGGCTGTACGCCTCGGTCAGCTTGGTGAGCGTGACGTTGAACGTGCCCAGGTAGATCGTGGGGTCGGGCGGGATGTCGTCGCCCAGCCCGGCGCTGCCCGCCACGCGGCGCACCTCGTCCAGGCCGACCAGTTCGCCCACGCGCACGCTCATGGTATTGCGCGAACGGATGAGGCCGACCTCCGCCGGTTGGACGGGGCCGAACGTGCCGTCGGAGTTGCCGGGGTGCCAGTTGGGCGCATCCTTGAGTTCGTCGGGCTGGATCGCGCCGTCGTCGATGTTCGCGCCGGGCAGCAGCCCCTTTTGCCACGCCGCCGTGTAGACGAACGGCTTGAACGTCGAGCCGACCGGGCGGCCCGGCGGGTCCATGGCGCGGTTGAACGCTTTGGGCTTGTACTCGCGCCCGCCGACCAGCGCGCGGATGGAGCCGTCCCGGTTGTCGATGAGCACCAGCGCGCCTTGCAGGTACGCGGTGCCCTTGGATTCGTCGGCGTCGGGATTGGCCCCTTTTTTCGGATGTTCGTAGCCGGGCCGGGCCTCGATCTTGGCCAACTGCGTCTCGACCGCCTGGGTGGCGAGCGTCTGCATCTGAGGGTCGATGGTGGTGTAGATTTTGAGGCCGCTTTCGTCGTCCTGAGCGTCGTTGCTGAGCAGCGTGGCCAGTTCGGCCTGGACGGCGTCCATGGCGTAGTTGTCCTGCACGCCGGAGGCGCGGTTGTGGACGACGCGGACCGTCTCGCGTTTGGCGGACTCGGCCTCGGCGGGGGTGATTTTGTGCAGGGCGGCCATGCGGGCGAGCACGGTGTCGCGCTCGCGGTTGGCTCCTTCGAGGTTGGCCCAGGGCGAGAAATGGTTCGGGGAGCGGATCAGGCCCGCCATCATCGCGCTCTCGGCCAGGTCGAGGTCCGCGCTCGGCTTGCCGAAGTACGCCTGGCTGGCCGTTTCGATGCCGTACATGCCGCCGCCGTAGTAGATGCGGTTGACGTAAAAATCGAGAATTTGCCGCTTCGAGTAATGCCGCTCGATGCGCGCGGCGACGAACGCCTCCAGAATCTTGCGCGTCAGCGTCTTGCCACCGAGCGGCAGGCTGTTGCGGGCGAGCTGCTGGGTAAGCGTGCTGGCCCCCTCGGCGGCGCGGCGGCGGGTGACGTTGCGCACGACCGCCCGGGCGATGCCGTGGGGATCGACGCCGTGGTGTGAGTAGAAACGGGTGTCCTCGCGGGCGACGAGGGCGTCCAGGAAATGCTGCGAAACCTGGTCGATGGGCACGAGCGTGCGGTTTTCGCCGACGTGGAGCGTGCTGTACGGGTTGCCGTCCATGTCGTAAACGGTGGCGCGCTGGGGCATCTCGCCGAGCCGGGCGATGTCGAACGTCCCGGCCCACACGCCGAAAAAACTGCCCACGCCGATGACCGGGGCGATCAACACCAGCAACGCCCAATGCCACCAGCGCACCCGGGGCAGCCACGCGGAACGCGCCGGTGCGCCGGTGCCGCCGGGCGGCGTCGTCACTGGCCCGGGGACGACCGGGGCAGGCGTGGGCGGCGGAGGGGTGACGGCATCCATCGGGAGAGACCAAAGGCAGGAACCGTGCCCCAGAAGCAGGGCAAAGGAAAGCCCCGGATTACCGCCGGGCGCAAAAAAACGTTGCAACCCCGCCGGGGTTCCCTACGTTACCCACCGACAAAGTTATGGCCGATCTAGAGAATAAATACACCGAGAACGTCGGGGGGGAATTTTACGTCGATGACCAGTGCATCGACTGCGATCTGTGCCGCGAAACCGCCCCGGCGAATTTCACCCGCAACGACGACGGCGGGCATTCCTACGTCTACAAGCAGCCGACGACCGACGAGGAAAAGGGCCTTTGCAAGGAAGCGATGGAAGGCTGCCCGGTCGAGGCCATCGGCGCGGACGGCGTCTAGAACCGCCGGGTGCGCGGCCCCAAGGAAATTTCCTTCGCATGGCCGTAGGCAGACCCAAGCGTTCTCCCCTGCGTACCCGCGCGCTGGCGGAATGGCGTGGCTACGCCGAGCCGCGTCCGTTGCTGGATTGTTTCCAACCGTTGAGCGCACTGGTCGGGAAAACCATGCAGGGTCTCGGGTTGGGGGAACTGGTGCGCGAGAGCGAAGTGTTGGAAGCGTGGCAGGAAATCGCCGGGGATTTTTTCGCGCTGCACTCCTCCCCGAGCAAGCTCAAGGACGGCGTGCTTTACGTGCGCGTGCTGCAACCGTCGATCCATTTCGAGATCGAGCGCATGAAAGGTCTCATCGTCGAAAAGCTCAAAAAGCGTTTCGGCGCACGGGTGGTCAGGGAGTTACGGTTCCGGCTGGGGTAGTTGGGAAAGAGAATTTTGCACGGAGTCTCATGCCCGAGCTTTCCCGCTTCTTTGGCATCATCATCCGCATGTTCGCCGAGCCGTCGGCGCGCCACCACGTCCCTCATTTCCATGCCTATTACGGTGAGCATGTCGCCGTCTTTTCCATCTCGCCGGTTGCGCTCATGATCGGCTTCCTCCCGCAACGCCAGCAACGGCTGGTCGAAGCTTGGGCCGAACTTCGCGCTGACGAGCTATCGGCTGACTGGCAGCTTTTGGAACAGGGCCGCAAACCTTCCCCTATCACGCCTTTGCAGTAGAGTAACGCCATGCCACACCCGATCTGCCGCATCACCTCGGTCGAGCGCGTTGCCCCGTATTCTCTTTGCCTTCGCTTCGACGACGGCCTGACACGAACCATCGACTTCGAGCCGGTTCTCGAAGGGGAACTGTACGGCCCGCTACGAAACCCGGAGATTTTTGCGCAGGTATCCCTCGATCCGGAAATCCACACCGTGGTCTGGCCAAGCGGGGCGGACTTTGATCCGGCCACGTTGCACGACTGGCCGGAGCACGAGGCTGCCTTCCGCGCGGCGGCGGTGCGTTGGAGCCATGCCGATGCCAATGTTTGTTCCTGACGAAATCCACGTTTCCAACCTCGTGCTGAACGTCCGTGTCGGCGTCACCGACGAGGAACAGGCGCGGCCGCAACGCCTCACCGTTTCCCTGACGTTGCGGCCCGGGCGCGGCTTCGCCGGGCTGGACGACCGCATTGAAAACACCGTCAACTACGCGGCGGTGTGCTCGGCGGTGCGCGCGCTGGCGGCGGACCATCCGCGACGGCTCATCGAGACGCTGGCCCTCGACATCGCCGGGGAAATCCTGGCGCGCTTTGTCGTGGCGTCGGTCGATGTGGAGTTGCGCAAATACATCCTGCCCGATACGGATTACGTCGCCGTGCGTTTGTCGCGGTCCCGGTCCTTCCAATAGATATAGAGATGAAACGCGCACCCGCCCAACTCATCGTCGCCTCCAGCCAGGAAAGCGCCGACATGCTCTACGCCACGAAAATCTTCGTGCCGGACGCGTTCGTGCTGCTGGTGCAGGATGGCCGCTCGACGGTCCTGCTCAGCGACCTGGAAGTGGGGCGCGGACGCCGGGAAGCCACCGTGGAAGAGGTGCTCAGCCTGTCCGGGTTTGCCGCCGAGCACAAAAAGGCGTTGGGACGCCAGCCGACTTTCGCGCGGTTGATCGCGCATTTCCTCTACACGCGCGGGCTGCGTCGCGCCGTGGTGCCGGAGAATTTTCCGCTCGGGCTGAGCCTGGCGTTGGCGCGCGAGGGGGTACAGGTCGCGCCGCCGCGAAAGGGCGCGTTCTTCCCGCAGCGCATCCACAAAACCCCGGCGGAACTCGGGCACCTGCGCCGCGCGCTGGAAATCACGGCGGCCGGGATGGCGCGGGGTCTGGAAGTGCTCGCCGCCGCGAAAACTCCCGGCGGCAGGAACACGGTCCCCGGCGCGGAATTGCATTGGGGCGGCGCGGTCCTGACTTCTGAACGCCTGCGCGCCGAGATCGACACGGCGGTCGTCCGGCTGGGCGCGGCTCCCAAGGATACCATCGTGGCCGGGGGCGAGCAGGGGTGCGATCCGCACGAGCGCGGGCACGGGCCGTTGCGTGCCGGGGAACTCATCGTCATCGACATTTTTCCGCGTGACATGGGTACCGGTTACTTCGGCGACCTGACGCGCACGGTCGTCAAGGGACGCGCCAGCGACGCGCAACGCCGCCTCTGGGAAACGGTGCGGGAGGGCCAGCGCCGCGCCATCGCCGGGACGCGCGCCGGGGCCGACGGCGTCGCGCTGCACGAGGGCATCAAAAAATATTTCAAGGATCAGGGTTACCCGACGGAAGTGCGCGACGGCCAGCCCGTCGGGTTTTTCCACGGCACGGGCCACGGCCTCGGGCTGGAACTGCACGAGCAGCCGCGTTTCAACGGCACGCGGAGTTTCGAGCCGGGGACGGTGTTCACGGTGGAGCCGGGCCTTTATTATCCGGGGCTGGGCGGAGTGCGGATCGAGGACGTGGTCGCCGTGACGGCCAAGGGTTGCGAAATGCTGTCGAATTTCGAGCAGCGGCTGGAAATCTGAGAAATTGTCCGCAGATTCCGCAGATTTCCGCAGATTAGGAGAAGAGGCCAGACGTTGGTTTGTTTTTTCTCCTCCTCCAATCTGCGGAAATTTGCGGAATCTGCGGAAATTTCCGTCGAGTCATTCTCCCCGGCGTCCCCGACGAATCCGTGCTATGGTGCGGGAAACGATGGCTGCGATTCGCACGTTCCCTTTGTCCGCGCCGGCTGCTATGGTCTCGCCTCGAACCATGGATAAGGGACTGGCCGTCAACGAGGAAACGGGCACGGAGGTGAGCGACGAAACGCTCGTCGCCCGCGCCCGTGGCGGCGACGCGGACGCCTTCAGCACGCTCGTCACGCGTTACCATCCCCGGCTCTACGGCCTGGTCTACCACATGACCAGCAACAACGAGGACGCCCGCGACCTCGTGCAGGAAATCTTCCTCAAGGCGTACCGTTCCATCGGCGGCTTCCAGGGCAACTCCTCGTTTTACACCTGGCTGCACACCATCGGCAAAAACATGACCATCAATTTCCTCAAGAAAC
>CAXUGY010000037.1:0-38577 GCA_964250695.1 uncultured Chthoniobacterales bacterium | reverse complement strand
GCCCCCGGCGCTTCGCGCCACCCCGCTACGCGCGGGGAAAGCTGGCTCCGCCAGCAGTAAAGAAAAGGTAAAGAACCTGAAGTTCGACCAATCTTCCTTGGTCAGAACGACTTCCACGTCAATTTCCCCCCAACGCCGCTCAGTCAGCGCATAGAACGCAACAGAAGAACGGACAATAGCCAGCGGCCTTCCGCGTCAATTCCCCCCGAAAACCGGCCTCAACCCAACCGCAATATCCCGGTCTCCAATCCGCTTGTGCCCAACGCCTTTTGCGGGGTCTGATGTCTGTCACGCCATTGGTTCATTTCGACGTTGCCCCGAATGATTTCTTGGGCGAACTGACGCGAGGGAAATAACTGCCACACCACATCGGTGACCTTTCTGCGCCCTCCCGTCGATGCGTAGCTCAGATCTTCCTGGTAAGGGTGCATCGCATGCAACACGCCCTCTTTGACCATCTGCGTCAACGCCTGACGTACCGTTGCCACGTTGTCACGTAGCCGGCTAGCTTTCGCGATGCCACTCTCGATCAAAATCGTCTCCAGCGAGATCTGGTAACTCCCGCCATCCACGAAGGCCGTCTTGGTTGCTTGCCGAAACCGGTGGCTCAGGCGCGTCGCGAGCCAGCGGGCCAGCGGGCTGGCCATGCTCATCACCCGCTGATAATTGATCGGATAGAACGCGAGATTGATGATCGCCTGGGTAGCCAGCGGGTGATAATCGACGGACACCTCGGAACTCTGCCCGCTGTCATCGTCTTCATCGTAGACGTAGGTGTAGTTGCTGAAAACAGCGGAACTGATGCCGTGCAGTGTCCGATCCTTTGAACACGCCAGATTGACGGTCGCCTTGTTCAAAACCTCCAGGGCTTCCTTGAGTTCAACCACTTTGAAGCCGTGGCCCTGGGAAGTAAGTTCCTTGCGGAGTTGGTATAGCGTGAAGCTGACCCGGATGATTTGCGCTCCGGACTGTGGCACCGTGTGCAGACCGGTGTTGACGACCTGTTGCACGGCGAGCTTGCGGATGGCCCGCTCGACCAGCTCCTCTCTCGCACCGGGGTAGATGGCTTGACCGGTCCCATCCTGGCCTTTGATGACCGCCGCCGAAAGCGTGACCTGGACTTGCAACTCTTCCTGCTTGCCCGCTTCGTCTCGGCGACGCAGGATGATCGTCTTGGTGATGGGAGTCAGATCCTTCGCCTGACGCACCTTGGTGTACACGTATTTGGGCAGCGCGTCGAAAATCTCGAACGTCCGCGATTCGTTCTTGTCCGCCGAAAAGAATCCGTCAAAAAGGGGTAACTCGCGCTGCTGCGCCGCCTGCAAGCTTTGCCCGGGTAAATCCAGCGCCGGTGGCTCTTTGGATGGTTTCGGCTTGGCCATGTCGGCACGTTAGCCTTTTTCAGTCCTTGCCGTCCAACCTTTGCGCGGGCTGGCCGCAGGGGATGGGTCGGCGAACCTGGGCCTTCCACGCCGCAACCGTGCGCGGTCACGGTTGCGTCATTTCAGCCGCAGATCGAGCTTCAGAAGCTCCCGGTAAGCTGTGGCGAGTTGCGCGCTGTCCTCCAGAAGATCGATGGCGATTTGGATCAGACCCGAATGACCGGCTTTGATCCCTTGTTGACGCAGGGAAAGCTCCAGCCGGTCGAGTTTTTCCACGTTGGCAGGGCGCAGGGTGATGCCTTTGCTGACCACCGGCTGGGCTTTTCTGGAGACGACCTCTGGTTCCGATGCCGGAGCTTCCTTCGACGGGGCGGTGGCTGGCGGGGTGTCTTCGGAGTCCGACGACCCCGCTGGGGCCAACGGGGTCGGCTGACGTGCGAGTTTACGGGTGGCCGCGGCCAGCAAGGTTTTTTTGTCCATGTCGTCTCTCCATGCGCCGATCATATAATCAGACCATCACGTCATGATATGATCATATAATGACACAATCTTACAATCACAGCTTTCCGTTTCCGGGCGGATCATGATTGAATCATATGATCATATCATGACATCCTCGGAGGATACGATTACGTCACGATCTCAAGCGCGGCGCTGAACACTTCTTCGCGTTGCGCGGCACTGAGGGCGCGCCAACCCACCACGTGCGTCTGCGCATACGCTTCCCGGAGCGAGATGGTGGATTTGTAATTCGGCAGACCCACCTGACTCGCGATGGCCGCCAGATCCTGATCACCGAACGCCGTGCCCTTTCGCACCCGGTTGAAAAGGATCGCCGGTTTGCCTTTGTCGCCGCGAGCCTTGCGGATTTCTTCCGCCGTCGTCTTCGTCGCCCAAAGGTCTACCGGGTACGGCGACGCGACCAGCACCACCCTGTCAGCACGCTGGACCGAGTCGCGGAAATCGTCCGACAAATTTGGCGGCGTATCGATGATCGTGATGTCGGCGCTCTCGGGATAGGTCACGACGGCGGAGCCCTCCAGAGACGTTCTGGCCGTGCCTTGCGGATCGCGGTCCCAGATCGCGACCTTCCGGTTCACTTCCGTCAGGGCCAGCGCGACGAGGACGGAAAGGGTCGTCTTGCCAACGCCCCCCTTCTGGTTGCAAAATGATATGATCATATAATGTCACAAAATCACAATCACATCTTCTGATTATCAGGTGATCACGTCAAGCAAATCCGACCATCCCGCCGCTCCGGTCGGAGTGGCCGCAGCCGAACGACTGGTTTCGCACGGCGACCGAGGCGGGAAAGCTTGACTTTCCCGGGCCGCGGGAGGATTTAAATTCGCCTGCACGTCAGGACAGGGATGGCGTCAGTATGCGACATGCTTCGGAAGTACCTCAAAAAATCCGTCTGGGGCCGGCTGCTGCTGCGTGGACACGCCATCCGCGAGGCGCCGCGCACCTGGCAGCCCACGTTGTCGCGGGTCGCGCCGCTGCCGCCCGAGGAAGGCGATGGACAGGGCAAAAAAATTCTGATGGCAACCAGCTACGGCGGGTGGATTGCCGGACCGACGGTCGAGGGCCTGTTGGGCGCGGCTTTGCGCGTGCGCGGGGCCGAAGTTCACGGGCTGCTCTGTGACCGCGTGCTGCCCGCGTGCGCGGAGTGCGAGCACGTCTGGTTCCCCGATCCGGACGAGTTTCTGCGCCGGGGCCCCCAGAGCGGCCTGTGCCGGGACTGCACCCGGCATACGGACGGCCTCTACCGCTCGCTCGGCTTCATCGTGCATCTTTACAGCGATTTTTTGCAGGCGGGCGAAACGGCCACGGCCACCGCGTTGGCGGCCAGCCTGGGCCACGCCGAGGAGATCGGCGCTTACGAGTTCGAGGGCATCGACGTCGGCGAACACGCCCTGGCGGGAGCCTTGCGCTACTTCGGCCGGGCGTCGTTGGAAGAGGAACCCACGGGTCTGGGCGTGTTGCGCCGGTACCTGGCGGCGGCCGTGCTGACGGTCAAGGTCATCCGGCGCTTGCTGCGGCGCGAACGTTTCGACTGCCTGGTCTTCCACCACGGCATCTACGTGCCCCAGGGGCTGATCGGTGCGGTCGCCCGGCAAGAGGGGGTGCGCGTAGTCAACTGGAACCCGATGTGGCGGCGGAAAACGTTCATCTTCAGCGAGGGTGACACCTACCACCATACCCTGCTCAACGAGCCGGTTTCCGCCTGGGAAAACATGGTCTGGGACGAGAAAAAAGACCGGCGCCTGACCACCTACCTGCGCGACCGCCTGACCGGGCGCGACGATTGGATCTGGTTCCAGCGCGAACCCATCATCTCGCGCGAGGCCGTCGTCCGGGAAACCGGCATCGATCCGCGCAAGCCGACCATCGGCCTGCTCACCAACGTGCTCTGGGACGCGCAATTGCACTACCGCGCCAACGCGTTCCCCGACATGCTGGCCTGGCTGACGGCGACCATCCAGTATTTCGCCCGCCGGCCCGATCTGCAACTGCTCGTGCGCGTCCACCCGGCCGAACTCAGCGGCGCCCTGCCCTCGCGCCAGCCGGTCATGGGCGAGGTACACCGGATTTTCCCGGAGCTGCCGTCCAACGTTTTTTTCATTCCGCCCGAAAGCCGGTTGTCAACTTACACGGCGATGGAGGGGTGTGATTCGGTGCTCATCTACGGCACGAAAACCGGCGTCGAGCTGGCCTGTGTCGGGCTGCCGGTCATCGTGGCGGGCGAAGCCTGGGTGCGAGGCAAGGGGTTTACCCGCGATGTCAACTCGCCGCAGGAATACTTCGCCGCGCTCGACCAACTGCCGGCCGGGGCTCCCCTGTCGGCCCCCCTGCTGGAGCGGGCGCGCAAATACGCCTACCATTTCATTTTTCGCCGCATGCTCACGCTCGAAGGCATGGAAACGGCGACCCGCGGCATTCAATTCCGGCTGCGCATCGACCAGCCCGAGGAGGTCCAACCAGGCTACTCTCAGGGCCTGGACGTGATCTGCGAAGGCATTCTGCACGACCAGCCCTTCATCCTGACCGAAGAGCGGGTCCGGTCCAACCGGGCGTTGGAGCAGGCTGCCCTGAATGCCGACGCCTCCAGCCCGCTGGTGTAGCGGCAGGGTCCTGCCTGCGTCCCTGCACCGGGAAAGGAAGTAAACAGGAATACGAGGGGCCGCCGTTGCCCCGGACGTATTATTGTGCCATAGGGGTTTGGCCGATCTGAGAAAACAATTTACATTTGCCACGTTTCACTATTTAACTGCCTCGGTTTTCGCGCCGACAACCTTGTGCTGACTTTTTTGCCGCTTGATGAATCCCCCAGGCCCGACTCCCTCCGAGCACGTCCAGCACATCGTCAAGGAAATCCGCGCCCACTTGCAGCCGGTCATCAACCAGGGCGGGGAACTGGGCACTTATCTTCAGGCGCACGGTGAACTGCTGGGCGCCAGTCTGAAGCTGCGCGGCTTCGCTTATTATTGGCGCAACGGCATCGAACTGGAAGTGGTCTGGTCGAAGAACCGCCAGGAATTGGGACTGGAAACCTCGCCGGAACAATCCGACGCCTTCCGCCGCGCGGCCCAGCAGTGCGCCGCGGCCCAGGCTCCCACGCGCCTGGAGCCCAACACGCTGCCCAGCGAGGACCTGCACGGCCTGCGCGTCGAAGACTCGCCCGTCCCGGAGGACCTGCCGATTTTCAACCGCACGGGTTTCGAGCACCTTTTCGTGCCCATCGTAGTCAGCAAGGCCACCGTCGGGGTGTTTCACGCGTGGACGAATCCGAAGGAAGAAGGCGCGCGCGACCTGCGGGTGGCGGTGATCGAGCGCGTTTGCCAGGAGATCGAGAGTTTTCTCAAAAACCAGCGGCTGGCGGATATTTCCCAGCAGATTACCCAGCTCAACACCTACACGCAAATGCTCGAAGAGCTTTGCGGCGACATGTCGTCGGAGGATGTGGCGCTCAACCTGGTCAATTACACCCGTGAAACCATCGGTTGCGACCGGGTCAGCATCTTTGCCCGTCGGCAAACCGGCGGATCGCCCCACCGCACGCGTGGCCGCGGCGGGTTGAACAACAGTCCGTACGTGCTCCGGGCGTGCAGCGGCATCCGCAAGGTCAACGCCCGCAGCGAGCAGGCCGAAGCCTTGCGCACCCTGGCCGAGCGTCTGGTGCTGGTGCCCACCGCCAAATCCTCCCCCTCCCGCGCGCCCGCGCCCGGGGCGGATGCCCGCGCGGCGCTGCCACCCTCCAGCCAGGATCAGAATGGCGCCGACACCGCCCCGGTGCCGGCGCCCGCCGCCACGGCCCAGGCCGGGGCCGCGGCCACTCCGGCGGATGCGCCACCCGCCCCGGCAGCCCCGTCGCCGCTGCCCCCGCCGACCGTTTCCGCCACGGCGGAAGCCGAGCGCAATCAGACGATTGTCATCATGACCCAGCGCGAGCCGGTCCGGCCCGACCGGCCGCCGGAAGTCAGCCGCTATTTCGAGGTGATCCCGATGAACTGGGCCATCGCCGTGGCTTTGCGCGACCGCAGCGGCGATTTTTGCGGCCTGTTGCTGTGCGAGGGCCGCATCCTGCCGACCAGTGTCCCTGCGGTGCTCGACCGGCTGCGCAGCCTCTCGGTCGCGGCTGGCCGCTCGCTGGGCACCGCCGAATTCTGGCGGCAGCGGCCTTCTTTCCGCTGGGCGCAGAAGTGGGAAAATGGCCGCCAGACCCTCACGCGCACCCCGCGCCGGCAGATCTTCCTCAAGTACGTCGCGCCCGTGATGGCGCTGGCCGTGTTGTCCATCCTGCCCATTCCTTTTTCGATCAATGGCAGCGGTTTGGTGCGCCCGGCGACTTTCAACACCTTACCGGCGTTTTTCGACGGCAAGCTGACCGAGGTGCTCGTCCGGGAAGGCGACCGCGTGACCAGGGGCCAGGAACTGGCGCGGTTCGATACCTACGACCTGAACCTGCGGCTGGAGGAAGCCCAGAAGGACTTCGAGCGCGCCACTGCCGACGCCGACCTGGCGCTCAGTTCCGGCGACGAGGCACGCATGCAAAGCTCGCGTCTGACGGCGGCCAAGGCGGACGCGACCAGTCGGCGTCTGCTGCGGGAATTGCAGAACGCCGTGTTGCGTGCGCCCTGCGACGGGTTCGTGGTCGGCCCGCCCGATCTCAGCCAGAAGAAAGGGGCCTATATCGCCGCTGGCCAGGCGGTGGTGCAGGTCGCCCGGCGCGACGTTTGGGAAATGAAGGTGCAACTGCGCGAGCAGGATATCGTCCATCTCCAGCGGGAGATCGAACGGACGCACCAGCCCATCCTCGGCCACGTCAAGTTGACGGCCAACCCGACGCAATCCTACGATCTGGCCATCACCAGCCCGGGGCAATTTTCCTATTCCCCGGAGGTGGACGCCAACAACAAGTACGTTTTCACCGTGACCGTCCCTTTCAATCTGCCGGAAACGGATAAACAGTCGATGATGGCCGATTTCCGGGGCCGCTGCTCCTTCCGGTCCGGGAGCCGGCCGGCCATCTACGTGCTGCTGCGCGACTTCATCAATTTCCTGCAAGTCCGTTTCTCATGAGCAAGCTGCGGCTGGTCCACAAGCAGTGGTTTGTTCTGGCCGGGCTGATCGTCGTTGCGGCGACCTTGTCTTGCGCGCAGACTGCGCCGCCGGCGGGTAGCCCGCTAACGGAAGACGCGGAAACGCCGCTGGCTGCCGGTGGCGGCAGGATGGCCTTGCGCGGCATCATCGCTCCGCGCGAGGTCATCCGCCTGAGCGCCCAGAGCGCGGGCATCATCCAGCGTTACCTCGTCAAGGAGGGCGATCTGGTCAAAAAGGATCAGAGCCTCATCGAGTTGGACCGGGGCAACGAGGAAGCCGAGGTCAAACGCGCCGAGGCCGCCAACCAGGCCGCCGTGGCCGAACTGGCCAAAGCGGAACTCGATTCCAGCCGGGCGGAATCCTTGCGCAAGGAAAATATCAGCAGCGCCCACCAGTACGAGGAAGCCAAGCTGGCGCTCCAGCAGGCCACCAGCCGCCTGGCGCAGGCGGATGCCGTCGTGATGAGCGCCAAGGTCCGTTTGGAGGAACGCTCCGTGCGTTCCCCCATCAACGGCATGTTCTTCAAAAGAATCCGGGCCGTCGGCGAGGCGGTGCAGAGGTTTGAAATCGTGGCGCGGTTGGTGGACATCAGCGCGTTGGAACTCGTCGCCTACGGCAGTGCGGATTTACTGGGCCAGTTCCAGACGGGCGCCAAGCAGGCCGTCGAGTTGATGGACGGTCCCGGCAAAGGCGTGGAAACGCTCGGCGTCATCACCCACGTCGATGAAATTCTCGACCCGGCGACGAGCACCTTCCGCATCAAGGTCGAGTTGCAGCCTTCGGCCAGCGTGCGGCCCGGCTACGCGGCCCGGCTGGTGCCGGGCGGCAAAAAAAACTAGCGGCTGCCCTGCGAGACCCCCTGTTCCCCTGCGTCCGGTGCGCCCGTGCCGCCAGCATCTTTTCTTGCCTTTGCCCGGTTGTCGTTTTTAATCTCTGCCGCCCCACCGCTTTCTCCAGCCCCTCTCTCCCATGCCATGTCTCAACGCCGTCTCCGGCTTAAATCCGCTTGAGCAGTTCATCGTCCGGTCCATCCCCGACACGGCTCGCCACGTGGCCGTCGTGCGCGCGGGAGACGGGCGGCTGGCTCGCGCGGTGCGCGCGGCGCTCTCGGCTGATGCCGATGTTTCCGTCATCGAAAGCCGCCCGGAGCTGAATGTTTACCTGGAGGATTTCGACGCGGCGGCGGTGCATACCGGCAGCGAACTGGACCCGGCCTGGTACCAGACGAGAGTCGCCGAGCGTGGCGCGCCCTTCGACTGGATCATTTTCTACAATCTGCACGAATACTGGCAGGGGCACACGGCGGACTTCTATCAAATCTTGCAAACCCTCGCCCCGAAGGGCAGTTGCTGGGTGAACTACCTGAACGCCACCTGCGTGCCCATTCTCCAGAAGCGGCTGGCTGCCGGCGCGCAGGGCAGCCTCCAGTTGGGCGATCCGCTGAACACCGTGCCGCAACTCGACCTCGGCGCTTGGGCGGCTTTCCTCAATTCGTCCGGCTTTTTACTGGAACAGCTCTGGGGCGCCCTGGAACCGGTCTCCTTCGCCTTCCTGGGCAACCAGGCGCAAAAACCCACCGAACTGCACCTGGGCAAGCTGTCGCTGCCGGTGGCCAACGCCACCGATGCCTTCGCCCTGGGCGGCTTGGTCCACGCCCTGCAATTCCGCCGCCGCCGGGAAATCGAACTGGAGCAGCAGCCACGGGTCAGCGCCTGTGAACTCAGCGGATTGGTGATCCAATCTTTTCTCCTGCCCTACCCGGACCTCGACGAGCGGCAGCAAAACCATTTTCAAACGCTGCGCGAAACCGTGGTCTGGCAAAACGAGAACCGCCCGCCGTTTTCGCCCTTGATGAGTGCTTTTCTGGGCGAACTCGGGAAGCTCGCCGACATCCGGCGCGTGCTCCACGTGGGCAGCAGTTGGGGGCGCGACCTGCTTTTGCTGAGCCAATGGAAGGCCGATTGGGAATGGACGGGCATCGAATCGGACGCTTTCGCGGTCGAGCAAGGCGGCCGGATCATGGCCTCCGAGAAGCTCCAGCCCCGGCACTTCGACCCGGCGGCCCCGCTGCCCTTCGAGGACGGGGCCTTCGATCTCGTGGTGACGACCGGCTATTTTTCGCGCATCCACTTGCCGCTGGCGCAACGGCTCTTGCCGGAGTTGATCCGCGTGACTTCCAAGCACCTCTACCACCTGGAAGATAGCCGGGGACCAGACCTGTCGATCTACACCAAACTGGTGCCCTTGCCGACGCTTTACCAGCAGTTGGGTAAGAAATCCGCTGGTCAGCCCATGTTGGCGAACGATCAGCCGACCGGTGTTTACATTCTCAAATGCGATCTTTAAGGCGTCGGCTGTTTTTAAAAACACTCCTCCTGTTCTGGCTGACGCCGCTGATCTGGACCGCCCGGGGCCAGGTGGCGGCTGGTAAACCCCGGCCCGCGTCTGCTGTTCTCTTTCGCGCGGCGCCGCCGGGACTAAGCGACCCCGGCCCGACCCCGACCGCCACCCCCGAACAAACCAGCAAGCAGATCGCCGCCATCAGCCAGCCGGTGGCCGATCCCAAGGAAGGAACGGCCTGGACGTTGGAAGGGGCGTTCGAGCAAGCGTTGAGCGGTAACCCGGACTTGCGGCTGGCCCTGGAAGCCGTCCGCCGCGAAACGGGCGTCTACCTCCAACTGCGCGCCGGTCTCCTGCCGCGGCTCGACGTCAGCGGCAACTACGAAAGACGCGCCGACAGCCTGACGGATCGTCCCGACAGCGAAAGGCTCCTGCCCGCCGACCGCCAGACTCCGGTGGCCACGGCCAGCTTCCTGGGCCGCATCGAAATCCGGCAAACGTTCTTTGACGGTCTGACGGCCTGGAACGATGCCGGCCGGGGCCGGTACTCGCGCGACCGGCGCATCTGGCTGGCGCGGGACATGGCGTTGCGCACCGTGACCAAGGTCGAGCAGGCTTACGACGCGTTGCTTTTTTATCAGGCGGCCGGACGTCTTTACGACCGCACCGCCGCCGCCCGGGCCCGGTTGCTGGAAATCACCCGGCAGCGCAACAAGGCGGGCGACGTGCCTGAATATCAGGTCCTGCGCGTCCAGACCGAACTGCAAAGCTCCCAGACCGACGTGGCCGAAGCCAGCAGCCAGCAGACCACGGCGGAGGAAACCTTCCGGCAGACGCTTTTTATCCCCCAGAGCGAGAAGAATAACGACAGGATTCGCCTGACGGAAACCTTAGGACCCAGAAAATTCGACCTGCCCTTTGAAGAGGCCGTCCGTCTGGCCCGGGCGAAGCGTTCCGACATCGAGGCGGCCCGCAGCGCGCTCGCGGGGGCCAGGGCGGCGGTCCGCGCGGCCTACGGCGATTTTTTCCCGAAGATCGAGGGGTACGCCAACCTGCAAGCGCGCTCTTCCTATTTCACCTCCGATTTCAACCAGCGGCTGCAAGGCTGGGCCGTGGGGGTGCAGGGTTCGTGGAGCCTCTTCGACGGTTTCGGCGCGACGGGCCGGTTGCAGGTGGCCAAGAGCGACCAGCGCACCGCGCTGGTGCAGGCCAACCAACTGGATTACCTCCTGCTCTCGGAAATGAAGTCGCTTTACGGCACCCTGGAACGCAGCCGTGCGGCCATCGCCAGCCAGAAATCAGCGGTGGACTACGGGGAAAAAGGTTACAGCCAGGCGGAACGCAGCTATGAGTTGGGTCAGGCCAGTTTCGAAGACGTGCTCGGCGCGGAGGTCGCTTGGCGGCGGGCAAATCTCGGGTATCTTCAGGCCGTCTACCAGAACAACACGGCCATCGCGCAACTGGAGTATTCCATCAGCAACTACGACGAACTGGTCAAGCAACAGGTCTCCTTGCCCAAGGCCCGGTTTGCTCCCGTGCTCCGGGCGCAACCGGTTTCCGGCGGGAGCGGTGCGGCTACCGGCGCCCCCGGGCCGGAAACCAGCGGCCCAAAGTAAACTCCGCCTCTCCCGCTTATGAGCAGCCCGAGCCATCCGCACAGCACGCTGCATGAGCAGCCGCCGGTGCTTGCCCGCGCGGTGGCGAAGGTCGAGGACGACGACACGGGCATCGAGGAAGCCGACTACGAGGCGTCGGCCGAGGCCGAAGCGCGCGCGGAAGCCGAAGCCGAGCGGATCGCCGAAATGCGCATCGGCCACGTCGTCCCGGCGCGGTTGCGGGCGGACCTGATTTTTCAACGGCAGTCCTTCGCGGGCAAAGAGTATTACGTGGTCAAGGACCCGCTCTGCATGACCTACTTCCGTTTCCGCCCGGAAGAAGCCTACCTGGCCATGCTCATGGATGGCCAACTCAACCTCAACCAGATTGCCCGGCGGTTGCGCGCGCGGTTTCCCAACGTGGATTTCGGTCTGCGCGACATTTACGTTTTCCTGAACCAGATCGGCGCGGGCGGGTTGCTGAACATCGGCGCGCGCAGTTTCCTGCAAACCGTGCGCTCGCAACGCCAGGGTTCCAAAGGATTCCTGGGTTTGTGGGCGCGTTTGCTCCACGGCATCCTGCTCGTGCGCATCCCGCTGATCGATCCCAGCCCGTGGCTGCCGCGGTTCGTCCACGCCATCCGCTTCTGCTGGCAGCCGTGGTTTGTCTGCTGCTGTCTGGCGTTCATGGTCTGGACGGCGGGCTTGCTGATGTCCAACGCCGAGCTGTTCGCGGCCAACCCGATCAACTTTTTCTCGTCCAGCAACATCTTCCTGCTCTGGCTGTCGATGATCCTGGTCAAGACGGCGCACGAATTCGGCCACGCGACCACCTGCAATCGTTTCGGCGCGGAGGTGCATGAGATGGGCTTCTGCCTGCTCTGTTTCACGCCCACGGGCTACGTGGATGCCTCCGACGCGTGGATGATGCGCCACAAGCGCCACAAGATTTACACGGCGATGGCGGGGGTCTTCACCGAGTTCATCATCGCCTCCATCGCCGCCCACCTCTGGATTTTTATGCCGGACGGCGTCGGGCGCAACGTGGCCTTTAACATCATGGTGCTGGCCAGCGTCAACACGGTCTTCTTCAACCTCAATCCGTTGATGAAGTTCGACGGTTACTACGTGTTCAGCGACCTGCTGGAAATCCCGAACCTGCGCTCCAAAGCCATCTCTTACTGTTCGTTGCGCTTGCGGCGGCTGCTCTTCGGCATGCGCGATCCGCGCCAGGAACAGATGGTCGAACGCGACCAGACCCGCATCTTCGTTTTCTACGCGGTCGCGGCCTACCTGTACATGTTCACGGTGATCTACGGGATGAGCCTGATCTTCGCCCGGGTGCTGGAACCTTACGGTTTGAAAACTATTGGCTTGCTCTTGGGGGTATCCGTCGAGTTATCCTTCCTCGCTTTGCCTATCGCCAAAACGCTCTACGACGCCATGCAGCCCAATGCCAATCTTGTCTTGACCTGCCATCCCTGGGGCCGGTTGCTCAAGATCGTCGCGGCCTGCGTGCTGGTCGGCGGGATCATTGCGATCATCCCGACGAACTACAAAGTCAGCACGCAATCCGTCGTCGCTTCCGCCAACAGCGAGCAGATCGAGAGCGGTCTGCGCGGACACGTCGAGCAGGTTTACGTCCAGACCGGTCAATGGGTGGAGAAAGGCCAGCTCCTGGTCCGTTTGTCCAACGACGAGGTCGAGCAGCACGCCGAAGAAGCGAGCGCCAATTACGAACTGGCCAAGTTGCGCATCTCCGACGCCGGAGCCAGCGGCAGTTGGGAAGGCGAAAACCTCCGGCCCCAGGCCGACCTGGTCATGCAGAACGCCTATGCCCAGTGGCAGAAGACCTTGCGCGACCAGCAGCGTCTGGAGCTGCGCAGCACGACGGCCGGTTACGTGCTCACGCCCAACGTCGCCGAATTGCAGGGACGCTCGATCCGGCCCGGCGAGCCGCTGCTCCGGGTCGGGGACCGCGGCCGTTACAAGTTGCTCGTCCCTTTGATCGAAAGTGACGCCCAACTCGTTTACCCCGGCTCGAAAGTCGTCGGACGTTTCCACGCCACGGCGGAGCCGTTCCAGGGGCACATCAGCGTCGTGCCCACCCAGAAAGCGCGCACCAGCGACATTCCCATGGCCCTGTTGACCATCTTTGGCGGACCCGTGCCGCCCGGTCCCAACCCGCTCAACAACCCGCGTTCCGGCTCGTCGGACCCGACCAATCAGTTTGCCGTCTATTTGAGCGACGTGCCGCTGGACCACGCTCCCTCTTACCTGCGAGATGGGATGCGTGCCCAGGTGGAAATTGAAGGGAAGTCCACCACCATGGGTCACCGGCTCTGGCGTGGCTTCTGGAATCTCTGGAGGCTGAAAGTGCCCGTATGAAGATGAAGGCGACGAAGGGACGGTGGTTGTCACGATGTAGGGTGCCGTTTGGTTTCGAGCCGTTGGAGGCCCGGTTGCAATTTGCGGGCGACCTGACCTTCGACGCTTCTTTTTCCCCGGACATCCAGAGCGCGTTGGATCACGCCATCATCGCCAAAGGCCACACCACGGCCCATCTGGAATCCAGCGGCCTGGGCCTGGTGTTGGAATTGACCGGCGATGCCAACACGCTGCTCTCGGTCGCGGCGGACGAAATTCCCCTGACGATTGCGGGCGTGAAAGTGCTGGAAGCCAGCCAGTTCTCGATCCGCGGCTCGCGCGAATTCGCTTTCTTGAACCTGAGCAGCGTCGCGCAAGCCAAAGTCACCGGCATTCAGGTGCAATACTCGCTGTACGCCGACAACGTCGGCGAGTTGCAAGCCGATGCTCACCAGCTCCCGGTGACCGTGACGGGCAGCGCGCCCACCATTTTTTACTCGACCTCGTTCGCTCATTCCACCGTGCTCAATTCCGCCGCCAATCTGACCCTGTCCGCGCCGGTGGGAGTAGACATGTTGTCGTTGGTCCTGCTCCAGGCTAGCGCCAGGGTGCATCTTGGCTTCAGCGTCAACGATCTGACGATTTACGGCGGGGGGGCCGCCCAGGTCGATCACACGAGTTTTCGCCACGGGTACACCCCGCCCTCGATTTTGCTGCTGACCGCACCGGCGGCTGCTCCTGTGTCGTCGCCGGTAGCCGTCACTCCGCCGGTGGCCGACCCCCTGCCGCCAGTGGCCGACCTGCCGCCGGTAACCGTCATACCGCCCATTTCCATTCCGGCGACACCGGCGGCCGGCGTGGCCGTGGCCTCTCCTATCGCCAGCGATACAGCGGCTGGCAACTCCGGGGTGAATGTCGCCACGTCGCCGGTGGTGGCAAGCAACCCGGTCTTTTCCACGCCGCCGCTCGTGGTCCTGACCGATCCTCCCCTGGTGATCACCACGCCGCCTCCGCCTGAAACCGTCTCTGCGCCGGTGGCGGCAGCGCCCGCCCCGGTGGCCAGCGTTCCGTCGGTCGTCATCGACGTGACCCCTCCCGCTCCACCGGTCGTGTCACATGCCACCGGCGAGGCCGCCATCCCGGAGTTCCTGCGCGGGCTCATCTATCTGGCCAGCCTGAACCTGATTTCTTTTGATGATCAGACCCAGGCCCACATCGGTTTGCTGCTGGGCCGGGCGGGTGCCGCCGGCATCGATGACGCGATCACCATCAAATCGAATCTCACGGCCCTGGACTCTCTCGATCACCGTCATGGGACGGAATCGTTCTATCGCTACGCGTCAGCGAACCACAAGCCGGCGTTGGCTGACGAGGCCTTGCCGCTCCCGTCGCTTTCGCTGGTTCCCCGCGTGGCAGAGGGACGCAAACTGGCTGCCGTCCCCCTGCCGACAGCCGTTGCCGCAAGCCGCGACCATGGGGTGGGTGACACGGTTCCGGCACTGGATCGCACGACCCATCTCCCGGTTCTCCGGCCTTCCAGTGCTGAAGGCACTGCTGGGCAGCCGCCACGGCTTTTCGCCGGCGAAGCATCGGCGGCAGCAATCGCCATGGCGTCAACGGTGTTCCTGCCCGTCGCCTCGTTGCGAGCTTTTGGAAGTTTGCTGGCCGATCACCTCCAGGCGGAGTTCACTCCCGGCGAGCGCACGGCGGTCTTGATTTCTGAATCCCGGCTGGCCGGTTCTTCCTTCCACGTGTAAGGCGGTGAACGATGCTGCCGCCCGCCGTTCTCGAGCTGCTCCTGCAAGCGTCTTTCCGCCGCGATCTGCCGGGCTTCAAACAAACCCTCAGCGACCTCATGCAGCAGGTGGAAATCCCCGCGTGGGGATTGTTGTTCCCGCCGTCCGTTCCCGCCGGGGGGCGTCATCTGCTGATCGCCCACGCCGTGCGGGCGGACGGCCCGTGCTTGCGGCAACTGAGCCGGAGCGACCTGGAGATGCTCTACCCGGTGACTGCCGCCGCCCGGCAGACCTGGGAGCAACTGGCGCGCGAACTGGCCCCGGCGGCCTATCCGCAGGCACAGGTGCTCTACATTCCACGGGCCGGGGGCAATCAACTCGGCCTGACCTTTTTCGTTTTTCAAGCCGTGGGCAGCCGCTATTTCCAGGTGCCCGAAAAGTTGCGGCAACTCGCCGTGCTCGGCCAGCACCTGCTCAACTGTTTCGGCCAGATGGCCGAGCGCGCCGAGCATCAGTTCACCGCCGGTCTGCTGCGCACGGTGGGCCACCTGCATTCCGAAGGTCTGTGCCTCCTGCAAGCCGACGGCAAGGTGCTCTTTGCGAACCGGACTTTCCGTGAGCAGATTCACCTGTGCCACCATGGCCCGGGTGCCCTGCAATCCATCAACCTGCCCGCGCAACTCGCGTTGCCCGAGGTCTGGCAGCACGCCTGCCGCCGTTGTTCCGAGGCGAACCGCGAGTCCATGGCCGCCGCCGGGGAGCAGGACCCCTCCGCCAGCGGCCGGGTCTTCATCAAGGTCAACGTTCCCCTGGGGTCGGACGAAGAAGTGGTCGGCACCGTGCAACTGCCTACGCTCCCGACCAGCATCGGGCCGCGCTCGTTCTTTCTGCTCAAATCCCGGGTGGAAAAACTCGTGATGCGCCGCACCCGCGATGCCGATCAGCTCTGGCGGGACCTGGGTCTTTCCCGCCGGGAGATCGAGGTGGCCCGCCACGTCGTCCAGGGTTTGAGCGCCGAACAACTCGCCGCGCGCTTGAGCATTTCCGTCACCACGGTCAAAACGCATCTGCAAAGCATTTTTCACAAGGCCGGGGTGCGTTCCCGTCTGCAACTTGCCGCCCTGCTGCACGGCCCAGCGTCCCCGGTGGCTGCCGCCGCCAAACCCCCGCGCCGCGCCGCCTCATCACAAAGGCTGACTTAGAAAATCATCCTTTCGGAGGATATACAAACGCGTCCGATCCGCTAGGATGACGCGCACTCCAGGTGATGAATACGACTTTCAATCGTCGGACGAATCCCCGCCGGGGCCGCAGTCAGTCTCATCAAACAAACCGAAGATCCTTCACCGATCACTATGTCAAAGAGCTTGTTCAAGAAGTTTAGCAGCAAGGCCCGTGGCGCTTTTGGCGCTCCGAAGCCTGCCCGTCGCCAACGCACCCGCCTCGGCGTCGAATCCCTGGAAAGCCGCCAGCTTTTCTCCACCGCGATCGTTGGCGGAGACGGCATCAGCCGTTTCACCGACCGCACTATCCTCGGTCAGGCTCCTTTCCAGGACACGACCGCCGGCATTAGCAAGGGCACCATCTATGGTCTGACCGGCGACACCATCCAGGTGCAGGCCACCAACGATGCGGACACCTTCGGCGTGCTCTTCGTGGACGCGGACAACAGCGCCGTGCTCGTGGAATTCACCGGCAAGGGCCTGGTGACCGTCTCTCTGGACACCACGCTGCCCTCCTTCAGCGGCCCGGGCTCCGCGACCAACCCGGCCCCGCTGGTCGCCAAAGGTCTGGCCGCAATCAGCGTGGACGGCGCGACGGCGGGTTCGAGCATCCGTATTTCCGAGTTCGATAATCCGTTCGGCGCCACCAACGGCCTGGCGGACGTGCGTTCCCTTTCCTTCACCGACACGCCGAGCTTCAGCCGCATCCTGGCGGCGGGCGCGAGCTTCGCGGCCAACGCGGGCTCGGTCGGCATCCTCGCCGGCAACACCAACGTGACCACCCAGGTGCGCGTGGGCGACATCAACGCGGGCGGCACGGCCACGGCCTCGCTGGCGTTCGGCAGCGGTTCGAGCTTCGCCAACGTGGAAGTCTACGGCGGCGACCTGCTCAACGACAACGGCTCGGGCATCCTCGTGGAGCCGGCCAACGCGAATGACGGTCTTGGTGGTATTTTTGGCGGTAGCTTCGTGGGTTACAACTACGGAATCCAGGGCCTGAGCGCCGCGATCACCAACGACGGCGATCCCGCCGCTGGCCGCGCCGGACAGGTGACGATCCGCACGGCGGACCCGAACATCCTGCAGGCCACCTTCATCAACGCGTTGGGCCAGACCGTCGGCGGCCCCGGCACGGGCAACTTCCAGGCTTCCTTGCCTGACAGCACGCCGAACTTCACGATCACGGACGACACCACCCAGCAGCAAGTGGACTCGTTCTTCAACGGCAAGACGTTCAACAGCAACTTCATCCTCGACGTCAACACCACCGACGGCACCACGCATGGGTTGATCATCGGTGACGGCAACACTGCCTTCGACGGCAGCCTGACGGTCACGCTCGACGCCGCTTCGGCGGCGACGGTGGGTTCCTTCGACGGCGGTCTGCAGGTGGCGCGCCTGGGCAACGTGACCTTCGGGGCTTCGGGCCGGGAATTCGATCTCGACAGCGCGATCACGACCCCCTTCAACGGCCGGGTCGGGAACGTGGTCATCAACGGCAACGTGGATGCCTTCGGCGGCATCCTCGGCGGCGGCGGCATCGCGGGCATCCTCGTGACGGGCGACGTGACCGGAGCGACTCCGTCCTTCGGCGCCAAGTTCGAGACCCTCGGACGCGTGAACGGCCTGGCGGCGGACATCGGCCAGGTGACCATCAACGGCGACGTGGCGTTGCTGGAAATCGGAGGTGGTCTGGTGTTTGGCGACGGTACCGATGCCTTGATCAACGTGGCGGCTGGCGCCGGTATCGGCACGCTGCGCGGCTTGACGGTGGCGGGCGGCGGCACGGTGGCTGGCGATCACTACATTGGCGAGATTCTCATCACCAATGATTCCAACATCGTGGCGGGTGCGATCAGCATCACCGACGACGCGACCTTGATCTTCGAGGGCGTGCAGGTTATCAACGGCCCGGTGCGCGCAGGCGTGACGGGCGGCGCTCTGCTGGGTCCCATCGCGGTGACCAGCACGGGCGTGGCCTCCGACCTGATCTTGGACGGCATCATCGGCGCGGACAACGCCGCCGCCGTTGGCGGGACGGCGAGCGCCATCGGCTCGGTGACCCTGGTCGCCGGACGCGATCTGTTCATCGATGCGCCCATCGGCACGAACATCAGCACCTTCACCGGAGCGACCAGCACCGACGGAGCGGCGGGAGCGGCTCCGCTCAGCGGCTTGATCCTCAACGCCGGACGCGACATCACCGACACGATCGCTGAGGGCGTGAGTCTGTTCGGCTCGTTGACCAGTCTGCCCAGCGTGGGAGTGAGCGCTGGCCGCGACATCGACTTGATCGGTGACTTGGGTGCTTCGGCCAGCAGCTTCGGCAAGCTCTACTTCTCGGCTGGCCGTGATGTCGTCAACCTGCCCGCGACGTTGCAAAACGTGGCGGCGACGCAGCGTGGCACCACCGACACCGTCATCACGGCGGGCGACGACGTGGACCTGAGCAACTTCGCTCCGGGCGTCCTCGGCGGCACCATCTACAACAACATCACCGTGACCACCGGTAACGTGGGTGAAACGGACGTGAATGGCGCGGGCGCGGCAGCTCCGACGGGCGGCGACATCATCGTGGGCAACGGTGCCGTCTTCGGTGCGCAGGCCGGGGTGATCACCTTCAACGTGGACAGCACGGGTGCCAACCTGGGCACGATCACCTTCCCCACCGAAGCCATCCACTTCACCGGGGCAGTCTCCGGGGTGGTCGTCAACGCCGCGGGCGTCATCGACTTCGAGGGTGGCGGCAACGTCATCGCGGGTTCGTTGGGCGTCCTCTCGCTCGGTGACACCAGCAACCATGCGGATATCGTGTTCACGGACACCGAAGACACGACCGCGCAGACCGCTTTCGTCCTGGTGGACGACGGCACGGTGGCCATCGACAGCATCAGCCAGATTACGCTGCGCGGTTTCGTGACAGGCTCGGCGGCGAGCGACTTCGAGATCCAGGCGGGACTGGTGGGCGACATTGCCATCAGCACGGATCTGACCGGCAAGGTCGCCGATCCGGCGTTGACGGCCATCACCAACTTCGGTGTGCTGGCCAACAACTACCGCGCCACGGCGGATAACGTGAACGCCTACGGCGGCACGGGGGAGACCCTGGGCACGATCACGGCGGCTGGCACGTCCACCGCGAGCAAAATCTCGCAGTACACCATCGGCTCGGTCACCATCAACGCCAGTGGCGCGACCGTGCCGGCGGGCAGCACCGTCTTCGGCGGCCAGAACTCCTTCGTGGGTCTGGGCGGCATCCGCGACACGGCCACGGGCCTGGGCGTGAGCATCAACAGCGGCAGCAACGCGACGACGCTCTTCGCGGGGGGCGCCGACGCGTTCTTCGTGGCGGGCAACGGCAGCAATGACGTGCGCACGGCGGGTGCGGCGGCTTACTCCATCGGCGGCGACACGCTGGGCGATGCGACCATCGTGGCGGGTGCCACGCGGGTACGGGTGGCCATCGGCGATATCAACGTCACGGCGGCAGGCGACGAGCCTTCCAACATCCTGGGCCTCAGCGGCACGGATGGGGGCGCTGGCTTGGCGATCTTGTCGGCGGTCCAGGTGGCAGCCGACGGCGCGCCGATCAACAACACGACCCCGGGCGCGGCTCTGACCACGACCCAGGCGCCGGTGGACGATCTGGATTCCTCGCTCAACAATCCGTTGATCGAGGGCACCATCGGCAACGTGAACCTGCGCACGCTCGCGTCGGGGAACACCAACGGTGGGTTGCTGCCGGTCTCCGATCAGACGCCTCGTCCGATCACGGACTTCTCCACGAGTGCCACCAGCCAACCGGTTCTTGGCATCATCTCGGCGACGACCTCCATCGGCACGGTGCAGAACATCGCTTCGTTGACCTTCCCACAAACGCTCAACGGCAATAGCTCCGTGCAGGTGGGTCTGGATAACGTGGCGGGCACGACTCCGCGCACGCTCGACTCGGACAGCATCCTCATCTACTTGGTCTAAGCAGCGGGAAGAAGGCGAAATGCCTTTCTTTCTTCTCCGTCCGGTGAGTTTTCCTCGCCGGGCGGAAGCCAAGCCAAAGCGATAACGAATAGCGCGAGGCCGGTCCTGCAAAGGGTCGGCCTCGTTGCTTTTTCAAAAGAGACGGCGATCTCGGAACGCAGGAACACGCCCGCTTGATCTGCGCGGCATCCACCCCGACTTTTATCGGCAGTCCAACCATGCAAGACACTCTCGTGATCCGGCCCGTGAGCGGTGCCCAGGCGGTCGATTTTGGCGAGCTTTACCGTTACCGCGGACTGTTGCGCCGCCTCGTCTGGAAGGAAGTGCGCGTCAAGTTCGACTCGATGCACCTGGGTCTGCTGTGGCCGACCGCGCGGCCGTTGTTGATGGTGTGCATCTTCGTGCTCTTCAAGAACGTTTCCCAGGCCCGCACGGGAGAAACGGTGCCTTTTCCCCTCTTCGTCTACAGCGGCATCATCGCCTGGTTTTACTTCGCGGAAACGCTCGGCGACGTGGCGTTCGCTTTTCAACGCGACGCGGGCCTGATCGCCAAGGTTTATTATCCGCGCCTGATCTCGCCGCTGGTCTCCATCGTATCGAATCTCTACGACCTGGCCATCGCCGCCGTGCCTCTGGTGGTCATGATGATCTATTACCGGATCGCGCCCGGCGTGTCCGTGCTGCTGCTGCCGCTGGTGCTCGCGCAAATGCTGATCCTGACGCTCGGCGCGGGGCTGATCTTCGCCACGCTGGCGTTGCGGGTGCGGGATTTCGAGCGGTTCCTGGGGCTGGTCGTTTACGTCGGGCTGTTCTTGTCGCCGGTTTACATCTCGCTGGACCGCTTCACGGAAGGCAAACGTTTCTGGGCGTTGATCAACCCGATGGCGGGCACGCTGTCCGCCTGGCGCGCCGCGCTCTTTGGCCAGGCGTTCCCGTGGACGTGGTGGTTGCAGTCCTGCGTGATCACTGGCATTTTGCTGGCCCTGGGCTGGATGATGTTCCGAAGGGTGCAAGCGAAAATCCTGGAGTTACTTTGATGTCGGCACCGCGTATTTCGGTCAAGAACCTCTCGAAACGATACCCGCTCGAAGCGCCGGAAAAGGAAGCGGGCGGAAGCTGGCACCGGCCCGGGCAATGGCTGCGGCTGGCCCGGCGGCTCCGGCGTTCGGAGGAAGCGAAGGCGGAGACGGCGCGGCGGCGGGAATTCTGGGCGTTGCGCGACGTGAGTTTCGAGCTGCGCGAGGGCGAACGGCTGGGGATCATCGGCCGCAACGGCGCGGGCAAGAGCACGCTGCTGAAGGTTCTTTCCCGGCTGATCTATCCCACCGAAGGCGAGGCGCGCATCCGTGGCCGGGTCACCGCGTTGCTGGAAGTCGGCACCGGGTTCAGCGAACTGCTGACCGGGCGGGAAAACGTGTACCTCAACAGCGCCATCCACGGCCTGAGCCGCGCGGAAGTGGACGCGCGGATGAACGACATCATCGAGTTTTCCGGGCTGGCTCACTTCGTGGACGAACCCGTCAAACATTATTCCAGCGGGATGCGCTCGCGCCTGGCGTTTGCCGTGGCGGCGCATCTCGATCCCGATATCCTGATCCTGGACGAGGTGCTGGCGGTCGGCGACATGGGGTTCGCGCAGAAATGCCTGAACCGGGTCGAAAAGATGACCAGCGGCGGCCGGACGCTGCTTTTCGTCTCGCACAGCATGGCGGACGTGCTGCGTTTCTGCGACCGGGCGCTCTGGCTGGAGGAAGGCCGCGTGGTGGCCTGCGGACCGGCGGCGGAAGTGGCCGAGGCTTATTCCAAATCCGTGCTGGAACTCAAGGCGTCCGTCACCGCGGCGGAACTGAAACCGCCCACGCCGTCGGCGGCACCGGCGGGCGGGCCGGTGGTCCTGCCGTTGGAGGCACCCGCGCGGGTGGAGGTCACGCGTTTCGCGCTGATGGACGGGCACGGCGTGACCAAACAGGTTTTCCAGCGTCTGGAGCCGCTGCACGCGGTGATCGAATACCAGGTGCTCGCGTGTGACCTGCCGATCCTGTGCACGGTCCACCTGCACCGGGATGGCGCGCATGTGTTGAGCACCCATCCGGCGACCGCCACGCGTCACGCGGTGGGTTGCGTGGTGCGGGCCAGCGTGGCGATCCCGGCGGGACTGCTGAACACGGGGGTCTATTATTTTTCGTTGCGGTTGGTCTCCCCGACGCGTCCGGTGACCCGGCACGTCAGCCTGGACATGGCCCTGAGTTGTCAGATCGTCGAGTTTTTCGACGCGGAGGCGGTTTTCTCCGGTGATTATCGCGGGACCGTCCGGCCGGACCTTTCGTGGGCGCAAGAGCAGGAACTCCCGGAGGCGCGCACGGCATGAAGGCCCGGCTATTCTTCACCTCGGTTCCCAAGGCGGGTAAGAACCTGATTTACAGCTTCCTGGCGGCGGTCGGTTTCGAGCGGCACGGGTTGCGCCGCGAACCGGCGATCCACTTTTGCGAGGCGCCCTGGTTTGGGGCAAGCCGCCGCACCTACGCCTCGCCGCCGCTGGAGCCGGGCGAGGAAAACCGCCTGGCGGAAGCATGGACCCGCTTCCTCGCCGGGCTGGCGGATTTTCCCGCCGGGCAGGCCCATCATCACCATTACCCCTTTCAGGCGGAGTTGGCGGCGGCGCTGGCGCGGCGGCGCGTGCCGAAAACGTTGCTAATCCGTGATCCGCGCGACATCCTGGTGAGCATGGCCGATTATCTGCTCGTGCAAAGCAAGCCGTCGCACCTGGCGGCGCGTTTCGCCGGTTGGCCGCGCCCGGCGTTGATCGAGCGGCTATTTACGGGCGACGCGGCCCTGGCGCCGTTTTGCGATTACCTGGCAAGCTTCGAAGGCTGGCGGCAGGACGGCGGCACGCTGACCCTGCGTTTCGAGGATCTCGTCGGCGACCGTGGCGGCGGCGACGGCGACCGGCAGATCGCGGCCTTCACGCGGCTGGCGCGGCACGCCGGGATGGAGGAAAACCCCGCGCTCATTCAACACGGCGCGGCATACGCGTTCAATCCGAAAGCGGGCACGTTCTTCCGCAGCCGGGCAGGCCGCTGGCGCGAGGAAAACGAACCTTCCGTCCGGGCATTGCTGGCCGCGCCCGGTCTGCGGGCGCTGGCGGCGCGCTGGGGCTACGAAGAGAGCGCGCCGGCACCGGAGGCCGTCCGATGATCACCCCCCCACCCCCTTCTCCCGAAACCGACCGCGCGCAACCACCGGACCTCCAGGAAAACGGCGCGCCCGCGGCCGTGCCCGTCCCATCGGCGGCGCCGACGGAAGACGAACTTTTCGTCCTGCACCACTTCCTGGCCGACGCCCACCTTTTCGGCGGCGATCTGGCGGTGCGTTACATCGAGTTCGTGCGGGTGTTGCGCGAGCGGCTTTTCCCGGCCGGGGTGGAAAACATTCGGACCGCCTGCGCGGACGGGAGCGAATTTCTGGTCAACGTCGGCGACCGGCTGGGTTGCGACTTTTATTTCGGCCAAAACCAGGAACGACTGGAAAGCCGGCTCTTCGCGCGGGTTTGCGCGGAGACGGGGCTGGTGTTCGACGTGGGGGCGAATTTCGGCTATTACGCGTTGCTGCTGGCGACGGGCAGCCAGCGCGAGGTCGCGGCTTTCGAGCCGAACCCGCACGTCTTCGAGTTGCTCGAAAAAAACGTGCGGCGCAACGGCGTGGCGGAACGGGTCGCCTGCCAGGCTTGCTGCGTGGGGGCCGAGGACCGGACGGCGGTCGAATTTTTCGTGTGCGCCGAGTCGGCTTTCAGCGGTTTGTCGAACAACGGGCGGGCGCGGGTCGAGCAGGTCATCACCCGCCCGATGCGCCGCTTGGATAGCGTGTGGCACGAAAGGGGCCGACCCGCCGTGGCCGGGCTCAAACTGGACGTGGAAGGTTTTGAATTCGCCGTGCTCGAAGGCGCGATGGAGTTGATCGCCGCTGCCGCCGATCCGGTGATCCTGCTGGAAAGCAGCGCGAAAAACCTGACGGCCGAACGCCGCGACGCCCTGGCCCAGATGCTCGACCGTATTTTGCGCCTCGGGTTCACCGCCTGGACGCCCGACGAAAGCGAGAGCGGCGGCCTGCGCCGTCTGGCGGGCAGCCGCGATGCCCTGGCCCCGGCGTCGGCCAACCTGTTTCTGACCCGCGCCGACAGTCGCGCCGAGACGGCACTGCGTGAAACGGCGAAACAGCTTTTCCGCGACGCGGGCGGCGCGCTGGAAACGCAACTGGCGCTCGATCCGCAGACCCAGGCCCGCCGCCATCCGCGCGACCCGTTGGCTTCCGAACGGTTGCTGGCCTCGATCATCCAGGGCTTGGTGGCACGCCACGAGACGGAAGCTTTTCACTGGCAACTGCGCTGCAAAAACGCCGAACTTTCTTCCGAGGAATATTTGCGGCTCCTGCGTGCCAAGGAAAGCGAAGTGGCGGATTCGCAGGCCCGCTGGCAAGGAGAGGTGGCCGACTGGAGATCACACTGGCAGAAAGCGGAAGCCGCCTCGTCCGAGCGCCTGCGCTTGCTCCAGGAGCGCGAACGGGAGATCGGCCAATGGAGATTGCACTGGGATCGCTCGCGGGCCGACTCGGAGGCCCGGCTGCGCCTCGCGGAAAAACGCGAGACCGAGGCCGCCGAGTGGAAGGCCCGTTGGGAAGCCGCCCAGGAAGACGCGGACGACCGCCTGCTCTTGCTGCGCGAACACGCCCAACAGGCCGCCGAATGGAAAAGCCAATGCGAAGCCGCGCTCGCGGACGCCGACGCCCGCCTCCAACTGCTGCGCGGGACCGAGGTTCAGGTCGCCGATTGGCGCGCTCGCTGGGAGGAAGGCCACGCCGAATCCGACCAGCGCCTCGCTTTGCTGCGCACCGTGCAGGCCCGTGCCGAGGCCGCCGAAAACGATAGCCAGGCCCGGCTCCGCTTGCTGACCCGCGCCAACGAGGAACTGCAAGCCGCCCAGACGCAACTCAAACGCTGGCAGGAGAACAGCCGCCGCTTCGGGTTCCTGGCGGCCCAGGCCTGGCGCAACGTCGTCGCAAGTTACCGCTGGCTCGTGAAGTCTTAGAAGAGGTTTTGTTGTGCAAGTTACCCATCCCCCGCCGCTTTTATCCGTGGTCATCGGCAGTTACAACCGCCGTCCCTTTCTGGAGCGCGCCGTCGAGAGCGTGCGCGCCAACGCGCGGGTGGACGGGCTGGAAATCCTCGTCATCGACGGCGGCTCGACGGACGGCAGCGTCGAATGGCTGGTCACGCAAAAAGACCTCGTGACCATCGTGCAGCACAATCGCGGGGTGTTCCGCGACCGGCCCCTGCGGCGGCGGAGCTGGGGTTACTTCATGAACCTCGGTTTCAAGAGCAGCCAGGGCGCTTACGTGCTGATGCTCAGCGACGACTGCCTGCTGCTGCCCGGGGCCGTCGAAAACGGCTTGCGGCACGTCGCGCAGGTCGAGCAGGCCGGTCGGCGGGTCGGCGGCGCGGCGTTCTACTTTCGCAACTGGCCCGGCGAGCGGCAGTATTACGTCCAGCGCACGCTCGGCGGCAAGCTCTTCGTCAACCACGGACTCTACACCCGCACGGCGCTGGAAGCGGTCGGCTTCGCGGACGAGCACACCTATCTTTTTTACAAGGCCGACGGCGACTTGTGCCTGCGCATGTGGCAGGCGGGTTTCGAGGTCATCGATTGTCCGGGCGCGTTCGTGGAGCATTACTTCAACCCCGCCGAGGAAGTCCGCCAGTCCAACCACCCGGCGTTGGATCACGACCGCGTCGCTTATCTGCAACGCTGGCAGGGGATTTTCTATCATCCCGACCGGCCCGATCCGCGCGGCAAGCTCACCCGGGACTTCACCGACCCGGCGCGCACGGCCGAACGCGTGTTTGGCCCGCTGCTGCCGGTGGCCCCAGCCGAAACCTCCCGATGTTAGCCAGACTCCTGCGCGCGTTGCGTCCTCCTCCCGTCACCGAAACGGGGCCGGTGCCGAAAACTCCCGATCCCGCATGGGTCAAATGGCTGCACGCCAGCCGACCCAACCTGCCGGATTGGGCGGCGCTGCTCTCACGCCCCGGCGAGGCCGATTTCTGGCGGGAGGCCAAGGCGCGCGCCGCGGACGGACCCCGGGTGTTGGTGGCCACCAGCGTCCCCGGCTCCGCCGCCCATACGATGATCGAAAGCATCGTGGCCGTGGCCCTCACCCTGCGTGGAGCCAACGTCTCGCTGTTGACGTGCGACCGGGTTTTGCCCGCCTGTTTCCGCACGGAAAAACCCGAGGTGCCCGACCCGGCCACGATTGCCGATTACGCTTTCAACGCGCACCGGCTCTGCCAGGAATGTCCCAACGTCGGATACCTGCTTTACGCCCCGCTGGGGTTGCCGCAGTTGGAATTCAGCGAGTTTCTAGCGCCCGCCGACCACGAGCGTGCGCGCTCGCTGGCGCAGACGCTGCCGTTCGCGGAGATCGCCGGTTATACGCAGGAGGGCCTGGCCGTGGGCGAACACGCGCTGGCGGGCGCGCTGCGTTATTTTGCCAGCGGCAACCTGGCGCACGAACCGGCGGGCGAGGTGATCGTGCGGCGATACTTCGAGGGCGCGCTGCTGACCGCCGCCCTGATGGCGCGGCTGCTGGAGCAGAAGAAATTCGCGGCGGCGTTTTTCAACCACGGCATTTACGCGCCGCAGGGGATCGTCGCGGAAAGCCTCCGCCAGCACGGCGTGCCGATTTCCATCTGGCACATCGCTTACCGCAAGAGTTGTTTCCTGGCCAGCCACGGCGACACCTATCATCACACCATGCTCACGGAGCCGACCAGCGCCTGGGAGGACCTGCCCTGGGACGACGCGCGGGAAGCCGAGCTGATGGACTACCTGCAAAGCCGCTGGCAGGGCACCAACGACTGGATCTGGTTCCACGAGAAGCCCGAGGAAAGCCTCGAGAAGATTTCCGCCGAGATCGGCGTGGACCTTTCCAAACCCACCATCGGCCTGCTGACCAACGTCATGTGGGACGCGCAGCTCCACTACCGCGCCAACGCCTTTCCCAACATGCTCGCCTGGGTCCTGGCAACCGTGGCCTGGTTCGCCCGGCACCCGGAGTTGCAACTGCTCATCCGGGTCCACCCCGCCGAGGTGCGCGGCACCATGAAATCCCGCCAGCCGCTGGTCGCTGAACTCGCCCGGCACTGGCCGCAACTGCCGCCCAACGTCTTCGTCATCCCGCCCGAAAGCCAGGTCAGCACCTACGCGGCCATGCTGCAATGCGACTCCGTCATCATCTACGCCACGAAAACCGGCGTGGAACTGACCGCGCTGGGCGTCCCGGTCATCGTCGCCGGGGAGGCGTGGATTCGCGGGAAAGGTTTTGCGCTCGACGCGGGTGATCCGGCCGGATACGAGCGTCTCCTTGCCACCCTGCCCCTGCGGCGGCGGCTGGAAGGCCAAGACCTGCTGCGCGCCAAAAAGTACGCCTACCATTTTTTCTTTCGCCGCATGATCCCGATCCATTTCATTCCGCCCGCAGGCGACTGGCCGCCTTACCGGCTGGACATCGCGGGCCTGCGCGATCTGCTGCCCGGACAAGACGCCGGACTGGATGTCCTCTGCGACGGCGTCCTCAAAGGCAGCCCGTTCATCTATCCCGCCGAACTGCACTCCCCCCGCCCCCCCGCCCGATGAAATCCGTGCTCCAACACCTGCTCAAACGCAAAACCAACCCCCAGAACGGCAGCGGTAAACCCGGGGCGGCGGCCCCGCGTTTGCCCGATCTCTGGAAGTGGCTGGAAACCGACCGGTCACTGACCACGCTGATCGACATCGGGGCCAACGACGGCAGCTTCGGCGCGTTCCTCGCCCGGCACCTGCGCTGCCGGCAGACGTTCGCTTTCGAGCCGCAGCCCCACTGTCTGCCCGCCCTGCAAGCGTGCGCGGCCACGCAGCCCGCGATGAAGATTTTCAACCTCGCCCTGAGCGACCTCGCCGGGCAGGCGGAGTTCTTTGAAAATTCCAACCATCCGTCATCGTCCCTGTTGCGGGTCAGCGACCTTTCCAAGCAGGAATTTCCGCAGACCAGCGGGGAGACGGCGACCAGGGTCTCGGTCGCCCGGTTGGACGACGTGCTCACCCACGAGAACCTGGAGCGCGAAGTTTTCATCAAGATCGACGTGCAGGGCGTCGAGGACAAAGTCATCCTCGGAGGCCAGCAGGTTTTCGGACAGGCGAAATACGTCATGATCGAGCAGTCGTTCGTCCCCATCTACGAAGACCAACCCTTGTTCGAAGAAGTCCACGATCTGTTGCGCGGCCTAGGCTTCCGCTTCGCGGGCATCAAGAACCAGATTGACAGTCCGCGCACGGGGCAACCGCTTTTCGCGCATTGCCTCTACAAGCGGGCGGAGCGTTGATCCCCATGCGCATCCTCTACGATCACCAGATGTTCGCCCTCCAGAAGTTCGGCGGCATCTCCCGCGTGTTCATCGAGCTGATGAAACACCTCGCCCCGCGCCCGGAGTGCGAGATTTCCTGGCACCGCGGCTGGCACGTGGACGGCTACGACACGACGGCCTTCCGGCCCGCGTTGAGCGCCTACGCCGGCAGCGAGGAGAATCCGCTCGCCGCCGCCGGGACGGACCGCGCGGTGGTCAATCGCCAGCTCTTCGAGCGTTTTCTCACGGAGGGGAGTCCGGGCGCAGGCCCCTTCGACCTCTATCATCCGTCGTACTACGACGCCGGGTTGCTCGGCCTGCCCAAAGCCCGGCGTCTCGTCCTGACCATTCCCGACCTGATCCCGGAGAAATATTTCGGCCCGCTGGAGCGTTTCCAGACGTTGCTTCAGGACCGCCGGACCCTGATCGGCCGCGCGGACCTGATCCTGGCCATCTCGGAAAGCACGAAGCGCGACCTGCTGGAACTTTTCCCCGAGATCGCAGCGGCGAAGGTCCACGTCACCCTGCTCGCGAGCAGCATGGGGGAAGTACAAGGGACGGAGACGCCGCCGGAAATCTGTCGGCAAAAACCGTTTTTGCTCTACGTCGGCACCCGCTCGAAATACAAGAATTTCGAGCTGCTCGTCCGGGCTTTCGCCGCCCGTCCCGCGCTGGCCGACGCTTATAACGTCCTTTGTTTCGGCGGCACCGGGGAACTGGCGGAAGGCGAACTAAAGCCTCTGCCTGCCGGGAAGGCGCGGGGGGCGTTTCATTATTTGCGCGGCGGCGACGCCCTGCTCAAAGCCCTCTACCAGCAGGCGGCGGCGTTGGTCTATCCCAGCCGCTACGAAGGGTTTGGCCTGCCGCCGCTGGAAGCGATGGAATGCGGCTGCCCGGTGATCTGCACCGCGTCGTCGTCGCTGCCGGAAGTCGTCGGCGAGGCCGCGCTTTTCATCGATCCCGACGAGCCGGACCTGCTCGTCTCGCAAATCGAATCGCTGGCCAGCAATGCCGACCAGCGGGCCGGTCTGGTCGCGGCAGGACAGGCGCAGGCGGCGAAGTTCGACTGGCGGAAGACCGCCGAAGCCACGCTGGCGGCTTACCAGACCCTGGGGGCTGCGGCCGAGGCTGACGTACCGGCGGCGGTGAACCTGAGCCCCGAGCAAAAAGTCTCCGCGTATTGGAGCGCGAAAAAAAAATATCCGCAAAGCTGGTACGCTTTTCCACCCACGCGGGATTACATCTTTGAAAGCGTCAGCGGTGACCCGGCGGTGTCGCCCTTTCTCTGGGCGCAGCAGGCCTTCTTTGCGGGCCGCAAATTCGGCCAGGTGCTCGATGTCGGTTGCGGCCAGGGACAAAAAATCAGCGGGCTGGTGAAGAACCATTTGTGTGAACACGGCACCGGCATCGACATCGCCGAAGGGGCCATCGTCGATGCCCGGATGCGCGCCCGGGAGGCCGGGTTGGCGGACCAACTGGACTACCAGGTCGTTGACCTCAACCAGCCGGACGCCTTGCCGGTGGACCGGTACGACCTGATCCTCTGCAACGGTTCGCTGCACCATCTGCTCAACCTGGAAACGGCGGCGCTGAGCATTTTCCGGGCGCTGCGGCCGGGCGGCGCGCTGCTCGCTTCGGAGTTCACCGGGCCGAGCCGCTACCGGTATTCCCCGGCGCAGATCGAGGCCATCAACGCCGGGCGGCGTTTGTTGCCGGACGAACTGGGCGGCAACGTCCCCTGGCAACCGGAAATCCTTTTCCCGAAGCTCGACGCCGACCCTTCCGAGTCCATCCGCTCGGAGGAAATCGGCGCGACGTTGACCGCCATTTTCGACGAGGTGGTGGCGCGTCCCTTCGGCGGCAATCTCCTGATGCGGGCGTTGCCGCTGGCGTTCTTTGCCAGCTTCGACGACGACGACCCGGCACATCGGCGCGCGCTCGCGGCGATCATCGCCCTGGAAAAAGAACTCCTTGCCGGAGGAGAGCCGAGCCACCACGCCTATTTTGCGGCCTTCAAGCACCGGCAGCCCGCCCCGGGTGAGCCGGAACAACGCTTGCTCAAACATTTTCACGCCACCGTCGAACGGCTGACGCAAGAACGGGAAGCCCTCTGGTCTGAGGTGCGCCGATGGCGCCGGAATTGAGGGGCCGCGGCGATTTACTTCGCCGCCCGCAAGGCCGCGATTTCCGCCCGGGCGACGGCGAGTTTCTCCGTCTGCTTCTTGCCCAAGGCACGCCAATCCTCCAGGGTGGCGCGCAGGCGTTCCGTTTCCGCCCGGGCGGCCTCCAGGTCTTCGCCGTGGCGTTTGCCCAGGGTGCGCCAATCCTCCAGACTGGCGCGCAGACGTTCCGCTTCCACCCGCGTGGTCTCCAGGTCCTCGCCGTGGCGTTTGCCCAGGGCGCGCCAATCCTCCAGACTGGCGCGCAGGCGGGCCGACTCCGCCCGGGCAGCTTCGACTTCCGCCGTCAGGCGGGCGCACAGGTCCGTCCATTGCGTCCCTGGCCGGAAGGAAAGGGGTTGATCCGGTGGCGGCGTCCAGCCAAGACCGGTGGGCGGCTGCGAGGCATCGAGCCGCTCGCGCCAACCCTGGATTTCCGCGCCGGGGTCGGTCGCCACGTCGGCGTGGATCACGAAATGCGGAATCACTCCGCCCGTGGGCCGATGCCGGAGCTGCACGTCGGTCGAGACGACTTCCACCCGCGCGAAACCGGCGGCGGAGAGCATTTCCACCATGCACGCCACCGTGGGCAGCCACCAAGTGGTTAACGTGCGGGCCCGCCGACCCATGAAACCGGCGACGAACCGGGTCTGGTCGATCTCCGGGTCAAACGGGTTGGCCACGATCAGCCGTCCGCCGGTCACGCCGCGCACCTTCTTGAGCGCCTCCACGGGTGAAGCCAGGTGGTTGAGCAGCGAACCGACGAAGACCAGATCGAATTTCCGGCCGCCGAAAAGCTCGGGCGACAAGTCGTAGATCCGGCTGTAAACGGACTCGACTTTCGACTGAAGAATTTTGTGCGCGACGAGAAAATCCGCGCGCTGCTCGCCGTCGGCCCCGCCCCGGCGCTCACTCATGACCGCGCGCGTCCACTCGTCGCCGACGTAATCCTTGTCCAGCAGGCTGGGCAGATCGGTGGAAACCACCGCCGCGCCGCGCCGCTCGAACTCGAAGCTGAAAAACCCGCTCGCCCGGCCGATGTCGAGCACGCGCTGACCGTGCATCTCCTCGGGAAAGCGGTACTTGGCCAACTCGGGGCGCAGATCGAATTCGCCGTCCGTCTCGGCGCCGCCGCCGAAGTCCAGCACGTGGTAATAGTGCATTTTGCGGCTCAATTCGACGAGCGCCGGACGGTCGAGCTGGAGGAGTTCGTCGAGTGAAGTCATGGATGCCATGTGCCGTTGCATGGTCTAAAATTTTTCTGCGCTGTCGAGCTTCTTTGCTCTTGGAGCGGCCCCGCGCAACCGCCAAAATGGCGCTTACCATCATGTTGCCCGCCGTGTCCGCCGTTGCTCCTTCCTCTCTGCACGGAAGCTCCGTCCGGCTGCTGACCCCGGATCATCCCCGGCAACCGTCACCGCGCGGGCGCCGTTTCCTGGCGCGGGCCGCCGTGCTGACGGCAGCCCTCGGCATGAATGTGGTCTATGGGCTGGGCCCGGTGATGCTGGTCGGCGCGTTGGTCTTTCTCGTCGTCGGGGTCCGCGGGACGGCGCGCCGGTTGCTGGCCGGGCAGAGCCACGGGGTCGCGGACCGGCTGCTGGCTGCGGTGACGCTGAGCGCGGTGTTTTTGCTCTATGCGGGCGAGGGGCTTTCCGGCTGCCATCTGCTCGGTTCGCGCAACGCCTGGCTGCTCGCCTGCTACGCGCTCGGGATGGTTGGCCTGTGGCTGGCTATGGGGGTTACCCTCCCGCAAAGCGAGCGTCCGGACCGCTTTCTGGCCGCTCAATTCCGAAAGTTGAGCCTGGCGGGCAAGGTCCTCTTTATCGTGTTTCTGGTGCCGGTGACGATGGCGTTCGTCAAAGCCTGGTTCACCGGCATCAACGTCTGGGACAACATCTATTTTTATCTGGCCATGGTGCCGATGTGCATTCGCAACCACAGCCTGTTCATCCCGGATTGGACGTTCCAGTATTTTCCCTACCTGAACCGGCTCTTCGTCCTGCTGCCGATGGTGTTCGTGCCGAGCGATCTGTTCGTCAATCCGATGTCCTTCACCTGGCTGGTTTTCTGCGGGGTGGCCATCCACGGCATCGCCCGGCGGCTGGGATTCTCCTTCGGTCTGGCGTTGGTGGCGGCGATGACTCCCTGGACGATGTCGTCGGTGCTCATGCACGCCTCCGGGTCGAACTTCGACATCTTCGCCAGCATGTGGATGCTCTTCGCCCTGTACTTCGCCTTGCGCGGCTACCGTTCAGGCGCGCGGCGCTGGCTGGGGTTGGCGGCCTTGGACCTCGGGCTGGCGCTCGCCACCAAGCCGACCTTCTGGTTTTTGCTCCCGGCGGCGTTGGCGGTGGCGGGTCTGGTCCTGTGGCGAGTCTGGCGGCGGCGCGGCGCGGCGGCGGCAGGGCGCACCGGCGCGGTGTGCGGGGCGCTGTTCCTGGTGAGCGGAGCGGTCGTGCCCGTCCACAACCGGCTGACGCTGGGCTGCTATTTTTCGCCTTCGGACCGGAGCAATCAGGTCACCAGCGGCAACTTGTCCGCCGGTGACAAAGCGCGGTTCTTTCTCTTCAACACGGCGGCGCGCGGCTTTCAGCTCCTGACGCCGCCGCTGCTCGTGCCTGACCTCTGGCAGCCGCAACTGGAGCCGCTCTGGCTGGGTTGGATGGAGGGATTTGGCTACCAGATTCCCGACAAACGCTTCATGCTCTACAACGTCCGCCGGGGCCAGATCCTCCATGTGAGCAACCGTTACGACAGCGGCCACGCCTACCCGGGGGCGATCTTTGCGCTGGTCCTCGTCCCCGCGCTGCTGGGGACGCTGTTGGCGGGGCGACGGATTTTCGGACGGCGGCGCATCTATGCCCGGTGCGTGCTGCTGGCGGCGGGCGGGTACTTCCTGACGATGAACGCGAGCTGGATCTACACGCCCGACGACGGGCGCTACCTCGTGGAGTTCTGTTTGCTCGCCAGTCCGCTGGCTCCGGCGCTGCTGTCGCGGCTTCGCCCCCGCTGGCTGCAAGCGGGGGCCGTCGGCGCCTTGAGCGTGGTGGCGCTGACGGAAATGCGGTTGACCTTGCTCAACGACCGCGCCAGCCCACCGGAACGAATTTTCGCCATCCCGCGCGCGGAGCAATATTACCACTTTTTCGGCGTGGACACTTCCACGCTGGAAACGGTGGCCACGCTCAATCGCAAATACCCTGCGGCCGAGATGCCCACGCTCTACTCGCTGGAACTGGGCAACGATTTTCCCGCCTACGCCTACCTCGGCCCGGCCGGGGACCGCCAGATTCGTTACTGGGATTGGAGGCAAGCCAAAAACGGCCCGCTGCCCGGACCGATGATCACCAAATGGGTCGAACACGTCCACACTTTGCGCTTCTGGGGCCACCAGCTCTACGTCGAACGGCTCTCGGACCATGATCTGCTCGTGCTGCCGCTGGACCGGTTGCGCGTGCGGATGCACTTGCTGCGCGATCCGGACAACCGCGCGCACGACGCCATCGAGCTGAAGGCTTTCGTCAACCCGCAAGCCTACCGTCAACCGCTTTACGAGTTCATCCTGGCCGCGCCCACGGCGGTCGAGCATTTCCAGGGGCCAGGGCCGGAAAACACCGCGATCATCCCCGTGGACGCCCTGAAAGGCCGGGTGCTGCGCGTCGACGTGCGGGAGACCGGAGCGGTCGCGGAAAGTGAAAAAGCCTTCCTCGACCCCCGCCGGGTGCTCGACGCGCCACGTTAGGATGCTCCCCCGTTTTCGCCCCATGCCCTCGATTTCTCCCCCGCTGGCCCCCTCTCGTCTCGCCGTCGTGCTCGGCACCTGGAACCGTCTGGACTCGCTCCGCCGTTGTCTGGCCAGCATCGCGCGGGAGACCCGGACGGCGTTCGTCGTGCATGTGACCGACGCCGGCTCGACGGACGGCACCGTCGAGTTTCTGCGGGCGGAAATGGCCGCCGGTCGGCTCGTCGCGCATCTGGTCGGCAAAAAGATCGGGCAGGCGCAGGCGCTCAACGCGGTTTTCGCACAACTCGCCACGCCTTACGTCTGTTGGCTGAGTGACGACAACGAGGTGGTCGGCGGCGGCCTGGACGTGGCGGTGCGCACCCTGGAAACCGAGGAACGCGTCGGCCTGGTCGCCCTGAAAGTGCGTGACGTGGAGGGTCCTTTCGTCGAGGCGCCCTACATCGGCGGCGTTTCCTCGGCGGGCGTGCTCAACGTCAACCAGGGGATGTTGCCCGCGCGGGTCTTGCGCGTGCTGGGCGGGTTCAGCGAGGCGTTCGTCGATTACGGGATCGATCCGGACCTCACCGCCCGCGTGCTCTTCGGCGGCTGGAAGATCGTCTACACCCGGCAGGTCTGCCTCCACCACTATCGGCAATGGGCCGACGAGCGCGACCCGGCTGGCCAGGCCGTCCTCCAGGCCAAGCACGACCGGTATTACCGCCTGTACGACCAACTCTACGGCGCGCGCGGAGGCCGGGGGCCGGGCCACTGGTGGTGGCGGCAGCGGCGCGGGCTGTGGGAGCGCCACAGCGGTTTCATCAAATCCTTGCCTTGGCTTTGCGGCGAGAGCAGTTTGCTGCGCATGAACGCCCGCGACTGGATGAACCTGCTCAAGGCGCGCTACATCCGCTTGTCCGACCCGCTGTGGACCTGGGAGAAACCTTTTCATCTCGTCCAGGACGCCTCCGATCATTTCTGATTTTTGTCCCTGTTTTGCTCCAAGCCCCATGACCCCCCCTGTCCGCACCCTCCAACTCGGCACCCACCAGATCGACGACGCGAGCGAAGCCTACGTCATCGCTGAAATCGGCAACAACCACCAGGGCAGCATCGAAAAAGCCACCCAGCTTTTCCAGGCCGCCAAATCCGCCGGGGTTCACGCCGTCAAGCTCCAGAAACGCGACAACCGCACCCTCTACACCCGGGCCGCCTACGACAAGCCCTACGAGAACGACCACAGCTTCGGGGTCACCTACGGCGAGCACCGCGAGTTTCTGGAATTCGGCGCCGCCGAGTACCGCGAGTTGAAGCAGATCGCCGACGACCTGGGGCTGGATTTTTTTGCCACGGCGTTCGACCTGCCCAGCGCGGATTTCCTGGCCGCCCTGGACCCGCCAGCTTACAAGATCGCTTCGGGCGACCTGTGTACGACCCCCCTTCTGCGCCACGTCGCCGGGTTGGGCAAGCCGATGATCGTCAGCGTCGGCGGCGGCAGCTTCGACGACATCGTGCGCGCTTACGATCTCATCATGCCCCTCAACCCGCAGCTATGTTTCCTGCACTGCACCGCGACCTATCCGACCAACTCGGAGGACATGAACCTGAGCGTCATCACCCGGCTGCGGGAAAAGTTCCCGGAACTCGTCATCGGCCTGTCCGACCACTACAACGGCATCGCCATGTCGCCCGTGGCCTACGTGTTGGGAGCGCGGGTTTTTGAAAAACATTTCACGCTCAACCACACCTGGAAAGGGACCGACCACGCGTTCTCCCTGGAGCCGACGGGCATGCACAAGATGGTGCGCGACCTCCAGCGGGTCCGTCTGGCGCTGGGCGACGGCGTCAAGCAGATGCTCCCGCAGGAAAAACCGGCCCTGGTGAAGATGGGCAAAAGCCTCTTCGCCCGCCGCGCCCTGCGCGCCGGCGCCGTGTTGACCGAAGCAGACATCGCGATGAAGTCCCCCGGTGACAGCGGCTTGCCCGCTTATGAGTTTGACCACGTCGTCGGGCGCACCCTGGCGGGCGACCTGGCGGAAGACGAGCCGTTGCGCGGCGAGCACCTGCGATGAGCGGCGGCCCGGTGGGAAACAATCCCCTGTCCGCCGAACAGGCCCGCCGGGTGCGGCTGCTCGTTTTCGACTTCGACGGCGTGTTCACCGACAACGCCGTTTACGTCGATGAAACCGGGCGCGAGAGCGTCCGCTGCTGGCGCGGCGACGGCCTGGGCCTGGAGAAACTGCGCCGTTTGGAGTTGCCCGTTTTGGTGCTTTCCACCGAGGTGAACCCGGTCGTGGCGGCGCGGTGCCGCAAGCTGCGGCTGCCGTGCATCCAGGGTCAGGCCGACAAGCTCGCCGCGTTGCGTGAGGAAGCGGCGCGACGCGGGGTCGGGCTGGAGGCGATTGCTTACGCGGGCAACGATGCCAACGACGCGGGCTGTCTGGGGGCCGTCGGCCTGCCGGTGATCGTCGCCGACGCCCATCCGTCCGTGCGCCACCTGGCGCGGCTGGTGACGACGCAATCCGGCGGACGCGGGGCCGTGCGGGAAATCTGCGATTGGTTCGCGGCGGCGCTCGACCCGCTGTCCTTTCCCCTTTCGTCGTGAAGGGGTCCTCTCAGAAAACGGAGGAGCGCATGCCAAGGGTGCCGGACCCCTCTCTGATCAGGGTGCCAGCGCGCGGTAGAGCGTGGTGCGGTGGACCCCGAGCAACCGGGCGGCTTCCGTCACGGGGCGACCCTCTTGCTCGATGAGTTGGCGCGCGTGGGCGATCTGGTCGGCATCCAGGCGCGGGCGGGGCCCGAAGCGCACGCCGCGCGCCTGGGCGGCCACGCGCCCGGCGCTGGTGCGTTCCACGATGAGCGAACGCTCGAAGTCCGCCATGCCCGCGAACACGGTGAGCACCATGCGCCCGGCGGGCGTGGTGGTGTCCGCCCACGGCTCGGCCAGCGAGCGCAGGCCCGCCCCGGCCTCCTTGACGCGCTCGGCGATCTCCAGCAGGTCGCGGGTGGAGCGGGCCAGCCGGTCCAGACGCGTGACCGTCACGATGTCACCGGCGCGCAGGTGGTCGAGCAGTCGGCCCAGTTCGGGCCGCTCACGCTTGGCTCCGCTGATTTTCTCTTCAAAGATGCGGGTGCAGCCCGCCTCGCGCAGGGTGGCGCGCTGTGCGCCGAGGTCCTGGCCGCGGGTGGACACGCGGGCGTAGCCGATCAGCGGGCCGGGGGCAATGGTCTTCTTGGGCATGGCGGGTTTTGTCGCGTTTGATGTCGCGGGAAGTTTGACACCCGCGACAAAGACTTGCAACCTATAAAGCCCTGCGGCGGCGGGGGGACGGAGCGGTGTCGCGGGTCTTAGGATTCATGCGACACCCGCCGTGCCTGCCATGGGTTGGCCGCCTTTTCCGGTGCCCCGCCGCTCCCTCTTCTCGGCCACGGAACGGGCGCGCTTGCTGGCCCTGTCGGACACGGCGGACGGGCTGGTCCGACATTCCTCCTTCAGCGTGTCGGAGCTTGATAACGGGTTTGCCGCTGACGTTGTAGGGGGAAATTCCCGCGAAAGACCAGCACTGCTTGCAGCCCCTGCCGTCCGAGACGTTCGGCACGGTGGCGGATAGGGGGAAATTGGCGCGGAAGGGTAAAAAACGCCGAAATTGGCGGGGGAAATTGGCGCGGAAGACAGAAAAAATAGGGGGAATAAGGCGCGGAAGATGGCGAAGGCCGCTGAAACGGTCTTTTGGCTAGGGGGAAATTGGCGCGGAAGGCAAAACGCGCTCCGCCGTTCGGGGGAAATTGGCGCGGAAGATGGCGTTTTTTCGGGGGAAATTGGCGCGGAAGATGGCAAGATTTCCTGCGTAAGTTACTCATAATCAAGGACCCGCGCGGACTTATTCACAACCCTATCCCTTTCTTTATCCCTTTAACCCTTAATAAGAGATCCCGTAAGACACACAAGAAGATTCAGCTTCTCCACAAATTAGAAGGTCGAACGCGCCCCCGGCGCTTCGCGCCACCCCGCTACGCGCGGGGAAAGCTGGCTCCGCCAGC
>CAXUGY010000036.1:0-41854 GCA_964250695.1 uncultured Chthoniobacterales bacterium | reverse complement strand
CTGCATGTAGTAGAGGAACGAACGTCGCAAAACAAGGCGAAGGTCTTTCGCCTATTCGGAATCAGCGTGGAGAGTCGGCGGCGGGGAAGGTCACGCCCTCATAAACCTCGGCCAGCGGCAGTTCGACCTCCACGCTGCCCAGATTCACCAAATCTTCCGGCGCGTGGAACTCGTGGTAGAGCCAGCCTCCTGCCGCCTGCCGCGCGAAGTGCTGCACCAGCATCCGCTTGGAACCCACCAACACGTAGTCAGTCAACGATTCGATACTTTGGTAGCGGGTGAACTCGTCGCCCCGGTCGAAGGCTTCGGTCGAAGGGGAAAGCACCTCGAAGATCACCTGCGGGTTAAGCAGACTGTGGGGATTGGCGCTGGTGTCGTACTTGCGTTCGCCGCAAACCACCGAAAGGTCAGGATAGGTCCAGAAATCGCCCGCTTTGGCGCGCACTTTCACGTCGGCGGAGTGGATGCGGCAAGGACGGCCTTCAAAGCGCTTGAAAAACATCTTGGAGAGGTTCTGAACGATGTCGTCGTGCCAGGGCTGCACTCCGGCCACCGCGTAGATTTCCCCGGCGACGTACTGGCTTTTGTACGCGGCCTTTTCTTCCAGGAGGGCGTATTCTTCCTGCGTGAAGACGCGTTTGGGCAGAGCACTCATGGCAGGGGCATTGGACACATTGCCGGGCCGATTGGCAACCGGGAAACGGCGGGTGGGGGGGAGGTGGTTCGTGCTCGTCAGAGGAGTTGATAAGGGTCCACGTCCACGGCGACCATCACGTCGGGAGGGAGCGGGAATTTGTCCAGCACCGAGCGGACGTGGCGGCTGAGCTTGATGGCCGAGGGACCGCGCAGAAGGAGTTGAAAGCGGAACTGCGTTTTCAGTTTTTCCAGCGGCGCGGGCAGGGAGTCGCCGACGTTCATGCGGTCGGGCAGGTTTTCGCGCAGGCGGCGGGCGAGGGTTTCGGCGGTGAAACGCCCGCGCTCCTGATGCGCGCATTTGACCGTGATCAGGACGAGGTGAGTGAAGGGGGGAAGGTGTTGGTGCGAGCGGAAATCCGCCTCCTGTTGCCAGTAGCCCTCGAAATCGTGGTGGCGCGCGAACTGGATCGCCGGGCTGGACGGCGTGAAACTCTGCACGAAAACCTCGCCTTCCATCTCGCCGCGTCCGGAGCGTCCGGCGACCTGGGTGAGCAGTTGGAAGGTGCGCTCGGCGGCGCGGAAATCGGGCAGGTGCAGCGCGAGGTCGGCGTTGATGATGCCGACGAGGGTCACGTTGGGAAAATGCAGACCCTTGGCGATCATCTGCGTGCCGATGAGGATGTCGATCTTGCCCGCGCGAAAGGCGTGGAGCGTTTCGCGGAAGGCGTCCTTTTTCGCCATGGCGTCGGCGTCCATGCGCTTGATGACGGCCTGCGGAAAGACCTTGGTCACCACGTCCTCGACGCGCTCGGTGCCGAGTCCAGCCTGGCGGATGGCCGGGTCCTGGCACTGGGGATTGGGGCAAGCGCGCGGGACGGACGCTTGGTGGCCGCAGAGGTGACAGACGAGGCGGTTCGCGGCGCGGTGAAAGGTGAGCGACACGCTGCAATCGACGCACCGACAGACGTGGCCACAGGCGGGGCAGGTGAGCGACGTGGCGAAACCCCGGCGGTTGAGGAAGAGGATGGTTTGCTCCTTTTTCTCCAGGCGTTTGGTGATGGCCGCGCGCAGCTTTTCCGACAGCACCAGCGGGGATTGTTTCTGCTTCTGCGATTCGATGCGCAGATCCACGATGCGGATGAGCGGCATCCGGCGGTCGTCCACGCGCTGGGAAAGACGCGCGAGGTCGTACTTGCCGGTTTGCGCGTTGTGGAAGCTTTCGATGGAGGGAGTCGCGCTGCCGAGGACCACGGCGCAATTTTCCATGCGGGCGCGGAGCACCGCGAGGTCGCGGGCGTGGTAGCGGGGGGTCTCCTCTTGTTTGTAGGAGTTCTCGTGTTCCTCGTCCACGACGATCAGGCCCAGGTGGGTCAGCGGCGCGAAGACCGCGCTGCGTGCGCCGATGACGATGCGCGCCTTGCCGCTGTGAATCTTGTGCCATTCGTCGTGGCGCTCGCCGTCGGACAGGTGGCTGTGGAGGACGGCGACTTCTTGCTGGGTCTTGGAGAAACGGCTCTTGAAACGTTCGACCGTTTGCGGCGTGAGGCTGATTTCCGGGACGAGGACCAGCGCGGTCTGGCCACGGGAGAGGGCGAGGGCGATGCCCTGGAGATAGACCTCCGTCTTGCCGCTGCCGGTGACGCCGAAGAGGAGGACGGGGCGCTTTTCGGCGGCGGGGGCGTCCATCGCGGCGCGCACCATGCGCAGGGACGCCGCTTGTTCTTCGGACAGGGTTTGCGCGGTGTCACCGACGAACGTTTCCTTTTCGTAAGGGTCGCGCCCGACTTCGGTGGCCGTCGTTTCCAACAGCCCGGCTTTGACGAGCGACTGGATCGTCTGGTGGGTCGCGCCGCAGGATTTGGCGAGGGCGGCGACGGGCAGCGGGGCGGCGGCGGCGAGGAGTGCCGCGAGAATTTCTCCCTGACGGGGGGCTTTTTTGGTGATGGCGGCGAGTTCGTCCGGCGTGGGCGGGCGGACCAGCCGGGCGAAGAGTTGCGTTTTGTGCGTGATCTCGGCGTCGCGGATGACCTGCGGCAGGACGCTGCGCATGGCGGTCTCTACCGGACAGCAGTAGTAGTCCGCCATCCAGCGGGCGAGTTCGATGAGGATCGGGCTGACGACCGGCCGGTCGCCGATGACGGCGGTGAGCGCCCGCAAGCTGGTTTCGGGCAGGGGGGACTCCGGGGGGAGATCGACGACCGTGCCCAGCGCGGCGCGGTGGCGGAAGGGCAAGCGCACGCGGCTGCCGACCTGCACCCTGCCCGCGAGGTCCGGAGGGATGAGGTAATCGAATTCCCGGTCGGCGGAGCGGTCCACGATGACGCGGGCAAAACGTGGCGGAAGCGGCATGGAGAGCGGGAGAACGGAAGGCGGGCGACGCCAGCGGAACGAGCGTATCCTACCAGAAAATGGCGGTCCGCGAAAGTACCAGCCCTGGTGTTTTTGCGGAACGACGTTGCATGATCTGGTATTTTCGGCGCGTTTTCACGAACGTTCCTTCCCTGCGGCACGGCGACATGATAAGTTGGCCCCATGAGGCGTGCGCTCGGGTTCGGGTTCAAGCTGGCTCTGGTCCTGTGCGTGCTGACGGGAGCTGCGGCCGGCTGGATCGTGCTGCGTTCACCCGACCCCAAGTACGCGGCGTATGAACTGGTTTTTCACACGAGCTTTCACCGGTACGATGCCATCATCATAGACCTGGCCCAGCGGCGGGGGCTCGACCCGATGGTGCTCAAGGCCATCGTGTGGAGGGAAAGCTTGTTCCAACCGGGCAAAACGGGTCAGGACGGCGAGCGCGGGCTGATGCAAATTACCGACGCGGCGGCGCGCGAATGGGTGAAGGGCGAGAAGATCGCCAACTTCGTGCCGGGGGACCTCTTCGATCCCAAGGTGAACCTGGAGGCCGGTTCGTGGCTGCTGGCCCGGGCGTTGCACCGTTACCAGGATCGGGATGATCCTCTGCCATTTGCGTTGGCCGAATACAACGCGGGGCGCAGCCGTGTAACCAGATGGGCCCGCGACAAGGACGAGGGCGAAACCGGCCAGCCGAACACGGGCGCAAACAGCCGGGAACTGCTGGCGAAAATCAATATCCCGAGCACCCGGCACTACGTGGATACCGTGCAGAACCGCGTGCATTTCTACCAGCAGCGCGGCAAACTCTAAGCGAGCGGAAGAAGATTCCGGGGTGGATGGCGACCTCTGGACGCCATGAAGGCCTACTGGCGCCGCCCCATCGCATTCTGAGGCTGCCAAGCGGCGAATGGCGCTCATGGCCTGCGCTGAGGCCGCCAAGGGGCGAGTGGCGCTAGGACGCGGGGGCGGAAGAAATCAGCTTCGGCTCGGAAAAGCCTTTTTCGGCGGAGTACGTCAGCTCGACCAGGGACCGGGTCAATGGTTTGCCCGGCGCGGCATGTCGCAGATTTTCCGCCACGTAGTCGTCCACGGCGTTGGAGCCGCTGCTGCGTTTGAATTCTACCCCCACGACCTGCCCACCCACGTCGGTGGTGATTTCGATGAGCATTGTGCGGGGCTTGACGTTGGCGGGGTGATGAGGATGCTCGCGGGGGGTATCAAGACGCTGTTTGGTGCCGTCGCCGCGCAAAAATGAGCAGCCCGGAAGCGCGGCCAGGAGGATCGAAACGACGGCCAAACGCGGGATCACGGTAGAAGGGAAGAAGAACATGCCTGGAGAAGGAAGCGGGCCGCGTCAAATGTCGAAAAACCAGGCGGCGTCCGAGATCGGTTCGGTGGATCCCTTGCCTCTTTTGGGGAGGATTTTGACCTGGGTTTGTTCGTAGATCACGAGCGAATCCGGCGGCACGCTTTGCATCAGAAATACGTTGCCGCCCACCGTGCTGCCCGCGCCGATGTGGGTGTCCGCACCGAGGATCGTCGTGTTGGCGTAGATCGTGACGTGGTCGCCCAAGTCCGGGTGACGTTTGCCGCCTTTGACCAGGCGTCCGTCCTCGTCTTTCTGGAAGCTTTTCGCCCCGAGGGACACGCCCTGGTAGAGCTTGACGTGCGAGCCGATGACGCTGGTCTCGCCGATGACCACACCCGTGCCGTGGTCGATGAAAAAATAACGGCCCAGCTGCGCGCCGGGATGGATGTCGATGCCGGTGCGGGAGTGCGCCCACTCGGTCATCATGCGCGGCAGCAGCGGCAGGTCCTTGCGGTAGAGCAGGTGTGCCATGCGCTGGATGGCGACCGTTTCGACCGACGGGTAGGCGACGATGATTTCCTCGTAGCTGTGCGCAGCGGGGTCGCCCTCGTAGGCAGCTTCGACATCCGTGCGCAGGAGTTCGCGCAGGGCGGGTAATTCGTCCAGAAAAGAAAAGACGATCTCGTGGGCCAACTCGACCGGGCAGCCCCCGGGAATCCGCGTGCGCAGACTCTTGCAGATTTCCGTGCTGAGGCGGGCGGTCAAGCTCTCGACCCGACGCGCCGTAATCTCGTGCAACTCGCTGGAAAGGATGGGTTCCTCGTCGTGAAACCCCGGGAAAACCAGTTGCAGCAGACCTTCGCAAATCGCGCCGACCGCCTGTTTCGACGGGACGTTGACCACTTCGATGTTGTTGATGCCCCCGACATGCCGGTAAGAGGTGAGCAACCGCGCGGTCACGCGGGAGAGGGACTGGTCCATAGACCGGGCTACTGTCCGACAGTTTTCACGCGGATCAACCCCGGTGTCGGCGGCGACGGGTCACGAAGCGCCATCCGCGCTTTCGCAAAGGTAGGCGCGGCCCTGGTTGCCGGTGCGGGCGGCGTATTTTTGCTCCAGCGCGTGGGCGATGGCGTCGGCGCGGTCATGGGCGACGAGCGAGATCGTGGCCCCGCCAAAGCCGCCGCCGGTCAGGCGGGAGCCGAGGACGCCCGCTTCGCCGCGCGCGAGTTCGACGAGGAGGTCGAGTTCGGGGGTGCTGTTTTCAAAGTTGACCCGGGAGCTTTCGTGCGAGGCAAACATGAGCGCGCCAAACGCTGCTCCGTCGCCCCGGCGCAGGAGGTCGATGCCGGTGAAGACGCGTTCGTTTTCTCCGACGACGTGGGCCGCGCGGCGGTAAATGAGGGGGTCGAGTTGCGGGCGGGCAGCGTCTAGCCGGGCCTGGTTCACGTCGCGCAAGGCGGGCACGTTCATGGCGCGCGCGGCGGCGAAGCATTGGTCGCGGCGCTCGTTGTATTCACCGCCGACGAGCCGGTGTTCGATCCCGCAATGGAACACTAACAACGCGGTTTCGGCGGGGAGCGGAATGTTGTCTACCTGTTCGGATCGGCAATCCAGATAGATCGCCTGACCCCGGCGTCCGAAGATAGAAGAAACCTGATCCAACAGGCCGGACTGCACCCCGACGAAATCGTTCTCGGCGCGGCGGCATAGTTTTGCCAGCGCCATCGGTTCGATCTCCAGCGAGAAAAGTTTCATCAAGAGTTTGGCGGTGGCAACTTCCAACGCGGCGGAGCTGGACAAGCCCGCGCCCACCGGCAGATCGCTGGTCAGGGTCATCTCAAAGCCGCCGATGGGGTAGCCCGCTTCCTGCAAGAAGTGAACGACCCCGAGAGGATAGTTCGCCCAGGAAGAGTCGCCCTCTTGCCGTGATAAATCGGTCAGCGGCTGCGTCACTATGACGGGCGAAATGTCTGACCGCACGGTGGCAGCGGCCTCGGCGCGTTTCACGCCTTGCGCGGTGACCTCGTAATTGATGGCGGCCGAAAGCACCACCCCTTCGTTATAGTCGGTATGGTTGCCGAGAAGCTCGACGCGGCCGGGTCCCCGGGAGGATAGAGGAGTCATTGATTTCCTCTAGTTTACTCCGGGTTTCGCACAAAAGAAGTGAATATCCGTCTGGATTACACACGGCCTGACGGCAAGCAGCAGCAGCACTACCCAATCCGAAGAAACGCGACGAGAGAGTGATGGGTAGTCATCATCCTGGCTGAATATCGCTTGCAATACATAAATAGACTTCTAACATGGCCGCGATGTCCATCTCTACCTCCCTCCGCCGCGCCGCCAGACTGCAAGAGAAAATCGAAGAGTTGCGCGGGCAACTGGCGGGGTTGCTGGACAAAGCGCGGGCAGAGTTAAACTCGATGACGACGGAGGAAATCCCCACCTCGCCGCGTCGCGTGGGACGTTCACAAACATTGAAACTCACGAAGAACGCCAAACCTGTCCGGCCAGGGCGGGACGGACGCGCGCCGGTGGGCGGCAAGGTGGATGGCCGCAGCAAGGCCGCGCGTGAAGTAAAAGCGAAACCCCGGTCGCCGTTGGCCGGTCACAAACGCGCGTCGTCGCCGAGCGGTCCCCTTGCTCCCGCGGTGGTCAAAGTTCTGGAGCAGAAAAATAAGCCGATGAACGTGCGCGACATTCTCGATCAACTGCTGGCGAGCGGCTACACGTTCAACACGCCCGAACCGAAGAAGAATCTCGCGGCGCGCATCTATCGTTTGAAGGGTGTCAGACAAGTGAGTCCAGGATTGTTCGCCCAGGCGTAGGTAGACCCGTGTCCCGGTGACCGGGCCGGAAGCCCGCTCTTGGTTTCGTGGTTTGTCAGGATAATCAATCGTTTGGCCATTAAGTTTACTAATTTAGTAAACTAAACCTCTTGACTTGGATTTTTTCTCGGCCAGGGTTTGCACGTCGGCATTACCCTAAAACATGAAAAATCCCTTCTCACTCTTCGCGGCCCGGGCAGCTTTGCTGCTCATTGCGCTCTCCACGGCTAACGTGTCCAGAGCGGTCGATTTACTGAACGTGTCGTATGATCCGACGCGGGAACTCTACGCGGACTACAACGCGGCGTTCGCCAAACACTACAAAAGCGAAACCGGCAAGGAAGTGTCGGTCAAACAATCGCACGGCGGCTCCGGCAAACAGGCGCGGTCGGTGATCGACGGCCTGGAAGCAGACGTGGTCACGCTGGCGCTGGCGGCGGACATCGACGCGCTCAACAAAAACGGCGATCTCGTCGCCAAGGATTGGCAGAAGCGTCTGCCGGACAACAGCACTCCTTACACTTCCACCATCGTTTTCCTGGTGCGCAAGGGAAATCCCAAAGGGATCAAGGATTGGGACGACACGGTCAAGCCCGGCGTGGGGGTCATCACGCCCAGCCCGAAGACCAGCGGCGGCGCGCGTTGGAACTACCTCGCCGCGTGGGGCTACGCATTGAAGAAGAACAAGGGCGACGAGAACAAGGCCAAGGATTTCGTGGGGCAGTTGTACCAGAACATCCTCAAGCAGAATTTGCCGCTCGGGGCGGGAGCGCGCGACGCCACGAACAACTTCGTGCAGCGGGGAATGGGCGACGTTTTGCTGGCCTGGGAAAACGAGGCTTATCTCAGCCTGAAGGAGTTCGGCGCGGATAAATTCGAGATCGTGACGCCGAGCGTGAGCATCCTGGCCGAACCGCCCGTGGCGGTGGTGGACAAGGTGGTGGATCGGCACGGCACCCGGGCGGTCGCCGAAGCGTACCTGAAATATCTCTATACACCGGAGGGTCAGGAAATTGCCGCGCGGAATTTCTACCGTCCCCGGCTAAAAGAGGTCGCCGCCAAGTACGCGGACAAATTCCCGAAGCTCAATCTTTTCACCATCGACGAGGTTTTTGGCGGTTGGGCAAAAGTGCAGCCCAAGCATTTCGACGATGGCGGGATCTTTGACCAGATTTATCAGTTGAAGTAACTGGACCAAGTTAGTCAGGTATGGCGATGTCGGCCGCAACAGCTCAACTGCCGGTAAGCATCCGTCCGGGCCGTCCCGGCCGGCGGCGGAGGATTCTGCCCGGCTTCGGTTTCAGTCTCGGGCTGACGTTGCTGTACCTGACGCTCATCGTGCTCATCCCGCTTTCCGCCACGTTCGTCCGCACGTCGGGCATGGGGTGGACGCGGTTCTGGTCCGTGGTGACGGCCCCGCGCGTGTTGGCGTCTTACCAGGTGAGCTTCGGGTTGTCCTTTGGCGCGGCGGCGATCAACGTGGTGTTTGGATTGCTCGTGACCTGGGTGCTGGTGCGGTACCGGTTCCCCGGCAAGAAACTGGTGGATGCCATCGTCGATCTGCCGTTTGCCCTGCCCACCGCCGTGGCGGGCATCGCGCTGACGCAGATTTATGCTCCGAACGGCTGGCTGGGCAAACCGCTGGCCGCGCTGGGCATCCGGTCGGCTTACTCGCAGTTGGGCGTGTTGATCGCCATGACGTTCATCGGGATTCCGTTCGTGGTCCGCACGGTGCAGCCGGTGTTGGAGGACCTCGACGTGCAGTTCGAGGAGGCTTCGCGCAGCCTCGGGGCGAACGCGTGGCAGACGTTCTGGCGGGTCATCCTGCCCGAGATGTTGCCCGCGCTGTTGACCGGCTTCGCGCTCGCGTTTGCCCGGGCGCTGGGCGAGTACGGATCGGTCGTCTTCATTTCCGGGAACATGCCCTTCAAAACGGAAATCGTGCCGCTGCTCATCATCACGAAACTCGAACAGTACGATTACCAGGGAGCCACCGCGATTGCCGTGGTCATGCTGGTGGCTTCGTTCGTGTTGTTGTTGTTGGTTAACGTGCTCCAGCGTTGGGCCTCGGCCTACCGCGAGGCTTGAACCGCTGTTCCATGGCCATGCTGCTCAACACCGCGTCCGTGCGTGCGCTTTCCGGCGGCGCCCCAGCCACGGCGCGCCTGGAAAAGCAACCGTGGACGGCGTGGCTGCTCATCACGCTGGCGCTGGTGTTCCTGGGCGTGTTCCTGCTGCTGCCGCTGGCGGCGGTGTTCACCGAAGCGTTTCGCAAGGGTGCGGGCGCGTATTTTGCCTCGTTCCGGGAGGAGGACGCGCTTTCCGCCATCCGGCTGACCCTGCTGGCGGCGGGAATCGCGGTGCCTCTCAACCTCGTGTTTGGTCTGGCGGCGTCCTGGTGCATCGCCAAATTTCAGTTTCCCGGCAAGAGCGTCCTCATCACGCTGATCGACCTGCCCTTCGCCGTGTCGCCGATCATCAGCGGCTTGATTTACGTGCTCGTTTTCGGGGCGCAGGGCTGGCTGGGGCTATGGTTGCGCGACCTTGATTTCCATTGGCCGTGGCTCACGTTCCACGGCGTCGAGTGGGTGCATCAGCAAGGCGTGAAAATCATCTTCGCCACGCCGGGGATCGTGTTGGCGACGATTTTCGTGACGTTTCCGTTCATCGCACGGGAACTCATCCCGCTGATGCAGGCCCAGGGCAGCGACGAGGAGCAGGCCGCGATCTCCCTCGGCGCGAGCGGGTGGCAGACGTTCCGGCGCGTGACGTTGCCGAACATCCGGTGGGGGTTGCTCTACGGGGTCATCCTTTGCAACGCCCGGGCGATGGGGGAGTTCGGCGCGGTGTCGGTCGTCAGCGGGCACATCCGGGGCATGACCAACACGATGCCCTTGCACGTCGAGATTTTGTACAACGACTACAATTTTGTGGCGGCCTTTGCCGTGGCGTCGCTGCTGGCGTTGCTGGCCCTGGTGACTTTGGTGGCCAAAACGTTTCTCGAATGGCAGTTCCGTCGGCAGGGCGCGGATAGCGTCAGGCCAGCGTAACCGGTGGGGAACGCGCGGGGAAGTCTAGACGCGGAGCCGGGCGCGTGCCATGGCGCTTCGTCCGTCCATGACACCCCAGAGAGCGCCCAACACGAGGCCAGCGCCGTGCGCGGAGTTGGCAATCGGCCCCAGGGCGCCGGTGAAACACGCGACGAACCAGATGAGGGCGATGACGATCATCTGCTGCGGGATCGCCAGACCGAAGGTCAAATCGAATTTTCCCCGCAGCCAGATGTACCCGATCAAACCATAAACCACGCCGGACATGCCGCCGAAGCCCGGGCTGTGCGTGACGAAATACTGCGTCAAATTGCTGGCGACGGCGAGAACCGACACCAACCGCAAATAACTCCACGAACCGAGACGCCGTTCGAGCACGTTGCCCAGGCCCACGAGGTTGAGCATGTTGAACCCGAGATGGACCACTCCGAAATGGATGAACGCGGGAGTAAACAACCGCCAAACCTCGCCGTGGCGCACCTCGAACAACGGCGCGATCCGCGCATCCGCCAAGCTGATGAACCATGGGAAAAGACGCTCCTGATTCTGCCCGAACGCAGACCACACGGCCAGCAGGACGCTGCCGGCGATGAGAAACCAGTTCACGGGACTAGAGCGTTGCAGGAACAGGGGCGCGAAACGCTCTCGTTGCGAGCCGGACGCCACGGTGCGGGTATCGTCGGGAAGCGGAGCGGGCAGGGCAGGGAATGGCATGACGGGGACAACACAGCATCACTCTACAAGAACGGCAAGTGGCAGCCGCCGAAAGGCAGCGCGCGTTTGGTGGGTGACAAGGGACCGGGCAGCGAGTAAGAACAGGTTTTCTTCGAGCCCATGATCGCCGTCAACATCCGCGACCTCAGCAAAAATTTCGGCGAACACCTCGTGCTCGACCACATCAACCTGCGCATCGAGCCGGGTGAATTGTTTTTCCTGCTCGGGCCGAGCGGCTGCGGGAAAACGACGCTCCTGCGGCACATCGCCGGTTTTTATTATCCCGACAGCGGGCAGGTTCTGTTCGACGAACAGGATGTCAGCCGCGTCCCGCCGCACAAACGCGGCACGGGCATGATGTTCCAGTCCTACGCGCTGTGGCCGCACATGACGGTGGCAGGCAACGTGGCGTTCGGCCTGGAGGAACGGCGCACGCCGCGCCCGGAAATCACCCGGCGCGTGGAAGAGGCGCTCGCCTCCGTGGGGATGACCGCGATGGCGGAGCGCAAGATCAACCAGCTTTCCGGCGGGCAACAGCAGCGGGTGGCCCTGGCGCGCGCGCTGGTGATCCGCCCGCGCTGCCTGTTGCTCGACGAACCGCTTTCCAATCTCGACGCGAAGATGCGCCTCCAGATGCGGGTGGAAATCCGCCGCGTGTGCAAGGAGTTCGGTTTGACGGCGATCTACGTCACGCACGACCAGAAAGAGGCGCTGAGCATCGCCGACCGGCTGGCGATCCTCGATCAAGGGCATCTCTTACAGGTCGGCACGCCGCGCGAGGTTTATCGCCGTCCGCACAGCAAAGCGGTGGCGGATTTCATCGGCGAAACCAATTTCATCGAGGGCCGCGCGCTGGCGGCGGTCGAAGGCACGGAACACTGGCGCATCGGCACGGCGCTGGGAGAGTTCACGGGTTTCAAGCCGGACGGAGCGTGGGATTTGCACGTCGGCGAGCCGGTGGTTTTGTCGGTGCGGCCCGAAAGCTGGAAACTACGCGAGGCGGCGTCAGCGGACGGCACCCCGGGCGAGAACGCCCTGCGCGGCAGGATCGGCCGCAGCATGTACTTGGGCGAAGTCGCCGAGTACGATTTCCAAGCCAGTTCGGAAAACGGCGGAGGGCCTGCCGCCTCGCTGAAAATTCTCGAATTGAACCCGCGTTTCGTGGAGGTCGCCGACGACACCGAGATCACCGCCCGGGCCGCGCCGGACGACGTGGTCGTGCTGCACCCTTGAGTGGGAGTCCGCTGCCCGACGACCCACCCACCCATGGCTCGCAACGTTCTCATCCTGCTGGCGCTCGCCGCCATCGTCGGGCTGCCGTTTTTGCTCAGGCCGAAGGATAACCTGCTGGCTCACGCCGACGAGACGCTCGTGGTCGTCACCCCACACATCGAGGCGATCCGCTACGAGTTCGCCCGGGGGTTCCGTGACTGGTACAAGGCGAAGACGGGCAAGGGGGTCCGCATCGACTGGCGCGTGCTCGGCGGGACGACCGAAATCGCGCGCTATCTGGCGAGCAGCTACCAGGCTCCGTTCGAGAACGTGTGGCGCTACAAAAAGCGGATGCACCTCACCGACGTGGCGCAACGGTCTTTCGACGACCCGAAGATCAAGCTCCCGCAGGACGCCGCCAAGGACACGGAGGCGCAGATGGCGCGCCGGGCGTTTCTGGATTCCGACGCGGGCATCGGCATCGACCTTTTCTTCGGCGGCGGGTCGTTCGATTTCGTGCAGCAGGCGGCGGCGGGCCGGTTGGTGGACAGCGGGTTCATCCGCGCGCATCCCGAGATTTTCGGCGACGGCCCGCAGCAGATTCCGCAGTCGTTCAGCGGCGAGCCGTATTGGGACAAGGAGGGCAAATGGATGGGCGCGGTGCTGTCGTCGTTCGGCATCTGTTACAACGACGATTCCCTGCGGCGTCTGGGGGTTGGGACGCCGCCGCAAAATTGGACGGACCTGGGCGAGCCGGTGTACCGGGGAGAGGTGGCCATTGCCGACCCAAACATGTCTGGCGTGGTGGCGAAGACGTTCGAGATGATCGTGCAGCAGCAGATCGGGCAACGGTTTGCGAAGCCTGTGGACGGCGTCTCGCCCGCGCGAAAGGTTGCCGAGGGCTGGGAGGACGGCATGCGCCTGATCCAGAAGATGGGGGCCAATACCCGGTACTTCACGGACCTCTCGACCAAAATGCCCCTCGACGTTTCCGACGGCAACGCGGCGGTGGGCATGTCGATTGATTTCTACGGTCGCTTCCAGGCGGAGAGCGACCGTGACCCGCGCACGGGCCGGGAGCGGATGCATTACTTCAACCCGCCGGGCGGCACGAGCATCGGGGTCGATCCCATCGGGCTGCTGCGGGGCGCGCCGCATCGGGCGTTGGCGCTCGCATTCATCGAATACGTCATGAGCGTCGAGGGCCAGAAACTGTGGGATTTCAAGTTGGACACACCCGGCGGACCGCAAAAATATGTGCTGCGGCGGTCGGCGATCCGGCGCGAGCTTTATGAGCCGGAGTTTACCTCGTTTCGCGCTGACCCTACGGTGAGTCCTTACGACGAGGCGAAGGACTTTACTTATCATCCCGAATGGACGGCGGCACTTTTCAGTCCGCTGCGTTTCATCGTGCGCGTGATGTGCATCGACCCGCACGAAGAAGCCGACGAGGCCTGGAGCGAACTCATCCGCGCCGGGTTCCCGCCTGAGGCCACGCGGACGTACGCGGACGTATCCACGGTCTCCTACGACGAAGCTAGGGGCCGCATCAACGACACGCTGAAAAACTCCGACCGTCTGGCCGCCACTCGTCTAGCTGCCACGATGACCAGCCACTTCCGCGAGCAATACAAGCGGGCCGGGGAACTGGCGCGGGCGGGAAAATAATACGCCTCCATCTGCAAACAACCGGCGCATGAATTCCATCTGTCATCCTTCGACTCCTTTAGCCTCCGCTCAGGATGACGGGAAATATCCCGCGCGCCTGGCAGTGATCACCGCGTCATTGTAATTTCATGTCCCGCCTCGCTGCGATCCTCGTCTACGTGTTCACCGCCGCGTTCTTCGCGGTGTTCTTTCTCTATCCGACCACGCAAACGCTCGGCGGCGCGTTCTTCGACGTGGACGGGCATTTCACCTTCGCCTACATCCGCGAGGTCTTTCGCAACCCGATCTACATCGAAGGACTGCGCAACGCCTTCCTGCTCGCGGTGACCAGCACGGCGGCGGCCTTTGCGCTCTCGATGCCGCTCGCGTGGCTGGGCGACCGTTTCGAGTTCGTGGGGAAAAAACTGCTCACCGCGCTGTTGCTCGCGCCGATGGTCCTGCCGCCGTTCGTCGGTGCCATCGGCATCAAGAAAATCTTCGGTCAGGAAGGAAGCTTCAACGCCCTGTTGCGGGATTTCGGATGGCTCGGGCAGCATCAAGCGGTCGATTGGCTAGGCCAGCATCGGTTCTGGGGCGTGGTCGCGCTCAATGCGCTGCATCTTTACCCGATTTTGTATCTCAACGTCGCCGCCGCCCTCGCCAACATCGACCCCGCGATGGAAGAAGCCGCCGAAAACCTCGGCTGCACCGGGTTCAAGAAATTCTTCAAGATCACGCTGCCGCTCATTACGCCGGGCGTCTTCGCAGGCGGAACGATTGTTTTCATCTGGGCGTTCACTGAACTCGGGGTGCCGTTGATCTTCGATTACAACCGGGTGACGCCGGTGCAGATTTATTACGGCATCAAGGACATCGGCTCCAGCCCGTTCCCGTATGCGCTGGTCGCGGTGATGCTCGTTTCGACGGTGCTGCTGTACGCCGTCAGCCGGTTGACGGTCGGACGCCGCGCGGGTGACCTGACGATGATGGCCAAGGCGACCAGCCGCGGCGGCCCGCGTGCGCTGAGCCGATGGGCAGGCGTGGCTTGTGCGGCGGCGTTTGCAGGGGTGATCTTCCTGGCGTTGCTGCCACACGCTGGGGTTGTGCTGGTCGCGTTCTCGCGGGATTGGTACGGCACGATCCTCCCGCAGAGCTGGACGCTGGGAAACTTTCAGACCGCGCTCGGCCACAGCCTGACGGTTCCGTCCATCGGCAACAGTCTCCGGTACGCCGCGATTTCGACGGTGTTCGACGCTGTGCTGGGCGTGGGCATCGCCTACGTGGTGGTCCGCACGACGCTGCCGTTGCGCCACTTGCTCGACGCGCTGGCGATGTTGCCGCTGGCCGTGCCGGGGTTGGTGCTGGCGTTCGGCTACCTCGCCATGACGCAGGAAACCAAGTTTTTCGCGTTCCTCAACCCCGTCAAAAACCCGGTGCCGTTGCTGGTCATCGCGTACTCTGTGCGGCGGTTGCCCTACATGGTGCGGAGTGCCGCTGCCGGTTATCAGCAAACGAGCGTGACGTTGGAAGAAGCCGCGCAAAATCTCGGTTGCCCGCCGTGGCGCTCGCTCTGGCGGGTGACGCTGCCGCTGATCGCCGCGAACCTGCTCGCCGGCGGGTTGCTGACGTTTTCCTTCGCCATGCTGGAAGTCAGCGATTCCCTCCTGCTCGCCCAAAAACAGGAATATTATCCCATCACGAAAGCCATTTATGAACTCTTCGCGCTCCTCGGTTCCGGTCGCGCCGTGGCCAGCGCGCTCGGGGTATGGGCAATGGCGTTTCTTGGAGTGACAATCCTCGCGGCAAGTCTATTGCTGGGCAAGAAGATGGGCGCGCTGTTCCGGGCGTGATAATCATCAGGCGCTCATGGTCGCGGCACCCCTCTTTTTTTCTCGTTCCCAAGCTCTCGCTTCTCCTCGTTCCCAAGTTGTACTTGGGAACGCACTTGCTCAGGCAGTTGTACTGCCTTGGCGCGGCGTTCAAACGAAGTGCAACTTCGCAGACAAGGCATTCCCAAGTGCAACTTGGGAACGAGGGAAACGGAACAAAAATGCCGGTTGCAAATCATACCGATTGGTATTTATTAGCGGCTCCAAACTGCGAGCCTTCCCAAAAAGATCGCGCCGTTGGTCCCTGAATTGCCCGCCGCAGCGTGGGCAATCGACTCGCCAGGGGTAACCCGGTGCTACCATTACAGCCGTTATGCCTATCCGCCTCGGGCGTTTTGAAATGCCCAAAACCCTCGTCAAAGACGAGTCCACCGCCACGCCCACCTACGCCCGCTTTACCGCCGAGCCTTTTGAAGCCGGTTACGGCCACACGGTCGGCAACAGCCTGCGCCGCGTGCTGCTTTCCTCGCTCGAAGGCGCGGCCATCACCGCCGTCCGCATCCAGGGTGCGGCTCATGAATTCACCGCGTTGCCCGGCATCGTGGAGGACGTGACCGACATCATCCTCAATCTCAAGAAGATCAAGTTCAAGGCGAATGACCACGAGATCCGCAACCTGACGCTGAACACCAACAAAGAAGGCGCGATCACCGCCGCCGACATTCAATCGACGGCCCAGTGCGAGGTGCTCAACACCGACCAACTCATCTGCACGGTCGATAAGAAGCAGAAGTTCGAAGCCGAGTTCGAAGTCCGCGTGGGCCGTGGTTTCGCCACGGGCGAGGAAAACAAGCGTCCTGACCAGCCCATCGGCCTGATCCCCATCGACTCGATCTTCTCGCCGGTGACCAAGGTCAAATATTCCGTCGAAAACACCCGCGTCGGCCAGCGCACCGATTACGACAAGCTCGTGCTCGACGTGTTCACCGACGGTCGTCTCGATCCGAACGACGCGCTCCTCCAGGCCAGCGCGATCCTGCGCCACCACCTCGACGTGTTCGTCAACTATGACGAGAACGTCATCGAGTTCGACACCACCCCCGAGGGTGTCAGCCAGGAGAACGCCAAGCTGAAAAAACTGCTCAACATGTCGGTCAACGAGATCGAACTGAGCGTGCGCGCGGCCAATTGCCTCAACAACGCGAATATCACGACCGTCGGCCAACTGGCGCAGAAGACGGAGGGCGAGATGCTCAAGTACCGCAACTTCGGCAAGAAGTCGCTCAACGAGATCAAGGACAAGCTCCAGCAGCTCGGCCTCGGGCTGGGCATGAAGTTCGACAGCGGCATGGTGGAACTGCCCATCGCCGGTCTCGACGGAGCCGACGACAAGACCCCGCTGGATTTCGCGGGCTAAAAACAACGCTTGCCGACTGGCTGGGGCGGGGGTATATCCATGACCCTCCCGCCAGCCGTCATCGAAAAGCTCTTGTCATGAGACACCAAAAGAAAACCGTCAAGCTGGGCCGCACGGCCGAGCACCGCAAGGCCCTGCTCGCCAACCAGGTTTGCAGCCTCATTGAGCACAGCCGCATCAAGACCACGCTGGCCAAGGCCAAAGCGGTGCGTCCGTTCGCGGAAAAGATGCTGACCCTCGGCAAGCGCGGCAGCCTGCACGACCGCCGCAACGCCATCTCGTATTTGCACCAGCCGAAGATGGTCAAGAAGCTGTTCGAGGAAATCGCTCCCCGCAGCGCCAACCGCGCCGGTGGGTACACGCGCATCATCAAACTCGGTGCCCGCCTGAGCGACAGCGCGCAGATGGCTTACATCGAGTGGGTCGATCTGGCCCCGGCTACCGACGACCTCGCCCCGAAGCAGGTTGGCGCTCCCGCCAAGACGGAGGCGAAGCCCGCCGCCGAGCCGAAAGCTCCCAAGGCGAAGGCCCCCGTTGCTGGCGCCGACGCTCCCAAGAAGCGCGGCACCGGTTCACTCAAGGTCGCCGCCAAGGCCAAGCGCGCCACGGAAAAGTCTCGCAAAGAGGCTGCCGCTGCCCAGCCGGTGAAAGCAAAACTGACCGGCTCCCGCGCCAGGAAGAGCGGCGGAAAGCGCAAATAGTCGTTTCGACCAACGTTTCTGAAAATGGGGAAGGCTCGCCAGGGTCTTCCCCATTTTCGTTGGGAGATGCGTGGTAGGCATCGTGTTCGCCTGGGCATTTCAAGAAGTGTCGCCGCAATTGTCGCCAGCCACCATCGCTCAAGGCCCGGGTCCACCGAGCCGTTTCAACGGTTTCGTTTTAGACGCGTCAACGGCGACGCTTTGGTTGCAGATGCTCTGACTTTTCCCCTGCCGTCAGACCCCGGCAAATCTCGGGAACCAGCGTCGGCCCGCCATACACGAACCCCGTGTAAAGCTGCACCAACGCCGCCCCGGCATCCAACTTCTCGCGCGCTGAAGCGGCGTCCGACACCCCACCGACCGCAATGATTGGCAGCTTCGTTCGCTGCGCCAGGAAGCGCACGATCTCCGTCGAATGCGCCCGCAACGGCATCCCGCTCAGGCCGCCCGTTTCCTTTGGCGCGCCCGGCGGCAACGACGAATGGTCGATGGTGGTATTGGTGGCGACGATGCCTGCCAGTTCGTGTTGGACCGCAAGTTCGAGGATTTCTTCGATCTGCGAAAAGGCTAGGTCCGGCGCGATTTTCACCAGCATCGGTCGGGGCGAGGGGAGGGAAAGGTTCTTCTCCTGCACCGCGCGGAGCAGGGCATCCAGTTCGTCGCGTCCCTGGAGCGTGCGCAATCCCGGGGTGTTCGGCGAACTGACGTTGAGCACGAAATAATCTCCGAACGCGTGCAGCTTTTCCAGGGACCGCACGTAATCCGCGGTGGCCTGTTCGAGCGGGGTCGCCTTGGATTTGCCGATGTTGATCCCCACCGGCACCGACGGCCAGCGGCGCGCCGCGCGGAAGGCGGTGAACCGCGCCGCTGCCGCGTCCGCGCCGCCGTTGTTGAACCCGAGCCGGTTGATGAGCGCCCGCTGTTCCGGCACGCGGAACATCCGGGGCGGCGGATTGCCCGGCTGCGGCTGCGCGGTCAGCGTCCCGACCTCGACGAACCCGAACCCGAGCGCCTGCCACGCCGCCAGCGCGACCCCGTCCTTGTCGAAACCCGCCGCCAGTCCGACGGGATTGGGAAACCGCACGCCAAAGACCGTCCGCGCTAGCCGATGGTCGTCTGCCGGGACCGTGCCCGCCACCGCCCGCAGCCACCCGAGCGGAAACCGCCAGTCGTGGCTGGTCCTCAAAGCAAGCATCGCCAAGTGATGCGCCGTTTCCGCGTCCAGCGAAAATAACAACGGACGGAGCAGTTTCTGGTAAGCTGAAGCGAAAAGCGCGCGGGTCATTTTCCGATGCAAAAGGTCGAAAAGATTTTGCCCAAAATGTCCTCGGTGTCCACCTGTCCAACGACCGCGCCGACGGCGTCAAGCGCCCCGCGCAAATCGAGCGCGGTAAATTCCGGCGACGCGCCGATCCGCAACGACTCGCGCGCCGTCCGCAACGATTCCCGCGCCCGCTGCAAACAAGCCTGGTGCCGCGCGTTGATGGCCACCGCCGAGTCGCTCCAGGAAAGCTGGCCGCCGGTCACGCGATCATAAATGGCGTCCGCCAGTCTTTCCATGCCTGTGCCGTTTCGGCAGGAAACCGGCACGGCATCGGGATGCTGCGCCCAAACGGGATGCAGACCGAGGTCCGACTTGTTGAGCACGAGGATTTCGACCGGCGGCGCAAGCGACGGATCGGTTGCCGGGGTTTCCGTCCGGGAGAACGTTTGGCTGCCGTCCACGACGTGGAGCGCCAGGTCCGCCCGGGCCAGCGTGCGCCGGGTGTGCGCCATCCCGGCGTTTTCCAAGGGGTCGAGGCTGGCGCGCAGCCCGGCGGTATCCGTCAGCCGCAAAGGCAGCCCGCGCACGTTGAGCGATTCCTCGATGGTGTCGCGGGTGGTGCCCGGCGTTTCACTGACGATGGCGCGGTCCTGCCCGAGCAACAGGTTCAGGAGGCTGGACTTACCGACGTTCGGTTCGCCGTAAATCACGGTGCGCACCCCTTCGCGCAGGATGCGGCCCTGCCCGGCGGTCGCCAACAACGCGTCCAGCGCGCCGATCAAGGCGTCCATCCGTGCCAGCAGGGCCGAGCCGGTTTCGGGATCAATGTCCTCGTCCGGGAAGTCGATGTAAGCCTCGACGTGCGCCACCAACGAGAGCAGAAGTTCCCGCAGGACGTGGATGCGTTGGCCGAGCCGGCCTTCGAGCTGTTCGCCTGCCGCCCGGATGGCGAGGTCGGTCTGCGCGCGGATCAGGTCCATCACCGCCTCGGCCTGCGTGAGGTCCATCCGGCCGTTGAGAAACGCGCGCTGGGTAAATTCCCCCGGCTCTGCCGCGCGCGCCCCGGCGGCGAGCAGCGTTTCGAGCGCCCGCCGCGTGACGAGCATTCCGCCGTGGCAAGAAATCTCGACCACGTCCTCGCCGGTGTAACTCGCCGGGCCGCGATGCACGCAGAGGAGCACCTCGTCGAGCGGCCTGCCCTCCCGGTCCAGCAAGCGGACCAGCCGCTGCCGCCGGGGCGGGAAGCCCGTCAAATCCGGCTGCCCCGCGCAGACGCGCCCCGCCACCGCCAGAGCGGCCGGGCCGGAAACCCGCAATAGGGCGACCGCCCCCTCGCCGAAAGGGCTGGCCACGGCGGCGATGGTGTCCGTCGTCACGCGGCGGGTCAACGTTCCCCTGACCCGGCCGCCGCTGCTTCGCGCTGCGCAGCCACGAAGTCGGGATAGAGCCGCTCCAAACAGGCCGGACAAATGCCGTGGGTAAACTCCAGTTCGGAGTGTTCGCAGAGGTAAAACTCGATTTGCTTCCAGTACCCTTCGTCGTCACGGATGTTCTTGCACGAGGCGCAGATGGGGATCAGCCCCTTGAGGGTTTTGACCGCCGCCAACGCCTGTTGCAGCTCGCTCAGCAAACGCTCGCGCTCGTGCTCGGCCCGCTTGCGCTCGGTGATGTCGAAAGACAGGCCGCCGATCTGCCGCTGGCCGTCCCGGTCGCGGAGCACGAACTTGTGGCTCGACCAGTACCGGGATTTTCCGTCCGGGGTCGGCATCACTTCTTCGATTTCGCGGGTTTGTTCGTCGTTGAGCACGCTCAGATCGTTTTCCACCACGGCCCGCGCCATCTCGGACGAGAAGAGTTCGGCGTCGGTCTTCCCGATCCAGGCGTCGGGCGCGATCTCGAAGCGCAGCTCCAGTTGCTGGTTCACGTAAATGAACCGGCCGGACTCGTCTTTGATGTAAGCGATGGCCGGGCAGTTGTTCATGAACTCGTGAAAACGATCTTCGCTTTTGCGCAAGGCGGTTTCCACCTGGGCGCGTTCGATGGCCGCGCGTTCGAGTTCGGCGATGCTGCGGCGCAGTTCGAGTTGCGTGACCACCTGCCGCGCCAACGCTCGCAGCCCTTCCTGCTGGCTGGGTTTCAGCGTGCGGGGCCGACGGTCCAGCACGCTGAGCGCACCCAGCGCATGGCCGCTCGGGACCCGCAGGGGAACGCCCGCGTAAAAACGGGCCTGCTCCCGTCCGACGACCGCCGGGCTGGCGGTGAACCGCTCATCCAACGCCGAATCGCGCACGATGAAGAGATCGTCTTCGCAGATGACCTGGGCGCAAAACGTGTTGTCACGCGGGTACTCGTAGTCCTCCATGCCGTGCCGCGATTTGAACCACTGCCGGTCGCGGTCCATGAAGCTGATCACCGCGATGGGAGTGCCGCAAACCTGCGCCGCCAGCCGGGTCAGATCGTCGAACACCGGTTCGGCGGGCGTGTCGAGGATGTGGTAACGCCGCAATTCCACCAGCCGGGCGGCTTCCCGCGCCTCTCTGGAAGGTATCTCGTGATCAGACGGCATAAATTCCATTCGGCAAGCGACCTGTCATGTTTTGTAAGCTTAGCAGGCGAGCCGAATTTTTTGCAACAATTACTCAGGGGCGACGGCGTTTTCACGCTCGCCGCGCCGACAGCACGCGGTCCAGCGCGTCGATGAACCGCTGATTTTCCGGCATCGTGCCCACGGAGACCCGAATCCAGGCGGGCAGCTTATAGCTGTCCATCGCCCGCACGATGATGCCCTTTTTCAAGAGCGCCTCGAACACCGCCCGGCCGTCGCCGACCTGCGCGAGCACGAAATTGGCGTGGCTGGGGACGAATTCCACGTTCATCTCCCGGAAACGCCGTTGCAGAAATTCCCGGCCCTCGTCGGTGACGGCCCGGGTGCGCTCCTGGTGGACATGGTCGCCCAGACCGGCGAGCGCACCCGCTTGCGCGATGCCGTTGGCGTTGAAGGGTTGGCGGGTTTTTTGCAGGATTTCGATCATCTCGGCGCTGGCCAGGCCGTAGCCGATGCGCAGGTTAGCCAAACCCTGGATCTTGGAGAACGTGCGCAGGATGACGACGTTGCGGCTCTCCCGCACGTAGCGCAAAGTATCCGGCGCAACGTGCAGGAACTCGAAATACGCCTCGTCGAAGACCGTCGTGACGTGGTCGGGCACCCGCGCCATGAACCGCCCGATCTCCTCCGCCGAGACGACCGTGCCGGTGGGGTTGTTCGGGCTGGTGATGTAGACTTGGCGGGTTTGCGGCGTGATGGCCGCGAGCATGGCGTCGAGGTCCTGGATGAACCCCGGTTTTTCGGGCACCTCGACCGTGCGCGCCCCGAAGAGCGTCGCCATCAGCGCGTAAACCGCGAAAGCGTGATCGGAAGTCACGATCTCGTTGCCCGGGTGAAGGAACGCGTGGCCGATGAACTCGATGATCTCGTTCGAGCCGTTGCCGAGGATCACGTTTTCGCGGCGCAGGCCGGATTTTTCCGCGATGGCCTCCCGCAGGTAATAACCGCCGCCGTCGGGGTAAAAATGAGCGCGTTCGAGGGCGGCACGCATGGCGTCGAGCGCGAGGGGGGAGGGACCGAGCGGATTTTCGTTGGAGGCCAGCTTGACGATGTCGCCGGGCGCGAGGCCCAGTTCCCGCGCGAGGTCCTCGACGGGTTTGCCGGGTTCGTAGCTGACGAGGTCGCGCAGTTGGACGTTGGCCTGCTGCCAGAGGGAGGTCATGCGTCCACGATAGAGGCCAATGCGCGGCGGCTAAAGCGAGAATTTTACGTCGGGTGACCCGGAGCGTTTTGCTTGCTTAAGGCGGGCACGGAACCTAAGACTGGCAACGCGATGAATCCGACGGTGTTTTTCGATCATGTGGGTGAACTCTTCTGGGGAGACAGCAACTATTGGACGCTGTTTGGCCTGGCAGGCAATCTGATGTTCACCAGCCGTTTCGTCGTGCAATGGTACGCCAGCGAAAAGCTCAAACAGAGCATCATCCCCAAGAATTTCTGGCACCTGAGCCTGCTGGGTGGATTCATCAATCTGATTTACGCGGTCCACGTCTGGAAACTCCCCTTTATCCTCGGCTCGATCCTGCCGCCCGTCATTGCCGCGCGCAATCTGGTGTTGATCGCCCGGCACCAACCCCCGCCGCCCGGCGCGCCGCCGAACGAGGCCCCCGTGCCGGACGACATCACTCCGCCGCCCCGGGTCGCTCCACGCGAGGCGGCGGCGCGGTAGCGGGCGGGGGGATACATGCTTGGCGCGGGAGGAAACTTCGGTTAGTTTAGCGGAATGCCAACGATGATGAGTGCGCTGTTGAAACCCTTTTTTACCGAAGAGGAATATCTGGCCATCGAGCGTGCCTCTGACCACCGGAGCGAATACATCGACGGAGAGATGTACGCGATGGCCGGTGCCGGGGAGCAGCACGCAACCATCATTGCGAACATCGTGTCTGCGTTGCACGGACAGTTTCGAGATCGCCCTTGCAAGGTCTACAGCACGGACCTACGCGTCCGGGTGGCTGAAAGCGGTCTCTACACTTACCCCGACGTGATCGCACTTTGCGGCAAGACCCAACTTTTGGGCGACCCTGGCGACACCTTGCTCAATCCGCAGTTGATCGTGGAAGTGTTGTCTCCTGGCACCGCGTTTTACGACCGGGTAGAAAAATTCCACCGCTATTGCCAAATCCCTTCTTTTTGCGATTACGTGCTTGTTTCCCAGAACCAGCATCGTGTGGAGCATCGCGTGCGTCAGTCGGACCGTTCGGACGATTGGGAGGTGCGGCCATACGGCTTCCTCGGCGACCGTCTTTTCTTTCCGAGTCTGGAGGCAACCCTCACGTTGAAGGATATTTACGACAAGGTGCAATTCACCGCCGAACCTTTACCTCCTTGGCGCTAAGTAGACATTTCGCCCTGGTTCATTTTCGCCATGCACCGCCCGAGCGACCCCATCCTTTACTTCGATAACAACGCCACCACCGCGCTCGACCCCGCCGTGGTCGAGGCGATGCTGCCGTTCCTGACAGAATGGTACGGCAACCCGTCGAGCGCGTACAGCTTCGGCTCCCGCGTGGGCCGGGCACTCGAAACGGCGCGCGAACAGGTCGCCGGTCTGCTCGGCTGCGAACCGGAAGCGATCATTTTCACCGGCAGCGGCAGCGAGGGCAACAACACCGCTCTTGCCAGCGCGCTCGCCGCCGACCCGGACCGCCGCCACGTCGTCACCAGTTCCGTCGAGCACAGCGCGACCAAAAATTATTGCGAACGCCTGGCGCGCCGGGGTTACGAAGTGACTTGGTTGCCCGTGGATGCGGCCGGGAGGCTCGACCCGGACGAGGTCAAAAACGCGGTCCGCGACGACACGGCCATCGTCTCGGTCATGTGGGCCAACAACGAAACCGGCGTCCTCTTCCCGGTGGAGGAAATCGCCGCGCTGGCCCGGGCCAAGGGCGCTTATTTCCACACGGACGCCGTGCAGACGGTCGGCAAAATCCCGGTGAACCTCGCGGGGTCGCCGATCCATTTTCTCTCGCTGGCCGGGCACAAGCTCCACGCGCCGAAAGGGGTGGGCGCGCTGTATGTCCACCGCCGCGCGCGCTTCACGCCGTTTCTGGTCGGCGGCGGGCAGGAGGACGGTCGGCGCGGCGGCACGGAAAACGTCGCCAGCATCGTCGCGCTCGGCCAAGCCGCCGAGCTGGCAGGCGCGCATTTGCAGGCAGAACTGACCACGGTGCGCGGGCTGCGTGACCGTTTTGAAAACGCGATCCTCGCGGGGATTCCCGGCACGGAGGTCAACGGGGACCGCGTCGAGCGTTTACCCAATACCTCCAGCCTGTACTTCCCCGGGGTGGAAAGCGAGGCGCTGCTCGTCCTGTTGGATAAAGCCGGGTTGTGCGCCAGCGCGGGCAGCGCGTGTACCGCCGGGTCGATCCATCCCTCCCACGTGCTGACGGCGATGGGCTTCTCCACAGAGCGTGCCCGGGCCAGCCTGCGGTTTTCCTTCAGCCGGTTCAACACCGTGGCGGAGGTGGATCGGGGATTGACGATTGTGACCGGCTCGGTCGAGCGGTTGCGCCGGATGCTGCCGTCCGCCGCCTTGGCTTGACCGCACGGGTGGGGTAGTCACTTGCCTATTCTGTATTCCTCGTGTAAATTCACGAGCAGATGATCAAGGTCGATATCCCCCGGAAAACTGTCTACCGGCTTTCGTTGTATCAGCGCGGCTTGCAGCGGTTGGAACTCAACCAAGTCGCCACGGTTTCCTCCGAAGCGTTGGCGAAGGCGGCGGGCGTCAAACCCACCCAACTGCGCAAGGACCTGACTTACTTCGGGCAGTTCGGCACCCGCGGCTTGGGGTACGATGTGACCGCGTTGAGCAAAAAACTCGACGAGGTGCTCGGCACGACACGACTGCAACCTGTCATCCTCGCGGGTGCGGGCAACCTGGGAACCGCTTTGCTGGGTTACTACGAAGGGTTTGCCAAGGAAGGATTCGAGATCGTGGCCACCTTCGACGTGGAGGCCGGTCCCAAGCCGGTCAGCGCAACGAAGAACGTGGAGGTGAAACGGATCGCGGAGATGCCCGGCTTTGTCAGTGAACACGGGATCAAGATGGCGATCCTGGCGGTGCCGGGCACCTCGGCGCAAGAGGTCGTGAACGCGCTCGTGGCGGCGGGCATCCAGGCCATCCTGAACTTCGCGCCGATCATCCTGCAAGTGCCGGCCAACGTGGTGGTGAACAACGTCGATCTCGCCATCGAGTTGGAAAACCTGAGTTATTTCATCCGTTGAGAGCGTCGGAACTGGCCGAGGTGCCCGCGCCGGATTTCGATCTCGCCGCGACCCTGCACTGCGGGCAGGTCTTTCATTGGCAAACCGCCGGGGCGGGCCACGTCGGGGTCATCGGCGAGACGCCGGTCTACGTCGAGCAGCGCGGAGAGACGCTGCTGGTCCCCCGGGGTTGCGAGGAAATCGCGCGCCGCTATTTTGCCCTCGATCACCCGCTGCCGCAGGTGTACGCCAGTTTCCCGCGCGACCCGGCGATGGACGCCGCGTTGGCCGTCTGCCGTGGGCTGCGGATCGTTCGCCAGCCGTTGTGGGAATGCCTGGCGACGTTCATCACCTCCGCGCTCAAACAGGTGGCGCACATCGCGCAGATTTCCCATCTGCTGCGCGCACGGTTCGGGCAAAGGGTGGGAACCATCGCCGGGAGGGAGCTTTACGCTTATCCGACTACCGCCCGGGTCGCCGCGCTGGCCGAGGCCGACCTGCGAGCCTGCGGGCTGGGTTTTCGCGCCCCGAGCGTCCTGCAAACGGCGCGGGCAATCACGGAGGACGCGCGCCGGGGGCCGCCCCCGCTGGAGGCCATCCGCGCCTTCGACCGGCCGACCGCACTGGCCGCGCTGTGCAAGTTCCGTGGGGTGGGGACGAAGGTGGCGAACTGCGTGCTGCTCTTCGCGTATGAACACCTGGACGCTTTCCCCATCGATGTCTGGATCGAGCGGGTCTTGCGGGAAAGATATTTCGCGGGCGATCCCGACGTGACGGTTGCCCGGCTCCAGCGTTTCTCCGAAGAATACTTCGGCCCTTACGGCGGCTACGCGCAGCAGTATCTCTTTCACCACGCGCGGCTTTCCAGCCGTAGGATGCCGCCTGCCGTCGAAACGCCGGAAACGCCGATTCGCCGGGTGCAGCGGAAACCGGCGGCGTGACTCTCTTTGGAACATCGGATCGGCCGATTGCAAATCTCCAAAGCTCCTGGGCAAAAACGGCCATGTGGCCAGTTTTGATCATCGGAAAAAGCATCGTAACTCCCGGTTTTGCAGGGAAATGTAAGCCGAAAATCGCTTTCGAGTGAGTGGCATAAGCTTTGCTGGGAACGCGGCAACACCTAACCAAGCGTCCCGCATTTGAATTTGATGATTTCTAAAAATCCCACTTTTCGTCTCACCACCGTTTGTTGCGTGGCGCTCCTCCTGCACGGACTGACATCAACGCTTTCGGCGCAACGCGTCTCTCCGGGTGGCACCGGCACCGGGCCGGCGGGCGCCACTGCGGGCACGACCGTCACGACCGATGAAAACGTGTCCGAACGCGTCATCGTGCAGGACGTGCCCATCGAAGAGTCCATCCTGCCCACGACCCGTCCGTACACCGCCGCCTTCGGCCTCGACGACAACATCCTCGACGTGCCCCGCAACGTCACGATCATCTCCCGCGAGCAGCTCGATTCGGTGGACATTTCCAGCGTGCGCGATTTCTCGAAGCTGACCTCCAGTTCCTTTACGACGACCAATTTCGGCGCGCCCTCCAATCCTTCGCTGCGCGGCACCACCGCCGACGTGCTGCTCAACGGCCAGCGCCGCGGCCTGACGAGCAACGGCAACGGCCTGCCGCTCGACTTCAACCAGGTCGAAAGCGTTTCCATCCTCAAGGGGCCGCCCCCGGCCATCTACGGCGCGAGCCAGTACGTCGGCGGGTTTATCGACCTCGTCACCAAACGGCCCTATTTCGACAAGTTTCAAGGGTCGGTCAGCGGCACGGTCGGCCTCTATGACCAGAACCGGTACACGCTGGACTTCGGCGGCCCGATCATCAAGGACAAGCTCGCCGGACGCATCAGCTATTCGGGCGAGGAAAGTGGTTCGTTCTACGAGAACGGCAACCAGTCCACGCAGTCCGTCTACGGCGCGCTGACCTGGATGCCCAATGCGAAATACAGGCTGGAACTCAACGCGTCGTTCTTCCAGGCTGATTACGTGGAGAACTTCGGCGTCAACCGCCCGACGCAAGCTCTGATCGACCATGGCCGTTACACCACCGGATTCGTCATCGACCAGAATGGCGATGGACTGCGTAACAACCGGGACGTGAACAGTGGCGGCAACCCGATCATCCCGACGGGCACCATCGACCTCAACCGCTCGCGCCGCCTGCTCGCCCCGGGCGACGGTTCCTTCGGGCGCGAAATCGAGGCCCAGGCGATCCAGACGCTGGCGCTCGACGACCACTTCACGCTGGTGAACAACCTCTACTTCAACTACATCAAGCGGGACACCCGTTCCTCTTATTATTATTCGGAGGTGGTCGATAATGACTACGTGATCGACGACCGCACGGAGCTCCGGGGCAAGTTTGAAACCACGGTCGGCGGCGGTCAGGCCCGTAGCCCCGGCCCCGATGCCAAGGACGCGCAGGGCCACCGGAACGCCAAGGACGCGAAAGACGCCAAGCAGGTGGCCGACGCCATCCCGGGCAAGGGCATCCGGCTGATCGATTCGTTCAACACCGGCATCGACATCCGCTACCAACACACGCTGGCCTACGACGATTACTTCAACGAGCCTTCCAACACCTGGGACCTGAGCGCGCCGCGTTCGGACATCGCGTACGTCAACTTCGTGGCCGACCTGCCCATTCCCGGACATCCCGACCGGCTGGCCACGCCGGGCGTGATCAACGGCGACACGGGCGACACGAATCTGGTGCAGGGCGGCGTCTTCCTGCAAAACGAGTTCCGGTTTGGTCCGGCGGCGTTGCTCACCGGCGGGCGCGGGGACTTCGTTTACGTTCACTTCGCTGACCCGGTGACGTTCGGCGGAGACATCGGCGATGACACGGTGACGGTCATTCCCGACGCCAACATCAGCCTGACCTACGACATCACGCCCAAGATCACCGCCTACGGGACGTTCAACTACAGCCAGTACACCCACGTCGGCGTCGGCGGCGGTCTGACGCCCGGCTTCGGCTCCCAGTACAACGCCAACGACTTCCACAACGAAAGCTTCCTGGAGGAAGGCGGCATCAAAGCCAGTCTCCTCAAGGACACGCTGTTCGTGAATCTCGCGGCGTTCCACCAGACGCGCGGTTTCTCGGGCGCGGGCGGAGCGATCACGCCCATCGACGCGAAGGGCATCGAAATCGAGGGCAACTGGCAGCCGAACAAGAATTTCTACCTGACGGCGGGGTATACTTTGACCGAGGCTTTCCTTTATCACCAAAACCCGGGTTTCGTCTCCCAGCTCGCGCCGCTAGACAAGCTGCCTGTCAACGCGGACGGCACGATCACGTTGGATTCCGGCGGCGTCTATACGAATCCCGACGGCACGCTCAAGCTTTCCAACTACCGCCAGCCCGGTTTGCCGGAACATCTCTTCAACTTCCTGGCCACCTACAAGTTCGACTTTGGCTTGGGGGCATCGCTCGGCACGGTTGTTACCGGCCCGATCCACAGCGATTACACGGGCAACCTCAGGATTCCCTGGCAGTACACCATGGACCTGACCGTGTTCTACACCTACAAACGGTACGAGGCGCGGATCGCGTTCCTGAACGTGACCGACCAGGACAACTGGGCGCCGCCGAATCCGGTGTACGGCGACGGTTCCATCCTGCGCGACCTGCCGTTCCGCGTCGAAGGCAGCTTCAAGATTCGTTTCTGATTCAGGGGAAACAAGGGGAGAGCGGGGACGGGCGCCGGGTGCTCGTCCCTGCTGTTTTGTTGATCAAGGTGCGATGAAATTTCTGACGGCAATTTTCGGTTTGCTTGTCGCGTTGGTCGGCGTGGCGCGTGGTGGGGACGCTGCGCCGTTCAAGGTCAAGGTCGTCGTCGTCACGACGTTCGAGATCGGCCAGGACCGGGGCGATGCGCCGGGCGAGTTTCAACATTGGGTCGAGCGCGAACACCTGGACGAGGTCTTCCCGCTGCCTGCCGGATTTCACGATGTGCTGGCCAACGAACAAACGGGCGTCATCGGCATCGTCACGGGCGAAGGCACGGCGCACTCGGCCACGTCGATCATGGCGTTGGGACTCGATCCGCGTTTTGATCTGACGCGTGCCTACTGGCTCATGGCCGGTATCGCGGGGATCGACCCCACTGACGCGTCGCTCGGCAGTGCGGCCTGGGCGGAATGGGTGGTGGATGGTGACCTGGCGCACCTCATCGACCCGCGCGAAATCCCGAAGGAATGGACGACGGGATATTTTCCGCTGTTCAACGACGCGCCCTATCCGCCCAAGCGCAAGATCGACCCCGGCGGCCCGCAGGAAGTTTATCATCTCAACGGCGCGCTGACGGAATGGGCCTACGAACTGACAAAAGACACGGTCTTGCCCGAGAACGAGCACATGAAAACCAGCCGGGCGCGTTACACGGACTCGCCGAACGCGCAGAAGCCGCCGTTCGTGCTCAAGGGTGACAACATCGCGGGCGGCACGTTCTGGCACGGCAAACTGCTCGAACAGCGTGCCAACGACTGGGTAAAATACTGGACCGGGGGCAAGGGCAATTACGTCACCACGGCGATGGAAGACAGCGGCCTCTGCCAGGCCCTGACGAACTTGTCCAAAGCGGGCAGGACGGATTTCAGCCGCGTGCTGGTCCTGCGCACGGCCAGCAACTTCGACAGTCCGCCGCCCGGGCGCACCGCCGCCGAAAACCTCGCCGAGGAAAACAGCGGCGTGTATTCGGCCTTTTTGCCGAGCCTGGAATCCGCTTATCTGGTCGGCAGCAAGGTCGTCCACGAAATCACCGGCCACTGGGATAAATATGAGGCGGTGGCTCCGGCTCCTACCAAATAAAAGACACGGGTCCTCTATAGGCAGCACCTTCCCGCCTGCCCACCGGCGGCCGGAAGGTCCTTCGACTCCGTTCGTTCCTCACTCCGCTCAGGATGACAGAGGTTTGGAGCAGAGCATCCCAACGCATTAGCCATCATCAAGAATCAACATGCTCGAACGCTTCTTCCAACTGCGCGAAAACGGCACGGACCCGCGCAAGGAAACCCTGGCTGGCCTGACCACCTTCGCCGCGATGGCGTACATCCTGGCGGTCAACCCGGCGATCCTCTCCGTCGCCGGGATCGACAAAGGCGCGCTCATCACGGCCACCGCGCTCGCCGCTGCTTTCACCACGGCGGCGATGGCGCTGATGACCAATTATCCCATCGCGCTGGCCCCGGGGATGGGATTGAACGCGTTTTTCGCGTTCACGATGTGCGGCGCGTTCAAGGTGCCGTGGCAGGGCGCGCTCGGCCTCGTGTTCTGGGAGGGCGTCGTCTTCCTGCTGCTGACGCTGACCGGCGTGCGGCGAAAGATCGTCGAAGCCATCCCGGCGAGCCTGAAAGTCGCCATCGGCTGCGGCATCGGACTTTTCATCGCGTTCATCGGTCTCAAGAACGGCGGGGTGATCGTGGCGAACCCGGCGACCTTCGTCACGTTGGGCGACCTCTCGCAACCGGGGCCGCTGCTGGTAATCTTCGGCCTCCTGCTGACGGCGGTGCTCATCATTCGCCGGGTGCCCGGGGCGATCATCCTCGGAGTGCTGGTCCTGACCATCCTCGGCTTGTTCCTGCCGGGAGCCGTGGTTCCAGGCGCACCCCGCGGGATGATCACGACCGCGCCGCCCGCGTTCGTTTCCGCGCCTGCCTCGCTCGCGCCGACCTTCCTGAAACTCGATTTTCTCTACCTCTTCCGGCATTTCGGCCAGTCCCTGCCGCTGTTGTTGACCCTCCTGTTCGTCGATCTCTTCGACAACGTCGGCACGCTGCTCGGCGTCTGCAAACGCGCCGGTCTGCTCGACGCCAACGGCAACCTGCCGCGCATCGGCCGCGCGCTGATCGCCGACGCGGGCGCAGCGATGTTCGGCGCGTGCCTGGGCACGTCCACCACCACGAGCTACATCGAGAGCGCCGCCGGAGTGGAGGAGGGTGGTCGCACCGGTCTGACGAGTCTCGTCACCGCCGGGTGCTTCCTGCTGGCGATGTTCTTCGTGCCGGTCATCAACGCCATCCCCGAGCTGGCCACCGCCCCGGCCTTGGTCATCGTGGGCGTGTTCATGATGCAGAGCATCGTCGAGATCGACTTCCAGGATTTTGCCGTGGCCGTCCCCGCCGTGCTGACGATTCTCGTGATGCCGCTGGCTTTCAGCATCAGCGAGGGGATCGCCATGGGCTTCGTGGTCTTCGCGGTGTTGATGCTGGCCACCGGTCGCGCCCGGCAGGTCACGCCGCTCGCCTACGGGCTGGCCGGGCTGTTCCTGCTGCATTTCATCTTCCGCCCCGTCTGAAATCGGCTACGCTGCCGTCGCCCATGACCGAACAACAGGCGACGCTCTGCTACATCCTGACCGACGGCCAACTCCTGCTCATCCGCAAGAAACGCGGCATCGGGGCGGGCAAGATCAACGGCCCCGGTGGCAAGGTCGATCCCGGCGAGGCCCCGCTGGCCGCCGCCATCCGCGAGGTGCAGGAGGAAGTCGGTGTCACGCCGCTCGATCCCGTGCTCCATGGGGAGTTGCACTTCCGCTTTGCGGACGGGCTGAACCTGCACTGCATGATCTACCTCGCGCGCCGCTTCGAGGGCGTGCCTCATGAGACCGAAGAGGCTGTGCCCCTGTGGTTTCCGGTGAACGCGCTTCCCTACGACGAGATGTGGGCCGATGATCGTCACTGGCTGCCCATGCTGCTCGCCAGGCAAAGGTTCACCGGGACAATCGAGGTGGACGGTGACGAGGTGACCAGCCACTGTATTTCAGAAATCATAATTGATTAAAGTGTATCATTATTGAGAGTATCAAATTTGATAAATGTGAGGGCTCGGTGGGGTAAAGGCAGGATATTTAGAAACTTTTCCGCCAGAGTAAAGCGGTTGTTTTACTCTGGTGGGCGACCGCAGAGGAATCGTTGAGCCGGGGGTTCGTGCGCACATCTGATGCTTAAACAGATTGCACCACCACGAACTTTACAAGCTCAATGAAAACTCTGACTCTTCTCATCTGCACCACCCTGAGTTTCGCAACCGTGAACGCCGCCCAGGCTGCTCCCAAAGCCAAGTCGGTCCCGGCCGGTAACTTCACCCAGGAAGTGATCGACCAAGTCAACCGCGTCCGCACCAACCCGCAAGCTTACGCGGCTTACCTCGAAAGCTTTCGCCCTTACTACACGGCGGACAACCTTTTCCGCGCCCCCGGCCGCCGGACGCTCCGCACCCAGGAAGGTGTCGCCGCCCTCGAACAAGCCATCCGCACCTTGCAGCACGCCAGCCCCCAGGAGCCGATCACCGCGTCGGACCTGCTCGCCGGTGCGGGCCGCGAACTCATCAACGCGCAGATGCAGACCGGCCAGATCGGCCACGGCGGCGCACCCTTCGACCGGATGATGCACTACGGCGTGTGGCAGAACATGGCCGGCGAGAACGTCGCCTACGGTGCGCCGACCGCCGAGGGGGTCGTTTACAATCTGGTGGTTGACGACGGCGAGCGCAGCCGCGGCCACCTGAAGAACATCCTCCAGCCGGGCTTCCGCGTGGCGGGGGTCAGCAACGGCCGGCATCCGATCTACGGCTCGATCTGCGTGATCGATTTTGCCAGCGAGTTCAGCCGTCAGTAAGTGGTGGTAGTGATAGTGGTGGCCAGTAAAAAGAGAGTTCAGAGTTTCCAGCGCCCGGCCTGGTTGCCTTCCGCAACCTGCGCCGGGCGCATCGTTGTCGAGGCGGTCGCCGCGCGGTCCGAACCGGCGGGAATCAGGTCCACGGTGAAGGCCATCTCGTCCTGGGTGGGGATTTCTGGCCGGGTGGTGGACCCGGAGCAATAGATGAACACCCGGCCCAGCCCTTCGACCAGGACGGCTGTATCCGTCAGCCGGACGGCGGGGGAATTCTTGTCGGCGGTGAGATTGACCTCGCTCGCCTGGTTGGAGAAATCGCCTTGCACGGTGGCGAGGCCGCCCCGGACACGGTGCAGGGGGATGACTACCCGGTCATCAGCGCGTGGCATGACGTAGACCGAGCCGTCGAACGTCCAGCGAAAGGTCGCTTTCGAGGCGTAGGTGGGGTGGGGGTTCTTGTAGAAAGTCAGTTCTGCTTCCAGGATTTCGAGTTGCGGGAGGTCGTGCAGTGGACTGAGCAGTTTCACCAGTTCCAACCGGCCCGCCGACCGGAGGCCGCCGCCCGCGTCCAGCCAGGGCACCTCGGTTGAAGCGGCGCGACCACCGCCCCGGATCACGAAGGGCGCGCGGTCGGTCTCGACGTGCAGCGCGATCACCTGCCCGGGCGGCAGTTTACCCTGCCGGGGACCGGTCGGGACGTTGAAGGCGGTGATGCGTGGCGCGAGGCCATCGAAAAACGGGAGCAGCCCGGCGAGCCAGTCGTCGAATTTGCCGGGTTCCGCGCCCCGGACGGCCCCGGTCGGGTCCACGCCGACGAGCCACAGCACCTCACGTCCCCGGGCGGCGTTGGCCCGGGCAGCGAGCTGGCGGGCGGTGCGCCGGGGTGGCCCGGGCCAGGCGCGAAACAGCGTGGCCTGCGGGTCGGCGTCCGCGAGGGGACGCCCGGCGGCGAGGGCTTCCAGGAGAGTCAGCGTGCGGTATTCCAGTTGACGGGGACGATTCATGGTCGATGGAGTGGGGAAAAGCTGGGGTGATCGGTCGGTCAGGGAGCAGAATCTTCGCCATGGACGTAGCCATTCTCGGAGCATCAGGGGATTGTGGAAGGGCCATCGCCGGTCAACTCGTTGCCGAGCGGCTGCTTGCGACGACCGAGCGGTTGCAACTCGTGGGCCGGAGCGGCGGGGCATCCGCCAGCATCCTGCACGGGTTGGTCTCGGATTTGACCGACGCTTACGCCGAGCACGTGCCGTATCTGGATGTCGCGCTCGCACCCGAGGACATCGTAGCCGACCTGTGGATCGTCGCGGCGGGCGCAACGGTGCCGCCGAACGTCGGCAAGGCCGGGGCGTCGCGAAGCGGTCTGGCGGTGGGAAACGCGCCGGTCATGCGCGCGTATGCCGAGGCGTTGGCCAAACACGGGCAGGGGACGGAGATCGTCATCGTCGTGAGCAACCCGGTGGAACTGGGCGTGGCTTATTTTGCCGAAGCCATCGGGCGCAACCGGGTGATCGGGATCGGCGCGTATTCGGACACGTTGCGGTTCCGGCGCGAGATCGCCGCCGACCTCGGGGTGCGCCGCCAGCGGGTGAGCGGCTTCATGCTCGGCGAGCACGGCGACGCGCAGGTGCCGGTCTGGAGCAGTGTGCAAATCCACGGCATGGACGCCGCCGAACTGGCCGCGACCGTCGCCCGTCTGCGGCACGACGCGACGCTGGACGACTTCGCCGAGACCTGCGTGCGGGAGCGGAAGGCGGTCACCGAACTCCTCACCGCCGGGCGGGTGGCCGAGGCGTTTACCCGGGTGGACACGCTCGCGCCGGATGTGCGCGTGATCGTCAAACCCTACGTCACCCACCTTTCCGGCAGCAAAACCGTGCTGGCCACCGCCAGCGTGACGGTCGATCTCGTGCGCACGCTGCTCGACGGGCGGGAGGTGCTCGTCGCGGGACAGGCCATGCTCGCAGGCGATTTTTACGGGCTGCACGGACCGTTGGGCGTGCCGGTGGTTGCCGGGGCCAACGGCATTTCCCGCGTGGTGGAAATCCCGTTGACCGACCAGGAACTCACGCGTTTGACGGCGATTTCCCGCCGGATGCAGGAGCAGGTCAGAGGCTGGATGGATGCCGCCCGTTGATCTTTTTTCCCATGGAACCAGTCCCCTCTTCGCCGCTGCTCAGCTACGCTTTCGTGCTCAAACTCACCGACCACCCGGGCGGCATGGAGGTCATCGCCGCGACGTTTGCGCACCGGGGCGTGTCGCTATCCTGTTCGTTGGGCAACGACGGCGCGCTCGACCCCGAAGGCCGCGCGACCGTGCTGGTCACGTTTTCCGCGCCGCCCGCGAAGAAAGAGATCATCCGACGGGCTTTGATTCGCCTTTCGCGGGTGCGTTCGCTGGTCGAACACCCGATGGATTCGCCGGACCTGCGGAAAACCGCCATGTTTCGCGTCACGGATCTGCCCGCCGTCAGCGACGTTGGCGCGCCCCGGCTGGAGCAGATTTACCGTGATGCCGTGGTTGGCGAGACGACCTATCTCATCATCGATACGCCGCAGGTGGTGGATGATTTTCTGTCCGTCGTGCGCGCGAGCGGAAAATTGCGTGACGTGACCACCACGGTCATCGGATTGTAAGGCGAACGGCGTGCCAGTTTTGTCATCCTGAGCGGGGCGGAGTGAATCATCCAACGTCGTCCCGGCCATTCACGCCCGCCGGTTCTTCGAGCTTCAGCGCGGCGGCCTGCCTAGCCACGTCGTCGCTGCGCATCAACGCCTCGCCGACGAGGATCGCTTCCGCGCCGCACGCCCGCAGTCGTCGGCTGTCGTCGGCGGTGCGGATGCCGCTCTCGCTGACGAGCAGCACGCCGGGCGGCACCTGTTCGCTCAACGTTTCGGTCGTCGCAAGATCGACCTTGAACGTCGTCAGATCGCGGTTGTTGATCCCGACGATCCGCGCGTCTGTGTCCAGAGCGCGGTCGAGTTCTTCGAGGGTATGGACTTCCACCAGCGCGTCGAGTTGACAGAGCGTCGCCACATCCAGCAGCCGGACCAATTCGTCTTGGGTTAACGCGGCGACAATGAGCAGGATGGCGTCCGCACCGACGGCGGCCGCCTCGTAGATCTGCACCTCGTCGAGCACGAAATCCTTCCGCAGAATCGGCAGATCGACCGCTGCGCGCACGGCGACCAGATGGTCGAGATGGCCTTGAAAAAAAGGTTCGTCGGTGAGGACGGAAATCGCGTTGGCACCCGCGTCCTCGTAGCGCGTGGCGATGGCCGCGGGGTCGAAATCCGACGCGATCAGCCCGGCGGACGGGGAGGCTCGCTTGATTTCAGCGATGAGGGCAAGGGTCTGGCCACCGTCGCCATGGAGCGCGTTGAAAAAACTGCGGAAGTGGTTGCGGCGCAAGGCGGTGGCGCGAAGGGCGTCGCGCTGCGGGCGCAGGGGCTGGATACTTGCGCGTTTGCGGTCCAGGATTTCGGTCAGGCGGTTCATGACACGGCACCCTTCCGCGACGGGGCGGGAATCGTCAAAAAAAATCGCCGGTTCACGGGGAAACGAAAGAGCATCCGTGAAGGTTGCGGCGGGATGTTGGCCGATGCACATTCCTTCGCTCGGCGTCCCGTGAGAGCTGGACGCCCCGGCGGACGGAACAAACCAGATAGATTGCACCGTACATCCGACTCCGTACACCGTAGTTCTAATATATAGCGAAAAGGCTCCTCTTCGCGTACCTTGCGGCAGCGGCGGCCCAGCTTTTCTCTGGCTTTTCCCAGCGAGAACTGCCAGGCCCTCGCAAGCTTATCTAGATTACGCTGTACTCAACGATGGCCGTCGGATCGCCTTCTCTCGCCCGAGGCCTGCTCGAAATTCATGGGTGAGAGTGGATAGCAATCCAAACCTGAATCCCTGGAAAATCCTGGAGGTTTCTCCTACCGCCTCTCTTTATGAAATGAGGAAAGCGTACCGTCGTCAACTGATGAGGTGCCATCCGGACAAGGTATGCAATCTAAGGATGCGCGAGAAAACATCTCGGCAGCCAGGAGTCAGGGTGGCTGGCGGCCTCAGCAAGCGAGGGGGCGGCGGCACCAGTGAGACCTCCTGGCGCCCGGAGGTCGCCAGCCCCCATCGCTCAATGAACTTGGCCACCGCTGTAAACATCTCACAATCGACAAAATGTCCCGTTTTGACTTCCCGAAGATAGACTTTTGGTTATCTATTCGAGCTATCCCCGGCGAAACCTCGAAGTGTTAACACTCCCTGGCACTGATCCTTTTGCCCCAAGATGGTAATTCGGATGGGAGCATTAAGCGGTCAGGGCACGGATCGACCCGCACCGTGCGCGCCGGATGCCCAGGAGCAGGAGTCCAGCGCCCACCATCATGGCGTAGGCGGAGGGCTCAGGCACAGCGCTGGCGGTGATGCGGTAAGCAAGGTCCACATTGAGGGCCGACTCATTACCGGGCAAGCCCAAGCCGCTGCTCGGGTTCTCCTGGTGGCCGTTAGCGCCTCCCGGGTTCGAGCCCGTCAACCCTGTGCTGCCGTAGATGCCCAGCTGGCCGCCCGCATCAAAGTCCAGGTCGGCGAGAACGGATAGGTAGAAAGTGCCCGTGCGGGGCAACAGGATGCTCACGGGCAGGGAGACCAGGGCACTGTTGGGATCCCCGCTGAAAGATGTGGTCAGCGTCGCCGAGGCCGGACTGATCAGCGCGTGGGCGATGTCGCCGTTGAGACTGGCGTTGGCTGCCGCCAGCGAACTGTAGATGTTTACCTCGTAGCCGGTGATGTCGCCGTAGGAGCTGAAACCGTTGAAACCCTCCGTGGCCGCGGTGACGTTGGTGAGGTTGAAGATAGACGAGACGCTGAAGTCATCCACCGCGGCGATGCTGAAGGTGGGAAAATCGTCGAACACCTGGGAAGTATTGGCGGTTCGCCCCGTGAAGAAGGCCCCCGAGGAGCCGATCTGGTCCAGGATGGTGACGGCTCGGAGACGGGGGGCGGAAGCCGTCGCACAGCCCAAGGCAAGAGCGATGATGAGTGGAAAACTAGATTTCATGTTTGAGATGGATGGTGATGTGGTTGGATGACTGAATAGATACCTTTGTGGCCATAAGACACCCCGGGATTTAGCCCGAGACTGTCGGTTTTTCTTCGCTGCCGAGGCGAGTCTTTCTCGTCCTCGGTGTGAACATCAATGTGAGCGACGCCTTTCTCAGTGCGTCCTACCTTTTGTGGTTGGTTGCTCTCAGGGTTGGCTTGTGGCCTGAGGAATCCTCAGCCGATAGGTCACGCCGCGGTTGTTGGCGCCGCCTTGGAAAGTGGTGCCGTAGAGGCTGCCGTCACGACCTTGGACCAGCGTACCTTCGGGAATACCCCCGTCCGTCCCGCCACTAAAGCTGCGGAGAGTAGTCAGCACACCTGCCGACGTGATCCGGTAGACCGTGCCGGCGCCGCCTGTGCCGCCAAGAGACAGCGTGCCGTAAAAACTGCCGTCGCGGCCCTGGATCAGCGTGCTGGATGGGAAGCTCCCATCCGTGGTGGCGTTGAAGCTATAGAGGGTGGTCAGCGTCCCGCTGTCCGCACGTGGCCGGATGCCGCCGGGCTTTGCCCCGTCCTTCACGGTAAGACCCTGCTTGCTGGACTGGCTGCTCCCCGGCGTGAAGCGGAACACCGTGCCGCCAAGGCCGGGGCCATTAGCATAGCTCGTCGTCCCGTAGAAATTGCCGTCAGCGCCTAGCACCAGCGCGCCGGGATTACTTCCGTCTCCGGCGGTGAGGCTGTAGAGGGTCGTCGTCGTCCCCCCCGGCGTGAAGCGGAAAATCGAGCCACGGTAATTGGCCCCGCTACCCGTCGTGCCGTAGAAGTTGCCGTCCGCGCCCAGCGTGAGTCCGGAGAGTCCGTAATAACTGGAATCGAAGAAGGTGTACGGGGTCGTCAGAGCCCCCGCCGGGGTGATGCGGAAGATCGTGCCATAGGTGCCAGTATCGCCACCGATGGTTGTGCCGTAGAAGTTGCCGTCAGGGCCCAGCGCTAAGGCACCGACGGGGCCGTATCCTTCCGATTCACCGGTGAAGACGTGGAGGGTGGTCAGCAGACCTCCCGGCGTGATCCGGAACACGGTGCCGCCACCCCCGCCGCCCTGCCGGGTGGTGCCGTAGAAGTTGCCATCGGCGCCCTGGATCATCGAGACAGCGGGATAACCACCATCCGTGCCGTTGCTGAAGCTGTGCAAGGTGGTCAGCTCGCCCGCCGGGTTCATCCGGAAGATCGTGCCATAGTTATACAGACCGCCCAGGTTGGTGGTGCCATAGAAGTTGCCGTCGGACCCTTGCACCATTCCCGCGTTAGGACCGTCCCCATCCGCGGAGCGGCGGAAGTTGTAGAGAACCGTCACCGCGCCCGTGGTTGTAGCCGAGAAGACCGTGCCGTAGCCGAAGCTGCCGGCCTGCCGGGCCACGCCGTAGAAGTTGCCGTCGCTGCCCGGTGTCAGCGTGGTAGAGGCGTAGTATCCCTCCGTGTTGACGGCGAAGCTGTGGATGGTGGTGAACCCGCCCGCGGGGGTGAGACGGTAGATCGTGCCGTAGCCGTTGCCGCCGGCCTGCTGGGCGACGCCGTAGAAGTTGCCGTCAGGGCCCGGCACCAGTCCGGCGTAGGGGAGCGCCCCGTTCGCGTCGCCGGTGAAGGTGTGCAGGGTGGTCAATTGACCCGCGAGGGTCAGGCGGAAGATCGTGCCGTAGTAGCCGTCGCCACCGTAGGCGCACGTGCCGTAGAAGTTGCCGTCGCTGTCCTGCGTCAGTGCGGAGGAGGGATAACCTCCGTCCGTGCCGTTGTCAAAGACGTGGAGGGTGGTCACCCCGCCCGTCGGCGTCATCCGGAACAGGGTGCCCTGGTTCTCTTCGCCGCCGTACAGGGTGATGCCGTAGAAGTTGCCGTCCCGGCCCAGCGCCAGCCCGGCGGGGCTGGTCCCGTCGTTGAAGTTAAACAGGTGGAGGGTCGTCAGCACGCCCGCTGGCGTGATGGAAAACACGGTCCCGTAGTTAAACATCCCTCCTCCTTTGGTCGTGCCGTAGAAGTTGCCGTTGGCGCCGAGCACCAGCGCAGCGGCGGGGTTTGCCCCATCCGTGTCGCCGGTAAAACTGTAGAGGGTCGTCAACACACCCGCCGGCGTGATGGAAAAGACCGTGCCTCTGTTGTGCGCCCCACCCACCGTGGTCGTGCCGTAGAGTTTGCCGTTGGAACCGACCAACAGCGCAGCACCAGGGGAGGCCCCGTCTGCACCGCTGCTGAAATTATAGAGCGTGGTCAACACGCCCGCCGGCGTGATGGAGAAGACCGTGCCGCCGTCGCGCAACCCACCGTTGGAGGTGGTGCCGTAGAAGTTGCCCCCGGGACCCTGCACCAACCCGGCGCCGGGAGAGAGGCCGTTGGGAGGACCGTTGAAGCTGTGCAGGGTAGTCAAGCTGCCCGCCTGCGCCTGCGTGACGGCGAGACCCGACGGCAAAACAACGGCCGCCAGTAGCAGCACGAACAAATATCTGGCCAGGCAGACGCGTGACAGACGATGCGATGTCGGTGGAAACAAAGGGATAGCCATATAGATGAGTATGAATGGAGAGCGATAGTTCTTCTTGGATGTCGCCCGCACTTCGGCAGGCAACAAACGCATGCGTAAATGCGATTTACGCCGCTGGCCGTCAACAAAAAAACGCGGCGATGCAAAATAATTTCGCGTTTCGGTGGCTCTACCAGTGAATCTCTTCCACGGCTGACTCCAGGCCTACGAGCGGTCCCACGCGTCTGTCATCACCCCAGAACATTACCGATTTTGTATTGCTCTGGGTGCTCGTCGGCGAGTTGGTTCCGCGCGGCAACCAGGAGTGCTTCCGGCTGAACGGTTGATCAGGAACGGAGGCTGCCCGGTTTCTCGAACGCAATACTCACAAATCTCACAAATGGTAACGGCTCCGGCAGTCGCAAATCCGTTAAATGGGCTGACAACTTCAGACTGAAGAGCGTTTTAGCGTTCCGCAAAAAGGCGTTCACCGACACACGCGCTGTTTGCTGAGAGATCGGATCCATTCCTGCATTCTCCAGAAAACCGGCTTTCCATCGCTGGACCGTCATCGGCGTGATAGACTCCATTCTCACGGCCTCAACCGCATCCAGCCACCGACGGGCCCCCCCCGGTCCGGTAATCGAAGTGCTCTCGGCCCGAGGGCACTTCAGCGATTTGTGCGACGATCATGCGAAACGCTTCGCGAGTGGCCCTTGATCATTTTGCCGACGCGGAAGCCGTGCGCCCCGCCTTGGGCGGCGGTCTTGATGCTCTGGCTATCCAGGATGGCGTGACCAGGAGCGCATCTGCCCCGGTCTAGCTTCTCCTTGCGCCAGCGCGTGTCGAGCACTAGGGCCTGTTCACACTATCGCAGGGCATCGAAGATGAGCGCGAGGTGAA